>CAZNMY010000037.1:0-48575 GCA_964574325.1 uncultured Devosia sp. | reverse complement strand
GAGTTTGCGCAATCGGGTGCGCTGGGGATCACCAACATGAACGCCGAACAGCGCCAAAACCAAAAGCGCGCCACGTCATCCTCGTGCGAGCACGGCCAGCAAGGCCGTATCGAAGCACGGGGATCCAGGCGCCGTAGGTTGGGTCAAGGCCACTGGCCGCGACCCAACATTCTTTCTCGTGTGCCGAGGAAGTTGGGTCGCGCTTCGCTTGACCCGACCTACGTCGAAAGCTCTTTAATCCAGCAGTTCCTTCGGCACGGTGCCGCCGTTCGCGGCGAGCTTGGCGATGACCTGTTTGTGCAGCCACACGTTCATCGTGGCGCTGTCGCCGGTGCTGCCCGTGTAGCCCAGCTCCTTCGCCAGTTCCTTGCGGTTCGACAAGCTGGAGTCCATGCCGACCAGCTTCATCAGATCGACGATCGACTTGCGCCAATCGAGATCTTCCGCGTGGTCGTCGGCGAGCTTGTCGAGGATCGCCGTGACGTCGACCGAGCCGGCCGCAGCGGCCCCAGGCGTGCCAGCGGCGGCAGGCGCACCACCGGCAGCCGGAGCAGCCTGCGCGGCTCCTCCGAAAATGGTGGACATGATCTTTCCGAAAATGCTCATGGCGTGATGTCCTTTCTCGAGCAGTTTTGAAAGGGTAGCAGAACTGGATGGGGTGCGGGCAATGAGGATTTGTCCGCAATCGGATGAAACACTTAACCTTCGGGCGAACGGAAAGGGACGAGGCGGATGCTCGGAGGACTATTGGCGCTGCTCGCGGCCGCGACCTTTGCGCTGAACAGCGCGACTGCGCGCCGTGCGGTGTTGAGCGGCAGCGTCATGCAGGGCATCGCCATCACCGTTCCCCTCGGGATCGTCGGCTTCCTGATCGGCGCCGTCGTCTTCGGCCAGCTCGGCGCACTGGCGAACGTCACGCCGACGGCCGCGATGTGGCTGTCCCTCGCGGGCATCGCCCATTTCGTCTGGGGCCGCTTCTTCATCTACCGCGCGCAAGAGATGATCGGTGCGAACCTCGCCGGTACGCTGCAGCAGTTCGACCTCATCCTCTCCCTCGTTCTCGCCGTCATCGTTTTGGGCGAGGTACTGACCCCCTTGCGCGTCCTCGGCATCGCCCTGGTGATCCTCGGCCCCGCGCTGGCGTTCAGCGGCGAACGGCGCAAACCTGCCTCGAAATCCCCCGCAGACGGCAAGACGGACAGCGCGCCCAAATTCTCGCCGGCCTTTTCGCCGCGTCATGTCGAGGGCTACACCTACGTCGGACTGTCCTCGATCGGCTACGGCCTGTCGCCGATATTCACGACGCTGGCCCTGCGCGAGCTGGGTCCAGGCGGCAGCATGGCCGGTGGGCTTGTCGCCTATACCGCAGCGACCCTCGCCGTCGTCCTGATCGTGCTGGCGACCGGCAACGTCAGACACGTGCGCGACACAAGCCCGGACGCATGGCGCTGGTTCGGATTCGCCGGAATATCGGTCAGTGTCTCGCAGATGCTCCGGTTCGCGGCCTTGTCCTTCGCCCCCGTCACCGTAGTCCAGCCGATCCAACGATTGTCGAAGCTTTTCCTGTTTGTTTTCAGTTGGATGATGAACCGCGAGCACGAGGTGTTCAATCGCCGTCTCATCCTCGCGGCCATCGTTTCGCTGTTCGGTGCGATGCTGCTGTCGATCAGCACCGAGGTCTTCGTTAACCTTGCCCCCTGGCCCGACTGGCTGATGCACATCATCTCCTGGCGCTGGCCAGCGACGCCCCCATGATGCCCAAGTCTTAATCAGACAGCGATCGAATTCTGCCCGTCGATTGAGCAACCGACTAATGGCTCGCAGCCTGTCGACAGTAGCTAGTGCACTGTATTGAATGAATATTGTACGGTTGATCCATTCTGGCACATTTCTTGATCAGGGTGCCCCGGTTTGCAGCAATGCCCCTGATCCGGGCCTGGACTGCACAAAATTCATGCTCTGCACCGAGGGGGAGAACGACTTCATGGAGAAACTGCAAACGGGCACGGACGTATTCTTCCTGCTGATGGGCGCGATTCTCGTGTTCGCGATGCACGGAGGCTTTGCGTTCCTCGAGGTCGGCACGGTCCGCCACAAGAACCAAGTCAACGCGCTCTGCAAGATCATCGTCGACTTCGCGATATCCGTGGTCTGCTATTTCCTCGTCGGCTACGCGATCGCCTACGGCGTCTCCTTCACCTTCAATGCCGAGACGATCTCTGGCGGCGGTAAAGGCTTCGACGCGCAGGGACTGTCGCTGGTCAAGTTCTTCTTCCTGGCGACGTTTGCCGCGGCCGTCCCCGCCATCATTTCCGGCGGCATCGCCGAGCGCGCGAAATTCGGCCCACAATGCCTGGCGACCGCGCTCATCGTCGGCCTGTTCTATCCCTTCCTCGAAGGCATCGTCTGGAACAAGAACTACGGCCTGCAGGAGATGTTCTTCGACAAGCGTTTCGGCGCCCCGTTCAAGGATTTCGCCGGCTCCATCGTGGTCCATGCCTTCGGTGGCTGGGCAGCCCTCGCCGCCGTCCAGAAGCTGGGGCCCCGCCTCGGCCGCTACGGCAAGGACGGCCGCTCGATGGGCATTCCACCGTCGTCGATCCCCTGGTTGGCGATGGGCTCCTGGATGCTTTGCGTCGGCTGGTTCGGCTTCAACGTGATGAGCGCCCAGGGCCTCAAGGACGTCAGCGGCCTCGTCGCGATGAACTCGCTTCTCGCCATGTGCGGCGGCATTCTCGCGGCCATGGTTGTCGGCGACAACGACCCCGGCTTCATTCACAACGGCGCGCTGGCGGGTCTCGTCGCCGTTTGCGCCGGTTCCGACGTGATGCACCCGATCGGCGCGTTCGTCACCGGCGGCATGGCCGGCGTGATCTTCGTCGTCATGTTCCAGAAGATGACCAACGACTGGAAACTCGACGACGTGCTCGGCGTCTGGCCCCTGCACGGCCTGTGCGGCCTGTGGGGCGGCATCGCTTGCGGCATCTTCGGACTGAAGACCTTCGGCGGCCTCGGCGGTGTCTCGCTCGGCGGCCAGGTGATCGGCAGCCTGATGGGCGCAGCCGTTGGTTACGCTTCCGGCTGGATCGTCTATCGCATCGTCGACGCGCTGTTCGGCCTCAGAATGTCTGCCGACGACGAACGGATCGGCGCGGACCTCGCGATCCACAAGGTCGGCGCCAATCCTGAAAACGAGATGACCTCGCGGACCGGATGAAACGACGAAGCGCCCGGAATCGCGCGAGATTCCGGGCGCTCTAGCATGGTGTCGCCGATGCGCTTATCAGCGCGCCGCCGAGACCGAAGTCGACCACGCGCCAGCCGGCGAACCGACCGCGCTCGGCCCTTCTGCCGGCCGCATCCCACCGGTCCCGGATGCCGGCGGTACCGTTGATTTCGCTTCGATCACGCGAGCCTGTCGCGGTGCCTGCTTCGAGGTGCGCGGCTGCGCCATCACGGCGGGCGTCGCCTGTGCCGGCGTGCTGGCCGGCGTCGCCTTGACCATCTGCTTGATGTACTCGGTATCCGCTACCGCCGTGGTCTGCGGCGTAGCCCCAGCCCGCGCCGTGATCGCCTCGTCGTGCTTGCCCTGCAGACCGAGCACCAATGCGAGATTCTGCTTGATCTTGGGATCGTTGCTCGACGCGGCAGCCTGGCGGAGAATTTCTTCCGCCTTGGCCGGGTCGCCGCTCCCCGCATGCGCCATTGCCAGATTGTTCAGCACCGAAGACTGGTTCGGCGCAAGCGACAGTGCCCGGTCGAACAGTTGGATCGCCTCGGGGAACTTGTTCTGCTTGGCGGAAATGGTGCCGCGCGCGGAGATCAGTCGCCAGTCGGGTTTCAACGGATCGTCTGCCATCGCGAGCAGCTTCTCCGCCAGAGCCACCTGATCGTATTCGAGCGCGAGCCGGCCCATTTCGCTCGCCAGCTCCTTGCTGTCGCCATGGATCATCGAAGCATTCTGCAGCACGCTGTAGGCCTGTTCTTTGTGACCGGCCGCTTTCAGGTTCTTGGCATAGGCAAGAGCCACCTTCAGCTCGGCCGGCTTCTTCTTGTGCTCCTCGCTCCAGTAGGCGAGCGCCTTGTCGAGCTCGGTCTTGGGCTTGGCAGCGCCCCCTGGAGCATTCGCCAGCTTGTCGGCCGCCGGATCAGCCGACGGCGGGGCCGATCCGAGCATGCTGTCGAGGCCGCCGAGGCTGCCGCCGCTGGAACAGGCGCCAGCCAGCATGCTGGCTGCAAGCACGGCCAGCAATCCGGTAGTGCGCCTGGGACGGTGGCTCGAAAGGTCGGCTTTCGCGGACATGGAGTTCGCGGACATGGGGCAAGTCTCCGGTAGGCGGGGCGAGAGCGCCGGGTGATTCGTCGTGCACTGTCAGTTTCCGGGACAGCCCTCTACAGATCGTTAATGCCCCGGCTGCAGGGCCATCGGCCCCGGGCGTTGTCATGGAACCGGCCGCGAGCTAGACCGAATCACCCAACGCGCAATGTACCCCCACGAGAGACGGCCCATGACCTCGACCGCCACGCCCGCAGACCTGCTCTTGGCCCACGACACGCCTGGACCAGCCGTACCCGTCTGGCTCGTCGGCGAGACGGCCGGCGTCGACCACGCCAAACTCGGACAAGCTGGGCTCGGACAAGCTGAACTCGGCCGGGCGGCGCACGCCTGGGCCGAAGCCAACCGGTTCAAGGGCACCGCCCGCAGATTGTTGCTGTTGCCCGGCGCCAACGGCGACCTCGAAGGCGCTCTTTTCGGCATCGGCAACGGCGATACGGGAGATCCCGCCGGCCCCGGCGCACTCTTGTGCGGCATGCTCCCAGCCCAACTCCCACCCGCGACCTACGAGCTGCGGAGCGTCGGCACGCATGCCGGATCAGACGCGGAGTTGGCCGCTGTCGCCTGGGGTCTCGGCGCCTACCGGTTCCGCCGTTACAAGACCGCCGCGAACGGCGCCGACATGGCCCGATTGCGTCTCGACAAGTCGCTCGACCGCGCCCGCGTGCTGGCGATCGTCGAGGCGATCTGGCTCGGCCGCGATCTCATCAACACGCCCGCCTCGGACCTCGGCCCAGCGGAACTGGAGGATGCCGCGAGAATGCTCGGCGAACGCTTCGGCGGAACCGTCCAATCTGTCGTCGGCGACGATCTCCTCGAGCAGAACTTCCCCATGATTCATGCCGTCGGCCGCGCCAGCACGCGCGCGCCCCGGCTGATCGACCTGCTATGGCAGCGCCCCGACGGCCGGCCCGACGCCCCTCGCATTTCGCTCGTCGGCAAGGGCATCTGCTTCGACACCGGCGGCCTCGACCTCAAGCCGTCGAGCGGCATGCTTCTGATGAAGAAGGACATGGGCGGCGCCGCGACCGTTCTGGCACTCGGCAGCATGATCATGGCCCTCGGCCTCGACGTCCGGCTCCGCGTACTCGTGCCCGCCGCCGAAAACAGCGTCTCCGGCAACGCTTTCCGCCCGCAGGACGTGATCAAGACCCGTGACGGGCGTACCGTCGAGATCGGCAACACCGACGCCGAAGGCCGCCTCGTGCTGTCAGATGCGCTCTCCCTCGCCGACGAGGACACGCCGGACCTGCTGCTGACCTTCTCCACGCTGACGGGGGCCGCCCGCGTCGCGCTCGGTCCCGATCTCCCCCCCTACTACACCGACGACGAAACGCTGGCGGGCCAGATCGCATCAGCCGGCCTCGCATTGGGAGATCCGATGTGGCGGATGCCGTTCTGGGCCGGCTACGAGAAGACGCTCGACAGTGAGGTTGCCGACATGGGCAACGTGTCGGAAAGCCCCTTCGCCGGCTCCATCGTCGCGGCCCTTTTCCTTCGCCGCTTCGTCAAGCGCGCCCGTCGTTTCGCCCACTTCGACATTTATGGATGGCGACAGGCGCTTCGACCGCTCGGTCCCAAGGGAGGCGAAACCCAGGGGGCGCGCGCAATGCTTACCGTCATCGAAGGCATGGCGCGCCGCGGTTGAACGTGTGCTTGCGCGCCGCTCGACGATGACGCCTGCGCGAGTTGCAGTCCGGCCCGTCGCGCGAATCGGTCGCGTTGAGCGTAGTATCGACCGCGGAGCAGGCGGCACGTTCGGCCGCCGACGCATGAGCGATCTCGAATACGGCGCCGCACGACCGAGGCGACGCAGGGGGAGAAATGGAAGACAAACGCCTCGATCCAAGGCGGAACGCCTATCGGCCCGACCTCGCCGATGAAAAGCTGCAGGGCAAGGTCGAAGCCGAGCGCTTCGTGCCCGGAGAGATGCGCCGCGTCCGCCGCGCCGCGATCGCACTGCGGCGCGAGCCGGCGGTGACGCTCGGCTTCGAGACCGAGCTGCTGTTCGGCGAAACGGTCCGCGTGTTCGAAGAGAAGGACGGCTGGGCCTGGCTGCAAGCCGACCGCGACCAGTATGTCGGCTATGTCCCGGCCGACGCGCTCGACGTCTATCACCAGCCGGCGACGCACCGCGTCTCCGCGATCGGCACGTTCCTGTACGGCAGCGCCGATATGAAGTCGCCGCCCCTGATGCACCTGTCGATCAACACGCCCCTCGCCGTCGAAGAGACGGAGGACCGGTTCTGCCGTCTCGCAACCGGCGGCTATGTGACCGCGCGCCACGTCACGGCCCGAACGAAGGTGGCCCGCGATTTCGTCGATATCGCCGAGCGGCTGATCGGCGTGCCCTATCTGTGGGGCGGCCGGACACGGATCGGCGTCGATTGCTCGGGCCTCGTCCAGCTCGCGATGGAAGCCGCCGGCCTGCAATGCCCGCGCGACAGCGACATGCAGGCCGACGAGGTCGGCGATACGCTGCTGGTGCCGGATTCGCTCGACGGTATGAAGCGCGGCGATCTCGTGTTCTGGCCGGGCCACGTCGGCATCATGGTCGATGGCATGATGCTGCTCCATGCCAACGCGCACCATATGGCGGTCGTCGTCGAGCCGCTTTCGGTCGCGGTGTCACGTATTCAGAAGACCGGCTCCGATATACGTACCGTGAAACGTCCTCCCGCACTGAGCTCCGATCCCGTCGGCACCAGCTGATTTTGCGATTGTCGCTCTCGAACACGCCGGGGAACGCGCCCCGGCAGCGAATCACGCCAACAACCGGTATGTTCTCCTCATGATCCCCGTCACGACATTCGCGAAGAAGAAGGTCGCCGTCTTCGGCCTCGGCGGCTCCGGCCTGGTCACCGCCAAGGCGTTGATGGCCGGCGGCGCGATCGTCTCCGCCTGGGACGACGGTCAGGCAGCCCGCGATTCAGCCGCCAAGGAAGGCGTGCCCCTCGTCGACCTGACGAATGCCGCCTGGAAGAGCTTCTCCGCCCTCGTCCTCGCCCCCGGCGTGCCACTTACGCACCCTGCACCACATTGGGCCGTCGCCCTCGCAAAAGCCGCGAAGGTCCCGATCATCGGCGACGTCGAGTTGTTCTGCCGCGAGCGCGCCCGTCGCGCGCCGTTCTGTCCTTTCATCGCCATCACCGGCACCAACGGCAAATCGACGACGACGGCGCTGCTCGCACATCTCTTCAAGGCCGACGACCGCGACGTGCAGGTGGGCGGCAACATCGGCACGCCGATCCTCGCGCTCGAGCCCCTCCATTCGGCCTCGTTCTACGTGATCGAGTTGTCGTCTTTCCAGATCGACCTGACACCGTCGCTGAAGCCGACCGTCGGCGTGCTCCTCAACCTCACCCCCGATCACCTCGACCGACACGGTACGATGGAGAACTACGCCGCGATCAAGGAGCGGCTCGTCGCCAAGGCGGAGCAATCCTGCGTCGGCGTCGACGACGAGCTTTGCCGCGCAATCGCCCAGCGCATCGAGCGCCGACGCTACTGCTATACGTTCTCGACCAGCCAGGATTACCGCAACGGCTATCATCTCGCCGGCACCAAGGTCCGTTTCGAAACCGAGGACGCGAAAGAGGACCTCGTCGACCTCGCGATGATCCGCTCGCTTCGCGGCGAGCACAACGGGCAGAACGCATTGGCCGCCGCCGCGGCTCTGGGCGCCCTCGGCGGCATGCTGTGGCCCGCACGGTTCAACCCGTTCAACAGTCCCGACATCAGCCTCAAGCGGCGCCTGTTCGAGAGCTTCTCGGACTTCGAGGTCCGCATGAAATTGCCGCGCAACAAGGTGATGAACAACCCGGCCGCCACACAGCGTCGTCGAGATGCACTGCAAGCCGCCTTTGCGAGCTTTCCCGGCCTTGCGCACCGCATGGAGGAGATCGGCCGAATTGGCCGCGTCACCTTCGTCAACGACAGCAAGGCGACCAACGCCGACTCGACCTCCAAGGCGCTCGCGTCGTGGGACCGCGACATCTTCTGGATCGCCGGCGGCAAACAGAAGGAAGGCGGCATCTCGAGCCTCGCCCCCTTCTTCCCGCGCGTCGCCAAGGCCTACCTGATCGGCGCATCGAGCGATGAATTCGCCGCCACGCTCGACGGCAAGACCGAAGTCGTCCGCAGCGGCACGCTCGATCAGGCGGTCGCCGCCGCCGCCCGCGATGCCGCCGCCAGTTCGGGTCCGGAACCCGTCGTGCTGCTCTCGCCGGCCTGCGCTTCCTATGACCAGTACAGGAACTTCGAAATCCGCGGCGATGCGTTCCGCAAACTCGTCGAAGCTCTTCCCGGAATTGAAACCGTGTCGCGTATCGAGTCCCCTCCACGGAGCGGCTGATGCGGATCTCGCGCGCCGACAACAGTGTGCTCGGCCGCTGGTGGCTGTCGGTCGATCGAGTGTTGCTGGGAACTCTCGTCACGCTGATTCTCGTCGGTCTCGTCCTCTCGCTGGCGGCAAGCCCGTCCGTCGCGATGCGCAAGGGCCTGCCCGCGCTGTACTTCGCCCAGCGCCAGATCGTGTTTGCAGCCGTCGGTCTGCTGCTCATGCTGATCGTCTCGATGCTGTCTCCCGCCGCCATCCGCAGAGTGGCGCTGGCGCTCTTCGTCGGCGGCCTTGCCGTGATGATCGCGGTGCTCCTGTGGGGCGACGAGATCAACGGCGCACGACGGTGGGCCCGCATCGCCGGCTTCTCGTTGCAGCCATCCGAATTCGTCAAACCGGGCTTCGCGATTCTTGCGGCATGGGCCTTCGCCGAAAGCGAGCGCCGCCCCGACATGCCCGGATTTTCGATCGCGAGCGCGCTTCTCGGATTTTCCGCCGGGGTCCTCGTTCTCCAGCCCGACATCGGCCAGACGATGCTGATCTCGGCCGTCTGGGTCGCCCTGTTCCTTCTTTCTGGCCGGTCCCACCTGGCGGCTCTCGGGATCGGCTCGCTCGCAGCCGCGGGTCTCGCGGGCGCCTATGCGGTCTACCCTCACGTTCGCGTCAGGATCGATCGCTTCGTCACGCCGGTGCGCGGCGACAACTCGCAGCTCGACCGGGCGCATCAATCCTTCGCGGAAGGCGGGCTCCTCGGCCGTGGTCCCGGCGAAGGCACGATCAAGACCGTGCTGCCCGATGCCCACACCGATTTCGTCTTCGCCGTCGTCGCCGAGGAGTTCGGCGCGCTTGCCGCGATCCTGCTGCTGGCCCTGCTGGCCGTCATCGTGATCCGGCCTCTCCTGCGCGCCGCGACCGAGCGCGACGGCTTCATCCGCCTGTCCACGGTCGCGCTCGCGCTGCTCGTCGGCTTCCAGACGCTCATCAATCTCGGCAGCAATGTCGGCCTCTTGCCTGCCAAAGGCATGACGCTGCCGTTCGTATCGGTTGGAGGCTCCTCGATGCTCGCTCTGTCGATTACCTGCGGCATGCTGATCGCGCTCACGCGCAGGCGGGCCGATGCGCTGACGCTCGATGTGCCGGGCCTTCGACAGGAGCGCGTTTCACTTCTGGCCAAAGGCCGGGTTCCCTCGCGCTGAAGAGCCGCCGCCTCGCACACGCGTTTTCGGACCTGAAGACGTTTGGCGGAATTGTTCGATCCTGCACGAACCGCTAAAAGCACGCTGAACGCGAAAGGGAATGCAGTGACGGATCGCCTCATCATGTTGGCTGCCGGCGGGACGGGCGGACATCTGTTCCCCGCGTTCGCACTGGCGGAGGAACTCGGCCACCGCGGCTTTGCCGTGGAATTGATCACCGACATGCGCGGCGACCGCTACGGCACCGGCTTTCCCGCCCGAACCGTGCACCGAATTCACTCGGCAACGCTCGCCGGCCGCTCCCCGGTCGCCATGGCGAAAACCGGCGTTGCACTGGCGCGCGGCATCAGGGAAGCCTACGCGCTGATGGGCAAGTCTCGCCCGGCCGTCGTCGCCGGCTTCGGCGGCTATCCCTGCTTTCCGCCGATCGTCGCGGCGAAGTTCCGCGGCATCCCGACGCTGCTGCACGAGCAGAACGCCGTCTTCGGCCGCGCGAACCGCATGCTGGCCAAGCGCGTCGACCTGATCGCCACCTCGTTCGCCAAGGTCGGCCTCGTCGACAAGGACGTCGAAGCCAAGATCCGCTTCACCGGCAATCCCGTGCGCAACGTCGTGCTCGAATGCGCGAGCCGCCCCTATTGGGTGCCGGGCGCCACCGATCGCTTCAAGCTGCTGGTTTTCGGCGGCAGCCAGGGCGCACGTTATTTCTCGGACACGGTTCCGCCCTCCCTTGCCATGCTTGCGCCCGAAATCCGCTCGAGACTGACGGTTGTCCAGCAGGCGCGCGAGGAAGACATAGAACGTACCCAGGCGGCATACGCCGCAGCAGGCATTCAGGCCGAAATCGCACAATTCTTCCGCGACTTGCCTCGCCAGATCGCCGACGCGCATCTCGTCATCGCCCGCGCCGGCGCCTCCAGTGTCGCCGAGTTGGCCGTGATCGGACGACCATCGATCCTTGTCCCGCTGCCACACGCCCTTGACAACGACCAGCTCAGGAATGCAACGACACTTGCCGAATCGGGCGGCGCTTGGTGTATCGAGCAGAAGGACCTCGATCCCGCGCGGCTGGCTGCCGAAATCTCCAGGTTGGTGGGGGCACCCGGAGAGCTTGCAAGGGCAGCGGCGGCGGCAAAGGCGCAGGGGCGTCCCGACGCAGTCGCAAGGCTTGCGGATCTGATAGCCTCGCTCGCTGAAAAATCGCCGGCAACGGCATGATGGGCGGGGCGCATCGGCGAGACGGGGCGGATTGAACAGGTAGGGCGAAGTCGCGGGGGCGTAGAGCTCTAACAAGCCGTTCACGACGGCGAGGGAAACCGAACACATGCAAATGCCACGCGACATCGGCACGATCCACATTCTCGGGATCGGCGGTATCGGCATGAGCGCAATCGCCGAGATCCTTCACGCCAAGGGCTTCACCGTCCAGGGCAGCGACCAGAAGGACAGCGCTAACGTTCGTCGCCTCCGGACGAAGGGCATCCGTGTGTTCATCGGCCACGACGCGATCAATCTTGTCGGCGCCCGCTACATCGTCATCTCGACCGCCGTGAAGAACGGCAACCCTGAACTCGAGGCCGCCCGCCAGAAGGGCCTGCCGATCATTCGCCGCGCCGAAATGCTGGCCGAGTTGATGCGCCTCTATTCGACGGTCTCGGTCACCGGCACGCACGGCAAGACCACGACGACGTCGCTCATCGCCCACCTGTTCAGTGAGGCCGCCCTCGATCCCACGGTCATCACCGGCGGCATCATCAACGAGTGGGGGTCCAACGCCCGGCTTGGCCAGGGCAAGTGGATGGTCGTCGAAGCCGACGAGTCGGACGGCACCTTCGTCAAGCTGCCGACCGAGATCGGCATCGTCACGAACATCGACCCGGAGCACCTCGACTACTTCAAGACCGTCGAGAACATGCATCGCGAATTCGAGACGTTCTTCCGCAACATCCCGTTCTACGGCCTGACCGTCACCTGCATCGATCATCCCGTTGTCGAGGAGATGGTCGACCGGCTGAAATTGCGCCTCGATGGCCGCCGGCTTCTGACATACGGGCTGTCGGAAAGCGCCGACCTCCGCCTCGATGACGTGCGACATGACGGCCACGGCACGCTGTTCGACGCGACGCTCGGCGCCCGTGTCGCCGGTGGACCGCGCAAGCTCACCGGATGGCGCATTCCGATCCCCGGCCACCACAACGCACTCAACGCATTGGCCGCCGTCGCCGTCGCCGCCGAAGCCGGCATCGCCGACGAGCAGATCAGAGCCAGCATCGCGAGCTTCTCGGGCGTCAAGCGCCGCTTTCAGCGCACCGGCACATGGAACGGCGTCGATATCTACGACGACTACGGCCATCACCCCATCGAGATCGCCGCCGTCCTCAAGGCCGCGCGCCCGGGCGCCAAGGGCCGCGTATTCGCCGTCGTCGAGCCCCACCGATACTCGCGCGTGAAGAGCCTGTTCGACGACTTCTGCGGCTGCTTCGTCGACGCCGACGCGGTGATCGTCGCGCCGCTCTATTCGGCTGGCGAACCACCGCTCGAAGGTATCTCCCAGCAATCGCTCGCCGATGGCATCCGTGCCAAGGGGCACCCTTCTGTCGCATCCATCGAGAGCCCTGCCGATCTCGCGCCGCTGGTGCGCCGCTATGCGCAACCCGGGGACATCGTCGTGTGCCTCGGCGCCGGCAATTCGACGGAATGGGCCCACGCCCTACCCGATGAACTCGCCGACGAGCCGCGCCGCGCCGGGGGCATGCGCTGATGTTCCCGGATCTCGTCCCCGAGCTGCAGAAAGCGATGCCCGCGCTGAAAGGCCGGCTGCTCGCGAACCAGCGGCTGGCCGACATCACGTGGTTCCGTGTCGGCGGCCCGGCCCAGGTCCTGTTCACACCGGCCGACGAGGCCGACCTCGCCTATTTCCTGGCCCACGCGCCTGCCGAATTGCCCGTCACCGTCATCGGTCTCGGCTCCAATCTGCTGGTACGCGACGGCGGCCTGCCCGGCATCGTGGTTCGCCTCGCGCGCGGCTTCGCTGACGTTAAAGCCGAGCCCGGCCATCGCCTTCGCGCTGGCACCGCCGTCCCGGACGTGAAACTCTCGCGCGCGGCTGCCGACGCAGGCATCGCAGGACTGGCCTTCTACCGCGGAATTCCCGGCTCTGTCGGCGGCGCGCTCCGCATGAACGGCGGCGCACACGGTGCCGAGACGAAGGACACTGTCATCGAGGCCCGCGCCGTTGATCGCCGGGGCAAAATCCACGTGCTCGACCTCGCCGCGCTCGGCTTCACCTACAGGCATTGCGCCGTGCCGAATGACTGGATTTTCACAGAAGCGCTGTTCCATGGCACGCCCGGCGACACCGCCGAGATCCTGAAGCAGATGGACGAGGTCGCCGCCTATCGCGAGGCCAACCAGCCGATCAAGGAGCGTACAGGCGGCTCCACGTTCAAGAACCCACTGCCGCACAGCGCGTGGAAACTGATCGATGCCGCCGGCTGCCGCGGCCTCCGCGTGGGCGGCGCCATGGTCTCCGAGCTGCACTGCAACTTCCTCATCAACGACCGCGACGCCACCGCCGAGGACATCGAACGCCTCGGTGAAACAGTCCGCGCGCGCGTCAAGGCAACATCCGGCATCCAGCTCGAATGGGAGATCATCCGCCTCGGCATTCCGCGCGAAGGTGGAGCGATCGGAGAAGCGCTGGTCGAAAGGCAAGCGGCATGACCGCAGGTTCGCGTCAACGCAAGTTCAACCACATCGCCGTCCTGAAGGGCGGCTGGTCCGCCGAACGCGAGGTCAGCCTCCGCTCGGGCGCCGCCTGTGGCGCTGCCCTTCGCGAAGCTGGCTATCGAGTGACCGAGATCGATGTCGGCCGCAACATTGCGCAAGTTCTCGCCGAGCTGAAGCCCGACGCCTGCTTCAATGCGCTTCACGGCCGTTGGGGCGAGGACGGCTCGGTGCAAGGCATACTCGAATGCCTCGGCATACCCTACACGCACTCCGGCGTGCTCGCATCCGCGCTCGCCATGCACAAGGGCCGCGCCAAGCGCATCATGGCGGCATCCGGCGTTCCCGTCGCCGAGGACACGATCGTCCCGCGCGACGACGCGGCGTTTGCGCACGCATTGCCGCCGCCCTACGTCGCCAAGCCCATCGCCGAAGGCTCCAGCGTCGGCGTCGTCATCGTGCCGCGGGGCGCGCCTCGCCCTCCCGAAACGATCAGGACCATCCCCGTGACGAACGGCCAGATCATGGTCGAGCGCTTCATCGCCGGCCGGGAACTGACGTGCGGCGTCATCGGCGGCCGCGCCACCGCGATCATCGAGATCGTCCCCGACAAGGCCCTCGAATTCTACGACTACGAAGCGAAATACGCGCCGGGCGGCTCCAAGCACATTCTGCCCGCCGACCTGCCGCCCGACGTCGCCGCGCGCATCCAATACCACACGCTGAACGCGCACAATGCGTTGGGCTGCCGAGGCGTCAGCCGCGCCGACTTCCGCTACGACGATACGCCCGGCGGCATGGGCGAGATCGTCTGCCTCGAGATCAACACCCAGCCCGGCATGACCGGTACATCGCTGATCCCCGAGTTGGCCCAGCACGCCGGCATCGGCTTCCCCGAGCTGGTCACGCTGATCGTCGAGGATGCATCCGTCGATCGGTAGTTGCCGCAGCAGCAACTGCGCCGGAGGCTTCTTCCCGGCCGAACCAGCGTCCCGCGTTTACGTTTCGTAAACCTGCCCGCCGCATGGTTGGCGACTGCCGCTTGGTTAGCGGCTGCTTAATCATCGTGTCAGGTGACCCGCCATGTCTGCCCGCGCGCCTCGATCCACGATCGATGGCTTGGCCGAGCCGAGTTTTCCTCGGATGCCGCAGCGCGCCTCGACTTCGGCCGGCGGCTTTCGGTTTTCCGGCGCGCCCGCCATGAGGCGAAGACGGCGCTTTTCCCGGCACATCGTAACCTTGGCCGCCGTGTCGCTCCTCGCAGCGGCCGGCCTGCTGACGATCGCCGCCACGGGGCTTCGCATCCCCAGCGACATCGGCGCCTACGACCGTACTGCGGTCTCCCTCGGCTTCGGCATCACGCGGCTCGACATCAGCGGCAACCGCTACACCCGACGCTCCGATGTCGTCTCCGCGCTCGGACTTGCATCGGGCGCATCCCAGCTCGCTTTCGATACCTCTGCCGCCGAAGCCCGGATCGAGGCGCTTCCATGGGTGCTGAAGGCCGGCATCCACCGCAGCCTTCCCGACGGGCTCGTCGTCGAGATCACAGAGCGCCGGCCCGCGATCGTATGGCGCGCCCCGGATCGCGACCTGCTCCTCGATATGGATGGTCGCGAGCTGTCGACCTTGCCGCGCGGCGCCGACCTCGGCCTTCCCGTCGTGACGGGAGAGGCGGCAGGCCCCGCCGCACCGGGTTTCATGGCCCTGCTCGAGCAGCATGCCGAGATCCAGCGCCGCACCGTCGAAGCCCGCCGCATCGAAGGCCGCCGCTGGACGCTTCTCCTGAAGGAAGGAACGCTCGTCCACCTGCCGGCGATCGGCGTCGCGGGTTCCCTGGCCTGGCTCGAAAGCCGAGCCGCCGACGGCCTCCTCGAACTCGGCCTGGAAGCGATCGACCTACGCGTCACGGGACAGCTCGTCGTCCGCAAGCGCGATGCCCCGGCATCGGAATTGATCGCTCGCGCACGCCACTCGGCACACGGCGCGATTGCCGGCGGAGGCGAACCATGAGCGGCGCCTTCACGATGCCCAGACGTCGCCGCGCCAAGGACAGCCGCATCGTCACGGTCCTCGACGTCGGCTCGTACAAGGTCTGCTGCCTGATCGGAGAGCTGGAGCAGAGCTACGCCTCGACCGGCGAAATCGGCCGGAAATTCCGGTTGCTAGGCGTCGGCCACCAGCGCTCGCGCGGCATCGCTGCGGGCGCGGTTGTCGACCTCCGGCTCGCGCAGCACGCCGTTTCGACCGCCATCTCGCAGGCAGAGCAGATGTCCGGTGTCGCCGCCGACAATCTCCACCTCTCGGTATCCTGCGGCAATCCTCACTCCCGGACGTTCGATGGGCACGTCGAGATCGCCGAAGGCATCGTCGGCGACGCCGATATTGCGCGCTTGGAAGCCGGCGCTCGCGCATTCGCCGTCCAGGACGGTTCAGCACTTCTGTCGCTCAACCGCATCGCTTTCGGCTTGGATCAACTCAACGGCGTCCGCGAGCCCCGCGGCCTGGCCGCACGCCGCCTTTCCGCCAATCATCACGCCGTCACCGTCGATCCGAACGCCCTTCGCAACCTCTGCATGTTGGCCGAGGGGTGCCACGTCGAGCCGGTCGTGCTGTTGCCGACGGGCTTCGCCAGCGCCCTTGCCGTGACCACCGAGGTCGAACGCCGAGCCGGCGTCACGTGCGTCGACATCGGATCTGGCGTCGCCTCGATCGGCGGCTTTGCCGACGGCCACTTCGTCTACGCCGCATCCCTGCCGATTGGCGGGCAACAGGTGACGCACGAACTCGCATCCGCCCTCAGCCTTTCACTTGCGGAAGCTGAGCGAATCAAGACGCTGTATGGTAGCCTGATTCTCACCGGGTTGGATGAGCACGAACGTGTGCCGCTGACCCGCGGGACGGATGGTTTCGGCGGCACGGCCGAAGTGACCCGGGCGGAAATCGCCCGTCTCGTTGCGGGTAGCATGTACCAGTTGTTGCTGAGTATCCGGCAGTGTCTCGATGGTTGCGGCATCTCGCGCGTCCGAGCCGCGGGCGTGGTGCTGACGGGTGGTGTCAGTGACGTGCTGGGGCTCGAGGAATTCGCGGCGGGTCATCTGGCCCGGCCGGTACGGATTTCAGCCGCGCCCCGGCTCGATGGGGCCGCCGGCCGTTTGCCGGGAAGCGTATCCAGTCCAGCGTTCTCTTGCGTTGCCGGCTTGGCGATGGCGGCAGCAGTGCCGCCGCAGTTGATCCCGGTGCGCGAGCCCCGGACACAGGCTCGGCATGGCTATCTCGGCCGAGTCGAGCAGTGGCTCAGGGAAAGTTTCTGAGAGCAGCGGCTCAGCTGCTCTGACGGGACGAGGGGCCGGCTGCCCGTTGCCCGGTCGCGTATCGAACGAGTGGGGCGTTCAAGGACAGGCGCATGACGATCAAGTTGCAGCTGCCGAAGCTGACGCATCTCCGTCCGCGGATCACCGTAGTGGGTGTCGGCGGCGCTGGCAGCAATGCGGTCAACAACATGATCACGTCGGGCCTGACCGGTGTGAACTTCGTCGTCGCGAACACGGATTCCCAATCGCTCGCGAACTCCGCCGCCGAGCATCGCATTCAACTCGGCGCCGCCTTGACCGAAGGGCTCGGTGCCGGCGCCAAGCCCGAGATCGGGAGAGCCGCCGCCGAAGAGGCGATGGAGGAAATCCGGGCGAAGGTCGCCGGCTCTCACATGGTTTTCGTCGCCGCCGGCATGGGCGGCGGCACCGGCACCGGCGCTGCCGCCGTGATCGCCCGTATCGCCCGCGAATGCGGATCGCTCACCGTTGGCGTCGTCACCAAGCCGTTCCACTTCGAGGGCACGCGGCGGATGCGCGCCGCCGAAAGCGGCATCGCCTCGCTGAAATCCGAAGTCGACACGCTGATCGTCATTCCCAACCAGAACCTGTTCCGGATCGCGAACGAGCGCACGACATTCGCCGAAGCGTTCATTCTGGCCGACCAGGTGCTCTATTCGGGCATCGCCTGTGTCGTCGATCTGATCGTCAAGGAAGGCCTGATCAATCTCGACTTCGCCGACGTTCGCACGATCATGAGCGGCATGGGCACCGCTATGATGGGGACCGGCGAAGCTGCCGGCGACAAGCGCGCGGTGATCGCAGCCGAGGAAGCGATTTCGAACCCCCTCCTGGACGACATCTCGCTTCGCGGCGCCAAGGGCCTGCTGCTGTCGATCACCGGCGGTCGCGACCTGAAACTGTACGAGGTCGACGAGGCTGCCCAGCGCGTCCGCCAGGAAATCGACGGCGAAGCCAACATCATCGTCGGCGCCACGTTCGACGACACTCTCGGCGATCGAATTCGCGTGTCGATCGTAGCATCGGGCATGGAGCGGTTGGGCGAGATGGAAGCCGCGTGGGCTGTTCAGTCCACCCCCGCCCCGCAGCATCAATTGCGCATCGAGCAGCGTCCCCCGTCGCCGCCCGACCTTCAACCGCCTTTCATCGAGCCCTACCCGGAGCCCGATTTGCCGCCGGTGGCTGAGCCCGCCCCCGTCCAGTCACAGATCCAGGTCCACGCTCCGACCCACACGACGTCTCATTCCCAGGTTCACGGCCACGATCAGCCATCCGAGACGGTATCGCCCCACGCAGCCCCTCCACCGCAAATGCCGCAACCCGCCACCGGACATGATCTGGCGCGCGCACTTTCGGACGCTCTTGACGGCCACACCGGGGAACCGGCCTACGCGGCCCGCGATTTGCCGCCTCAACCTCCTCCCTATTCTCACCAGCCGCAGGCCCCCTGGCAGAGCAATGAAGGTGCCGTTTTCCAGGACGCCCCGCCCCAGGTCGGCGGCGATTCCCTGGCGACGCTCGGCCAGTCCCATTCCGTCAGAGGCACCCCGGCACCGGGTTTCTATCCGCAGCCCCCGATGGATACCCATCACCGCGGCGGGCGCCGGCTTCCCGAGGTTCAGGATTTTCCGATCGTCGGCCAGCGCGAGTATCACGCCAAGAGCGGTCAATACGCGGATCCGGTCGACGCGCCGCAGAACCAGCACCAGGCCCCGATGCCGCGGGCCTACAACCAGCCCCCACTCAAGGTCGCACCCGAACCCAAACGCGGCTTCTTCGCCCGCCTCTTCGGCCGCAAGTCACGGACCGATCAGACTCAATTTGTTGCACCCCATTATCCACAGCCTCCAGACGGGAAGCTTGCGCATCGCGATCAGCTGGTGAACGGCGATCGGACACAGCCGCGGTCCGCGATGAGATCGCCCCACAGGAACGACGACGAAGACTATGAAATGCCGACGTTTTTCGGTGCCGATAGAAAATAGAAAAACGCCCTGCTGTCACCGTTTGTTCTCACTGGGACAACTGGTAACAGAATGTAAGAAACCGTGATTTGTCCCCAGCAAAGCTTAAGGGCTATCGTGCCCTTGCGATTCGGTGCCTCGACTCACTGCCTCTTCGGCCACCAGTAACTATAACGGCCGAGGCGGGTTGAAGCAGGGAATCGCGGGGAAGCTGTCACCACATGAGTGGGGTTGTGTGGCAGCTGGGGGTAAGGACTGAAGGGACGGCAATCAAATGCCGAGATCTATCGTTTCTGCACGTCAAACCACGCTTCGACGCGAAGTTGAACTCGCCGGCAAGGGTGTGCATAGCGGGGCTCCGGCCTCTGTTGTGCTCCACCCCGCAGAAGCCGACACGGGTCTCCGGTTCCTCGTCAGCAAGCGCGGCCGCATCATCGCCGACATTCCGGCCGATGTACGCAACGTCAAGAATCTCACGCTGTGCACGGTCCTCGGCGACGAGTCCGGTGTCTCCATCGGCACCGTCGAGCACCTTCTCTCCGCGCTGCGTGGCCTCAATGTCGACAACTGCTATATCGAGGTCGACAGCAAAGAAGTTCCAATTATGGATGGCAGCGCGGCTGAATTCGTCGCCGCCATCGACGAGGTCGGGCTTCGCGAGCTGAGCGAGACCAGACGCTACATCAAGGTCCTGAAGCCTGTACGTGTAGAAGAAGGCGAAAGCCTTGGCGAGTTCACGCCGCACGGCTGCTTCCACCTCGACGTCGAGATCGACTTCGACACGCCTCTGATCGGCCGCCAGCGTTTGGCCCTCGATCTGACGCCCCAGACGTTCCGCAGCGAATTATCGCGCGCTCGCACGTTCGGCTTCATGCACGACGTCGAAAAGCTCTGGAAGGCCGGTCTGGCGCTCGGCGCCTCGCTGGAGAACACGGTTGCCGTCGGCGAAGACCGTATCCTCAACACCGAAGGCCTTCGCTATCATCACGAGTTCGTGCGTCACAAGATGCTCGACGCCGTTGGTGATCTGACCCTCGCGGGCTACCACATCCTCGGTTCCTATCGCTCGGTTCGCGGCGGACATCGCCTGAACGCGCACTGTGTGAAGGCGCTGCTGGCCGACGCTTCTGCCTGGACACTCGTGCAGGCACCCGCATCCCGCGCGCGCGATATGAGCTATCGCCCCATGGGCCTCGCTCTGGCCGCCGGCGAATAATTCCGACGCGCTCGGGACAAAGGCATCCGAACATCGCTTACGCTGCGCGGCGCTGTCTCGACGACGGCGCCGCGATCGTTTCTGCGTCCGCGACGATCGGGAAACGCGTCCCGAAGCACCCACCCCGACGTGTTCGGAATGCGCCACAAATTACGCCTCCGCTCGACGGTGTCACATCACCTGCAAATCAGGTCCGCAATCGACGAGGCGAAATAGATGCCGCCGAAGCCGGCCCCCGCGATGGCCAATCCGATGGCAGTGCGCAGAACGCCGCTGTCGCTCGCCGCAGCACGGCGCAATCCGAGACTGGAGATCGCCAGAGCCGGCAGGGTGGCCAGTGCGAAGCTCAGCATGGTGATCGCGCCGCCGACCGCCGAGCCCGTCAACATGGCGGTCAGATAGGCGCCGTAGATCATCGCGCACGGCATCAAACCCCACGCGAGTCCCATGCCGAGCGGCCCCAGCGACGACGACCTGAACGACATCGCAGCGCTGCCGACCGCCCCCGAGAGCGGTGATAAAATGCGATCGGCGATCGCCAGACGAGGCAGCAATCCTGCCGTCGACAGCCCGATCCACATCATGGCGACCGCGGCGGCCCACTGCAGCATCCGATAAGCGACCGGCGGCGGCAGCGACGACACTGCGCCGGCCCCCAGAGCACCGAGCACGGAACCGATCGCCACGTAGGATATCGCGCGCCCCACATGCGCGAGGACCATCGCTCGCAACCTCGCACCGGTCTGCCGGGTATCGAACGCGAACAGAAGGCTCGTCGAGATCCCCGTGCACATGCCGACGCAATGCAGGCTGCTGGCGAAGCCCAGCAACGCGCCGCTCACGAGCCAGATCCAAATCGCTTCCATTACCGCGCCGGAAATGTTGATCCTGGCGCGTATCGATGCCCACCGGCGAACAGATCGGCATTGCGGCGGATCAACTGCGCCTGCCGCACTCCATCTACGGCCGTGCAATGAGGCGGCGCAGTTTGTCGACCTGCGTATCCTCCTTCTCCTGATAGGCGATGGTGCTGACCAGGCGGCCATCCCGGCCCATCAGATAGATGAGAGCGGTGTGATTGTAGGTGAATCCGTCCTTGGTCGGCACCTTCTCGTAGTAGGCCCTGTAGGCCCTGGCGAGCGCCGCGATCTCGTCAGCCGTACCGGTCAGCCCCATGATCCTGGAATCGAAGTTCGACAGATAGAGCTTCAGATGATCCGGCGTGTCCCGCTCGGTATCCACGCTGACGAAGAAATACCGCATCCGGTCGGCGTCTGGGCCGAGCCGCTTCAGCACGTTCGTCAACTCCAGCATCGAGGTCGGGCACACGTCGGGGCAGAATGTGAACCCGAAGAAGATCGCGAACGGTGTGCCTTTCAGTTCGCCGCTCGACAGCCGCTTGCCATCGTGCGTCGTCAGCTCGAATGGGCCGCCGATCTGGGCAATGGCGGTGAGGTTCCCGGGTAAACCTCCGGGACCACGCATCGTCACGACTCCGACGGCGGCAATCAGCACCGCCACCGCCGCCCAGGCTGCATATCTGATCGTTTTCATCAGTGCTTCATCTTGTGTGCGTCGGATTGGGCGCCCATGCCGCGAACCGTGTACTCGACCTCGACTTTTCCGGCCTTCTCGAACACGAGCGTTCCCTTCACCTTGTCGCCTTCCTTCATCGGCTGCTTCAAATTCATGAACATCACGTGATACGAGCCGGGCTTGAGCTCGACGCTCTGGCCGGGTTTGATCTCGAGGCCCTTTTCGAGCTCACGCATCCTCATGACGTTGTCGATCATCGCCATCTCGTGCACTTCGAGCGTGCCCGCGACAGTCGCCGAGCCGCCGATGAGCCGATCCGGTTCCTTGCCGGTGTTCTGCAACTTCATGAAGCCGCCGCCGACCTTCGAGCCGGTTGGTGTGGCGCGGGTCCACGGCGCTTCGATCTTGATGGCCCCTGCCTTGAATTCCTGAGCAACGGCCGGGGAGATGGAGACGAATGCGAACGCTGCGAGGGCAGCGAGTGACTTGAGCATGGTGGATTCCTCAAAGGGATCGAAAAGCCTGGAATTCGACGTTCTTCGTGCGCCTCGTGCGTGAGGTGCTACGGCGGAAATCTCGGCGTGTCGGTTGCCGCAGTTTCATCCAATCGGTCGAACGCCCATGGCGTTCGCATCTGATCGGATACTTCTCTGGTCAGGAAGTCGCGGGAGGCCCGGTTCCCGGTGGCCAATCTGTCGCGAACGCAAGCGTTACGCGCTGGCGTTCATGCCAATCATGCGACCGGATTCTGAGATCCGGTGCAAGGACACCAGCGCTCGCCACGGGAACGATGACGGCGGCCGCGACCTGCCCCATGCAAACAGGACACTCGGTGCTCGATTGTCCTCCGGGCTGACCGCCGGGAAGCGATGCCGGCTGTCCTTCCGTTGCCGCCGTCGCGGCAATCCCCGGAGAACAGATCACACCGAGATCGGCAAGAAGCTGGGCATGCCCGCTGCCGCTCCCCAGCACGTTCGCGTGGTGCCGCGCGACCGCAACGCCATGCAGGAGCACGCTGAGAATGGCCAGGATCGGTAGCCACAGGCCACGGCGCACGGGACGGACTTCCTCGGGTTGCAGGCATGTTGCCTCCGTTCAACGTGGCCCCATTCCATTGCCCCGTCGATAGGAACCGATGCCGCAGGCGGCAAGCGATCTCAGAACCTCACCTTGATGCCACCGTAGGCAGCCAGCGGCGGAGCCGGCGTGATCGTGCGCGGGTCCGACAGGCCGCGCGCATCGGCCAGAGGACCGGTGTCGTAGAACGTGCCGAACGTCGCATACTTCCGGTCGAGAACATTCTCGACGATGCCGTACACCTGGAAGTTCTTCGACAGCTCATACGACGTCTTCAGGTTCACCACCCAATAGCCGGGCAATGGCTTGACGTCGTTGCCCTCGTCGCCGCGGAAGAACTGGTTCGATGCCGCGACCAGATCCGCACCGACACGCCAATGCTGCGTCAGACCGAAATCCGCGCCGGCCTTGAACCGGTGGCGTGGGATCGACGGCATGTGGTCGCCCTTCCGGACACGGATCGAGCCCTCGCCGCTCGCCGTCGGATTGTCGGGCGCCGACAATTCCAGCTCGTCCCGGAAGGTCGCGTCGACCAGGGCATAGTTGGCATATGCCGAGAACGGCTTCGACTTGTAAGCCAGCGATGCCTCGACACCTTGCCGCAGCGTCCGGCCCGCGTTGAGGAAATAGCCGCGCCCCTGCGTCTCGCTCGCAACGTTGATGATGTCGTCGGTATTGAGCGCGCGGAACACGCCGAGGCTCCACTCGATCCGCGGTCCGACCTTGTCGGTGGGAGCCGGCGGTCCAGCCTGGATCTGGCCGCGGAAGCCGGCCTCGACCGTACGCGATACCACCTGCTTCAACGGCGGATCGGAAACGAGGAAGTTCTCGAGCAGGCAGGGCTTGTTCGGATCGGCGCAAGCAAGTTCTGCAGGTGTCGGGGCACGATTTGCCTCGGCATAGCCGCCGTAGACGCTCAATCCCGGCAACACCTTGAACGTGAGCCCGGCCATCGGGTTGAAGCGCGAGAACTGGTGGCTGCCGTTCAGATCGTCACCGAGCCGGTCTTTGAGTTCGACGTGCGCGATGTTGAATCTTCCGCCCATCGTCACCGCGAGCCGGTCTGTCAGATCGAGCGTATCGGTCGCGTAGACGCCGTAGTAGTTGGTTCTGACCGCAAGCGATCGCGGTGCGAACTCGTCTCCCCCGAGGATGATCCCCAGCCCCTCCACGACCAGCGTCCTGGGATCGAGAATGCCGAGTTCGGATGCGGAGCCCACACTGGCGCGGCCCTGATCGACACTGCCGCCCAGCGTGAATTGGTTGCCGAGACCAGCCAGCTTTGCCTTGGACGTTGCTTGCAGCGAGCCCCCGATGGCAGTCGCGTCGACCGAGGTCCGGTCGTTGGCGCCGGCGATTCCGCCGTTCAGAACGCTGCTGGAAATGTCGCGGCCGAAGCGGTCGTGCACGCGCTCGGATTCACCGTTTTCCTCGACGCACAGAAACGCCGGATCCTCCGGAGACTCGCATGTCTCCACGTCCGAAATATTGCCGTCGGGGCGGCGTTGGCGGAAACCGCGCCAGTAGACGACGCCGGACAGCTTGAGCGTATCGCTGACCGAAACTGCACCGTTGAGATTGACCATCGACATCCGGTTGTCGAACGTCTGCGGTGAAGTGAAGACGTTGGCGCGTCGCTGATTGACCAGTTCGATCGGTGTCGGCCCGATCACTCCGAACGAATTGCGAGCGCCCGTGTAGCTCAGATGGAACTCGGCGACGTCGTTCTTCGCGCCGATGTCGGCATACATGCGCTTGGCCCGCGAAGGCGATAGATCCCGATATCCCGTGTCGCGCATGGCGTCACCGCCGACGTAGGCGGCGATGTTGCCCCATTGGGCTCCACCCTGAACGGTTCCGTGCCTGCGACCGAATGAACCCGAGCGAGCATCGGCCTCGAAGCCCTGGAAGTTGAAGCCGTCCTTCATCACCAGATTGACCGAACCGCCGAGCGCATTCAGGCCGAACACCGGGTTGGAGCCCATCACCGAAATGTCCCGGATGGCGAAAGAAGGTACGACATCCCAATTCAGGGCATCCCCGAACACCTCGTTGATGCGTACCCCGTTCTGGTAGACGGCAAGCCCCTGCGGCGTGCCGTTCAAGGGCGAGGCCGAGAAACCGCGAAATTGCAGATCGTTGGCCAGCGGACTGCCGAGCGTGTCGTTGATGATGACGCCGGGTACCTTCTGCTGCAGCGCCTCCACCGGCGTCTGCGATCCATACCGCTGCAGATCGTTGGCCGAAACCATGCCGACAGCCCCGGGAACCTTGTCGATCCGCATCTCGCTGCCGGCCAGCGGCGACATTCGCACGCCATCGGCCGGATCGACCGGAGCGAGCGCCGGATCGATGACGGAGGACTGATTTGCAGCCGACGCAGCCTTCGCGATTGGTGCCGGCCGCGCCGCCTTGGCTTTCGGCGCAGGACCTTGTGGCGAACGCTCGGCCTTTGGCCGCGGAGCAGCTTTGGCGACTGGCTGCGATGAGGCCACCACGGGTGGCGCCGGTACCACGACCGTCGGCAGCGGCACGCTCGACCCGGAAGGTCCCGATTGCGGGGCCTGCGCGTGAACCGGCGTTACGGAAGCGACGAGCACCATCACCGCTCCGCGATGAAGCAAAGCTGCCCGCCGACCTCCTGCTCTACGCCGCTTCCCTGCCATTCCGCCCCCTCTTCGCCGCGATGAATGTTACCTGAATCGGGTCCGAGCACTCCAGCCCCTTTGTCGTCCACCGCTTCGAACATTCACTCCGCCGGCTGCACCACTACCGGCTCGATTGCGCCCCGCTTCGTCCGCAACTTGTCGAGAAGCAAGTAGATTGCCGGCGTCGTATAGAGTGTGAGGAACTGCGAAACGATCAGGCCACCGATGATCGCCACGCCCAGCGGCCGGCGCAACTCCGCCCCCGGCCCGGAGCCGAATGCCAGCGGCACCGAGCCCAGGATCGACGCCAGCGATGTCATCAGGATCGGCCTGAACCTCACGACACACGCTTCCATGATCGCTTCTCGCGGCGCCAGCCCGCGCGTTCGCTCCGCATTCAGAGCGAAATCCACCATCATGATGCCGTTCTTCATCACGATGCCGATCAGAAGAATGATCGCGATGAACGCGACGATCGACAGCTCCATGCTGCTCGCCCACAATGCGATCAGAGCGCCAAGACCCGCGGACGGCAGCGTCGAGATGATCGTCAGCGGATGCACAAGGCTCTCGTAGAGCACGCCGAGCACGATGTAGACCGCAACGATCGCGGTCAGAATGAGCAGCGGTTGCGACCTCGCTTGCTGCGTCGAGGCCTTGAGATCGCCGGCCTGATTGGCGCGGATGCTGTCGGGCAGCCGCAATGCCGCGAGCGCTGCCCCGACCCGTCGGTGCGCCTCGTCCGCCGGTATCGAGGGCGGCACGCTGTAGCTGAAAGTCACCGACGGAAACTGCCCTTGATGGGCCACCGTCAGTGGTGCCAGCCCCCGTTCCGTCCGCGTCACCGCCGACAGCGGGACTTGCGCACCGCCCTTCGCGGTCACGTACACGTTGCCGAGATCTGACGGCGCCCGCTGGAACTGCGGCTCGACCTCGAGCACGACGCGGTATTGGTTGCGCGCGCTGTACATGATCGAGACTTGCCGCTGCGAGAACGAATTGTTCAGCGCCGTTCCGACATCCTGGACGCTCACGCCGAGACGAGCCGCAGCGATTCGGTCGATCACCACGTTGGCCTGCAGACCGCCCTGCTGCCTGTCCGTCCAGACGCCGATGATGCCCGGCACCGCGCGCAACGCAGCCTCGACTCGCGGTACCGTCGCGTAGAGTTCCTGGATATCGTTGCTCCACAGCGTCCATTGGAAATCCGAATTGCTCTGTCGGCCTCCGATCCGAACCTCGCGCTGCGCACCGACCCAGGCGCCCAGCCCCTCCACCTTTTCCATCTCGCGCCGCAACCTGTCGGCCACGACGATCGTCGAGATCGCGCCGCGCTCGCTGCGGGACTTCAGGCTGATGATCAACTGCCCCGCCGTCGCGCTGAACGTCCTGAAACCTACGCCCGACACCGCTGGATCCTGTTGCGCGATCTCGCCGGCACGAGCCTGGATCTCGACCATACGGGTGTACGACGTGCCCGGCGACACCTCGAGCCAAGCGTAGATCATCCCCGTGTCATCCTCGGGAAAGAACCCTTTGGGCATCCGCACGTACAACAGCGCGGTTACCAGGATCGTCAGCACCACGACGAGCAGCATCAGCCCATTGTGACGCAGCGAGACATCGAGGCTCCGGCGATAGCCGCGCACGAGTCCGCCGAGCGCACGCTCGATTCCCCGATCGAAAAGCGTTGCATCGGAAGACGGCGGCGCTTTCACGAAATGCGCCGCGATCATCGCCGTCACCGTAAGCGCCACGATCGTCGACACGATGATCGCGAACGTCAGCGTAACGGAGAAGGCGCGCACCAGTCGGCCGGGCACGCCGTCCATGAACAGCAGCGGAATGAAAGCCGCGATCAGCGCGATCGAAATCGTGAGGATCGTGAATCCGATCTGTCGCGCACCCTCGATCGCCGCCGTCATCGGCGTCGCACCTGCCTCGATATTGCGGAAGATGTTCTCGATCATCACGATCGCGTCGTCGACGATGAAGCCGACCGACACCGCCAGCGCCATCAGCGACAGATTGTCGAGCGTGAAACCGAACACCCACATCAGGGCCAGCGTTCCCGCCAGTGACAGCGGCACCGTGATGCCCGCCGCGATCGTCGGCGCGAGCCGGCGCAGAAACGCGAACACCACGAGCATCACCAGCGCCACCGACAGCGCCAGCGCCTTCTGCATCTCGGCGACACTCGCCCGGATCGTTCCCGTCCGGTCGTTTACGATGTGGAAGTCGATGCCTTCCGGCAACCACCGCTTGATCTCCGGGATCAGCGCCTTCACCGAATCGACCGTTTCGATGACATTGGCACGGCCATCGCGCGTGACCTGCAGCAGCACCGCCGGATCGCCGTTGAACGTCGCCGTCGACCGCGTATTGCGCGTGCTCTCCTCGATTTCCGCGACGTCCCCCAATCGCACCGGATTGCCGCCGGGCGCACGCAGCACGAGCTGCCGATAGTCCTCGGCTCTGCGCAACTGGTCGTTGACCGCGATCGCGATCGCTTGCGACGGCGTATCGAGAATACCGACCGGAGCATTGGCGTTGGCGCCCGCGATGGTCTGCCGGATCTGCTCCGCACTGATGCCCATCGCGGCGAGACGCAGCGGATTGAGACGCACTCGAATGGCCGGCTGTTCGGCTCCACTCAAGCCCACATCGGAAACCCCGCGCACCTGCATGATCCGCTGCGCCACGATCGTATCGGCAGCGTCGTAGAGAGCTGCCGGTCGCACCGTCCGTGACGTCATCGCGAGCACCAGCACCGGTATCGCGTTCGGGTTCATCTTCCGGAACGTCGGCAACGACGGCAGATCCCCAGGGAGATCGGATGCGGCCCCGTTGATCGCCGCCTGAACGTCCCGCGCCGCGCTCTCGATGTCGCGCTTCAAGTCGAATTGCACCACGATTCTGGTGCTGCCGAGCTGGCTCGACGAGGTCATCTCGGTGACGCCGGCGATCTCGCCGAGCCGCCGCTCGAGCGGCGCTGCGATCGTCGCGGACATGGTTTCGGGATCTGCCCCGGGCAGACTGGCCTGCACCCTGATCGTCGGAATCTCGACGTTCGGAAGGCTCGCGATCGGCAGAGTTGCATAAGCGGTGAGCCCGACCAGAAACAGCCCGAGCGCCAGCAGTGCCGTTCCGATCGGCCTCCGGATGAATGGCGTCGAAATATTCATTTCAGCCTTTTTGGCCAGCAGGGGGCCACCTGGAATGCGCCGGACACCTCGGGAACATGGCGGCGGCAGCGCCAAAAGCCAAGCGCGGCGGATAAATTGCTATAGACCCGGTTCCGCGGTTGTCGAACCCACGACATCCTTCCACGGGCAGCGCGTGCTTCACCTGACGACGAACGGCCACCGAGCCGGTCTTCCGTCGCGTTGGACTTCCGTCGAGGTGGGCGTTGCCTCCGGCACGCAGTAGAGCATCACCCGGCCGGAAGGATTTCCAGTCGCCAACAGCCGTCACCAGCCGCCGGCCGAACAACGCCGCATTGCTTCATGAGACGAGCCACATGATCGATTCGATAGCTTCCGTCCTCGATTGGCTCGGCATCGTGGTGTTTGCCACGACGGGAGCGCTCGCCGCCTCCCGCAAGCAGATGGACGTCGTCGGCTTCGCCCTGCTCGCAACCGCTACCGGCATCGGCGGCGGCACCCTGCGCGACATGATGCTCGGCCTGTTGCCCGTATTCTGGGTGTCGCAACCGGCTTATCTGATCGTCTGCATCAGCGTCGCCTGCGTGATGTTCTTCGTGGCGCATATCCCGCAATCCCGCCTCCGCTGGCTCCTATGGCTCGACGCGATCGGCCTCGCGCTGTTCGCGGTCACCGGCGCCGAGCGAGCGCTCACAACCGGGGCCGCCGCATCCGTCGCCGTGGCGATGGGTGTGGTTACTGCCGCGTTCGGCGGCATCATTCGCGACGTGATGGCCGGCGAAACACCGGTCATCCTCAGCCGTGAGGTCTATGTGACCGCGGCCCTCGTCGCAGCCCTCGTCTACGTCGCGCTCACGCTCGCGGGCGCATCGCGATCGATCGCGATGGTGGCGGGGTTCACGGCCGGCTTCGCGTTGCGCGCCGCTTCGCTGCATTGGGGCTGGTCGCTGCCCCGCTACAAGGCCCGCCCCCCGCGTGAACACCCGCCCGGCTGAACTCTGTGACGCCCTACTTCAATTCCCAGGTCACGTTGACCGAGACCGAAAGCGTCTCCTCGCCCGCTTCGATCGGAACAGCACTGGCCATCGCCATGCGGCCGCTAGCCAGCGGACGCGGCCCCGGCGTCCCGCCGCCCTCCGAAATCGTCAGCGCCCGGCCGACGCTGCCGCCCACCGCTGAGGCGTAAAGCTGTGCGCGACGCAAGGCGTTCTCCATCGCCCGCCGCCGGGCGTCGTCCCGGAGCGTCTCTGCGTTCGAAACCTCGAAGCTGATGCCGCCCATCTGGTTCGCGCCGAGCGCTATGGCCTTGTCCAGGGTCTCTCCCAACCGCCCGATGTCGTGCTGCACGATCCGCACCTGGTTGACCACGCGATAACCGACCACAGTCGGCGGCTTGCCGTCATTGTGATGCTGATGCTGCGGCTCGACCGCGAACGACATCGTCTGGATGTCCTTGCCCTCGAGCCCCAGCGCCTTCAGCCCTTCGAGCAGCGCCCGCATCGCCTTGGTATTGAGTTCCATCGCTGCTCTGGCGGTTTGAGCCTCCGACATGACACCGATCGTGATGTGGGCAATGTCGGGAGCGGCCGCGACCGTCCCCGTCGCCGACACCGTCACGGTTCGTTCCGGTAGCCCGACTTGCGCAGAAGCAGGCGTCGTCATGGTCGATGTCATGGCAAGGGCACCAAGAGCGTAGGTTGGAGCGAGCAACAGGAAGCGGCGGCGATTGCGCATCGGACTGAACCCAGCGAAGCAGAGGCGAGCGGCCGGTGTAGTGCCGGAAAATTGGGACGAAACGATGCAAACTGGCTGACGAAGCATTCAGCGCGGCCCCCAGCGCATGAAATTCCCAGAGAGCATTTGTGCCGCTTGCCTGTCGCGCGATCCGCAACTAGGTTCTGGCGCTCGTCACGCGCCGAACCGGCGCTCGAGGCGGGGCCCGTAGCTCAACGGTTAGAGCCGGCGGCTCATAACCGCTTGGTTGGGGGTTCGAATCCCTCCGGGCCCACCATTCTCGAACCGACGATTGAACCTGAACTGAACCTGAGTTGAACCTGAATTGTAAACGCCGAAAGACGCAACGGCGCCTCGGCACGCCCTGCACGGCTCGAAATTTCGAAACTCGGATTCTCGAAAAAGGTGTCTGGCGGAGACGATAGGATTCGAACCTACGGAACCCATTACTGAGCTCAACGATTTAGCAAACCGCCGCCTTCAGCCACTCGGCCACGTCTCCGGACGGCATCAGCCTATATTGGTGGTCGCGGCAAATTGCAAGGACGTTGGCCATCGGCCGAAGCGGCACCATGGGAAAGCCCGCCCCGCGCCCGATATCCCCACCCCTCGCACCCCACGTCACGCCCCGAGCCACCTCAATCCCAACGCCGCCGCGCCGCACACGGCCAACGTCGTGATCACCCCGCGGTGCAGCGCGAGCAGCATCACCGCCGCGGCGACGGCCAGCACCAGCGCCGGCCAACTCAGCGATGACGGATCGGGAACGTGCAGATGCGCCGGCCCCGCGCGCACGACATCCACCTTCGCGAACAGCACATTGAGCGCAAACCAGATCGTCAGATTGAGGATCACGCCCACCACCGCCGCCGTGATCGCCGCCAGCGCCGCCTTCAATCGCGGCTCCGCGTTGAGCCGCTCGACATAGGGCGCACCCGCGAAGATCCAGAGAAAGCACGGCGCGAATGTCGCCCACAGCGTCACCACGGCGCCGAGCACACCGCTGGCCCACGGCGCGAGCCCCAACGCCCCGCCGCCGTGCCGGTAGGCCGCGAGATATCCGACGAACTCCGTGACAAGGATCAGCGGCCCCGGCGTCGTCTCTGCGAGCCCCAGCCCATCGAGCATTTCGAGCGGCGCCAGCCAGCGGTAGTGCTCCACCACGTCCTGCGCCATGTAGGCGAGAACCGCGTAGGCCCCGCCGAACGTCACCACCGCGAGCTTCGAGAAGAACCAGCCGAGCTCCGCCATCACGTGACCACGACCGAACAGCCAGGCCACGGCAACCAACGGCACGATCCATATCGCAAGCCAGATCGTGATCGTTGCCAGCGTCTTCGACAGCGGCACGCCGACCACCGGCAGCGGCTTCTCGTTCACAGTGACACCGGTCGCGCGCCAGTAACCGACCAGTGCCGCCGCTAGAACGATCAGCGGATAGGGCAACGAAAGCATGAAAATGCCTATGAACGCAGCGCCCGCGATCAGCCAGTCGAGCGAACCTTTCAACGCACGCTTGGCCACACGCATCAACGCTTCGACGACGATCGCCAGAACCGCCGCTTTCACGCCGAAAAACAGCGCCTCCACCATCGGCAGATTGCCGAATGCCGCGTAGAGCATGCTCAGCGCCAGCACCACCGCCGCGCCTGGAAGGACGAACAGCAGGCCTGCCGCAAGGCCGCCCATGACACCGTGAAGTCGCCAGCCGACGTACGTCGCGAGCTGCATCGCCTCCGGCCCCGGCAGCAGCATGCAGAAGTTGAGCGCCGACAGAAAGCGCGGCTCGTCGATCCAGCGCTTCTCGTCGACCAGCACCTTGTGCATCAGCGCGATCTGCCCCGCCGGCCCGCCGAACGAGAGCAGACCGATCTCGAGCCACACGCGCAAAGCTTCTGCGAACGTGGGAGCCCTGGACGCCTCCATGACGTCTGACGCCGGTCGTGCCATGGCTTCCCTCGAGTTCCATCTTACGGACGAGATGCTGCTTGAGCTGGTCCCGCGTTCGCCGATGTCATCGCCGAAGCCTGCTGGTAAGCCAAGCAAAACCTCCCGCGGAATGGTGCCCGAAAAAAACGACGCGTCCGCAAGACGGCCCGAACCGGCGCAGCATCCACGCGTGCACAACCGACAAAGCGCAAAGTTGATCTCGAAGAATTCGATGCGGTTCGAGCCTGGATTCCCAGCGTGACCTCGACGGCGCCATGCGGATTCCGTCGACGGGCGCTCTCCTGCACGCTGACAGCGCATGGCAAAATCGAACAGTGGCAGCCATAGGCGGAACAAAAAGAAAACCTCGCGCATGCGCTGCGACACCTGCCTTGTTGACGCCTCGATGCTCGAATGCATAGTCCCCTCGCCGGACCTTCTGAAGCCTCGACGAATGAAAGAGGAAAGAACGGCTTCCGGTGTTCCGCTACGGCGGCGCATGAACTCTCCTCGCTCTCGACGAACGGATCGGCGAGGGGAAACGAAATGATCGACGAAGTCGTTTGGTCCGAGGCGCGCTCGCGCCCCCCTTGCCACTTCTCGAATGCGAGCGCCGCTGCACTTGCCGATGAAAATGAAGTTCAACGACGAAGTAACTGGAGGTTCCATGAACCGCATCATCATGGCGCTGTGCGCCGCACTGTCGATGGCCGCATTCGGCCTCGGCGCCACGCCCGCATCCGCCTACGTCGGCGAATACAGCTTCTCCGACCGCACGACTGTCGAACGGCCGGCCCGCGCCGAGCGCCGCTCGAAACGCACCTCGCGCAGCACGCGCGCACCGCGCCAGCGCGCCGCGGTCTACAGCGACGATACCGCACGCCGCACCCCCCGCCGCGCCACGCGCCGCACGTCGACCAGTCTCACCGGCGGCGCGATGCGCGGCTCCGGCATTGCCTCCTATTACTGGCAGCCCCAGCGCGTCGCATCCGGCGGCTGGTTCAATCCGAACGCCATGACGGCCGCGCACAAGACGCTGCCGTTCGGTACCAGAGTGCGCGTGACGAACTTGAACAACGGCCGCTCCGTCACGGTCCGTATCAACGATCGCGGCCCCTACATCGCCGGCCGCGTCATCGATCTGTCGCGCGCCGCAGCATCTGCCGTCGGCATGATCGGCTCCGGCGTCGCCCGCGTCAGCCTCGCCGTTCTCGGCCGCTGAACGACGGCATCCGCTGCGAGCCGACGATACTCGACGATACGCAAATCCGATGGGGCGGCCTTCGAGCCGCCCCTTTTTCGCATCTGCCGATCCGATCCGGCCGCCGCAATGCATTGCCCGGCAGTCGGCCGTTGGCCTATCGTGCGGGCCGACAACGGACCGAATTCAGCGAACACGGGAAGCGGCAGGCAACATGATCAATGCAAAGCGGCTCGGCCATGCGACGTTCGAAACCACCGATCTCGATCGCCAGATCGACTACTACCGGAACGTGGTCGGCCTGCACCTGATCTCGCGCGATGCCGACCGCGCTTATCTCGGCTCGCGCATGGGCCTCCTCGCCATCGTGCTAGAGAGAGCGGACCGCGACCACTGCTCGAAGATCGCGTTGGAGATCGACCCCGATCTCGATTTCGCGACCGGCGCCCGCCGCCTGTTCGACCTCGGGATCAAATGCCGGATCGCCAGCGATCCCTTGCCCGGCGTCACGCGGCTGTTGAGCTTCGTCGACCCGAAGGGCACCACGATCGAGCTGTTCACCGGCTGGAGCTTCCTCGATGCCGACCCCACACCCGGTGGCGTCGGGGCGTTCAAGCTCGGCCACATCGCCTTTTTCTGCCCAAACCCGCAGGAGATGGTCGAGTTCTACTCCCGCGTGCTCGGCTGCCGCCTGTCCGATTGGATCGGCGACTATTTCGCCTTCATGCGCTGCGGCAACGAGCATCACGCCGTGAATTTCCTGCGCGCCGACTCCAACGGGATGCAGCACATCGCATTCGAGCTGCGCGACGTGAACCACCTCACGCAGGCCTGCGATCTCCTGGGCCGCGAGCGTTTGGAAATCCTCTGGGGTCCCGTGCGCCACGGCCCCGGCCACAACATCGCCACCTACCACCGCAATCCCGCCGACCAGATCGTCGAGCTGTTCTGCGACATGGACATCGTCCGAGACGAGGATCTCGGCTATTTCGAGCCGCGCCCATGGCACCGCGACCGGCCGCAGAAGCCCAAGGTCTGGGACCCGAGTGTTCAACGCGACATCTGGGGCCTCCCCTCGACGCCGGAGTTCCGCCGCCCCAGCGGCCAGAAGTCGTGAATCAGTAGCCGCGAAACTGACGCGAGGCCGACACGCGCCAGATATCAAACCAGATTTCAATCCGGATATCGGACGGGATATCAAAATCTTGATCTGTAGCATTTCCGATGTAGTCTGGTCGCGATCGGCCGCAACTTCGTGCGTCGGCCGAGATGGTGGAGACGAGCTTGGCTAGCCATATCGTACAGGCCTACGATGCCGAGCTTTCAGAGCTCGACAGCCTCATTTCCCAGATGGGCGGCTTGGCGGAGGCGTTGCTGCGCGATGCCAGCGTTGCCATGCAGCGGCGCGATCCCGTACTCGCCGCCACGGCCGCTCAGAGCGACAAGCAGATCGACGAACTCGAACGCAAGTTGCAGGACCGCGCCATCCTGCTCATCGCCCGGCGTCAACCGATGGCCAATGACCTCAGGCACATCATGACCGTGCTGAAGATCGGCAGCGACCTCGAGCGAATCGGCGATCTCGCCAAGAACATCGCCAAGCGTGCCCAGGCGATCGCCGGCGAGAACCATCCCCAGCAGATCATCGCCGGCATCGGTCACATGAGCCAACTCGCCGCCCGGCAACTGAAGAACGTCCTCGATGCCCTCGGCGCCAAGGACGACGCCAAGGCGATCTCCGTCTGGCGTGCGGACGAAAGCCTCGATGCCCTCTATAACTCGGTGTTCCGCGAACTGCTGACGTTCATGATGGAGGATCCACGCATGATCGGGCTGTGCACGCACCTCTTGTTCGGAGCGAAGAACCTCGAGCGGATCGGCGACCACACCACCAACATCGCCGAGAACATCCACTATCTCGTGACCGGGCAGATCCTGACCGGCGACCGCCCCAAGCAGGACGAGATGGCCAGCACGACAAGCGCCACCGGCAAGATCTGACCATCTCGCGACGATCGCAGGGCAATCGAGGTAACGCAGGGATGCCGGTTCGAATACTCGTCGTCGAGGACGACCCGTCGCTGATGGAGTTGCTGCACTACAATCTGGAGGCGGCGGGCTATGCCGTTTCCACAGCCGATGCGGGCGAGCCTGCCAGACTGCTGTTGGCCGAAGAGCTCCCGGATCTGGTCATCCTCGACTGGATGCTCCCCGACATATCCGGCATCGATCTCTGCGCACAACTGCGGCGCGCCGATAGAACCGCGCGCCTGCCGATCGTGATGCTCACCGCACGCGGCGAGGAAGCCGATCGCGTCCGCGGCCTGACGACGGGCGCCGACGACTACATCGTCAAGCCGTTCTCCGTGCCCGAGCTTCTGGCCCGCGTGAAGGGCTTGTTGCGCCGCCTCTCGCCCGAGCGCATCGAGGATGTACTGGTCACCGGCGACATCACCCTCAATCGCGCCGCCCACCGCGTGCTGAGAGGCGCACGCGAGGTCACCCTCGGCCCGACCGAATACAGGTTGCTCGAAGCGCTGATGGAAAGCGGCGGTCGGGTTCTGACGCGCCAGCGCCTCCTCGACCTCGTTTGGGGTTCGGCATCGGAAATCGACGATCGGACGGTCGATGTGCACGTCGGACGTCTGCGCAAGGCCCTCGTTCAGCATGACGAGGCCGATCCGATCCGAACCGTCCGCGGCACCGGCTACGCACTGCAGAAATGATCCCCTCCGACGAGGCAGAAGATGCTCGAGATTTATGGCCGCCCCAACTCGCTCAACGTCCGCAAGGTGCTCTGGCTCTGCGAGGAGATCGGCCTCCCCTACGAGCGCACGGACTGGGGCCGCGACTATCGCCCCACGACCGAGGCGGAGTTCATGAAGGTATCGATCTTCGGCGCCGTTCCCGTGATCGACGACGACGGCTTCATTCTGCGTGAGAGCAACACGATCCTCCGCTATCTCTGCACCAAGCACGGCCGCCACGATCTCTATCCGGCCGAGCTGAAGGCGCGAGCGATCGTCGAGCAGTGGATGGACTACGGCAACACCGATCTCGGCAGCGGCATGCGGCCCGTGTTCCAGGGCAAAATGCTCGGCATCAAGCCGCACGATATCCCCGAGGTCGTCGCCTGGGGCGCCGCCGATTGGAACAAGCAGATGACGCGGCTCGCAACCCACTTGAGATCCGGCCTTCCCTACCTGGCGGGCAAAGACTTCACCTTGGCCGACATTCCCGCCGGCATGCAGGTCCAGCGCTGGATGGTGCTCGACTTCGAAAAACCGAAGTTGCCGGAGCTCGACGCCTACTACGCACGACTGGGGGAACGCCCCGGATATCGGCTGCACGGCAGCAATGGTATGCCCTGAGCGTGGCCGAAGCGCCGCAGTATCGCCGCATTGGGCTGAGCATCAACATCCTGTCGGGAAATCCGTGTCCGAGAGTAGACCGAAAACAGGCATGTCACCCAGAGCACCCGCCATCGCCGCATCGCTCACAGTCGCATTCGCCTCGGGCGGTGCGATGGCGCAAGGCGTATGCGTCGAATGCAAAGGCCCGGATCAGACGTATCGCTGCACCATCAAGGACAGTGAAAAGGTCCAGAACGTGCGAGGCATCGGACGTGCTGCCGAATACGTCTGCATGACCGAGCTGGCGCGCCTGGGATCACATCAGAGCTGCCGGGTATCGACAGCCTATTCGGGACCCTGCATCGGCGTCGCGCAGGAGCTGGATCTGGCGAAACTCGCCATCCCGGAAGCCCCGGCCGCCGATCAGGCGGCGAAGGACGGAAAGTCGCAGTCGTCGGAAGCGCCCCAGCCGAAACCGGCTGATACCGGCCCCCCCAAGACGCTGGAAGAACTCGCTCGCAATACGATGTCGAAGTCCAAGGAGCAGATTTCCGCCGCCGACGAGTCCATGCGCAAGGCGGGTGGCGCGGTCGAAGGCACGCTCAAGAAGACCTGGAATTGCGTCGCGTCACTGTTCAGCCGTTGCTGACAGAAGGGCTCGTCGACGTATCGCCGGCCCGCCTCGCGATGTCGGCCGCGAAGCACTCGGAGCAGTATCCGATCAGATGCGAACGCCACGGGCGCCTTGGCTGGACGGAAGTTGCTCTAGTGCGAAGCGATCCAGGCCCGCGCGAGCTTTTGCGCCTGCGCGATTTCGGCTTTCGTCATCTCGCGGGACAACTCGAGCCGGTAGCGCTTGGCTTCCTCGTTGCCGCGCAGAGCAGCCAGGTTGAACCACTTGTGCGCGGTCACGAAATCCTGCTCGCCCTCGCGGCCGCTGGCGTAGATCAGCCCCAGCTCGAACAGTGCGTCCGGCGCGCCCCCGTTTGCAGCGAATTCCACGATATCACGCGAGGAATTTTCCAATCGCGCCATGAGACCAACTCCCTGTCGAATGAACAAATTTACCGAAACTCGATCGGTAATTCGTATGGAAACGATAGGTTCGGCTTAATGAGAAAGGGTAAAGACCGCAAACAAAACACATGAATCGCAACGACTTATTGGTTTTCGCGCGGTAAGGCACCGTCTCCCGATGGGACGATTGACCGAACCTGACACAATCCATCATCCCAATTGAACCATCAGCCCGAAAACAAACGTGAAGTCGTGCTTGCCGAACTGCGACGGCCGATCGCCGTCCGGCTGCCTCGGTAACGTGGTTCGTGTGCCCTCGATCTTCGCGGCGCCGCTCCCTCCACACTTCCAACTTGTGGAAAAGCCGCCTCCCAAACCGCGCAGTTGCCCCCGGGGCGTCGCCACGGGCAGACGAATCGAGTCCATCTGCCGGGATGCGCCCTTTTACATTCGACAGACCTGGAATTCATTTCATGGCACGGCAGACCATGCGTGGATTATCGAGGCTCGCACTGCTGGCGGTCGTTCCGATCGCGGTCGGTGGATGCTCGTATATCGCCGGCGAGTTGGACCAGCTTCGCACCGACACAGAGCCGCAAACGCAGGCTCGCTCCGCCTCCGGCGCGAAGCCCGTGAAGCGCATCGCGCACGCGGAGCCGAGGCCTTACCATTCGGCCCCCGGCAGAATCCGAAATGCCGAGCCCAGAAGCGAGCCCAGAAGCGAGCCCAGGATCGATCCCCGCACCGCAATCCCGCTCGCTCCTCGTCCGGCCGCCCCCGAAACGCAGCCTGCACCTGCGCCTGAGCCCCGCGCGCAGCCCCCCAGATCCCCCGCGCCGGCTGTCGTCCCATCTCCGCCTCCATTGCCTCTCGTACCTGCGCCCGCCGCTCCAGCGCCGCCATCCAATTCACAACCGCGCATCATAAATCCCTCGACGCCACCGCCCGCGGTGCCATCGCCGCCACCGCCGGCAGCGGCTCCGCCTTCGGCACCGCCGCAACTCGAGCCGCTGCCGACCGAGCCGGGTCCGCCGCCGCCGCGCCCGGAGCCGCAACCGGCTCCACCCAATCGCGCCAACATCACGCCCTCCCGGCAATCCGGAGGCGGCATGCTCGTGGCCGCACGCCCGCCCCTCCCGGAGCGCACAGCCCCGGCGCACCCAACGCCCGATCCGGTCGTCCTTACCCCGCAGGACGCCACGCCGGGCCAGGCCCTATCCAGATCGCAGATGGCGGCTCGCCTCGACCTTGCGCGGCGCTTGCTCCAGCGCGGCAAGGTCGTCGAAGCCCGGATGGCTCTGCAGCCGATCGTGCGAGCATTTCCCGCAACCGGCCTGCACGAACTCGCCCGCACTTACGATCCCTTCTATCTCAGCCAGCTCCCCAGGATCGACGACGGCTCCGAGCCTCGCAAGGCGGCCTCTCTCTATGAGGATGCGATCAACCACGGCGCAACGGCAGCCGGCAACGACCTCGACCGCCTCCGCGCCAGTTACCCCTCGCTCCGCTGAGCTGCGGCGTCGGCGGTAGTCTGCTATGACTGTCTCCTGAACTCGTCATTCGGAGACATTGCGATGATCGAGCGACGCACGCTTCTGCAATCGACTGCCGCTGCGACGGTCTCATCGGCATTCGCCACGCCCGGCCGGCTTCTCGCTCAGAGCGCGAAATGGCCCACGCAATCCGTCAAGATCGTAGTCCCGTTCACACCGGGCGGCAGCACGGATCTTCTCGCACGAACCATCGGCAAGCTGCTGGAACCGGTCCTCGGCCAAGCCGTCGTGATCGAAAACCGCGCTGGCGCTGCCGGCGCGACTGCCGCCGCCTCGGTCGCCAAGGCCGACGATCAGCACACTTTCCTGATGGGGCACATCGGCACGCTCGCGTTCTACAAATGGCTCCACAGGTCTATACCCTATGATCCGGAAACGAGTTTCAAGGCCGTCGCCATGGCGGCGATCGTGCCGAACATCCTCGTGGTGCATCCCGACATCCCCGCCGGAAGCGTTGCCGAATTCGTCGCCCTCGCCAAGGCCCACCCCGGCAAGTTGAACTACGGCTCGGGCGGCGTCGGCAGCGCCTCGCACGTTGCAGCCGCATACTTCGGCTACAGGACCGGCACGAAACTTGTCCACGTGCCCTACCGCGGAACCTCCCCCGCCGTGAGCGACCTCCTCGCCGGCCACATCCAGTTCATGCTGACCGGCGGCCCCGCGACGTTGCCGCTGGTCGCCGCGGGCAAGCTGCGGGCGCTCTGCGTATCGAGCAGCAGGCGTGCTCCTTTCGCGCCCGAATTGCCGACCTTGATCGAGTGCGGCGTGCCGGATTTCGTCGCGGACCAGTGGTACGGCCTCGTCGCGCCGGCTTCGACGCGCGACGACATCGTCCGCCGCCTGAATGAAGAGATCAACGCGCTCGTAGGCGTAAAAGAAGTCGCCGGGAACTTGAGGAAGGACGGCGCAATCGCGTCGCCGATGAGCCCCGGGCAGTTCACCGGGTTCATCACGTCCGAGCTGGCGATGTGGGGGGCCGTGATCCGGAATGCGGGCATCACCGCGACGCCGGGCTGATCGTCGAAATTCGCGCAGATGTCCGCCGCCCCGTGGTGTTAGAGAATTATCCGATCGGATGTGAACGCCGTGGGCGTTCGACTGATCGGATGAAAGTGCTTTATTCTTGTGAATCTGGAGCATCTTTATCCGACCAGAGAAACGCGAAATCGATTCTCGGGTCGGATGTTGATCTAGCTTTCATCCACCACCGTCGTCACCGACCTGCGGCTTGCTGCCGGGCCAATTGATCGAGATATCTACCGAACGCCGATGCTAAGGTGGTGGGAGAAACGCACCACCGGGCCCAACCGATCGAGAGGAAACGCCATGCTTGAACTCTACACGTGGGGGACGACCAACGGCCGCCGCCCCATCATCATGCTGGAAGAAGCCGGCCTGCCCTACAAGATCATCCCCATCGACATCCAGAACGGCGCCAACAAGACCCCGCAGCATCTGGCGATCAGCCCTCTCGGCAAGATCCCGGCGCTCGTCGACACGGATGGACCCGGCGGCCAGAAAGTGACCCTGTTCGAGTCGACCGCGATCTTGCTCTACCTCGCCGAGAAATCCGGCAAGTTCTACGGCTCGTCACCGGTCAGGCGCGCGAAAGTGCAGAAGTGGCTGATCTTCAATGTCGCGAACGTCCTTCCCACGTTCGCCATCATGCGCCAGCACAAGGAACTCGAAGCAACCGCCGTGAAGCTACTCGACGTGCTCGAGAACCAGCTTTCGCGCAACGACTTTCTCGCCGGCGACTATTCCATCGCCGACATGACGCCGATCACGCGCCTCGTCCAGTTCGCCGACCACGAGTGGATGAAGACGCGCCCGAATCTGGCCCGCTGGATCAACAAGGTTTCGACACGCCCCGCAGTGAAGAAAGCCCTCGAAATGAAGATCGGCTGATGCCGACTTTTCACGGCACTGATCCCTGCGCCGATACGCAGCAGGCCTTTGATCAGGCAATTCCGATTGACGCAGGCGGTCCCACCGTCTATCAGCCGACCGCCTCGTGGTGATTTGCGCCAGCTTGCAGCCACGTTAAACAACTCGCTAAACAGGCCGCGCGCGACCCTGGCTCGGGCGCCGGTCAATGGCCGGCGTTTCCCTGTTGAGCCGGGGTTTTTCATATCCGCGATGGAGACACCATGTCCGCCGACACACCTTCTGCCAAGTCCACCCGCAAGCTCCGCCCCGAAACGCTGCTCGTCCATGGTGGCACGCTGCGCTCGCAGTTCGGCGAGATGTCCGAAGCCGTCTTCCTCACCCAAGGCTACGCCTACGACAGCGCAGAGATGGCCGAGCGCCGCTTCACCGGCGAAGACCCGGGCTTCCAGTACAGCCGCTTCTCGAACCCGACGGTCCAGATGTTCGAGGACCGGATGAAGCTGCTCGAAGGCGCTGAAGACGCGCGCGCCTGCGCGACCGGCATGGCCGCTGTGACCGCTTCCGTGCTCGGCGTGATGTCGGCTGGTCAGCACATCGTCGCGGCGAAAGCGATGTTCGGCTCGTGCCGCTACATCATCGAGGATCTGTGCCCACGCTTCGGCATCGAGTTCACGCTGGTCGACGGCCGCGATCCCGACAACTGGAAGAAGGCGCTGAAGCCCAACACCAAGGCGTTCTTCTTCGAGACACCGTCCAATCCGCAACTCGAGATCATCGACATCGCCGCGGTCTCGAAGATCGCGCACGCAGCCGGCGCCATCGTCATCGTCGACAACGTCTTCGCCACGCCGATGGGCCAGAAGCCGCTGGAGCACGGCGCCGACGTGGTGGTCTACTCGGCGACGAAGCACATCGACGGCCAAGGCCGCTGCCTCGGCGGCGTCGTGCTGGCGAGCAAGGACCTCATCAAGCGCTATTATCACGACTGGCTGCGCCAGACCGGCCCGGCCCTGTCGCCGTTCAACGCCTGGGTGCTCCTCAAGGGTCTAGAGACGCTGCCTGTGCGCGTCGCCCGCCAATGCGAGTCGGCCGACCGGATCGCGAGGCACCTGCAAGGCCGCAAGGGCATTCTGGAAGTGATGTACTGCGGCCTCCCGAGCCACCCGCAGGCCGACATCATCGAGCGCCAGATGAAGAGCGGCGGGCAGGTCGTCTGCTTCGTGCTCGACGGCGACAAGGCCGCAGCCTTCCGCTTCCAGAACGCGATGCAGGTGATCAAGATCTCGAACAACCTCGGCGACGCCAAGAGCATCATGACTCACCCGGCGACGACGACGCATCAGCGCCTGAAGCCGGAAGCCCGCGCCGAACTCGGCATCGGCGACGGCATGCTGCGCCTCTCGGTCGGCCTCGAATCCGTGGAGGACCTCATCGAGGATCTCGACGGGGCACTGGCTGCCGCGTTTCCGAAAGGCTGAGCCTACTCTTGCGAGCCGAAATACGGCTCCCGCGATATTGACGGCGGCGGCCCGCGATCACACTGTGGCGCAGTCCCAGCCGCCGCCATTGCCCAACGGCCCCTACGGTCCCTCATGTACGAATCCATCACCCACAAGATCCGTGTCCGCGTGACGCCGGAGTACGTCCCCGACCAGTCGGAGCCGGAGGACGACTATTTCTTCTGGGCCTACAACGTCGAGATCACCAACCTCGGCATGGAGACGGTGCAACTCAAGACGCGGCATTGGCGGATCACCGACGCGAACGGACACACCGAGGAGGTGCGCGGCCCCGGCGTCGTCGGCGAGCAGCCGGTGCTCGAGCCCGGCCAGAGCTTCAACTACAGCTCCGGATGCCCATTGAAGACGCCGCAGGGCCTGATGGTCGGCAGCTACCAGATGGTCGGCGACGATGGCCGCATGATCGACGTCGCCATCCCCGCCTTCTCCCTCGACAGCCCCTTCAGCCGTCCGGTGCTGAACTAGCGAACCTGTAGGGCGGGTTAGCGGCACTGCCGCGTAACCCGCCGCGTTCTTGCGCGACATGCGGCGGGTTACGCTTCGCTGACCAGCCCTACGACCTCCGCGCACCCTGAATTGCATCCCAGATCCTCAACGGTGAGGCCGGCATGTCCAGGTGCCGGATGCCGAGCGGCGCCAACGCATCGGCCACAGCATTCATCGTCGCGCCCAGCGCGGGCGTCGTTCCGCCTTCACCACCGGCACGCACGCCCAGCGGATTCGACGGCGCCGGCACCTCGCTCAACGCGGTCGCATAACGCGGCAGCTTGTCCGCGCGCGGCATCGCGTAATCCATGAACGACGCCGACAGAAGCTGCCCGCTATCGGGATCGTAATGCACGTTCTCCCACAGCGCCTGGCCGACGCCTTGCGCGATGCCGCCGTGCGTCTGCCCGTCGAGCACCATCGGATTGATCGCGCGGCCGACATCGTCGACCGCCGAATACCGCACCAGCTCCAGCGCACCCGTATCGGGATCGATCTCGACCTCGGCGACGGCCGAGCCATAGGGAAATCCCGCGTGCAGAAACAATTGCTCATGCTGCGCTGTCAGCGCGCCTTGCAACTCTGCCGGCAGATCGGCACGCCCGAGCCCAGCCTCTGCGGCCTCGAACAGGCTCATCTTCCGGTTCGTGCCGCGCGCCATCAATAGACCCTCAGCGAAATCGATCGTCTCCGGCGCTGCATCGAGCACGATAGCCGCGATCCGCTTCGCGCGCTCGATCACGACGTCCGACGCTTTGCCCATCACGAACCCGGCCATCCGCATCGAGCGGCCCGAATGCGAGCCGCCGCCGACCGGAATGAGGTCGGTATCCCGCTCGATGATCCGCACCTGCTCGAACGGCACGCCGAGCCAGTCCGAGACGCATTGCGCATACGTTGTCTCGTGCGCCTGCCCCGACGACAGGGTGCCGACGAGCACATCGACGAAACCGTCCGGCAACACTGTCACGCTCGCCCACTCGCGCGGCGCACCCATCGTGATCTCGATGTAATTGCCCAGCCCGATTCCGCGCAGCATGCCCCGCGTCGCCGCCTCCGCCTTGCGCGCCGGAAATCCCGCCCAGTCCGACAGCCGCAGCGCCGCGTCCATCGCGCGCTCGTACTCGCCGCTGTCGTAGGCACACCCGATCGGATTGCGATACGGCAGCTCGTCCGGCCGCACGAGATTGCGCCGCCGCAACTCGATCCGGTCGATACCCATCTCGTGCGCCGACAGATCCATCAGCCGCTCGATCAGATACATCGCCTCCGGCCGCCCGGCACTGCGATAAGGTATCGTCGGCGGCGTGTTGGTCAGCACGGTACGCCCTCGCACGTGCGCCGCCGGCGCACGATAGAGCCCCGTCGCGATCGTCATGCCCTTGCGCAGCGGCACCATCGACGCCGCATACGAACCGACGTTGGACAGCGTATCGACGCGCATCGCGAGAATGCGACCGTCGCCATCGAGCGCCAGCTCCGCAACCGAAGCCTGATCGCGCCCCTGGTGATCGGACAGGAACGACTCCGTCCGTTCCGCCGTCCACTTCACCGGCCGCCCCAGCTTCTTCGCCGCCCATACGCTGAGCGGAAATTCCGGGAACAGCGAATTGCGCGTGCCGAAGTTGCCGCCGATGTCGTCCGCCGTCACCCGCACCTTGTCGGGCGACACGCCGAGAATGCCCGCGAGTTCGCGCTTCTGCCGCACGATGCCGCCGCTGCCCGCGTGCAGAATGTAACGACCCGTATCCTTCTCGAACCACCCCACGCACGAGCGCGGCTCCATCGGCACGCCGGTAATGCGCTGGATCTTGGTCTCGAGCCGCGTGATGTGCGCAGCCTTCGCAAAGCCCGCTTCCGTCGCCGCGAAATCCCCCATCTTCGCTTCGACGACGACGTTCGAGCCGAGTTCCGGATAGAGCGGCGCCGCATCGGGCTTCACGGCGACACGCGCATCGACCATCGCCGGCAGCGGCTCGTACTCGACCTCGATAGCCTCGGCAGCATCCTTCGCCAGCGCCACCGTCTCCGCGACCACCATCGCGACCGCCTGCCCGGCGAAGCGCACCACGTCGTGCGGCAACAACGGACACACCGTGTCGGGGATCGGACGCCCGTCGAAATTGGCGAGCACCGGCTCAGGCCCCGGTGGCGAACCCGGCGGCGGCGGCGGAACCTTGTGATCGAGCGGCATCGGTCCGAGCTTGTCGGCCGCAGCATCGTGCCCCGTCAGAACCGCGAGCACGCCCGGCATCGCCTTCGCCGCAGCCGTATCGATCGAAAGGATCCGCGCATGCGCATAGGGCGTGCGCAGCATCACGGCATAGGCCTGCCCCGGCGCATTCACGTCGTCGCTGAACCGCCCCTTGCCGGTGAGCAGCCTCAGATCCTCCTTGCGCGGCACGCGCTGGCCGATCCCCTTGCCCCTGCTGGCCGCACTCTCCGGCTTCTCGACTGCCATTTCATTCCTCGTCTGCATTCCATGTCGATCAGTCGAGGCAGCGGCTAGTAGTTACTCAACAACCAGGTGCTGCGAGAATCGGGCCGACGGTTGTGGTTCTCCTCCCCCGTCGTGCGGAGCACGCATTCGCATGATGTGGGGGAGGTGGCGCGTAGCGCCGGAGGGGGGAAGTCAGAGGCCAGGATACTGCAATTCGTTCCTTCGTTTGTAGTCCCCCCACCGCCCCATCGGGGCACCACCCCCGCAAGGGGGGGGGTGAAGAGAAGTGAGCAGACGACGCTTCATATCTTTTCCCCTATCCCTACATCCCGTCGCGGCGCGGCAGGCCCGGCCACATCCTGTTGAGCACGCCATCCTTGCGGATCACATAGTGAAACAGCGCCGCACCGACATGAGCCCCGACGAGCAGCACGAGCAGAATCGCCGAGACCTTGTGCAGGCCATAGAGGCGTGTGGCGAGATCCTGGTTTTCCGCCAACAGCGCCGGCAACGGAATACCGAACGGACGGAACGGCCCGTAGGCCGATGTCGCGAGCCAGCCCAGCAGCGGCACGATCAGCAGCAGCGCATAGATCGCCCAATGCGTGACGTGGCTGACGATCCGCTGCCACGGCTCCAGCGTCGGCTCGTCGCCGGGCGCCCCGTTCAGCAATCGATTGGCCAGCCGCGCGATCACGAACAGCAGGATCAGCATCCCGATCAGCTTGTGCGTGTCGTACATCTGGCCCGTGGGCGACGCGAAGTTCGTCGCCTCGCCGTACTTGACCATGATCACGCCCAGCGGCAACTGGATCGCGATCAGCGCCACCGTCCACCAGTGGAAATGCCGCGCGCCGGTCGAATAGGTCTCGTGTTCCGAACCTGCATTCGTCTTGCCGTCGGGCTTCATGCTTTTTCCCCTTCCCATCTGGAGCGCAAATCGCAGTCGAAAAGAACGTCGCCGTCAGGCATCACGTGAACGTCCGCGACCGGCCGCTTGGCGTCCGCCAGCCGCGCGATCGGCCGCAATTCCAAACCCGTCTTACCACTCCCCAGGATCATCGGCGCCACCATCACGTGCAGCCGGTCCACCACGCCCGCATCGATGAACTGCGACACGGTCCAGGCGCCGCCTTCGACCAGCATCTTCTTCACACCGGCATTGAACAGCGCCGTCACGATCTCGACGGGCGCGAGTGTCCGCCCGTAGGGCGCGATGCGGATAACCTCCACGCCATCCGGCAGTTCCCCCACCGCCTCCGACGCCCGCACCACGATGCGCCGGATACCGTCGTCCTTGAACACCTTTGCATCAACAGGAACCCGCCCCGAAGGATCGATCACGATCCGCACGGGATGCCGCCCCTCGACCCGGCGCACGTTGAGCAGCGGATCGTCCGCCACGACCGTGCCGACGCCGACCACCACGCCATCCACCGTCGCCCTCAGACGATGCACGTGATCGAGCGCGCTCGACTGGTTGATCCAGCGGCTTTCCCCCGTCGGCGTCGCGATCCGCCCGTCGAGCGATTGCCCGAGCTGAGCGACGACGAACGGCCGGTCGGAGGGCGCAGCATGCACCGGTTCGTAAGGGTTCGGACCACCTGCCGGCGCGCCGGGCAGCGTGAACGTTGGAGCTGAGCTCGGCATGACGACCACGTTCGATGAGGGGAGAACCGGCGACCCCGCCCGGATTAGCGGAAAATGGGGACACACACAATTTCCCTGACGCGCCAGGGTAGTGACGAGCTTCGGCACCCGGAAATTGTGTGTGTCCCGATTTTGTTCACTCCGGTCTCAACGGCAGCGACGGCGTGTTTGGCAATGCCCATGTATAGGTCACGAGCATACGTCACGAGCAAGGCTTGGCACTTTCCTGCTATAGCTGCCGAAGCCTACAGTATCGATCGCGGCACCTGCCGGCGTATGAACCGTTTGGACCAAGAGCCCAGCCACCCAGCCCGGAAGCAACACATGCTGATTCTATATCATGCCCCCACGGCAGTCTGTGCCGCCAAGGTGCGGGTGGTGCTGGCGGAAAAGAACCTTCCATTCGATGGACGCCTGATCCACCTGGATCGCGGTGATCAGTTCGCCCCGGAGTACATGAAACTCAATCCCAACGCCGTCGTGCCCACGCTCGTCCACGAGGGCAATGTGTTGTATGAATCCACGGTTATCAATGAATACTTGGACGAGGCGTTCCCCGACGTGCCTCTACGACCTTCGGACGCTTTGGGCCGAGCCCACGTGCACCTGTGGACCAAGAAGGAAGACGGGATCCATGACGCCATCAACACGATGACGGCGACGATCATCTTCCGTCACGATCTCCTGCAGAAATCGCCTGAAGAGCGGACGGCACGCTATTCGAAAATTCCCGATCCTGCGCGGCGTCAGAAATGGGCTCGCATGATCGAGGAGGGCCTTGCATCGTCGATCGTCACGGAGACGCTGGTACGTTTGAACCGGCATTTCGGCGACATGGAAAAGGCGCTTGCGCGTGGCACTTGGTTGATCGGTGATCAGTTCACGCTGGCCGACGCCGGCCTGATCTCGTTCTTCTATCGCCTCGAGCTCCTGGAATGTGATGGGCTGTGGCGTGAGCATTTTCCAGGCGTGACAGGTTGGTACGATCGGGCCAAAGCCAGACCGAGTTTCAATAAGGCAATCGCCGACTTCATAACGCCGGACTACCACGAAAAGTACCGCTCGATCTCGCAGCCGCTTTGGCCCGACGTGAAGGCGGCCAACGCGAAAGCGACGGCGTCGATCTGAGCCGTCGACACGAAATTGGGGACAGCCACCATTCCGCCGCCGTGGGGGGCGGGGGGGCGGGGGGGGGGGGGGGGGGGGGGGGGGGGCGGGTGGGGGGGGGGGGGGGGGGGGGGGGGGGGGGGGGGGGGGGGGGGGGGGGG
>CAZNMY010000036.1:0-49692 GCA_964574325.1 uncultured Devosia sp. | reverse complement strand
GTTCTCGTTCTTCGGCGTGTCGTTCGTCTACGTGATCTTCGAGGAGGGCACCGATATCTACTGGGCGCGTTCGCGCGTCCTCGAGTACCTGTCGGCCGCCGCGCGCAACCTGCCCCGCGGAGTGACCCCTTCGCTCGGGCCGGACGCGACCGGCGTGGGCTGGGTCTACCAGTACGCTGTCATGGCGGAAAAACGGAACCTCGCCGAGCTGCGTACGACCCAGGACTGGCAGGTGCGCTTCGCCGTGGCCAAGGCCGAGGGCGTAGCCGAGGTTGCGAGTGTCGGCGGCTTCGTGCGGCAGTATTCCGTTGTCGTCGATCCGCGTCGCCTTCGCGCCTTCAACATCCCGCTGACCAGGGTTCGCGATGCGATCCGCGAGTCCAACATGGATGTCGGCGGCAGGGTCGTTGAGCTGGCCGAGACCGAGTTCATGGTGCGCGGGCGGGGCTATCTCCGGAGCATCGGCGACATCGAGCAGATCGTGCTCAAGGCCGAGGGCGGGACGCCTGTGCTGGTAAGGGACGTGGCGCACGTCGAACTGGCGCCTGACGAGCGGCGCGGAGTCACGGAGCTGAATGGCGAGGGCGAGGTCGTCTCCGGCATTGCGGTTCAGCGCTATGGCCAGAATGCGCTGTCGGTGATCGGCAGCATCAAGGAGCGGTTGGCCGAGATTGCGGGCAGCCTGCCCGAAGGTACGTCGATCGTGCCGGTCTACGACCGCTCGGAGCTGATCCATCGCGCCATTGCCACGCTCAAGACGACGCTGATCGAGGAGAGTGCCATCGTGGCGCTGGTCTGCTTCGTCTTCCTGCTGCACGTGCGCAGCGCGCTGGTCGCCATCATCACCCTGCCGCTCGGCATCCTGATCGCCTACGTGTGCATGTGGGCGCTCGGCATATCCTCCAACATCATGAGCCTCGGCGGGATCGCGATTGCCATCGGCGCGATGATCGATGCCGCGATCGTCATGATCGAGAACGCGCACAAGCATCTGGAGCGCGCAGCCTCTGACAAGCCACGCACGGAGGTGCTGATCGAGGCCGCGAGCGAGGTCGGCCCGTCGCTATTCTTCTCGCTGCTGATCATCACCGTCTCGTTTCTGCCGATCTTCGCGCTCGAGGCGCAGGAAGGGCTGTTGTTCAAGCCGCTCGCCTGGACCAAGACGTTCGCCATGGCGGCTGCCGCGTTGCTGTCAATCACGGTGGTGCCTGCGTTGATGATCCTGTTCGTGCGCGGGCGCATCGTGCCGGAGCACAAGAACCCGGTGAACCGCTTCCTCATTTGGGCCTATCGGCCGGTCATCAGCGGTGTGCTGAAGGCGAAGGGGCTGACGATCGCAGCCGCTATCCTCTTGCTTGGCGTGAGCGTCTGGCCGGCAACCAAGCTCGGCTCGGAGTTCATGCCGAGCTTGAACGAGGGCACGATCATGTACATGCCGACGACGCTGCCCGGTCTCTCGATCACGAAGTCGGCGGAGCTGCTGCAGATCCAGAACCGCATCATCAAGACCTTTCCCGAGGTCGAGAGCGTGTTCGGCAAGGCCGGCCGCGCCGCAACGGCAACCGACCCGGCGCCGACCGAGATGTTCGAGACGGTCATCAACCTGAAGCCTTCGAGCCACTGGCGATCGGGCATGACGGTCGACAAGCTCATCCAGGAAATGGACAAGGCGCTGCAGTTCCCGGGCGTGTCGAACGCCTGGACAATGCCTATCAAGGCACGCATCGACATGCTGGCGACCGGCATCCGTACGCCGGTGGGTGTCAAGGTGATCGGCCAGGACCTGAACGTCATCGAGAAGCTCGCGCGCGAGATTGAGGTGGCGATCAAGACCGTGCCCGGTACGTCGAGCGCGTTCGCGGAGCGCATCATCGGCGGCTACTACCTCGACATCGAACCCGACCGCCGAGAACTAGCTCGCTATGGGCTGATGGTCGGCGACGTGCAGCAGGTGGTTTCAGCAGCGCTGGGTGCCGAGACGGTGACGACAACAGTCGAAGGTCGCGAGCGCTACGGCGTCTCCGTGCGCTATCCCCGCGATGTGCGCTCGGATCCACAGGCCATCGCGCACGAGGTGCTGGTCCCACTTCCCAATGGCGCCTCGATACCGCTCGGGCAGGTGGCCAGGGTGTCGCTGCAGCAAGGCCCGGCTTCGATCCGCACCGAGAACGCGCAGCTCGCCGCCTACATCTTCGTCGACGCGCGTGAACGCGATCTCGGAAGCTACGTTGCCGACGCCAAGAAGGCCGTGGCCACGTCGGTCCAGTTTCCACCCGGCTACCGTGTCGTCTGGAGCGGGCAGTACGAGTACTACGAGCGAGCGAAGCAGCGACTAGCCGTCGTCGTTCCGTTGACGCTGCTCATCATCGTTCTGCTGCTCTACCTCAACTTCCGCCGCATGACGGAGACGTTAATCGTAATGCTGTCGCTCCCGTTCGCGCTGGTCGGCGGCCTTTGGCTGATGTGGTGGATGGGCTTCAACCTGTCTGTCGCCGTCGCCGTCGGCTTTATCGCGCTCGCGGGAGTCGCCGCTGAAACCGGCGTCATCATGCTGATCTATCTTGATCACGCCTGGGAAGCGCAGAAGCGTAAGGCCGAGGTCGAAGGCCGCATCGTCACACGGTCCGATCTGGCGGACGCCATCATGGAGGGCGCGGTCGAGCGCGTGCGACCGAAGATGATGACCGTCGTCGCCATCATGGCCGGCCTGCTGCCGATTTTGTGGAGCCATGGCACCGGCTCGGAAGTCATGCAGCGCATCGCCGTGCCGATGATCGGCGGCATGGTGTCCTCGACCGTGCTGACGCTGGTGGTGATCCCGGCTATCTATGCGGTGGTGAAGGGCTGGCGGCTCCGCGAGGTGACAACGGCAGTCGAGGTTTCCGCCGGGTAATAGTAGGACGAGGAGGCTGACGACATGTGGCAAGGCAACAAAGCGCACAACACCACGTCGCACTCGGAGATTTGTGTTTCATAGCCCGTCAATTGCAGGTGCGCAACTTACCTACAAGCTGCGCCGCAGCCCTTCCAGGCGCTTCAGCGATGGCTTCAGATCCGGCTTGATCCGAAGTGCTGCCTCGTAATCTGCGACGGCGCGCTGGGTGTCGCCGCGCTTCTCGAATTCGTAGCCGCGATTGTGCAAGGCCGCGTCGAACTCTGGCCACAGCCGGATGGCTTCGGTGTAGTCGGCAATGGCTGCCAGCGCGTTATCGAGATCCGCGTGCGCTACGCCGCGGTTGAAGTGCAACGTCGCCACACCTGGCTTCAACGCGATGGCGCGGTCGAAATCGGCGAGGGCCGCCTTCGGGTCCTTGGCAATGAGGTAGAGCGCGCCCCGATTCGACAGAGCTTGCACGTCATTGGGATCGAGGGACAGTGCATACGAGCAGTCGGACAGTGCCTGCACGAGTTCGTTCTTTCCAACGTGAATAGCGCACCAACTACCGGGCTCCGCGGCGTGGGCGGGATCGTGCGGGGCGAGCACGCGATCCCGATCGGTCGACTGCGCCGATAAACTTCCGATGGCGATGCCGGAGGCAGCAATGGGAACGACCAGCACCACCAGCAGCAAGATGCGCCTTGACATGATGGGCCTTCCTTCTGTCAGTGGCGTCCGGCAGTCGCAGAGCTTGTTGTTCTCAAGTCGATCGCGGTCACCGAAAGAAGACGTATTTGACCAGTGCTGCGATGACGAGAGCGGTGACAACGATTCAGATGAGGTGCCCCCACCCCATGCCCCACATGAAACTGTCATGCATGACAGTTGCTCCTTAGTGGCGGAACGCTGCGAACGCTCCATAAGAGTAGGGCACGCTCGCAACGGGCTCTAGCTGATCTTGACCTCGGTCATCATGCCCGTTGCCATGTGGTAGAGGTGGTGACAATGCAGGAACCACGAGCCTTTGTGGATTGCGTCGAAGGCGATGATGACTCCGGCGTGCGGGGGAACGATGACGGTGTCGCGCACGGGACCTGAGACGCGCCGACCGGAGAGCGCGACCACCTGAAAATGATGGCCATGCAGGTGCATCGGATGCATCATGCTCGTTGGGTTCATGAAGATCATCTCGACGCGCTCGCCTTGGCGTGCGTCGAACGGGGTGTGCTCACCATGAATGCGGCCGTTGATGGTCCACCGGTAGCCGGCATCTTCGCCGAGCATGACGCGAAGTGTCCTGTCAGGCTTCTTGGCGGAGAGCGGCCGCTCGGCCTGCAACCGAGACTCGAAATCGAGGTCGATCAAGCGTTCTGATTTGGGCGCCAAGGAAGAGAGCCTGGCAATGGTGGCGTCGGGTGTTGCAAGCAGGATACCCGTGACTGCCTGCTCTGCCTCGACCTGGGCGAGTACGGGAAAAGCGCCGCCGCCCTGTGGGATATCGACAAGGAGATCGATGCGCTGGCCTTGCGCCAGGGGGTAGCGCATTTCCGCCAATGGCTTGCAGGGCGTGCCGTCGACCGCGACGCAGCGGGACGAGAGGCCAGGCGTGCCGACGAAGAAGGCGGTCGCGGTGGCGCCATTGATGATGCGCAATCGAACGCGAGAGCCCTTGTCCACCTTGACGACGTCCGGGTCATCGAGGGTCCGATCATTGGCCAGAAATGCGTCGTACCGGACATCGTTGGCGTGCGGCAGCCGCAATGAATGGCCAGTCATCCCTGATGGAGCCGATCGCGCAATGGGCTGCGGGCGGGGCGCATCGGACTGAGGGGAAGGGCCAGCCGCGGCGTGGCCGCCGTGGGCGTTATTGCCGCCGAGCTCGGTCAGGATCTCCTGCGGGCTGCGGAAGGCGAAATCGTGCAGCATGATCACGACGTCCTGGACGTCACCGGCGTCCTTCTCGCGCGTCACCATGGGGGCCGCCAGCAGCTGTTGCTCGCTGAGCGAGTGCGAGTGCATCCAGTGCGTGCCGGGCGTCAGGACGAAATCGTGCATGTCGCTTTGACCAATGGGGAGCGAGCCGCCGCCCGGGCGTGCTCGGTCCTGGTCTGCAGGCGCCAGCATCTGCCCGTGCCAGTGCATCTGCAGCGGCTCATCGGAGCCATTCAACACTGAGCCCGTGAACCGGTCGCCCTCGCGCGCGATCAGGCCGTGCTGGCCGTTGGAGCTGAGGATGGCATAGACCTTGGCGGCCTTTCTGTTGACCTCGAGTGTGCGGGTTTCGACTTTCAGCAGTGGCTGAGCGGCAAGTGCCAGCCGCCCGGGCACACCCGTCAGGATGGCGCCGCCAAGCACGGCCGTGGAGGAGAGAAACGTGCGCCGCGACAGGGCGAGATGGGAGGTGCTCATGATCTTTCTCTTTCGTGTCTGGTTGCTGCTCAGAATTTAGCTTGTGCGGTGGAGCCGTCGGGGGCTGTCAGCTGCACTGCGCCCTTGACGCTGGGGCTCACAGGTACCGGGGCAGTGCCGATGAGCTTGGCGCCTTCGGCCGGGGCGAGTGGGAAGCGTTGTGACTTGCCGTCGATGACAAGGATGGCATTTGCTTTGAAGCCCGTTGCGGCAATCGGCTTGTCGTCGGCATCGCTCAGGAACAGGGCGACTGTGGTGGTGCCGTCGACGACGAGCTCGGCATGATACTTGCCGGCATCTACTCTTATGCCGCCATTGCTGCCCTTGGCGGCCTCGTGCGCGAAGGCGGTTGCCGAGATGCCGAGGGTTGCGGCGAGAGTGAGGGCGGTAAGCAGGCGTTGGATGCTCATGGGTATCTCCTTGGGATTGAGGTCAGTAGGCTTCTGCCTGGCGTACCGCGGTCCCAGGCAGGATGTCTTTCTCCGCCTGCTCGCGCGCCTGAGCGACCAGGCGTTCGAGCGGCTTGCGGCCATAGCGGAGGAAAAGCACGGGGGTCAGGGCCGTATCGAGCAGCGTTGCGCTGATGAGGCCGCCGAAGATGGTGATGGCGACGGGATGCAGGATTTCCTTGCCGGGGGCATGGGCATCGATCATCAGCGGAAGCAGCGCGATGCCAGCGGACAGGGCCGTCATCAGCACCGGCGTCAGTCGCTCGAGACTGCCGCGCACGACAAGCTCGGGACCAAACGGCATGTGCTCGCGGATGGCGAGATTGATGTAATGGCTGATCTTGAGGATGCCATTGCGGGTCGCGATGCCGGTCAATGTAATGAAACCGATCATACTGGCAACCGAGAGCGGCTGCCCGGCCGACCACAAGGCGATGACCGATCCGATCAACGCGAGAGGAACACTGCCCATGATGATGAGGGCAAAAAGAACGGAGCGGTAGCGGCTGTAGAGGATGGCGAAGACCATGGCGAGCGAGATCAATGACAGTCCGCCGATGGTGCGCATCGATTCTTCCTGCGCCTGGAACGTGCCTTCGAGGCTTGTGAAGAATCCGGTCGGTAGCTTGGCCGCAGCAGTTTCACGGCGGATGTCGTCGATGATGGCCGCCATGTCGCGGGCGCCGTCCGAGTTGGCGAGCACAACGATGCGGCGCTTGGTGTTCTCGCGCAGGATCTGGTTGGGCCCGTCGGTCTCCTTCACATCGGCGACCTGCCGCAGAGGAATCCAGCCCGACGGCGTCTCGATGAGGAGATCGGCCAGTCCGTGCGTTGTGCGCAAACGGTCGGGCAGTCGCACGACGAGATCAAAGCGTCGGCTGCCATCGACAAGGCGTGAGACAAGGCGGCCGTTCGACAGTCGCTCGAGTTGCTCGGTGAGTTGTGCGGGCTGCAGGCCGTAGAGCGCGGCCTTCTTGTAGTTGACGGTGATGTCGAGCTGCGGGATGCGCACCTGGCGCTCGATTTGGAGATCGACGACACCGGGAATCTTCTCGAGCCGCTGGCGCATGTCCTCGGCCAGCGAGCGCAGAGTATCCAGATCCTCGCCGAAGATCTTGAGGGCGATCTGGGCGCGAACGCCCGACAGCATGTGGTCGAGGCGATGCGAGATCGGCTGGCCGATGTTGGTCGATACCGGCAGCACCGAGAGGCGGCTGCGGATATCGGCAATGATATCGTTCTTGCTCCGCTTTGACGTCACGAGATCGACGTCAAGCTCGGAGGAATGGACGCCTTCGGCATGTTCATCGAGCTCGGCCCGGCCGGTGCGCCGTCCGACAAGCTTGACCTCTGGAACTTCGAGGATGAGCTTCTCGGCAATCAGCCCGACCCGGTGACTTTCAGAGAGCGAGATGCCGGGTTGGAACAGCGTGCTGATAGTCAAAGTGCCTTCATTGAAGGGTGGCAGGAAAGCACGCGGCAGCGCGATAGCCGCAAGTAGGGCCACAACCACGCCGGTGGTGGCCCCGGTCATCAGAATGCGTGGATTGGCGAAGGACCACGACAGCAACGCGCGATTGCCGCGCTTCAAGGTGCGAACCAGCCAGCTTTCATGCTCGTCGAGCCGCTTCAGGCTTGGCAAGAGATAGTAAGCCATCACAGGGGTTAAGGTAATGGAAACCGCTAGGCTTGCGAGGATGGAAATGATGTAGGCTTGGCCCAGTGGCGCGAAGAGGCGGCCTTCGATCCCAGTGAGTGCGAACAATGGCACGAAGACAAGCACGATGATCATGGTTGCATAGACGATACCGGACCGAACTTCCTGGCTGGCGGCCACGACCACGTCGAATACGGAGCGTGGATTGCCCTGTTCGCGGTTCTCGCGCAGGCGGCGAAAGATGTTCTCGACGTCGACGACGGCATCATCGACGAGCTCGCCGATGGCAATCGCCAGACCACCGAGGGTCATGGTGTTGATGGAGAGCCCGAAGGCGTGAAAGACAATGGCTGTGGCGAGGATCGAGACAGGAATCGCGGTCAGTGAGATCAGTGTGGTGCGTACGTTGAGCAGAAACAGGAACAGGATGACAGCGACGACGGCGACCGCCTCGAGCAGGACTTTTTTAACATTGCCGATCGAAGTTTCGATGAAATTCGCCTGCCGAAAGACGATGTTGTCGATCTTGATCCCCTTCGGCATGGTCTGATTGAGATCGGCGATGGCCCGCTCGACCTCCCGTGTCAGCTTGACCGTATCGATCGACGGCTGCTTCTCGACCGAGATGATGACGGCGGGCTTGGCCATGAATCCGGCCTCGCCGCGCTTAAGGCGGGCGCCGTAGCTGACCTCGGCGATTTGATGCAGGAAGATTGGCTGTCCGCCAGAGCCCGCAACGACCACATCGCGCAAATCCTCGATCTTCAATGTCCGTCCGATGTTGCGGATCAGAAACTCGCGACTGTACTGGTCGGCAAAGCCGCCGCCGGTGTTGGTGCCGAACCGCTGTAGGGCTTTTTCGAGCTGCTCCAGTGTGACACCGAGGGCGCGCATCGCCGGCGGATTGGGTGCAACGCGGAATTGTCGTACCTCGCCACCAATTGGGATGATTTGGGCTACACCTGGAATGGTGAGGAGGCGCGGCCGGATGACGAAGTCGGCAAGCTCGCGCATCTCCATCGGGCTTGCCGTCTCCGAGGTGACGGCGAACATCAGGATCTGGCCCATGATGGAGTTAATGGGCCCCATCTGCGGGGAGGTATTGGCGGGAAGCTGGTCGCGGACCAAGGTCAGCCGCTCGGCGACTTGCTGGCGGTTGCGGAAGATGTCGGTGCCCCAGTCGAACTCGACGTAGACGATCGAGAGACCGACGCCCGAGACCGAGCGGATGCGACTGACGCCGGGCAGGCCGTTCATCTGCGTCTCGATAGGGAACGTGACCAGTTGCTCGACCTCGGCAGGTGCCAACCCCTCGGCCTCGGTCATGATGGTGACGGTTGGTCGATTGAGGTCGGGGAAGACGTCGACGGGGAGCTGCCGCACGGTGAAGACGCCGTAGAGCACCATGACCGCCGCAATGACAAGCACCAGGAGCCGGTTGCGCAATGAACGTGTGACGAGAAAGGTGAACATCGGGGCCTGACCTCAGCGGATTTGGTTCAACAGCTCGGCACCCAGGGTGACGATCCGCTTGCCAGGCTCAAGCCCGGAGAGAACGAGGACCCGCTCGGCATCGAGCGGCTCGATGCGAACTTCGCGGGCAACGAACCGCTCGGGGTAGGTGTGCTCGTAGACGATGCTCTGGCCGTTGGAGCTGCGCAGGATGGCCTCGCGCGGCAACGCAATGCCGGCTCGTTCCTCGGTCGTTTCGGCAAGCACTGTGAGCAGTTGACCGGCGCGCAGTCCGACCGGCTCACCTGTGACTGCAAAATGGATGGGAATCGATTGATTGCGGTCGGCTAGGCCGGCGCCAGCGAATGTGAGGTTGATTTTCTTGCCGTCGGAAAGCAGGCCCTGTGCCATACCGCCGGTGGCTTGGGGCTCGAAGCTCAGCGCCTCGACCCAAAGGCGGGCAGGATCGACAATCTGGAATATGACGGCATTGGGCTCGGCCATTTGACCGGCAACGGCATTGGACGCAGCGAGCACGCCGTCGACGGGGGACACGAGCGCCTCTGGCTCGCGATTGGCGCGCTCGAGATTGGCACGACGTGATTGGAGCCCCTTGAACTCGAGCTCAGCATCTTCCAGTTGATTGCGGGCAATAATTTTCTCTATGGCGCGGAGCCGTTCGACCTTACGCGAGACGATGGAGATCTGCTGATCGAGCTCGCGCGCTTGCTGCTGCTGGCTGGTCGCATCAGCCGCGCCGAGCGGAGGGCGTACATAAGCGAGAATATCGCCAGCCTTGACAGGCGTGCCAAGCCGCTTGAATCCGCCTGGTGGCGGGGCAAGCCGTCCGCCAACGGAGGCTTGCACGAGGCCGCTGCCGTTGGGATCGGGAATGATGCGCCCTGGAAGCTCGAGGGACCGGCGGTAGGATTTCTGCTCTGTAAAGGCGGTCGCAAGTGCGAGGATTCGCTGTGTCGGCTTCGGGACGAACAACGCTCCATCGGGAAAGCGCTGAGAGACATCGCGTGCGGCGATCAGCTGTGCAGTCTCTCCGGCGTCAGCGGGTGATAGTGCGATCCACGGTAAGCTGACGAGGAAAAGCAGTGCCGTTGCGCGGCGCAGGCGCTTGACCAACAGCATTGAGGCTATGCCGCCGGCAAACCCGATAATGATCCAAAGTGCGGCAGGCAGATCTGAGGATGGAAGCCGCTGTCTCACGCCTCCAGCCAGCGCTGGATCCGCCCAGCCAAAGAGGGAGCTGGGCCGGGCGTCCGCGGTGACTGCGTCGGGGATCTTGAGCGTCGTCGTGAGGATGTCGACAAGAGCGCCGGCTGTGACGGTGATCGCCAGATCGTATGTGCCGGCCTTTTGCAGGAACGGTCCGCGGACGCCATACACGCCCGGCGCAATCTCCTTCGGCTTCAGTATGCCACCGGGTGCATCGATCTCGAGCTCGGCGCGCTCGACCGGACGGTTTTCCTTGAACGTGTCGAGATGAATTGTGAGCTGGTCACCGCGTGCAACGGCAACCAGCTCGAACTCGCTCGAGGTGGCGTCGGCGCGCGGCGCGACGGTGCTCGACACCGGTGTCGGTGGTGCGCCATGCTCATGCCCCTCGTGGGCAAGCGCCGGCGAATGCGCGACGAGTGCCCACGGGGCCGCGAACAGGAAAGTGATGGCAATGGAACGGGCGATCGCGGATCGCATGGGAGCCCCTCGAGCTTGAATTCAGCGAGTTGCTCAAGGATAAGCGTCGATTGCGTTGGCTGCGTTGCACCTGTGTTACAAATTGTTTCAGCGCCCCCGGGACGGCAGCGTCACGGCGACGCGGAGACCGCCGTCGGGACGATTGGACAATGACAATGTGCCGCCATGGGCCTCGACATTGCTCTTGGCAATGGTCAAGCCGAGACCGACGCCGCCGGTCTCCCGGTTGCGTGAATGTTCAAGGCGCACGAAAGGTTCAAGCACGGCAACGAGTTGATCGTCGGGGATGCCAGGACCATTGTCGTCGATGGTGACGCGGATCGAGGCGCCGTCCGACTCCGCCGTGACGGCAACATGGGTACCGAAGCGCAGGGCGTTGCCGATCAGATTGGAAAACGTCCGCTTCAGCCCGATCAGTCGTCCCTCGACGACGAGGTTGTTGGGTGCCTTGATCTCGGCATTGTTGCCGGCGTCACGGGCATTGTCGATGATGGTGCCAAGCAGGGCACCGAGATCGAGGGGGCGGGCGGGCTCCGACGTCTCCTCGCCCTTAAGGTAGGAGAGGGTGGCGTCGATCATCTGCTCCATCTCATCGATGTCGGCCGAGATGGCCTGCTGGACGGCCGGATCGCCGAGATCCTCGATCCGAAGCTTGAGCCGGGTCAGCGGCGTTCTCAAGTCATGGGAGACGGCGGCAAGCGATTGTGTTCGCCGCGCGACGAGTTCGCGAATTCGGGCCTGCATCTCGTTGAATGCGACGGCCAGGTCTCGGACCTCACGGGGCCCTTCTTCAGAGACCTTACTGATCGGACCGTCGGGCGCGAGCGAACTGGCGGCGCGGGCGACGGCGCGGATCGGTCTCGTCAGCCAGCGTGCAATGAGGATGGACAGGAGGATGACACCGAATGCCATCAGGCTCGTGGAAATCAGTGCGCCATGGCCCGAGGCCGGCGGTCGTGCGGCGGCGAAGAGATTGACGTTGACCCAGCTGTCATCGGGCAACCGGAGCGAGATCAATGCGATGTGCGGATCGGTGCCGGAACTCGAGCCGAACAGGAGGTCGGTGGCCGCAAGGTCGGGGGCGAGCGTGGCAACCTGAGTTGCCAGCCCTTGCCATCGCTCGGCACCAGGCCCGCCCGGGGTAGCGATGCGAGATGGGCTCCAATGCGCTTCGATGGGGCCGCCCGAGAGCTCATGCGCGACTGTCTCTCGCCGGTCAGCCGGAACCAACATGACGCTGCGCTTGATGGAGATGATGCGCTCGGCGAGCCGGGCTTCGTGTGCCAGTGTGAGCTCGCGGTCGAGCGTATGCTCATAGGACCAGAGGCTCAGCACATGCACTAGTGTGATGCCGATCATTGAGACCAGGATGGATCGGGTCGCGAGCGTGTCGAAGGAACGTAGCTTTATCATGCATCAGACCATTGATATCGCACGAGTGTGAGTTTGAACGGCCATCCCTTTGCACATGGCTGCTGCTTGAGCACAGGCCACAATGCGCATCGATGTGATCGTCGTGGGCGAAGGCAGTCGGCGAAGATTGAATCGAGGCATGCTGATGACCACGGGCTGTTTCTTTAGATATCGAGCAATTCAACATAGCGCAGGCCCGCCGAGGGGTGGTAACGCGAAAGTGCGCAATTAATTTCTGATATTTTCTTTCATCGGTTCTGGTTGCATGCGCCGTCATGGTTGTGCAGTCGAGCGGAGGAACGGTAGGCCAGGTGTCCCCTTCGTGGCACTGGGCGGACAGAGAGCAGGACAGATGGTTTCCGCCAACGACCGAAAGAACGAAGACCAGGTCCGTTTTGGCCCATCTCAGCCGAACTCTTCCCCGACGCTAACTCAGATCAACAATCGTCCGCCGCTTCCTCGCTGTGATGTACATGAAGTGGGCAGACGGGACCGCGTGTGGGTGCCTTGATCTTGGTCAATGGACCGTCGCGCATCGCGGGGTACCAAAGGCGTTGTGACAGGAAAGTTCCTGCGTCACGCGCCGAGAGGTGATGGTGTGGCTCGAAGACTGGGATACGCGATCGGAGGCCTTGTGTTGGGCTTCGTGCTTGCGTCGATGGTTTCGACAGCAGCCAACGCACATGGTCGCGCGAAGGACGGTCATCATGATCGGGCAAGGATCGTGAGCGTTTCCCGAGTGGCGATGCCCGCTGGACAGGCGGTCGCACCGCGCGTTGAACAGCGCGAGAGCCCCTCCCCGCCCGATGATCTGGAGTCTACCGCAGCGGGCGGCAGCGCGCTGAACGAGGTGGTGCAGCGCGCGGTCGTGCCGGCCGATCCGGTGGCAGGTGACGTGCCGGATGTGCGTGCGGATCATCTGGACGGAGCGAAGGCTGGCATTCCGCGGAGAAACGCGTTGATGGTCGCTCCCTCATTGTCTTGGGATGCCCATCAGACGATTGTCACTGCGCGATCCGACTGGCCGGTTGGCTGTTGCGCTGACGGCCTGGGGTGCTGCTGCCAGGGCGCATCGGCTTGTGGCTCTTGTGGAATGACGTGTTGTGCCAGCGCAATGGCAGCGTTGCGCGATTCTGGCGTGGCACGCGATCATAGCCGCTGCCGTCTGTATATGTTTGCAAGCATCAATCACGACGGAATCAACCTTGGGCCGGCCGATCGGCCTCCTGCCGTCCGCACTTGATCGTCCGCTTGAGCGGACGCCAGGATCGGCACTGCCATTCGCGGGCCGCTCCGGACGTGGCAAGGCGCTGCTCGTGAGCGAGTGAGCGTCGGTTCCACCCTCATCTGAAGTCTCGTCGTGCACCCCCGAAGCGTGGATGCCGTGCGCGTGATGCGCCGGTCCTGCACGGCCGGGCAAGCACATCCTAAACCTATCGGAGCGTGAAGATCATGAAACGCAAATCGATCATTGTTATCGCATCGGTCCTGTCACTCGGCATGAGCGCGGGCACTGGACACCTTTTGGCACAGCAGGGCAAAGGTCCGGCACAGATGATGCCGGGCGGCGATATGGGCCCGGGCCGCGTGATGGGCATGCCGGGTCGCGGCATGATGGGCATGGGCGAGTGCCCGATGATGGGCATGATGACAGGCGGGAGCGACATGCCCGCTTTTGGCGAAGGGCGCATCGCCTTTCTCAAGGCCGAGCTCGTCATCACAGCCGCGCAGCAGGCCGTGTGGGATGCCTATGCGGCAGCTCTGAAGAAGAACTTCACCAGCATGCAGGGTATGCGCCAGAGCATGATGACGGCGCTCGAGGGCAAGACGCCGGTCGAGCGGCTCGATGCGCACCTGGCAGCGATGGAGAACCGGCAATCGGCGCTCAAGGAGATCAAGCCAGCTTTGGCCGCACTCTTCACGGCACTCAGCGATGAGCAGAAGAAGAAGGCGGACCAGATCCTCACCGGCATGGGCTGCATGATGTAGGGCGCAGAACGGCCCTTCGTCGAGCTGGAAGGGCTCCCGCCGCAAGCGGGGGCCCGGGAGCCCTCTTTTTTGCCGGGGAATTCGCAAGATGCGCAGTGCAAGTGACATGAACGCGCTATCGCGCTGGCCCTCGGCGAGGCTTGCCGGGCCGTTTAGTGTCCATCGGAGCTTGGCCTTGGCCCGCGCTGAGGTCCTCGATGATGGGGCAGTCGGGACGGTGATCGCCGTTGCACGCCTCGATCAAGCGCCGCAACGAGTTCGCCATTTGCTCGGTCGCTTTGACGCGGGCATCGAGAAACCCGAGGTGGCCCTCGGCAAGCGCCCGCACCTTGCGGCTGGGGCGGGAACGATCGCGCCACAGCGACAACAGCTCGCGAATGGTCTCGATAGGAAAACCAAGTGTGCGGGCGCGCTTGATGAAGCGAAGCTCATGCACATCGATCTCGCTGTAGGCGCGATAGCCGTTGGTGTCGCGCTTGGCCGCCCTGAGCAGGCCGATGATCTCGTAGTGACGTATCGCCTTCGCGGATACGCCGGAGCGCCGGGCAGCATCACCAATGCGGATCATTGTTTTGAACCTTCATTCTCGACCTTGACCTTCCAGTCACTGGAAGCCCCAACTTACCTGAGCCGGTTGGCCGGCGCCATGGAGTGGGATCATCGATCGAGAGGCATGGTGTTTGATGGAAATGACGATCCGTCGGCCCAATGTGTTTCCATGGTTGTTCGAATGAGGTGTGGTCATGACTATGCATAGTTCTGTTGAAACTACAGCTCGACGGATCGAGATGATCCCCATCACGATTTTCGGATTGAGCCTCAGCGCATTCTTTGCGCTCACCTACCTGCTTTGCGTGGCGTTCCGACTTGTCGTGCAGGACGCTGGCAATCACATCCCCTGGTTCCAATTCTTTCCGGGCTTCAGCTGGACACTTGGCGGCGTTCTGCTCGGCCTCATCGAGAGTGTGGCATACGGCTGGTATGTCGCCTTGGTGTTTGGTTGGTTGTTCAATTTCTTTGCCGCCTGGCGCGGATGAAGGGAAACGGCCATGCCAAGAGCAAGCAAGTCCTTCGCCCGCGTATTGCCGCCCGCGAGAATTGCGGCCTCGCAGACTGCTGCCGGTGAGCTGGAACGCAGGAGATTCTGCTGCGGCTCAGTATGCCTGCAACAATTTGTAATCGTCCAGACACACGATCCTTGCTGGGCGGGCGTAGCGTAATCAAACGCCGCAAAGCGGGGTGGCTTGGTTGGCGAACTCAACCCACCGGTGGACTTTTTCGTAACGTGTAACAGTTGATAAGAGGCAGCCATGGTCAGTGCAGCAAGAATCAGTCGCGAGAGCACCAAGGCATTGACTTCTGGTGCGGTGAAGCGGTCTGAGCCGCCGCGGACGAACTCGCGCTCGCACGACTCTCGAGCCGAGCCGAGCGGCGGCACGGCTTCGAGCACCGGTCGTGGCGAAACAGGCTCGAGAGCGGCAGAAGCGGCAACGCCGTCAATCCTCGACTTCCTTGCGTATCAGCGCGATGTGCTCGAGCGCTCGATTCTGTTCTTCGACACCTTGCGGCGCCGCGCCAACAACATGCTCGACCATGAGCGCGCAGGGCTGCCGCCGCTGCTCAACTTCAAATACGAGACGCTACTTGATGCCCGTGAGTTCGAGCGACCGGCCAATTACGCGCTGTTGCGGATAACGGAGGTTGGTGATGACTGCTGGGACGATTGCGTCGATCTGACCAAACCGCCCGTCATCGTCATCGATCCACGGGCGGGACACGGTCCAGGGATCGGTGGGTTCAAGCGGGAATCCGAGGTGGGGATCGCCCTACATACAGGACATCCGGTCTATTTCGTCGTGTTCTTTCCAGACCCGTGCAAGGGCCAGACGCTCGGCGATGTCATCAAGGCCCTTGGCCGCTTCGTCGCGAATGTCAAAGTGCGTCATGATGGCAAGGCTCCGGTTCTTTATGGAAACTGCCAAGGTGGCTGGGCGGCCGCGCTCGTTGCCGCCGATTGCGAAGGCCATGTCGGGGCATCGGTTCTGAATGGCTCACCATTGTCCTATTGGGCTGGCGAGCCCGGTGTCAATCCGATGCGCATCATGGGCGGATTTGTCGGTGGCGTCTGGCTCAATCACTTCCTGGCCGACCTGAACCAGGACCGCTTCGACGGTGCTTGGCTGGTACAGAGCTTCGAGAACCTCAAGCCTGGCAATGCGCTGTTCGAGAAATATGCAAACCTCTTCACGAAGATCGACACCGAGGCGGAGCGCTTTCTCGATTTCGAGCGCTGGTGGAGCGGTTTCTATCGCCTGAGCGGTGAGGAGATCGTCTCGATCGTCGAGAACCTGTTCATCGGCAATCGGCTCGAAGAGGGCAAGGTCAAGCTCGATGAACACTGCACCGTTGATCTGCGTAGCATCAAAAGCCCGCTCGTCATCTTTGCATCGTATGGTGACAATATCACGCCGCCGCATCAGGCACTCGGCTGGATACCGGCGGTGTACAAGAGCACCGATGAGTTGAAGGCGGCCGGTCAGCGAATCGTCTATCTGACCAATTCGAAAGTTGGACACCTCGGCATCTTCGTGTCGGCAAGCGTCGCTCGTTTCGAGCATCGTGCGATACTTGAGAATTTGCCGGAGATCGAGCGGTTGCGCCCCGGTCTCTACGAGATGAAGATCGACAACCCAACCGGCGATCCCGATTGCGAGCGTGATCAGTATTCCGTGCGCTTCGAGCCGCGCAAGATCGAAGACATCAGCTTCGAGTATCCGACAAAGGCGTTCGAGCGCGTTCGACAGGCTTCGGAATTCAATGAGCAGATCTATCGCACATTCGTGAGCCCGTGGGTGCGGGCCATGAGCAACCCGTGGACCTCACACGGACTACAGTGGCTGCACCCCATGCGAACCAGCCGCTACCTCTTCTCCGAGTCCTTCGTTCCGTGGATGGGACCCTTCTCCGTCTTGGCGAATGCCGTGTCCGGCAATCGCAAGGCGCTGACGGACGACAACCCGCTGCTTGCTCAAGAGCGCCAGTTGATCTCGCAGATTGCAGCATTCTGGGAGGCAGCCCGGAGAATCCGGGATGCCGCGCAGGAGCGCACGTTCACGAAAATGTATGGAGAGTAAGATGAGCGGTTTGCTGAAGAGATTCCTTGAGCAATTCATTGTGGACGGAGCCCTAGAGGTCACCACCGCAACAGGTCGTCAGTTCACTGTTGGCAATGGAACGGCCCAGTCACCAGGCGTTCGCTTCGCCGATCGAGCTGCCGAGCTACGGCTGCTTTCGGATCCAGCGCTTGCACTCGGCGACCTCTACATGGATGGCCGCCTCGTTATGACGCGGGGTTCGATCTACGACGTGGCAGCACTCGCGATGCGTAACCTAATGCTACAGCCTCCAATCCGGTTGCTGAGAATGCGCGAGCATTTTCGGATGGCGCTGAAAAGGGTTCATCAGCGCAACAGCGAACGGCGCTCTAAGCGCAATGTGGCGCATCACTACGACCTTAATGGCCGGCTCTATGAGCTGTTTCTCGATAGCGATCGTCAGTATTCATGCGCCTACTTCGAGCATCTGGGCCAGAGCCTCGAGGCAGCACAGCTTGCCAAGAAGAGACACATTGCGGCGAAGCTCATGGTCGATCCCGGTCATCGTGTGCTCGACATCGGCAGCGGCTGGGGGGGGCTAGCCCTCTATCTTGGTGAGCTCTGCGGCGCGCAAGTGACCGGCATCACGCTATCGGAGGAGCAGCTTGGAATTGCGTGTGCTCGAGCGCAACGGCAAGGCCTCGCAGGCACGGTTGAATTCCGACTACAGGATTATCGTGCGATTGAAGACCGCTTCAACCGCATCGTCTCAGTCGGCATGTTCGAGCATGTGGGTGTCGGCTACTACGATACATTCTTCTCCAAAGTGTCGGACCTGCTGACTGACGACGGCGTGATGCTGCTCCATTCGATTGGCAGCATGGATGGTCCGTGCGTGAACAATCCTTGGGTAACAAAGTACATCTTTCCCGGTGGCTACACACCGGCTTTGTCCGAGGTTCTGCCCGCAATCGAGCGGGCTGGGCTGATCGTTACCGACATCGAGATTCTACGGCTTCACTACGCGGAAACGCTGCGGGAATGGCGGGAGCGTTTTCTTGCGAAACGCGAGGAGGCGAAGGCCCTTTACGACGAGCGCTTCTGCCGCATGTGGGAATTCTATCTCGCTGGCTGCGAGGCAGGCTTTCGGCACGGCGGCCTGATGGTGTTCCAGATGCAGATCGCAAAGCGTCTCGATGCAGTTCCATTGACCCGGGACTACATCGCGCAACGAGAGGCCTCTCTGAGAGGACTTGAGAAACAAGAACGAGAGGTGATGCTTGCAGCGGAGTGAACCTTCGGCCGCATTCGCGGTCGACTGAAGCAAAAGGAGACCAGCACCATGGATTGGATTCAAAGCAACTGGATCTGGATTGCATTAGGCATCGGATTCCTCGCCTTGCACATGTTCGGTCACGGCGGCCACGCTCACGGTCACGGTGGTCACTCCAGAGACAGCCGGCGCGATCGAAGTCCGACAAACAACGAGCCTACTGCTCCGAAGGGCCAAGACAATGCGGGTACCGGCGTAACAACATCCACCAGCTTAAACGATCCGGCGCGACGCGGCGCGACGGATCATGCCGGTCACGGCTCTTCGCCGACACCCGTCGACGAGAAGCGGCATAGCCATGGCTGCTGATGGACACTGAAACCGCGATAGTCAAGAAAGCTGAAGGAGAATGATCATGTCGAATGCAAATGAAACAAACGTTCGGAAAGCAGACAAGAAGAAATCGGACTGTTGTGGGGGTGCTCGCGCGAAGGACGGTGAGCATCCAGCGGAGCCGACATTGGCAGCGGAGCAGGTCAAGTCTGCGAGCCACGCCGCACATGACCATGCCAAGCACGGACACAGCGGCACCGGCTGCTGCGGGGGTGAAAAACCCAAGAAATAGATCGATCTCGTCGCCTCGATTGTCGGGACGCGCTTAACTCTCGCGACGTGCGTCCCGGCAAACCGATCCAGCATCCCACAATGAGAAGTTTGCTTTTTTATGCCATCTCAAGACGCAATCCTCGTCATCAATTGCGGCTCCTCGAGCGTCAAATTCGCGCTCTTCTCGGGAGATGCGGCGCTTGAGCGTGTGCTGTCGGGTGAAGTGGACGGGGTAGGCTTGGCCGACGGCCGGATGCAGACAAAAACGAGCACCGGTACAATGCTCGTCGATCGTGCACTGCCAAGCAGTGATCACAACGAGGCACTGTCAGTTATCCTGGAACACGCCAACAAGTGGCTCGGCGGGGCGCATTTGCGTGCAGTCGGACATCGAGTGGTTCATGGCGGAGATGACTGCGATTGTCCCGTCCTTGTCACCACTGCCCTCGAAGATCGCTTGCGCGAGCTTGTACCGCTCGCACCGCTTCATCAGCCCCATAATCTAGCCGGCATTGCCGCTGTTAGAGCGGTCAAGCCGGATCTTGTCCAGATCGCCTGTTTCGATACCGCGTTCCATCATACGCTGCCGCCCATCGCGCGACTGTTCGCGTTACCAAGGAACCTGCAAGAGGCCGGTATTCGCCGTTACGGCTTCCATGGTTTGTCTTATGAATACGTAGTCGAGGCGCTGCGTCGCCGGTGCATCGACCTGGAACGGGAACGGATCGTTGTCGCCCACCTCGGGAACGGTGCGTCCATGTGCGCGCTGCGTGGCGGGCGCAGTGTCGAGACGACAATGGGATTCAGCACGCTCGCCGGTCTCATGATGGGGACACGCTCGGGGGATCTGGACCCGGGTGTCGTGCTTTACCTGCTGACCAAACAAGGCCTGAGCCCTGCGGACATTGAGACACTGCTTTACCAGCGCTCGGGGCTGCTCGGCGTTTCCGGCATGAGCAGTGACATGCGCCAGTTGTTGGCCCACCAGTCTCAATCGGCCTCGCGCGAAGCCGTTGATCTCTTCTGCTACCGGGCGCGCCACCACCTAGCCGCGTTGACAGCGACACTCGGAGGTCTCGATCGCGTGGTGTTCACTGGGGGGATCGGTGTCAATGCGCCTGAGGTCCGCGCCCGGATCTGCGCCGGGCTGGCCTATCTCGGCATAGAACTGGATCACGCGGCGAACGCTTCCGGCGTGGCGATCATTTCGGCAGCACATGCGGCCGTTACGGTTGAAGCTCTCGCCTCCGACGAGGAGGTGATGATCGCCGGACACGTCTTGCGGCTCATTCGCACGAACACCAGCACCAAAGAGGCGTGACGGAAATGGCGAAGACTCTGTCTACTCTTCAGAGCTTGATTGATCAGGCAAAGACGTTGCCCGCCGTTCGCGTAGCTGTATGCGCCGCTGCGCAGAAGGTCGTTCTCGAGACATTACGCCAGGCGCTGGATATCGGCATTGTGCGTCCAATTCTGATTGGCAAAGCGGAAGCGATTCGTGAGTTGGCTGCGTCGACGGGACTCAAGACAGACGACTACGACCTTGTTGAAACCGATGGAGACACGGCCGCCGCAAATGCTGGCGTGAAGATGGTGCGCGACGGCAGCGCTGATGTGGTGATGAAGGGGCTCATCCACACGGATATCTTCATGCGCGCAATCCTGGACAGCGAGCATGGGTTGCGTGTGCCTGGGCAGCGCGTCAGCCATGCGTTTCTTTGCGAAGTGCCATTGCATGAAGGCCTGCTGGTGATCACCGACGCTGCGATCAATATTTCGCCCGATCTTAACGCTAAGGCACAGATCCTCCAGAACGCCATCTCGCTGTTGCATTGGCTTGGCGTCGAGCAGCCAAAGGTAGCCGTGCTCTCGGCGGTAGAGACCGTCAACCCTGCGATCGCCTCGACGCTGGATGCTGCATGTCTGACGCTGATGGCGCTACGCGGTCAAATCACCGGCGCACTCGTCGATGGTCCGCTGGCATTCGACAACGCGGTCTCACGCAGCGCTGCGGACGAGAAGGGAATTACGTCGTCGGTTGCCGGGGGCTGCGATATTCTGCTCGTTCCCGATCTCGTATCAGGCAACCTCCTCGCGAAGACCCTCGAATATCTGGCCAATGCCATCGCTGCCGGCATCGTGCTGGGATTGAATGCGCCGGTCGTCCTGAGCTCGCGCTCCGATCCGGCTCCTGCGCGACTGGCCGCGCTCGCGTTGGCGGTTCTGATCCATCACCGCCTGCCGAAAGTCCAGAAACCAAAAGTGAGGCCGCTAGAGGCAAGTCTTGGGCCGGTGCCGCAGGCTGAATCCGCCTGCTGTCCGCTGCCGGGCTGACCGATGCAGGACACCAGATCGAAACGCCGTACTCGAGAATAGGAAATCGACACCATGGAAGTGATCAATCTGAAAGGCCGCCGAGGTCTCATCGTTGGCATAGCCAACGCCCAAAGCCTTGCCTGGTCGGCAGCCCAACACTTCCACAATGCCGGCGCCGAGCTGGCGATCACCTATCTCAACGACAAAGCCAAGCCGCACGTCGTCCCGCTTGCCGAGCAAGTTCAGGCAAAGCTGATCCTGCCCTGCAACGTATCGACGCCGGGTGCTGTCGAAAGCGTGTTTGAAGCAATACAGCGCGAATGGGGCGCACTCGATTTTCTGTTTCATTCAATTGCGGCGGCACGGAAGGAAGACTTGAGTGGCCGGCTTATCGATTGCTCCGCCGAGGGATTCGCCGAAGCGATGTTGATATCGTGCCATTCCTTTATCCGCATGGGCAAGTTGGCAGAGCCATTGATGCGGGAGGGAAGCAGCCTGATGACGTTGAGCTATTACGGCGCTGAGAAGGTGATCGACCATTACAACGTGATGGGGCCGGTGAAGGCGGCGCTGGAATCTTCGGTTCGTTATCTGGCGCATGAGCTTGGGCCCAGGGGAATCCGGGTCAACGCTATTTCGGCAGGGGCTGTCGCCACGAGGGCTGCCTCGGGGATCGTGCATTTTGACGAGTTGCTGGATGAGACGCGGCGGCGAGCGCCGCTGCGGCGCACGGTCGACGGGTGCGAGGTGGGGCGCACCTCGCTACTTCTCGTCAGCGACTACGCGTCTGCAATCACGGGCGAGATTGTTCATGTCGATGCCGGCTTTCACATCGAAGGTATGGTGTTCCACTGAGGAGAGACGCGATGAGCGATGTCACAGTAACTTCGGTACGACGCGAGAAACTCAAGCAAGCCGACCTGCTGTCGGGGGTTGGCGCGCTCGTGCTCGGCATCGGCATTGGTGCCCTTGCAGCACCGGCGCTCGGCTGGTTGGCGGTTCCGCTGTTTCTGGTCGGTTGCATCAGTCATGGCTGGGGCATGATCCAGAAACACCGCATCGAGCAGCTGAATCAGAGCACGTGTGCGGCTTGGGAAACGGCCCTGTACTGGGCGTGCTGGGCGGCGATCGCCACCGTCCTTGCGATAGGTTCTTGGCGAGCGCTCGTGCATGATTGAATGAGTGAAGTGAAATGAATGGGGCGATTTATGTGTCAGCTGATCGGCATCATTCAGTCTCAAGAGCAATGAGCATAAATTGGAGCATGATCCTGAAGGGAATCGATCGTCAATTTGAGCGCGTCTCTCCAGCAACAATACCGGCGCCGGAGAAAATGCGCTCACTCAAGAGACCGGAAATGGAGACGAGCAATGTCATCGGCAAGGATATCGCCATCGATAGTACTGATAGGGATCACGACTGCGACACCAGCTTTTGCGCAAAGCGGAACGGAGCGCCCCGAGCTTCTGCCCTATGGGTGGAGCATGGGCTGGGGTCATCTCGTCTTCGGGCACGTGATGATGCTGTTGTACTGGGGTGCGCTCGTTGTTTTGATCTTGTTCGTTGTGCGGGCTGTTCAGGGTAGCTGGCCCGCGCCTATCGCCTCTTCGTCAGACGACAAAGCCGTAGAAATTCTGCGGCAGAGATTTGCGCGCGGTGAGATCGACAAAGACGAATTCGAGGCGCGCAAACGTTCGCTGTCTGCGTGATGCTACGGGGTTCGGGATGTCGAGATGGTCCGTCGAACGCAATGCGCAAGCCTATGTGAGAAGGATCGAAACCATGGACTACACGATCAAGCGAACCATTGACGGAGGGTTTGACGATGTTGTCGAGCGCACCGTAGTGGCACTGAAAACGGAAGGCTTCGGGGTGCTCAGTGACATCGATATTCAATCGACGTTGAAAGCCAAGCTCGGCGCCGACATGTCGCGGTATCGGATCTTAGGGGCCTGCAATCCGCCGCTTGCGCGGCAGGCCTTGCAGGCCGAGCCGACAATCGGGGTCATGCTGCCGTGCAATGTCGTGGTGCATGAAACACAATCGGGCAAGATCGAGGTCGCTGCGATCGATCCGCGAGCGGTGATTGGTGCGATCGGCAATCCGCTTCTGAGGACAATAGCGGCAACTGTTGCCGAGAAGCTTTCTCGGGCAGTGGCGAATGTGTGATGCGAGTTCCGCCTAGCCAGCCGCAATCCATAGGGGTTCTGCGGAATAAATCTAACCATAGAAGAAGGCAGTGACATGTCGATGCACGATCATTCCAGACATCAGCACGACGACGCGCCCGGGCCTGGCTTCTGGTCTTCTCGAGGGGCGCTAGTTCTCCTCGGGTTCATCGGAATTGCCGGGTTTTTGCTGATCAGCGAGCACCGGGCCCATTTTCTGGGAGCGCTTCCCTTTCTCTTCCTGCTTGCCTGTCCGCTGATGCACATCTTCATGCACGGCGGTCACGGTGGGCACGGCTCGCAGGGCGAAGATCGAACAACTAACCGTGACTCCAAAGGAGATCGGTCATGACCGAGCCAATGCAGGCCTATGGCCTCTGGGGCCTGGTGTTCCTCAACTCCGCGATCTTCATCATGTTCGCTTTCAGCTTCGCCAAGCCGCAGACCTCGCGCGACTGGCGCTCGTTCGGCGCCTTCAGTGCCTTTCTTGTGGCCTTGTTTACGGAAATGTATGGGTTCCCACTGACGATATATTTTCTGTCGGGCTGGCTGCAGACTCGCTTCCCGAACATCGACTGGTTTTCGCACGATGCGGGCCATTTGCTCGAGATGATGTTCGGCTGGAAGGCCAATCCGCACTTCGGTCCGTTTCACATCTTGAGTTTTGCTTTTATTGGCGGCGGTTTCTACGTCATCTCGAATGCCTGGCATGTGCTTTATCAGGCACAAAAGCGCGGCGAGCTGGCGACGACAGGGCCCTACGCGTACGTGCGTCATCCCCAGTACGTCGGATTCATCTTGGTAATGTTGGGCTTTCTAGTCCAGTGGCCGACGTTGCTCACCCTCGCGATGTTTCCCGTTCTGGTGTGGATGTACGTGCGGCTCGGCAAGGCGGAGGAGCGCGAGGCGATCGCAACATTTGGTGATCGCTATCGCCAGTACGCAGCGCGCGTCCCAGGATTCATACCACGGCTGAGTGGTCCGATCCGGGATACGTCGACGCGCGATCATCGCGATCAGTCGTAAAGCCGGGCGGCGTGGAGGCAATGTCATGAACCGAGAGCAGCAGATCAATATTCTCTATTTCGTGGCGGCGGTGTTTGCCGTGCTGTTGATCGGTGATCTACTGGGTAAGCAGCAGCACGTTCGCGCCATACCCTATAGTGAGTTCCAGAGCCTGCTGGAGAAGGGTGAGGTCAAGGACCTCGTCGTTGGCGACAAGCAAATCCGCGGGAGCTATGTGAACCCCGCGGATGCGAAGGTTCCACACTTCACGACGCTGCGGGTCGAGCCGGCGCTGGCTCAGGATCTTGGCCGCGCCAGAACAACGTTTTCAGGCGAGGCGGGCCCCGGCATTCTCGAAAGCCTTCTTGCATGGCTGCTGCCCAGTCTTGGCTTCATCCTGCTCTGGATGTTCCTGGTGCGCCCCATGGCTGGTGGCCACGGCGGGTTGATGTCCATCGGCAAGAGCCGCGCCAAAGTCTATGTCGAAACGGATACCAAGGTCACATTCGCTGATGTCGCTGGCGTCGACGAGGCAAAGGAGGAACTGGCCGAGGTGGTTGGCTTCCTCAAGGAACCAAAAAAGCACAGCCGACTTGGCGGCCGCGTGCCCAAGGGGGTGCTGCTGGTGGGACCGCCGGGAACTGGAAAGACCTTGTTGGCCCGCGCGGTTGCTGGCGAGGCTGGCGTACCATTTTTCTCGATCAGTGGTTCCGAGTTCGTCGAGATGTTCGTCGGTGTCGGCGCAGCCCGCGTGCGTGATCTGTTCGAGCAGGCGCGCAAGCGGGCGCCGGCCATCATCTTCATCGACGAGTTGGATGCGCTCGGTCGCGCCCGCGGCTCAGTATTTCCAGGCGGTGGTCATGATGAGAAGGAGCAGACGCTAAATCAGCTTTTGACCGAGCTCGACGGTTTCGATGCGAGTTCAGGAGTTGTGCTGCTCGCGGCCACCAACCGGCCCGAGATTCTTGATCCCGCACTTTTACGTGCCGGCCGTTTTGACCGTCAGGTTCTGGTCGATCGGCCTGAGCGAAAGGGGCGCGTCGATATCCTCAATGTGCACCTTAAGCGGATTACGCTCGCCCCGAACCTCGACATCGAGGCGATCGCGGGACTGACGCCGGGGTTCACCGGCGCCGATCTGGCCAATCTGGTCAACGAGGCGGCCCTCGTGGCGACACGGCGCGGGTCGGACGCGACGGCTCTTGAGGACTTCACGGAAGCGATCGAACGGATTGTAGCCGGGCTCGAAAAGAAAAGCCGCATTCTCAATCCCAAGGAGCGGGAGACCGTTGCGTTTCACGAGATAGGGCACGCAATGGTCGCCATGGCTTTGCCGGGCAGCGATCCCGTCCAGAAAGTTTCGATCATCCCGCGCGGCATTGCGGCACTGGGCTACACGATGCAGCGGCCGATTGAGGACCGGTTCCTTATGAACCGCGCGGAGCTGATCGACCGGATGACCGTTCTTTTGGGCGGGCGGGCAGCAGAGACCCTCGTGTTCCCGGAAGTGTCGACGGGAGCTGCGGATGATCTGGCCAAGGCCACCGAGATCGCGCGCAGCATGGTGATGCGCTTCGGCATGGCGCCTGAACTCGGACCGGTGGCGTTCGATCCTGAGCAGCGGGGCTTGCTGCCAGGAGCGATGGATTGGCGCCCCCGCGCTTATGCGGAAGAAACAGCCGCAGCTATCGATCGTGCCGTCAAAGGGCTGATCGAGACCGCGCTGAAGAGAGCCGTGGGGATTCTCGAGCAACAAATGGCGGCCCTAAATGCCACGGCGCGGCTGCTGTTGGAGCGCGAGACGCTGTCTGGCGACGATCTTGCGCGGCTGGCAACTGTCAACACCGAGCCGAAAGTATTCGCAGGCCACGGGGGAAGCGCCCAGCTGCCGGTCGCGGCAGCCCACCGGGTGACGTGACAGCATGAAAGAACTGAACGGATGCACTGTTAGGCACCGACGGCAAAATCCATCGCGCGATCATCTGGAGACCTACCATGAGCATGACCCAGCATTCGTCGAAACCCCGCACCGAGCCTAACATATTGATCTATGTGGGGCGGTTCATGAACAGCCACGGCGCGCCGATTGTGCTCGCCGGCCTATTGTGGTGGGTGCTGTGGTGGGGCCATACGCCCAAGGTCGAGACCGTCGATGCCGCGATGCGCCACGTTTCCTGGGTCGGCGTTGCGGCCCTGATTTACGTGGCCGCACAGGCCCGTGCTGTGATCGTGCAGCCGCGCAGCGGTGTTTCCCATTCGCTCGTTGAGATTCTGATCTCGCTGCTGCCTCTGTTCGTCGTCGGTTACGCCTTCGTCGACTGGATGCGAGGCGGCAATCCCTTGTCTGTGTTTCAGGTGATCGTGATGGTGCAGGCGACGCTCGCCATCCTGATCGATGTGGTCATTTTCACTTGGTTCTCGCTCAGTTTGAGCAAGCTCTCAATTCAGGCTCTGACGACGCATCAGAGCTGAATCGCCGCCGATTGTGCAAGCTCGATCAGACAATGGAGTGACCGATGACCTGGCTCGGAATGGATAGTGTGGCTGCAGAGATCGTGTCGCACGCGCTTGCAGCGCGGCCGCTCCTGCCGTTCTCGCATCACGGTGGCTTTCATATGGATCAATGGCCGTGGTGGCCGGGGCCCATGCATATCGCCTATCCGATCTTGTTTGTCGCTGCGATTGCAGGGGTTTTGTTTTTGGCGTTGCGCAAGCGCTGAAATCTCTTAGCCGATGAAAGACGCGCATGAGAGTTGTGCAATGAGCAATGAGATGTCGGTGATGGCGAGCAGACCTGTAGACGACCCACCTGAACGCGACGTGCCTCGTCGCGATTTTCTGGTCGTTGCTGGGGGCGCATTTGCGGCCGTTGGCGGAGCAATCGCCTTGTGGCCTTTCATCGACAGCATGAACCCCGCTGCCGATGTTCGTGCGTTCGCCACTGTGGATGTGAGCCTCGGGCCGATTCAGCAGGGACAGCGCGTGACGGTGCGTTGGCGGGGACGCCCGGTGTTCGTGGCGCATCGCACGGGCGAGGAGATTGCCCGTGCGCGCGCCGACGACAGCAATCCTGCTTTGCTCCAGCCTGCACGTGATGCCGCGCGTGTGAAGCGTCCTGAATGGTTGATCGTGGTCGGCATCTGCACCCATCTGGGTTGCGTCCCCCTTGGTCAGGCGATGCATGATTCCAAGAGCGAGTATGGAGGCTGGTTCTGTCCCTGCCACGGCTCAAAGTACGACACGTCAGGACGGGTTCGGCGTGGTCCTGCGCCCAGCAACTTGGATGTGCCGCCGTATCAATTTGTGGGCGATGGCATGTTGCGGATCGGCTGACCACAGAGACCACAGCCGTTTCCAATTTATGCCTTTGTCCGCGCACTCTGCGGCAATGAGAGGTCGACTTCGATGAAAACGATCAATCTGCATGTCGGTGAGCTGCTTTCACCTCTTGGTGCCCTTGGCATCGAGAAGCAGCTGAAGAAACTTGCGGGCATCTCTGCCGCCGCGGTCAATCCGGTATCGGGCTGCGCCACGGTGACCTACGACGAAGGCAAGATCGCCCCCGCGGCCATCCAACAAGCTATCGAGCACTGCGACCACCATTGCGGCGGAGAACTCGTACCCGCGCATTTGTGCGAGCGTTCCGCTGACACATCGGAAGGCACCGCGGCGGCAACGCTCGACACGCACAGGTATCGCGAGCACGTCGTTGGCGGGGTTGGTCACGATGCTCATCCATCGGCAAAGACCCTGGCGCCCGTACGAGGACATGCTGCGCACAAGGCGCCGATGGACGATATGAGCCACGAGATGGGACACGGCGCGGGCATGGACATGCAGGAAATGGTTCGCGACATGCGCAACCGCTTCCTGGTCAGCCTGATCTTTTCAGTGCCGATTTTCCTTTATTCGCCGATGGGTATGAGAGTTGCGCCGTTGAAGCCGCCCTTCGGCCTTGATCTCAATGTGGTCTTGTTCTTTTTGGCTAGTGCGGCGATCCTCTATCCGGTCTGGCCGTTTGTCGTTGCGGCCTACCGAGCGCTCAGAAACGGCGTTCTCAACATGGCCGTGCTGGTCGTGCTGAGCGTCGGGACAGGGTACCTGTTCAGTGTCGGTGCTACATTCTTCTTCAAAGGCGAGCAATTCTACGAAGCCTCTGCTGTTCTGCTCGTCTTCATCCTACTTGGCCACTGGCTCGAGATGCGCGCGCGCGCTGGGGCGTCTGCAGCGATCAGGGCCTTGCTCGATTTGGCGCCGCCCAAAGCAAATGTCATCCGGAATGGCAGCGAGATTGAGATCTCGACATCTGAGGTACTCGCTGGTGATATCGTCGTCATTCGCCCAGGGAATAAGATTCCGGTCGATGGGATAATCTCGGAGGGCCGCTCGGCGGTCGACGAGTCGATGCTGACCGGGGAGTCGATGCCCGTCGACAAGAAGCCCGGCGATCCCATCATCGGGGCCACGATCAACAAGAGCGGCACCTTTCGGTATACGGCGACCAAGGTCGGTGCCGATACGGCGTTGGCGCAAATCGTCAAGCTGGTGCAGGAGGCGCAGAACTCCAAGGCGCCGGCGCAGTTGCTCGCGGACCGGGCTTCGCAATGGCTGGTGCTGGCGGCTGTGGTCATTGGACTGCTGACGTTCGTGTATTGGTTTTGGTGGGCCGGCAAGCCGCTGTTGTTTGCGCTGACGCTGACCATCACGGTGTTCGTCATCGCCTGTCCGGATGCCTTGGGCTTGGCGACCCCGATGGCGGTGATGGTCGGCACCGGCTTGGGCGCCATGAACGGCATTCTCTTCAAGAACGCCGCCGCGCTCGAGGAGGCGACCAAGCTTGACGTCATTGTCTTTGACAAGACCGGGACGCTGACACTGGGGAAGCCGGAGGTGGTCGAGCTCGTGACGGCCACGGGCGTGAGTGAGCGGGAGCTGTTGAGTATCGCCGCATCCGTGGAGGCAGGCTCGGAGCATCCGCTAGCTCAGGCGATCTTGCGGCGGGCAGCCGGAATTGTCGCCGAGAAAGCTGAGGGTTTCACAAATATCGACGGCATGGGCGCTCAGGCAAATGTCAGCGGTTTGGTCGTGCACCTCGGCAATCGCCGCCTGATGGATACGCAGGGCATCAAGGTGGGCCTCCTCGAAAAGGATTCGGACCGCCTGCAAGGTGCGGGTCGCACGGTCGTACATTTGGCACGAGACAAGAAGATCCTTGGGTTGATTGCGATTGCTGACAAAGCGCGGCCGACGGCCGCCGCTACAGTGAGGCAGTTGCAGGCACGCGGCGTCCAGGTCGCGATGCTGACCGGTGACAACCGGGGCACTGCGGAGCGGATCGGCCGCGAGCTCGGCATTGATATCGTTCTGGCCGACGTTCTGCCGGGCCAGAAGGCCGCCAAAGTCAAGGAGCTGCAAGCCCAGGGCAATAAGGTCGGTATGGTCGGTGACGGCATCAACGATGCGCCGGCGCTGACCCAGGCCGATGTCGGCTTCGCGATCGGAGCGGGTACAGACGTTGCCATGGAAAGCGCAGACGTCGTCCTCATGAAGAGCGATCCCTACGATGTCGTTGGAGCTATAGAGCTATCCCGCGCAACCCTGCGCAAGATGCACCAGAACCTCTGGTGGGCGGTCGGCTACAACGTGATCGCCTTCCCGCTCGCTGCAGGCGCGTTCTATCCATTTCTGCTGAGCCCTGAGATTGCTGCCCTCGCCATGTCGGGAAGCTCGGCGCTGGTTGCCGTCAACGCCCTTATGCTCAAACGTACGAAGCTTTCGGGCATCAAGAGTGCCGGCACTCTTTCGGGCAGCCTTGCCGCAGCCGAGGTCGCAACATGACCGGCTCGCCAGAGAAGCCGCTGTTGTCCGGCGCTGTATTGGCAGCTTTGCTGATTGCCGTTTCGACGGTGTCGGCTGGCTACGGGATCGTGCTGCCGATCCTCCCGCTGATGCTGCAGGCGATCGATGGCCCGAACGCGACCGCAGAGGTGGCACGACATACAGGGTTCCTGACGGGGGTTCACGCGATCGCGCTCTTTCTATTCGCACCCTTCTGGGGGGTGCTGTCAGACCGCCAGGGGCGGCGGCCGATTCTCTTCGTTGGACTCGTCGGGTTCGGCGCGAGTCTGCTTCTCTCGTCGCTCAAGCCGAGCATCGGCATGTTCTATGTGGAACGCTTCCTCACGGGTGCGTTCGCAGCGGCGATCACGCCGGTGGCGGCTGCGTTCGTCGCCGATCAGGGCGGCACGGACGCAGGGCGGGCTCGACAGCTTGCCTTGGTCAGTATGGCAAGCATTTCTGGGTTCCTGCTTGGGCCGATGCTCAGCGGTTTCCTGGCGACGCTCTCTGCCGTGCTGTCACGTGGGGAGACGGTGCCACGATGGTCCTATGAGCTACCGTTCTTTGTGATCTCGAGTGTTGCGCTTATTGCGGCGCTGGCCGTGCACATTTGGATTCCGGTAGGGGCAGCGGCGAGGCCGGTCGAGCGGTCTTACGCGGGCCCCGTCCTGCATGGCAATGCGACAACCATCTGGATGCTGCGTGGGATCGGCTTCGTCGTGGCCGCAGGGGTCGGCGCCTTCGAGGTTGGACTTGCTCTGCGCGGCAATCAGGACCTTGGAATGGATCCGCGGCAAGTCGCTGTCATGTTCACGACGTGCAGCCTGGTGATGTTCATCGTTCAAGCCGCAATTTTCTCGCCACTGATAAAGCCGGCGTCGACCCGCTTCTTCATTGTGCCGGCGCTTGCGGTAATGGCCGTGGCGCTACTCCTCGTGCCCCGGGCAAGCGCATTTTTGGTGCTGCTGGCGATTGTCGCCACTGTTGCCGCCAGCGCCGGCATTCTGTCCCCGATATTGACCTATTGGGTCTCGCTGGAAGGCGGACGCGCCAAGGGTGCCGAACTCGGCAAGCAGACTGCTGTCACCTATCTGGGGCAGGCGGCGGGCGCCTTCGCGGGCGGAACCCTGTTCGCCAGTACGCGCATCCCCGGCGCGTCTTTCGTTCTGACCGCAGCCTTGGTTGCTGTCGCTGCGATCGGCTCCAGAGGGCTCGCCGGGCGGCTTGCGCAGCAGCGCGCGGTTCCGCTCGTTATCGGTTCCGGCAATGGTCCAAGCTCGCACCAGACTACACCAGAGCGATAGCTAACAGGAGAATGTCACATGACCCAATCCAACGTCGTGCTTTGTGCCCCGGTGCGGACCGCGATCGGAACGTACGGTGGGACATTGAAAGCTATTCCGGCTCCGGAGCTCGGCGCCGCGACCGTCAAAGCAACGCTCGAGCGTGGCAAGCTGAACGGGAAGGATGTCGGCACGATCGTGCTGGGCCAGGTCGTTCAGGCCGGCAGCAAAATGAACCCGGCGCGACAGGCGATGGTCGGCGCCGGGATCCCCGTCGTTATTCCGGCCATGACCGTGAACCGTGTGTGCGGCTCGGGCGCCCAAGCCATCGTGTCGGCAGCCCAGGAGATCATGCTCGGTCATGTCTCCTGTGCCGTGGCGGGCGGCATGGAGAACATGGACCAGGCGCCCTACCTAATGGGCGGGGGGCGTTGGGGCTATCGCATGGGCGATGCGCAGATCCACGACAGCATGCTGCGTGATGGACTGAACGATGCCTTCTCGGGCCAGCATTCCGGCTGGCACACGGAGGACTTGGTGTCCAAGCACCAGATCACACGCGAGGCACAGGACGCGTGGGCCTTCAGGACGCAACAGCGGTTTGCTCAGGCCCAGGCGGCGGGGCATTTCGCGGACGAGATCATCTCGCTTGAGATTCCTAGCGGTAAGAAGGCTGGTGTATTCGAGAAGGACGAGCACAACCGGCCCGACACCACTATCGATTCACTGACAAAGCTGAAACCGGTGTTTCGTAAGGACGGCACGATCACGGCCGGAAATGCGCCGGGGCTCAACAGCGGTGCTGCAGCCATGATCGTCGCCGATGCCGCGTGGGCAGATAAACGTGGGTTGGAGCCCATTGCCCGGCTGGTGTCGTACGGGATCGGAGCGGTCGAGCCTGGCCTGTTTGGTCTCGGCCCAGTTCCCGCGGTTCGGCAGGCGCTCGAGCGCGCGGGTTGGCAGATCGGTGACGTCGAGCGCGCCGAGGTGAACGAGGCCTTCGCCGCCATCGTGATCGCGCTCATGCGCGAGATCGGAATTCCCGAGGACATCGTCAATGTCGAGGGCGGTGCAATCGCGCATGGACATCCTATCGGAGCGACGGGTGCCATCCTGACAACGCGATTGCTTCATTCGATGCGCCGCGATGGCATCCGACGTGGCCTCGTGACGTTGTGCATCGGCGGCGGGCAAGGCATTGCGCTGGCGTTGGAGCGTCCTTGACGCGCGATCGCAGCATCGACGTGGACCATTCGGCAATAGGGTCCGCCGCACTTGATCAATCTCACGATACCGACCCACAGGTTGCGAGAGCATTGCAAATAACGGTCGAGCCCCAGCGTCCATGATCAGGACGCTCAACCCAAGGTAAATCCCATGGCAGACACTCCTCAAACACCAATTGCAGGACATGCGGTGCAAACGGCATCCCAGGCGGAAATTGACATCGGCCTGCGCCGGTTCTTGCTGAGCGTTTACAATTATATGGCGTCGGGTCTCGTCCTCACTGGCATTGTCGCCTATGCGGCGGCTCAATCGGGGCTTTATGCTGCACTGGAGCGAACGCCACTCGCTCTTTGGGCGGTGATACTGGCACCACTTGCGCTCGTGCTGTTCCTGAGCTTCCGCATAGAGCGCATGAGCCTTGGTGCCGCCCAGGCCGCTTTCTGGGGCTATGCCGGCCTCATCGGTGTGTCCTTGGCCGGTATCTTTTTGCTCTACACCGGGGCGAGCATTGCGCGGACGTTCTTCATCACCGCGGCCACGTTCCTGGCCATGAGCGTTTATGGCCATACGACGCGCACCGATCTCACAGGGATCGGCTCGTTCTTGCTGATGGGGCTGATCGGCATCGTGATCGCAAGCCTCGTCAATATCTTCCTTGCTTCGTCCAGCTTGCAGTTCGCGATCTCGCTGATCGGTGTGATCGTCTTCGTCGGCCTGACGGCCTACGACACGCAACGCATCAAGGACATTTATCTGAAGGACGACGACGGCGTGATCGCAGGCAAGAAGGCGATCATGGGCGCACTTACGCTCTATCTCGATTTTCTCAATCTGTTCGTCCTGCTGCTGCAGCTGACCGGCGAGCGGCGCAGGTAGAAACGTTTCCTTCGTGCTTCGAGAGTTCCCATGACAATAGAAGAAAAAAGCGATGGTGCTTCAGATGCACGTGCAATTTACCGGGCTTCGCTACGCGAATTGCAGACTGAACTGGTCAAGATTCAGCGGCACGTCATACGGCATGGACACCGGGTCCTGGTGATCTTTGAAGGCAGAGATTCCAGCGGCAAGGACGGTGCGATCAAACGCATTGTTGAGCATCTTAGCCCGCGCGAGACACGGGTCGTGGCGCTCGGCAAGCCATCCGATAAGGATCGCCTATCCTGGTATTTTCAGCGCTACGTACCGTATTTGCCTGCGGCGGAGGAAATGGTTCTGTTTAATCGCAGTTGGTACAACCGCGCTGGAGTGGAGCGAGTCATGGAGTTCTGCACAGACGATGAGTATCAGAGCTTCATGCAGGGCGTTCTACCTTTCGAGCATATGTTGATCGGTGCCGGAGTTCAGATTTTGAAATACTACCTGGATATTAGCAAGAAAGAGCAGAAGAAGCGGCTCCGGGATCGGAAGGAAGATCTGCTCAAGCAATGGAAGGTCAGTGCCGTGGATGCGACCGCCGTCAAGCATTGGGACGCATATACGAAGGCGCGGGACGAAATGTTTGCGAGGACGTCAAGCCCGCTTTCGCCGTGGATCGTTGTCCGCGCCGACGACAAACGAAGCGCGCGCCTGAATGTCATTCGTGACTTGGTCTCGCGGCTCGCGTGTCCGGAAACGGAAAGGCACCTTGCAAGCCCCGACCTCTCCGTCGTCTTCGCCTACGACAAGGCTCATGCAGACGCAGGACTCCTCGCAACGTAAACCACGGGATTGGGTCGTTGCTGTGTGATCGAGGGGCGTGCGCCGTGCGCTCAACTTTCCAGATCAGAGCAGAGGTCCAAGGAGGCTAGATATGCAGATTTCATTTTTAGGTGCGACAGGTACTGTCACGGGTTCGAAGTATCTTTTTGAAGACGGGCACGCCGCGACGCTGATCGACTGCGGGCTGTTCCAGGGTTTCAAGCAGCTCCGACTGCGTAATTGGCAACCTCCTCCGCTTAATCCCAAGCGCCTTGCTTCCGTCGTTTTGACGCACGCTCACATTGACCACACCGGCTATCTGCCTTTGCTGGTCAAGAACGGTTTTGCCCAACGGGTCTATTGCAGCAAGGCGACAAGGGAGCTGTGCGAGATCCTGCTGCCGGACGCCGCCCATCTGCAGGAGGAGGAGGCGCGCTATGCGAACAAGCGGGGCTTCTCCAAGCACAAGCCCGCATTGCCCCTGTTTACCATCGAGGATGCGGAGCGGGCCTTGCGACAACTGCATGCCGTCGACTTCGACGAGCCAGTAACTCTGAGCGAGACCTCCACTGCAAGGCTCCTGCCCGCTGGGCACATCCTGGGCGCCTCGATGATCATGATCGAGAGTGCTGGCCGAAAGGTGCTTTTCTCCGGCGACCTCGGACGGCCCAACGATCTCATGATGGTTGCGCCAACGCTGGTTACCGACGCCGACGCGCTGGTTCTTGAATCGACCTACGGAAACCGCAGGCACTCTCCAGCAGATCCCGAGGAGGAACTGGGCACGCATCTGAGCCGGGCGCTAGGGCGTGGGGGTGTCGTCGTCATACCGGCCTTTGCCGTCGGGCGCGCTCAGTCGCTTCTGCATCTCGTGGCGCGGCTCAAGAGCCGAGGCAAACTGGCTGGGGTTCCGATCTATCTCAACAGCCCCATGGCAGTCGATGCCACGCGGATTTATCACACCTATCGAGCGCAGCATCGGCTGAGCGTCGAGGAATGCAAGGCCGCCTGCCAGGTGGCCGAGTTTGTCAACTCGCCCGAAGCTTCAAAGGAGCTGAATAGCAAGCAAGGACCGATGGTCATCATCGCCGCCAGTGGCATGGCAACCGGTGGCCGCGTCGTTCATCATCTGAAGGCCTTCGCACCCGATCCGAAAAACTTGATCCTTTTCTCAGGCTTTCAGGCCGCAGGAACGCGTGGAGCGAAGATGCTTGGTGGCGCGGAGACCGTGCGCATCCACGGCTCCGAGATACCTGTCCGCGCAGAGGTGGCAAGCCTCGAGACGCTCTCTGGACATGCCGACTATTCCGAGATCCTCGATTGGCTGAAGGCATTCCGCCAAGCGCCCCACAAAACCTTTCTCACTCATGGCGAGCCGGCCGCGTCGGACCAGCTGCGCCAGCATATCGAGAGCACGTTGGGGTGGGAGTGCTCGGTGCCGGACTACCAGGACACGGTGATCATCCCATGAGCGCGAGCGAAACCGCCCAGGCCATGCCGATCGGGCACGACACAGGGCCAACGTCTGCGTCGCGTTTGACGCTGCGCCGGCTTGGCATTGATACCTACCGCGAGCACATCATCTATATGCGCGCCGATTGTCATGTCTGCCAGTCGGAAGGCTTCGCGGTACGATCCCGTATTCGAGTGTCTGCGAACGGCCAGAGCCTGCTGGCCACGCTCAATGTGATTCGATCGAACCTTCTCGGAGTGGAGGAGGCGAGCCTGTCCGAGGCGGCGTGGACCTTACTTGGTGCGCGTGACGGGGACATCGTTGAGGTGACGCATCCAGCGCCAATCCCGTCGGAGAGCTTCGTGCGTGCCAAGGCATACGGAGAGCGGCTTACTGGTGACGCTTTTACCGCCATTGTCGGAGATATCGCCAAAGGCCTCTACTCGGATCTTCATCTTGCAGCCTTCGTGACGGCCTGCGCGGGAGATCGCCTCGATCTTCAGGAAACCACCCACCTGACGAAGGCGATGCTCGGCGTTGGCGACCGGATCTCATGGCCGTATCCAATTGTCGCCGATAAGCATTGCGTCGGCGGGCTACCGGGCAATCGCACAACGATGCTCGTGGTTCCCATCATTGCGGCTCTAGGTTTGCCAATTCCGAAAACTTCGTCGCGGGCGATTACGTCGCCGGCCGGAACGGCCGATACGATGGAGACCGTTGCACCGGTCGATCTCGATCTGACTGCCATGCGTCGCGTCGTCGAGCGGGAGGCAGGATGCATCGTCTGGGGCGGGGCCGTGCGGCTCAGTCCGGCCGATGACATCCTGATCCAGGTGGAGCGTCCGCTCGACTTCGACAGCGACGGCCAGCTTGTCGCGTCGGTTCTATCGAAGAAGGCGGCCGCCGGCGCCACGCACATCGTTCTCGATCTGCCTGTTGGTCCGACGGCCAAGGTCAGAAGCCGCGCGGCTGCCAGGCGCCTCGGCGACAGGCTTGTGCAGGTTGGAGCAGCATTGGGGTTGAACGTCCGGATCGTTGAAACCGATGGCCTGCAACCCGTCGGGCGAGGCATTGGACCGGCGCTCGAGGCGCGGGACGTGCTGATGGTTCTGCAGCAGCAGGCCGAGGCGCCGGCCGATCTGCGCGATCGAGCGCTTCACCTAGCGGGCGAGTTGATCGAGCTTGTGGGCCGTTCCGAACCTGGCGACGGCAGGCAGCTGGCGGCTGAGGTTCTGTCATCGGGACGGGCGTGGCGCAAATTTCAGGCGATCTGTGATGCCCAGGGTGGCATGCGGATGCCGCCGGTTGCGGACTATCGGCGTCCGGTCCATGCGGCGGCCGCAGGCCGGATCAAGTCAATGGACAATCGGCGGCTCGCCAAGGCCGCCAAGCTTGCGGGAGCACCGACGTCGCCGGCAGCGGGAATTGATCTGCATGTTGGGATTGCGGCGCCCGTGGAGCGCGGACAGCCGCTATTCACAGTTCACGCCCAGTCGCGAGGCCAGCTCGACTACGCGCTACACTACATCGCGGCACAGCCCGGGATGATAACCATCGAGGACGTGGCATGAAACCGCTGTTGTTTCCGTTGCCGGGCAACGAGGAGTTCACGCGACGACTGTCAGCGGGACTTAGCGATGCCGACATCGGCTCGCTTGTGACGCGGCGGTTTCCTGACGGTGAGACCTATGTTCGTCTTGCGGCAGACGTCACGGATCGTTCGGTCGTTCTTGTCTGCACGCTCGACCGGCCGGACGACAAGACCCTTCGGTTGTTGTTCGCCGCTGACGCCGCCCGCGCGCTCGGCGCGGCACGCATCGGTTTGGTGGCGCCCTATCTCGGATACATGCGGCAGGACAAGCGCTTTCTACCAGGCGAGGCGGTCACATCGAGCTCCTATGCCGGACTTCTCTCGAGGGTGGTGGATTGGATTGTGACGGTCGATCCGCATCTGCACCGCCGGGCGTCCATGTCTGAGGTATATTCGATCCCGGTCAGCGTGTGCCATGCCGCACCAAAGCTCTCTGCGTGGATTAAAGCACATGTCCCGGACGCATTTGTCGTGGGGCCCGATGTGGAAAGCGAGCAATGGGTCAGCGCCGTTGCCCGTGCCGCGGGAGTACCCCACGTTACGCTCGAGAAGACCCGACGTGGTGATCGCGATATCGAGCTGAAGTTTCCGGCGCTCGAGACATGGCGAGGCAGAACGCCGGTTCTGGTCGACGACATCATTTCGTCGGGTCGCACCATGGAGGTCGCTGTCGGAGAGCTCGTGGGCTTGGGATTCCCTCAACCCACGGTTCTGGGCGTGCATGGGCTTTTTGCGGACGATTCGTTCGAACGTCTCAAAGCCGCCGGTGCAGTCAGGGTCATCTCGACCAATACCGTTCGACACGAGACGGGCGAATTGGATGTCAGCGATATCGTCGCCGATGCGATCACTCGGGCCTTCGCATAGACGCGGCGTAGCGGAGAACGTCTTATGGCAATGCAAGCTTCGTTCAATGCGGCAGGGGACCCAGCCGTCTCTTGCACGTACGCGCGTCACGAAGTCGGGTGTGATCAGGCGCTGATGTGCCTCGATGCACAGGCGCGCCAACGAGTTGCGGATCGGGCCGCACTCTACCGGCAATGCGATACTCTGTTTTCCACTTGGGCTCGCGGCCTCCCGGTCATCGAGCACAGCGCGCTCACGCAGGTACGGATCTTTGAGCTCGCGGAGCTTCTGGTCAAGCAGGGCATAGTCCCAAGCACATCTTGGGTATTCGAGAGGCTCATCGCGGCAGACCGCTTGACCAGCGCCGCCATGTGGCTGGTGGTCCACATGACCTATGCCAACAAGGTCGATCTCGGAGGCCGGACGCTCGATGGATCGGATTTCAAAGAGACGCCCGAGGGGCACACTGGCGGCTCGCTCAATATGGTTCCGGCCTATGTCGGCTATCTCGCAGCCAATCTCGTGTCCGCGACGACGCGCGCCTGGATCATGGGGCAGGGCCACTGCGTCGCCGCCATCGAGGCGGCGAACGCGATTGTCGGCAATCAAACGCCCGAGCAGAGGCAGCGCTACGGTTTGAACGATGAAGGACTGACCGCTCTCGTATCGGACTTTTATTCCTATGCAAGGCAGTCGGATGGATCGCCATCGGCGCCGCTCGGCAGTCATGTGAACGCGCACACGGCGGGCGGAATATCTGAGGGCGGCTATCTTGGCTTTGCGGAGGTCCAATATGTCCATATGCCGCTCAAGGGCGAAAGTCTGGTTGCCTTCCTGAGCGACGGAGCATTCGAGGAGCAGCGGGGGAGCGATTGGTCACCGAGATGGTGGCGCGCTGAGGACTCCGGTCCAGTAATCCCGATCATGGTTCTGAACGGACGTCGCATCGAGCAGCGTTCGGCGGTCACGCAGGATGGCGGCGCCGCGTGGCTTCGCTTGCATTTGCGGGAAAACGGCTTCGATCCGATCGATATCGACGGGCGCGATCCCGCTGCCTTCGCCTGGGCCATTCTCGAAATGGAAAGCCGGCTTGCCGCGAGTGCGAAGGCGGTTGCGGCGGGCAACATGCACTATCCCGCTCCGCTGCCCTATGCGATCGCTCACACCATCAAAGGTCACGGGTTTCCGGGAGCCGGCACCAACCGAGCACACAATCTTCCCCTCGTTGGCAATCCCGCCGTCGATGCCGCTGCTCGTTCTGAGTTCAATGAAGGGGTCAAGCGCCTCTGGGTCGAACCTCAATCTCTCCGGGAGGCGGTCGAGCGCTTTGTCATCCATGCCGCCCAGCGGCGTCCCAGAGAGGCCGACCATGCGCTTGCAACGCGCAGCGTGCCACTGCCGCTGCTGCCGGATCCCGATTGGCGACTTCCTGGCGGTGCAGACGCATCGCCCATGGATGCAATCGACAGATATTTCGTGGAGGTAACACGCGCGAATCCTGGCTTGCGTCCCCGCGTCGGCAATCCGGACGAGCTGCAAAGCAACCATATGGGCGAGACGCTGAAGGCCCTAAAGCATCGGGTCAATCGGCCGGAGCTGGGTGTTCCAGAAGCAGTCGATGGCTGCATCATTACCGCACTCAACGAGGAGGCGGTGATTGGAGCAGCTCTCGGAAACAAGGGCGGTATCAATATCGCGGTGACCTACGAGGCGTTCGCCGTCAAGATGCTGGGGGCGCTACGCCAGGACATCATTTTCGCGCGACAGCAGCGGGAGGCGGGTCGTCCGCCGGGCTGGCTCGGAGTTCCGCTGATCGTCACGTCGCACGTGTGGGAGAACGGCAAGAACGAGCTGTCACACCAGGATCCGACGATCGGCGAGGCGCTGCTTGGAGAGATGTCGGACGTGGCGCGCGTGCTCTTTCCGGCAGACGCCAACACGGCGGTTGAGGCCTTGCGGAGCGTCTATGCGGGCCACGGCCAGATTGCGTGCCTGATCGTCCCCAAGCGCAGCGTTGCTGATGTGTTTGATGCAGATCAGTCGCGCGCGCTGGTGTCAGAAGGGGCCATCGCCGTTGCCGGCGTTGCATCCCGTTCGGCAGTCCAACTTGTGGCGATCGGTGCCTATCAGCTCCGGGAGGCGTTGCGTGCCCATCGGCGATTGGAGGAGCGCGGCTGCCGGGCATTGCTGACTTACATGCTTGAGCCCGCTCGATTCCGTGAGCCGCGCGATCCGCTCGAAGAGGCGTTCGTTGCCGATGACGATGCGCTTCAATCGCTGTTTCCGGCCCAATTGCCGCGTATTTTCGCAACGCATACGCGCTCGGAGCCATTGGTCGGGGTTCTACGTCGGCTGGACACGGGACGGGCCACCACCCGATTTGCAGGATTCCGGAATCGTGGCGGCACGCTTGATGTTGCAGGCATGCTGTTCACGAACCGGTGCACGTGGGCGCATCTTGTGGGGGCGTCCGCTGATCTTCTTGGTCGCCAGCCGCGGGAGATTCTGGATCACGCAGAGCTGGCAGCAATCTCGGGTCGCGGTGATCCGCGAGTGGTCGCTTAATTGGCGGGCGATCACGGTGTCCGAGAACAGTGGACCAACAAATCATGCAGATTCATGTGGAACCACAGCTAGGCCCGCCAACAGGCACGCGGCCGTTCGAGATCGTCGAGCGCAAGGGATTGGGCCATCCCGACACGATTTGCGACATGCTGAGCGAGCAAGTGAGTGTGGCTCTATCGAGGTACTATCTCGATCACTTCGGCCTGGTGCTGCATCACAACGTCGATAAGGCGCTCCTGGCCGCAGGCCGATCGGAGCCTGCCTTCGGTGGTGGTCGGATCCTGCGGCCTATGGACATGTTTCTTGCTGGTCGAGCTACTGATGACGTCGAAGGCAAAATCGTTCCGGTTCGCGAACTCGCCGAGGCAAGCGCCACGGCCGGGCTGCAAGAGAATATGCGTGCGCTCGATCCAATGAAGGACGTGCGCTTTCATTGTCTGATCCGTCCCGGCTCTCCTGATCTGGTCGACGTGTTTATGCGGCAGCGCGATCAAGGAGTGTTTCTCGCGAATGACACATCGTGTGGAACGGGCTTCGCACCATTGACCGAGCTCGAACGTGTCGTGCTGGCCGTGGAGCGGAAGCTGAATTCCGCTGCGTTCAAGATGGCGTTCCCGGCAATCGGGGAGGATATCAAAGTGATGGGTGTGCGCGAAGGCGACAACATCAGCCTGACTGTTTCTTGCGCGTTTGTCGGCAGGATTGTGGCGAACATCGCTGCGTACAGCGCTGCGACGGAGGCGCTGCAGGTTAGCGCTGTCGATGCGGCGCGCGGCGTTGTTGTTGGGGACGTCGTGGTGCGGGTCAATACGGCCGATGATCTGGCGTCAGGCTCGGTATTCCTCACAGTCAGTGGCACGTCGGCCGAGGCGGGCGATGACGGTCAAACGGGGCGCGGCAATCGAGCTAACGGTCTCATGACGCCTTGTCGCCCGATGACGCTTGAGGCGCTGGCCGGCAAGAACCCAGTCACGCATGTGGGCAAGCTTTACAATGCAGCGGCTTCAAAGCTTGCCGCGGCGATTGTTGCCGAAGTGCCCAGCATCACTGAAGCAGAATGCTTCCTGGTCAGTCAGATCGCGGCCCCTGTTGACAGGCCACGGATCGCACTTTTGCGCGTGTGGTGCAGAGGGGGCGTGCTGACAACCGACGCGGAGAGCAGGATCCGAGCTGTGGCTGAGCGTGAAATTGGTGCCATCCCGTCTCTTTGGAGATCCTTTTTGATGGAGACTAACTCAGTGGCCTAGTCCCTGGCGTAGAAGCGAAGCGGCTGCAGATGCTGATCATGTCTTTGCACTCTAAGTCCCTGACCGACTTTGAAGAGGAGCGCTCAATTGAACTTTCTTGAAAATCGACGGGCGATTGCGGGCGGTCTTGTCGTCCTCGTCCTGCTTGCCGGGTGGTGGAGCGGCGTGTTCGGGGCGCGAACCAATGATGGCGGTATGATCGTGCTGCAAGGGAACGTCGACGTCAGGCAGGTCAATCTGGCCTTCAGAGTTGGAGGCCGAATAGCCGAAATGAAAGTCGATGAGGGTGATCGGATCGAGCCCGGCAGAGTTATTGCCGCGCTCGACAAGGCCTACTTCGCCGATGAGGTGAGGCTCGCCCGTGCTCGCGTTGCTGGTCAGACGGCGGTGGTGGCCAGACTCGTGAATGGCACTCGGCCCGAGGAAATCGCTCAAGCGCGCGCCGCAGTTGCGGAACGCGAGGCGTCGCTCCTTCTGGCGCGGGTGACATTGGGGCGTCAGGAGGACCTCGCCGGCAAAGGCATTGCGCCTCACCAGAAGCACGACGAGGCAACGGCAACACTGGAGCGGGCGCTGGCTGCCTTGAAGTCCGCGCAGGAGACTTTGAAGCTGGCCGAGATCGGTCCACGGCGAGAGGATATCGAAGCGGCTAAAGCGCAGCTGGAAGCCGAGAACGCTGCCCTCGCTCAAGCAGAGCGCCGATTGGCCGATGCTGAGCTTGCCGCACCCGCCGATGGCATTGTGCTGACCCGCGTCCGCGAGCCAGGTGCCATCGTCGCAGCCGGCGAGACGGTCTACGCAGTGACCATCACGACACCCGTGTGGGTGAGAACATACGTTGGAGAGCCCGACCTTGGCCGTATCCGTCCAGGGGGCGCGGTCGAGGTGCGCACAGACGCCGGCAAGAGCTATCGCGGTCAGATCGGGTTCATCTCGCCGGTCGCGGAGTTCACTCCGAAATCGGTCGAGACGCGGGAGCTGCGCACAAGCCTCGTTTATCGCCTGCGTGTGGTCGTCGACGGGGACACGGCCGGTCTCCTGCAGGGCATGCCGGTCACGATCAAGACGACGGTCAAGAGGTGAGCCATGGGCGAGACACTGGTTGAGCTCAGAGGCGTCACCAAGCGATTCGAGGCCGGTCCGCCTTCGGTCGCCGACATCACGACGTCGATTGTCGGCGGCGGCATCACCGGTCTCGCAGGGCCGGACGGGGCCGGCAAGACGACGCTGCTCAGATTGATTCTGGGGCTGCTAAAGCCGGACGCCGGATCGCTCAAGGTTTGCGGTCTCGATCCCATCACGCAAGCTGCAGCCTTGCGCGAGGTCGTCGCATATATGCCGCAGCGTTTCGGTCTTTATGAAGACCTGACGGTCCTGGAGAACCTGTCGCTCTATGCCGACCTGCGCGGGGTTACCGGCGGCCAGCGGCATGCGGCCTTCGACCGGCTGCTCGCGTTCACAAGTCTTGGTCCGTTTACGGGGCGCATTGCGGGAGCGCTGTCCGGCGGCATGAAACAAAAGCTCGGGCTTGCTTGTGCCCTGCTCGGAACCCCGCGTCTGCTGCTCCTCGATGAGCCGAGCGTCGGCGTCGACCCGATCTCGCGTCGTGACTTGTGGCGCATGGTTCGCGAGCTGACTGCGGGCGGAATCGGCATTGTTTGGAGTACGGCGTATCTCGAGGAGGCGGAGCGGTGTGCCAGTGTGCTCCTCATGAACGACGGCAAACTGATCTATGACGGCGCACCTTCGGCGCTGACGAGCCGTATGTCCGGCCGCAGCTTTCACGTAAGAAAGGCAGGCGAGCATCGCAGGGCCGTGCTTGCGGCAGCAGCCCGTCGCGCGGGGGTGATCGATGGTGTCATCCAAGGATCGAACGTACGCATAGTATTGGCTGACGGAGCAACAGTCCCGTCGGCCGCAGAGTTTCCGTTCGCGCCCGGCGCGGAAGTCACTGCGGTGGCGCCCCGCTTCGAGGATGCCTTTGTCGATCTCCTGGGCAGCAAAACCCCGGCCACCTCGCGCCTCGCCAAAACGTCGGCGCCCACCGGATCTGCCCAGCCTGTGATCGTTGCCTCAGAGCTCACGCGTCGCTTCGGCACGTTCACGGCAGCCGACCACATCTCGTTCTCGATCGGCAGGGGGGAGATCTTTGGGCTCTTGGGACCGAATGGTGCGGGAAAGTCGACGACCTTCAAGATGTTGTGCGGTCTGTTGCGACCGACCTCGGGGCGGGCGACAGTGGCCGGGCTCGATATTGTGGCACAGACGTCGAAGGCGAGAAATCGGTTGGGCTATATGGCGCAGAAGTTCTCCCTCTATGGAGATCTGAGCGTCGCCCAGAACCTCGCCTTCTTCGCCGGCGTCTATGGCCTGAGTGGCATGCAGCAGCGAGCCGCCATCGAGCGCGTGACCGATGTCTTCGGCCTCGGGCGGTACATGGACATCAACGCTGGCACGCTTCCGGCCGGCTACAAGCAGCGGCTGGCGCTCAGTTGCGCGATCATGCATGAGCCGCCCGTGCTGTTCCTCGACGAGCCGACATCAGGAGTCGATCCGCTGACGCGGCGGGAGTTCTGGGCCCACATCAATGTGCTGGTGCAGGGCGGCGTCACAGTCATGGTCACCACGCACTTTCTCGACGAGGCCGAGTATTGTGACCGTATCGCGCTAGTCTATCGCGGGCGCATCATTGCGACCGGCTCACCGGACGAACTGAAAGACAGTGTCCGCAATGGCACGCTCGTCGATCCAACACTCGAGGACGCCTTCATCTCCCTGGTCGAGGCCGATGACAAGAAAGTGGCGGCATGAACCAAGCGTCGATACGGACCGCAGATCGCCGCCGGCGCATCGGCGCGCTGATCCGCAAAGAGGCGCGACAGATCGTTCGCGATCCGAGCAGCATCATCATTGCCGTGATATTGCCGCTGACGCTGTTGTTTCTATTCGCCTACGGCGTGTCGTTTGACGCGCGGCTCGTCCAGATCGGCCTCGTCGTCGAGAACCCCACATCCGAGACAGGCAGTTTCACGGCCTCGCTGACCAGCTCGCCATTGTTCTCGGCGCGGACAGCTCGAAACCGCATCGGATTTGAAAGCGATCTCGTCGCCGGCCGCATTGACGGAATAGTCGTTCTGGCAGCCGACTTTTCTGCCCAGGCCGCACGTGGCGATCGGGCGCCGGTCCAGATCATCGTCGATGGCAGCGATCCGAACAAGGCGACACTGGTCCGCAGCTATCTGCAGGCGGCGTGGGGCAACTGGGTCATCCAGGAGGCCATTGCGCGCGGCGAGCGCGTGAGTGCTCCAATCTCGCTGCAGCCGCGCGTATGGTTCAACCCCGAGGTGGCCAGCCACCACTATCTGGTGCCGGGGTCGATGGCAATCATCTTGATGTTGACCGGCTCGCTCCTCACCGCGCTCGTCGTCGTGCGCGAGTGGGAGCGGGGCACGATGGAGGCCTTGCTGGCAACCCCCGTCGACATCGTCGAGCTGCTGGCCGGCAAGCTCATCCCCTATTTCGTACTCGGCATGCTGACGATGACGCTTGCGACCGCCACGGCGTTGTACCTCTTCGCGGTGCCGTTTCGCGGCTCCTTCACGGTCCTCGCCCTGATGTCGGCCATGTTCCTAATCACCGCGCTCGGTCAAGGCCTCCTGATATCGACCGTCACTCGAAACCAGCGCGTGGCGGCGCAAATGACGATGATAGCGGCGTTCCTTCCGAGTTTCTTCCTTTCCGGATTCGTTTTTGAGATCGCCGGCATGCCGTTACCTCTGCAGATTGCGTCCTATGCTGTGCCCGCCCGCTACTTCGTGGCGGGTCTGCAGACGCTCTTCCTGGCTGGCGACGTGTGGAGCGTGATCTGGCCGAATTTGTCAGGAATGGCCGTGATCGCGATCGTCTATATCGGACTGACAGCCCGCAAAACCAAGACGCGATTGGATTGATCCATGCTGATCCGGCTGAAGCAATTGTTTCTGAAGGAGCTGCTGGCGAATTGGCGGGACAAGGCCAACCGTTACCTGCTGCTGATCTCCCCCATCATCCAGGTGTTGATCTTCTCCTTTGCGGCAACGCAGGAGGTGAAGAATGTGCCGCTGGCCGTTCTGGATCAGGATCGCTCCGTGCTGACGCGGGAGCTGATTGCCCGGTTCGAGGGATCGCCGCAGTTTTCCCGCGTGGTCCGGCTGAATTCCATTGCCGAGATTGCACCGGCCATCGACTCGCGTGCGACGCCTGCCGTTTTCCACATGGGATCGGACTTCTCAAGAAGGCTCATGGCCGGTCAATCTGTACAGGTTCAGCTCCTCCTCGACGGTCGGCGGTCGAATGCAGCACAGATCATCCAGGGTTACGCCAGCGAGATTATCGAGCGGTTCAATGGCGAATTGGCCGAACTGGCTCAGCTGCCGGGGCCGCCGAGCGTTGTCGTCGCGCGCACGTGGTTCAACCCCAATACCGATACACTTTGGTCGACCGTGCCGGCTCTGTTTGCGGTACTGACGACGGCTGTCGGCTTGATGGTGTCGGCCTTATCAATCGCCCGCGAGCGGGAGCTTGGCTCATTCGAGCAGCTTCTGGTCTCCCCCTTGACGTCTACAGAGATCCTCGCCGGGAAGGCCCTTTCAGCCTTGGTAATTGCCATGGCACAGAGCACCATTCTCATGCTTTTTGCGATGTATGTGCTTGGGATACCGATGGAAGGATCCATGACACTGCTCTATGCTGCGACGGTCATATTTTTGCTGTCTGTCATCGGCATCGGGCTTTTCATTTCGTCACTCTGCGCCACCCAGCAACAGGCCATTATTGGGGTGTTCATGTTTCAGGCGCCGGCCATACTACTTTCGGGGTATGCGACGCCGGTTTCGAACATGCCCGACTGGCTTCAGACGCTGACGCTGGTCAATCCGATCCGGCATTTTGTCGTCATATCCAAGGGTGTGTTCTTGAAAGATCTGCCGGCTGACGTGATTGCCAGCCATCTTTGGCCGCTGTTGCTGATCGCGGTCGTGACGCTGTCCGGTGCAACCTGGCTGTTTAGAAACAAGACAGCGTAGTAGCCCGGGTCGTGACCGTTGTCGTCCTTGAGTCGGAGCGTCTTTGGTGAGCTTGCGTTTGCAGCGCTTGCCTCGTCTGTGCAAACGCCTTTGGGTTGCGCATGGCGACGAAGCCGGCGCGGTCGTGCACTCGTTCTTGGATTGCAGATGCGGTCGACATCGGTCAATTGTCTCGAATCTGCGAGCAGATAGATTGAAAGTTCGAATAGACAGGGAGACATCTTCCATGAACCGGATGCTGATCGCCATGGCACTGAGCGCTGGTCTGGCGCTGACGCCATTATCCAGCGGAGTTGCCGTTGAAGCCCATCACCCGGAGAAGCAAGTGAAGGCAAACAAATCGATCCCTAAAGCCAAGGCACCGACCAAGAAGCCGGCGGCGCAACTACCGAAAAAGCAGCAGTCCTAAAAGCTCATCGGCTTCTTGAACAACGTTTGTAATTGAGTGGCGCAAGTCGTCAGGCAATGATCTTGTCGGCCCCATCCGGCATGAGAGGCGGATTCGCAATTGAGCACGGCGCTCAAGGCGGTAGTGGCTGGGTTCGGCTCGATCCGCTGATCTGCGGCCCCGCAGTCTCCGCATAGACCATATAGGCGACGTAGGCTGACATCAGCGCGCCCCCGATGCAGAAAAACGAGATGTAGGCGTAGCGGAAGAACAGATAGACCACGACGACGACGAGGCAAACGAGCAGACCGAAGATGTTGGTCCGTCGGTGCGAGGAGGACAAGAGCGGCGCGATGATCACGAACAAGTAGACGGCGTAGGTCAATTCGCGGCGCATGATGAAATCGAACAAGACAGTGCCATCATAGACGATGGCATGGGGCAAGAAACGTGTGACCAACCATCCCTGGTGCGCAAAATAAGGAAAATACTGCATGGCGCCGAGCATCCCGCCCAGGATGGCGAACACGAGATAGACATAGCGTCGCCGGCAGGGCTCGAGAAAATAGGTCGCGAACGGAACCCAGACGGGCCAAGCCAACCAGGAAAAGAACATGTACGCGAGTGAGAAGGTGTCAACCCAAGCGCGATCCGTGTGTGCTCCGCTCGTCCACACGAGGCCTTCGGCCAGCTGCTGCAAGCCGAATAGGAATGGCAGGGCTGCGATGGGCAGGTATTTGCGGTCCGTTCGATAGGCCCGGTGCATTGCGCCCGCGCCGAGGGGCACAAGTCCGGCTGCGGCGACATAGCTGACCTCGGCTGAGAAACACATTGGGATTTTCTGATTCCTGATGCGGAGGGACAAGGACGTCGTCATTATCTCAAGCATGCGTGCTGAGGCGTTCCCGGGCAAGCCGGATTCTGACAGCTGAATTCTGATCGTAGCTCTCACTTTGCATCGGCGCAGCCATCAAGAGTTTGGCACGCCATCGAGCCGGCGGGGCCAAAAACGCTGAATGCTCAATTCCGTGGCTTTGGTTGCCGAACGCCGCGGATTTGCAAGTGGTATTTTGGATGGCGACATCAGCGTGACGGCGGTGCAGGCAGTCCGCCGCAACAATTTGTAACAGAAATGAAACACTGTGCTAGCCGCCCGCTCTTAGATTGCGGAGAGGACTCAAGGAACGCTCCTGGTCGACTTGATGGCGCCCGCTCGATCGCTGGTGACTGAAAAGGCGGCGTGGCGCGGGCAGAGGGCGCCGGATTCAGGAGATCTAAACATGACAGAGAGCCCGCTTCGGCTCGTCGAGCCCCATGCGAAGTCCCCAACACCGTTGCCGTCCGGTCGGATCGCTGAACTGACCCTCAAGCTTGCGGGTCTAAGCTGTCCGCATTGCCCGCCGAAGGTGGAGGCAGCAGTCAAAAAGCTCGCTGGCGTGCAAGCGGTGCACGTCAATCTGGCCAATCAGTCGGCTCACATCGTCTATAATCCAGAGCAGGTGGGAGTTGGCGAGATGATCCGTGAGATCCGTCGCGCAGGTTTCGGTGCGGGGGCGGCGACGACCCGCATGGCGATCCGGAACATGCATTGCGCCTCCTGTGTGACGCGGATCGAACTCGCGTTGAAGATGACACCTGGCGTGGTGGCCGCGCGCGCAAGCTCGCTGACCAATGCAGTCGAGGTCGATTACCACCCCGAGCGCACGAGCTTCGATCAACTGCGCGGCGCGATCGAATCGATTGGCTATCGGGTAGCCGAGCCGAAGGCACAATCGAGCGCGGCGACGGACGGCGATCCGGTCGAACTTGAGCGGGAGGCCGAATATGCGCTTTTGATGCGCAAGTTCTGGCTGGCGGCGGCGATCTCGGTTCCCGTGATCGCGCTCAGCTATCCGGATCTCATTCCGGGGTTGCGCGACTGGATGCCGATGGGCAGTACCGCGCGTCGTGTGGTCTGGGCGCTGCTCGGCGTCCTCAGTCTGCCGGTGTTGGTGTGGTCGGGCTCGCAGTTCTTCACCGGTCTGTGGGATGGCCTGAAGCATCGTTCGGCCAACATGCACACTTTGATCGCGATCGGCATCTCGGCCGCGTATC
>CAZNMY010000035.1:0-49914 GCA_964574325.1 uncultured Devosia sp. | reverse complement strand
GTGATGCTGGCGCGCGATCTCTCCGCGATCCACAAGAACCCGGTATTCGTCGCCGACGTGAAGTCGACCGGCCTCTTCATGACCGATCCCGTGCTGATCGAGCGCGGCGCCAAGACGCTCTACTGGAAGACCGGCCACTCCTACATGAAGCGCTACACCAACGAGCAGAAAGCGCTCGCGGGCTTCGAGAAGTCCGGCCACTTCTTCTTCCGCCCGCCGCTCGGCCGTGGCTACGACGACGGCCTCGTCTCGGCGATCGCGGTGTGCGACATGCTCGACCGCGCGCACGGCAAGACGCTCGCCGTTCTGCAACGCGAGCTGCCCAAGACGTGGCAGTCGCCGACGATGTCGCCCCACTGCGGCGACGAGGTGAAGTACGGCATCGTCGACAAGGTGATCGCCGGCTACAAGGCGCGTGCGGCCGCCGGCGAAAAGATCGCCGGCCAGAAGGTGCGCGACCTGATCGACGTCAACGGCATCCGCGTGGTGCTCGAGGACGGCACGTGGGGCCTCGTGCGCGCGTCGTCGAACAAGCCGGAACTGGTGGTGGTCGTCGAGAGCCCGGTTTCCGAGGCCAACATGCGCGCGATCTTCGCGGACATCGACGCGACCTTGGCCAAATTCCCCGAGGTCGGCGAATACAATCAGAAGATCTGAGGGTGGGGCGCAGAAATCACCCTGCAGGTGATACGAGGGGCTGTTCGCCCCTCGCGCTCCCCAACCAGGGCGGAGCCCCTGGACCGTCACTTTGAAGTGCCGTGCGAGGGACAGCCGCACCGCTGACGATCCGGCGTAGTGTGTTGTTCGTGTGAGGCACCGAGCGAAAATGCTGGCGCAAATGGGGCATCCGCCAATTCGGTGGACTGCCTAAGCGCTGTCGGTCGAAATGGCATCGCAAGAAGGCTGCCCGTTCGACGTCGCGGTGGTCCTCCACCACGAAAGTTGGCCAAGTTGGCTCAGCTGAAGCAATCACTTTCGGGCGGCTTCCGGCATAGCATGGACAGTGCGCCATCGATTGCAGGGGAACTTCGACGCAAGCCATCGAAGCGGATTTGCAGGAAGAGCCCGCCTGTCGACGGCTGCCGGTTCATGAGCTGTTTTACCGGCGCAACATCCGGAGCACAGAATTCTTCGAGACTTCTGCAGGTGGCGCTTAGGCTCACCCCGTTTGGCGATGCCTTGACTGCAGTGCGCAAGGCATCCGCGATCGTGGCTTGGCACTGGGAGAGCGTGGCAAAACGGCTCGCGCGAACGGCCACTGTCTGGCAAGCACTCCCGTCCGAGGCGCACAGCATGAATGCCATGGCAAAACCCAGCGATGACATAGGCGTCCTCCTGATCGACAAATCTCGGCTCGACTTGCACTGGCTCACGACACTCGATCGTATCGCGGTTGCCATCTTCGGCATCATCCGAAGGAATGATGACAGACAATGTCCAAGCATTGAGGATTGCCCATCGAGATAAGCTATCGAGGCTTGGCAATGTCACATGCGCGCCAACCCAGCCCAGAAAACAGCGACGAATATGCTGATTACCTGTACGCACAGGACCTGATCGCGATGTCCGCCGCCGAGCAGCCGCTGCACCGAACGGCATTGGCTCCATCCGCGACGTGCACGAGGCTCTGGCCGGCGATCAAGAGACTCTGCTCGGTGCTTCTCCCATGGAGAGCAAGGTGATGGCCCCCACATCGAAGCGCGACGCAAGTCTAGTGATCGCCATCGAGAGAATTGGCGGGATATCGCAGCTGGCGCGCGCACTCGGATTGTCTCAACCGACAGTCAGCGTTTGGCGCCGTGTGCCATCGCATCGGGTGATCGAAATCGAAGCGCTGACGGGCATCAGCCGTCGCATCCTGAGGCCGGACCTCTACGATGTGCCGGAGCCTGCGAGCGTCGCAGCGTGGGCACCCGAGTTTCGCGCTCGCTGAACGTCCAGGCCACCCCTCACGTCGACAAACCATGCGCCGGAGCCAGCGCACTGACTGCAAGCCGCATGAGATCCGATTGGCCATTGGTGCCGGTCTTCGCGAACAGTCGTGAAAGATGCGTCTTGACCGTCGGCTCGGTCACGCCGAGCGCATCGCAGGCTTCGGCCACAGTCAAGCCCTGTACCAGCATCATCAGTACGCGGCACTCGGCCGGGGTGATACCGTACCTCTTGACGAACAATTCGCCGGGGAAAGCCGTGGTGTCGCCGAGTTCCCGAATGAACACGGCCGCTGTTGCATCGAAGGGAGCCGCGAGTTCGTTCCGCAGTCCAGTATCGAGCGGGAGTACCCATGCGGCGAGGTCACCGCCGTCGGCAGCTCGGATAGGGATGGCGATGCCGGCTCTCGGCAATGAGGCTTCCCGTCCGCTGGCCATGGCAATAATCGCACCTTTCAGCTCATTCGCGGCCTTGGGATCACGGGCAGAAAGTTGATCGCCGTCCCTGCGCAAAGCAGAACGAGCATCGAGGTACGAAAGCCCTGCTCGATTGGCGTGTGCGATCCGCGCCTCGGCATCGACGAGCACAATGCCGACCGCAAGCAGATCGAGCGTTGCCGACAGCATGTCCTGCTGCAGTGCGCGGGCACCGAGTAGATCTGCAATCGCGACGGCGCGGCGAATATGTGGCGCGAGAATCCGGACTTCCTGCAATTGATCCGCATTCCATTCGCCTTGCGCCGTGGTGTGCGGCAGGGAAACGGCTCCGAAGCGGTTACTGGTTTTGGCAAACACCGTCACGGCTGCGTCGCAGTAGCCGAACGGTCTCAATACCTGCCGATAGAAGCGGGTTTGATAGTACTCGTCGCGTCCGAGGAAGCTGACGCCCGTGTAGGGCTCGTCGATGTCCATAAACCATCCCGATGTCATCAGCGGATTGATGGGGACCGCCTGATTCATCGCCTGCTCGAATGTTGGATCGAAACCCCATGCCTCCATGACGAGGACTTCGCGCTTCAAAGGATCCTGAAGCGACACAGCGGCTGCTGGACTCCCGCAAGCGGTGGCGAGTCGTTCCAACGCCTGCGGCCAACGTGTCGGTTCGATCGCGCAATCGTACAGCTCTGCAACAATCTCAAGCAGTTCAGCGTCGCGCATATAGTCGTACTCCCATTCTGTGCGATCAGAGCCGCCAGCCGAGATTCACAAGCAGCGACTCGCATTTGTATCGCTGCACCGTCTAGACATCGTGTGAGCAATACCAGCGTGCTGCTCGAGAGAGAGAGAGAGAGAGAGGTTCCGGCTGTGGGCCGCGACGCCGACATCGAACCGGGGTGGGGCAAAAGCGTGCCGAACTTCCCTCTGCGGCATTGAGCGATAGCGGTCCTGTTGTGCTGAGGATCGGCACGAGCAGCGGCAACAGTAGCAGAGTGTTCGGGCTGCCCGCTCCATGTTCGATGTCATCCCCTCGAATGATCAGATGAGCAGCAATCGTCGTCCGATCGAATGACGAAAACCAATTCATTCTGTGCCACGGTTATCTCATGACGTGCGCCATTTAAATGCGGACAAGGCCATGATGCGTCGCAGCCAATTACCCGATACGCGACTAGCTATTCGCTTGAAAGCTGCGGTGATCGTTGTTCTGGCATCAATGCTGCTCGTGCTGTCCATTTCTGCAAGGCGCACATCTTCGAACGGAAACGCTGCAAACGGTGCGCAAGCTCATGAAGCGCATTATCGAATACCGCTCTCTTTTACTTGGAAGAAACAATAGCTGCAACCTATGCAACCACATCATCCATTCGGATGACGTTGCTGGACCGCCACATGGGCGGAAGGAGGGCGGTCTTGCGCTCGGAATAGCGTCACGCAACTCGCAAGCTGTATGGCTCGCAGAAGACGGCCGGCCCCATTTCTATGCCAACGAGGCTCGAATGCCATGCATGGTTCGGATGATTCTGCTTGTGCTGTCAGTCTTTGGTGCGCCCGTTGGCCCCGCGCGTGCCTACCCCGTTCCGATGCCGCTCGTGTACGAAGGTACTTTTCATTGGGCTCATTTCGACGATCCTCCCCAACGCGTCGTGCTCGTCCTCGACGGTCAGCCGGTTGAGGAGCAGGGGCAGCTGCACGCGACCGGAACCACACTTTACTTTGCTGGCGGCCACTTCCATCGTCTCGATGTTTCTCTCCGTATCGAACTCAGCACCGCGCGCATCGAAATCGTCAACAAGCCCGTCCCCGCCGATCGCGCGGAAGAAACGTTCGTGGTCGACCCTTTGGTTGGGCGCATATCCCGCGATTTTGCGACTATCGTCGGTCCAAATCTGGAGGATGGAGAAGCGGCTTCGGTGCCCGACTTCGTGCTCAAGGCTACCCAGTCGCGTGCTGTTGAATGACCTCAAGCCAAGTTCTACAGTTGCGCAGCAGGCGATTTCGCTGGAGCCAGCGCGCTGACTGCAAGCCGCATGAGATCCGATTGGCCACTGGTGCCGGTTTTTGCGAATAATCGTGAAAGATGTGTCTTGACGGTCGGTTCGGTCACGCCGAGGGCGTCGCAAGCTTCCGCGACCGACATTCCGTGCACGAGCATCATCAGAACTCGACATTCTGCCGGCGTGATGTCGTAGCGCTTCACGAACAGCTCTCCCGGAAATCCGGACGTATCGCCCAACTCTCGAACGAAGACCGCTGCTTTTGCCGAATATGGCGCGGCGAGTTCACTCCGCAGTCCAGCATCGAGGGGCAATACCCATGCGGCGAGGTCGCCACCTCTCACCGAAGCAATGGGTACGCCGAGGCCCGATCTTGGCATTTGCGGAGTAGTACCGCTGGTAGCTGTTTTGATCGCCTGCCGCAGTTCTACAGCCGCCTTCGGATCACGAGCGGAAACGTGATCGCCGTCACGCCGCAGGGCGGTACGCGCGTCGAGATATCGATGACCCGCAAGGTTGGCGTGGACCAACCGCGCATCAGCGTCAACGAGGACGATGCCAACGGTGAGCAAGTCCAGCGTCGCAGACAACATATCCTGATGCAGACCTCTGGAATCCAGCAGGTCGGCTATGGTCACAGCGCGCCGTACATGAGGTGATATCTGCCGGATAGCAGCAATATCCCGGTCTTGGAATTCACCGCGTTCCCACGAGCCGAAGATTGCGAGGATGCCATACCGGTTCTGCAACTTCATGAGGTGCGTGCCGATCGCGTCGCCCCACCCCAGCGGCTGCAGGAACTCACGACCGAAGCGCGACGCAAAGTACGCTTCGCTGCCTGCATATCGCGCCGCTGAGATCGGCTCATCGATGTCGCAGTACCACCCACTGGTCATGACGGGGTTCAAGGCCGCGTAGCGGTCGTTGTAAAGGGCGATCGATTCTCCCGACACGCCCCAACTGGCCGAGAATCTACCCAGCTTGTGCATAGGATCCTGCACGGAAATCGAGGCATTGATGCCGCCGACAAGATCGGCGACGCGCTCGAGTACAGGCGGCCACCCCTGAGGATCCAGAGCGCAATCGTAGATCGCTCCTACGAGATCGAGCAATTGGGTCTGGGCAGCCATTTCCGCCTCACGACAAAATAAACGATGTTCTTTAGTGCGCGGAAGCTAACTCATAACCTTAGTCGCTGTACACGCGTCATCCGATCGGATGACCCGGTTCGGGCCTGACCTCCTCCTATCGGATGACGCCGGTCCATAGGAATTCTGGGACGCTCCTTGGAGTTCGGCGAATTACTTCTCGACGCCTGATCATAACGAAGGGCGCGCGTCATGACGGACCACCCTCGCTTCATCCCTGTCGGAGGGAACCCAGATGAAGCCCACCTCAAATATCACGGCGGTGCACTCGTAGAATGGGTGCTGCGCATTGTGGATGCGGTCATCGTCGGCCGCCATCGAAACAATGCCCTGTGCACAGCAGGTCGACCGAAGCCCACTCCCGCTCGCAAAGCCAAGAGCCGTGCAGTTGTCGTCGCTGTCTCGGCCCTAGCGATATTCGGCGCCGCCATCATGCTGCCACGCCTCCTGACCTGACCTGTCTTCATGCGATGGAGTACGTCATGACCAAGCTTGCGCTCGTGGTTCTTTGTACCGGAATCGTGGCCATTGCCGCCTTAAAGCACTCTGCGGTTTCGACGCCGGGCACTGTGCAAGCCCATGCTGCATCGCTTGAAATCGACGCCGAACCCAGGATCGATCCTACGGCCAAGATGCGCAGTGCACCGCACGGCCTGCCCTTGGAAGCTTGGCCACTGCACTGAGCAGTTTGGTTGCGTTCAGACACCAAGATACGCCGGTCGGTGGAGCCGTGTCCGGGTACGGTCGATTGCACGGCCGCACCGTTGCGCGCGTCGATGTCGCTTTCTGATTGTCATGCCGACGAGAATGAAAGTGGTTTCGCCGCTCAAACCGACATAGTCCCCCTATACCGTCAAAATCCAAAATGTTGCAGCGGATGCGGGCTTATTGCCCGGCTGGGCACAATTGTCACACGAGTCTTGAGCATCGCCACGATGGCAGAGATGGTCATTCGCGTCGCATGGTTCTTGCCGCCCGTCCGCTTCACTCAGAAAGCCGACGAGAGGAGATCGATGTGAACCGGGCGGTCAGAACGCCCGCTCACTCCCCTTCCGGCTTCGCCGCGGGGTGCTTGAGATAGGGTTCGACCTTGCCTTTGAGCTGGATCGTCAGCGGATTGCCGAAGCGGTCCCGGGCCTTGCCGGCGGCCACCTTGATCCAGCCTTCGGAGATGCAATACTCCTCGACGTTCGTCTTCTCGGTGCCGTTGAAGCGGATACCGACCTCCTGGGCCAGCAGCTCCTCGTCGTAGAACGGGCTCTTCGGGTTGACGGAGAGGCGGTCGGGCATCTGGTCGGTCATGAGATTCTCTCGGCGTGAAGGCGGCGTTCGGCCTCGGTTGGCCCTCTCATACATAACTCCGTCCGCTTCGGCCACACCCCCGGCCGGTCGCAGTTCCCGAGGCAGGTATTCCCGTGGCCGGATGACGTTCCGCGGATGATTGGGATCGGGATGACGGGGGCCGCCTTGCCGGTGTAGGTTCCGCCGGCAAAGTAGGCCAGCGAGGAGGCGATATGACGGGAAAGGTCAAGGCAGGCGTGATCGGACTGGGCGCGATGGGGCACCAGTTCGCACGGCACATGCTGGCGAAGGGTTTCGAGGTCACGGGGTTCGACGTCTCGCGCGAATGCAACGAGCGCGCGGCAGGGATCGGCGTCAACGTCGTGGCTGCGGTGGCTGACGTGGGTAAGAATTCCGACGTGGTCGTGATCATGGTGGCGACCGACGAACAGGTCGAGAACGTGATCGGCAAGGAAGGTTTGCTCGCAGCGCTGAGGCCGGGCTCGGTGATCTGCGTCGCCAGCTCCACCGATCCCAACACGGCGCGTGCGCTGGAAAAGCTGTGCCTCGAGAAACAGGTGGCCCTGCTCGATACGCCCGTCGTGCTCGGCCAGGAAGCGGCCAACAACGGGACGTGCACCTGCTTTGTCGGCGGCGATGAGACGGCGCTCGAAAAGGCGCGGCCGGTGCTGTCGTGCTTCTCCGCCAACGTGATGCACATCGGCGCTTCGGGCGGCGGCCAGATCGCCAAGATGATCAACAATCTGCTGCTGTGGTCGTGCATTTCCGCGAATTTCGAAGCGCTTACTTTCGCGCGCAAACTCGGCGCCGACGTGCCCAAATTGATCGAGGCGCTGAAGTTTTCGAGCGGCGCGAACTGGTCGCTCGCGCGCTGGGGCAAGTCCACGGGCAAGTGGGCGGAGAAGGATATGGACGTGGCGCTGGAGCTTGCGCAGGACATCAAGCTGCCGATGCCGCTCGCCGCACACGTCGATCAGCTGATGAAGTCGATCGACCAGGAAAAGATGAAGGCGCTGTTGAAGTAGGTTGGGTCGAGGCGAAGCCGAGGCCCAACAGAGAGAAACGCAGTTGTACAACTTGCCACGTTGGGCCTTCCCCGTACGCGCTTGGCGCGTCCGGGGGCGACCCAACCTACGGAAGAGAAGGAAAAGACATGAAGCTCAAAGGCAAGGTCGCGATCATCACGGGCGCGGGCCGCAACATCGGCGAGGACACCGCGCGACTGTTCGCGAAGGAGGGCGCTGCCGTCGCCATCGTCGATCTCGACAAGGCGCGCGCGGAAGCGGTCGCCGCCTCGATCCGCGCGGAGAAGGGCGTGGCCGAAGCGTTCGTCGCCAACGTCGCGGACGAAGCTGCGTGCGAGAAGCTCGCGGCAGATGTTGCCGCCAAGCTCGGCCGCGTCGACATCCTCGTCAACAATGTCGCGATTTCCGACAACAAGAAGATCATGGAAATCACGCTCGAGGAATGGAACCGCGTGATGCAGGTGACGCTGACGTCGCCGTTCCTGATGGGGCGTGCGGCCGCGCGCCAGATGATCAAGCAGGGCGGCGGCGGCGTGATCGTCAACCTGGGTTCGACTTCCGGCTTTTATGGCCGCTCCAGCGCGCTCGCCTACACCACCGCGAAGGGCGGCGTGACGAACCTGACGAAGTCGATGGCGATCCAGCTTTCGCCGCACAACATCCGCGTCGTGCTGGCCGTGCCCAACAAGATCGGCTCGCCGGTCGGCAAGGACGATTTCGATCCGTCGCGGCCGACGCCGAACCTGTGCGGCAGCCGGCCGGGCCTGCCCTCCGACATGGCGAAAGTGATCTGCTTCCTCGCCTCCGACGACGCCAGCTTCATCAACGGCACGGCGGTCTTCGTCGATGGCGGCGTGTCGGCGCTGATGCCGGGCGATGCGGGCGTGAAGTGGTGAGGAGAGGGGGTGTCAGACCCGCAGGCTCCGGGTCTGACACCTGATAAGAATCCACTTCGACGATGCGGCTAACCCGAAGTTGAAAGATGGCGGGCCAAGCTCGGTGGAGGCGAGTTTGCGTCCAGCCAGTTCCAGAAGTCGGCCGGTGCATATCCTTGCCGATCAAGCGGATCGACACCGAGGACGACGAAGCTGTCAGTTGGCGATAAAGCCAGTTTGAGCGCCTGCCTAAGTTCGACGCTGCTGTTCCGCGTGGATACCAACCAAGTCAGCGCATTGAAGCGGAACCAAGGTCCGAACGCAGAAAGCGATGTGTCGATCCGTTCGGGCCGGAAAAGCGGGTCGAGCGACCTCACGGTGATAATGTACATCTCCGAATTCACTTCACATCCTCCGGCTGTCTAACTGCTGGCTCGCTTGGAGTACTCTTTTCTCCTAGCCTTTGTGGCGCATCCACGTTGCCACCCGGTGCGATAAGCCCTTTTTCGCGACTAGCTTGCTCAATCGTGAGCTTTCTCAACTGGAGTAAGTCGCTACCTTCCATCGCAGCTTCTTCGGGATGGTCCGCCGCATACTTCAGTGTTCGTGTCACGAACCACATGAGCACGAATGCGATCAGCGTCATGCCTCCAAGAAAAACCAATGCGGTGTCCCACTTGTCCTTGGGCATAGACCACAAACCGATGCCAAGCGCGACGAAGGCAAAGATTGCAACTGTGCAGAGCTTCCCAACTACGCCTGAGCCTTGCTTCACTCCGGCGAGCTTCCCCGTCCACTCCTCGACCGACACATTGCCCTCCTCGCCTCAGATCATCATGATATCATCCAAATCCACCGTAAGTCACCAGCGCACTGTCCAGTTTGCTCTATAGCTCGCTACTCGATGTGTGTTTCGTCATGGCGACAGCCCCGGACGGACTGACACCAAACGCAAGGAGTGCCACATGCGTTTCCGCCTGAAGAACGGCCTGTCGATCGGCTACAAGACACGCGGGATCGGGCCGACTATCGTGCTCATTCCCGCCATCGGCTGTCTCAAGGAGATGTGGGACGGCGTGATCGCGGAGCTCGAGGGCAGCTATCGTTGCATCGCGATGGAAGTTCGCGGCCACGGCGAGAGCGACGTGCCGGGCGAGGCGTTCGACATGGACGATCTCTCCGACGACGTGATCGAACTGATCCGCGCGATCGGCGGCGGCAAAGCGATCGTCGGCGGCTGCTCGATGGGCGGACAGATCGCGCAGGGCGTCGGCGTCAAGGCGCCGGAAATCCTGCACGGCATCTTCATCTCGAACACCGGCTATCTCCGCAATGACAAAATCCGCGAGGTGATGGAAGCGCGCGCCGTGGCAGCCGAAAAGGGCATGTCCGGTCCGATCTGGACGACGCTGAACCGCTGGTTCAACGAGGACTACAAGCGTGCGCATCCCGAGCACGTCAAGCTCGCCTACGACTGGCTGATGAATGCCGATCCGATCGTGCATGCGTGGTCGTGGCGTGCGATCAGGGGCCTGGGTTACGCCGAGCGATTGAAGTCGCTGAAGGTGCCGGCGCTGGCAATCGCGGGCGAACAGGACCAGTCGAGCGCACCGGCTGAAGTCGAGGCGATGTCGAAGGCGATCCCCAACTGCATCTATCGCATGTGCAAGGGGGCCGGGCATTTATCGCCGGTCGAAGCACCACGCGAGTATGCAGCGTTCCTGCGCGAGTTCGCGGACAAAGTGACGAGGTGAGCTCGTAGGTCGGGTCAAGGCCACTTGGCCGCGACCCGACATTGTAGGGAATGCCGTGGATGTCGGGTCGCGGCCATTGGCCTTGACCCGACCTACGAAACCTTCACCACGCCCGCTTTGGCGAGCGCGTCGATGTCGTCGGACGTGAGGCCCAGCTCGGCGGCGAGAACGTCGCGGGTGTCCTGGCCGAGCTTCGGGGGGAAGCGGTTTTCCACGCCGTCGTTGCCGGACATCTTCAAGGGGTTTCCGGCCACCTTCAGATGCGCGCCATCGGGCCCGGGAATATCGAGCACCATGCCGCGCGCGAGCACCTGCGGATCGGACAGCGAACGGTCGAGCGGGTTGACGACGCCGACCGGCACTTCCGCTTTTCGGAACGCCTCCACCCAAGCGTCGGCAGGCTTCGCCTTGAACGCGGCTTCGAGAACCTCCCAGATCTCGATGCGGTTGTCGTAGCGGCCCGCGCGCGTTGCCAGCCGTTCGTCGTCGCGCAGGTCGGGGCGTTCGATCACGTCGCACAGCGAGCGCCACATGCGGTCGGTGTTGGCGCAGATGACGAAGTCGAGGCCGTCGCCCGCGGTAAACGCGCGATAGGTCGGGATGGAATCGTGCGCGCGCCCCTGCGGCCCCGGCACCTTCTGCGACGCGAGATAGTACGCCGCCTGATAGCACAGCATGGCGACCTGGCAGTCGAGCATGCTGACGTCGATGTACTGGCCCTTGCCGGTACGATGCCGCGCCTCCAGCGCCGAGGTGATGCCGATCACCGAATAGAGGCCAGCCGCGAGATCGCCGATCGGAATCCCTGAACGCACCGGACGGCCATCGGGCTCGCCGGTCAGGCTCATACCGCCCGACAGCGCCTGCACCACCATGTCGTAGGCGGGCTGGTCGCGATAGGGCCCGTCCTGGCCGAAGCCCGAGATCGACGCGTAGACGAGCTTCGGATGCAGCGCCGATAGCGCCTCGTAGCCGAGGCCGTATTTCGCAAGTCCACCGGGGCGCATGTTCTCGATCAGCACGTCGCACTTCATGGCGAGGCGGCGCACGAGATCCTGGCCGGCCTTGTCGCGCATGTTGACCGACACGCTCTTCTTGTTGCGGTTGATCGAGTGGAAATACGCGCTGTCGCCAGCGATGAAATTCGGCGGCAGCTTGCGCGTATCGTCGCCGGTGATCTGCTCGATCTTGATGACCTCGGCGCCCATGTCGCCGAGCACCTGCGTGGCGTAGGGACCGGACAGAAACGTCGTGATGTCCAGCACCTTGATGTGGGAGAGCGTGCCTTGGCCATTCATAGTGCCTGGGAGCATGAAGCCTCGTCCTCGTGAAACTCCGTTTCAAGGCAATTGGCACGTCGGGCCGAGGTAGTCAAAACAGGCAACTACCCATCACATGGTGTTACCGCAACAAAAAATCCCGCCTCCCCATCGCGGGGAGGGCGATGGGGAGGCGGGTGCTGCTCATGACGGCCCGTTTTCCGTCACGGCAGGATGGCGATGTCCATGGTCTTGCCCTTCAGGCCGGCGATCGAGCCTGCGGACTTCGCGGCCCCGGTCGCGAGGTCGACCGAGTGCAGCGCGCCGCCGGCGACGAGCCAGCCGGTGTTGCCGCCCTTGCCGTCGGAGGCGATATCGAACGCGACGGGCGCCGAGATCTTCACGCCGAGCGAGCCGATGGTGTTGAGGACGCCGTCATTGGGCGGGACCTGACGCAGCAGCGTGCCGGCGGACGTATCGATGTCGTACAGGGTGGTTTCCTTGGTGCCGGCGAAGCTGTTGGTGTAGGCGGCGGCCGTGACCATCGGCTGCTTGCCCTTCGCGGCGTCGGCGTCGGCGTACTTCAGCTTGCCGTCGACCGCGGCCTTGCCGTCCTCGACGTTGACGCGCAGGCTCGTGCCGTCGGAGCCGATGATGCGCATGCGGTCTGCGACAGGGTTGAAATCGACCGCGTAGCTCGCGCCGCCCGACAGCTTCTCGGAGAGCTGGCTCTTCTTCATCCACTTGCCGGTCTTGTGGTCGACGACGACGATCGAGCCGTCATTTGTGAGGCCGTAGAGCTTGCCGTCGCTGGGGCGGACGTCGATGCCGACGAGGCGCGCGCCGCCGGCGAGTTCGACTGTGCCCGTGACCTTCTTCGTCGTGCTGTCGATCCAGGCGATCGTCTTGCCGTCCTGCAAAGCGGCAATGGTGGCGGCGCTCGCAGCGTTGGCGGCGAACAGTGCGCCGATTGCAACGGCGGTGCGAAGTATCGTCGAATTCATGATCTCTCTCCTCGGGAGCTACGCGTGTGTTGCCGGTTTCATCACCGGGACAAACGAGCTACGGGGGAGATCGAGCGAAGTTTCAGACGCGCGATCACGGATGCGTGAAGGCGCCAACGAGGAACAATTGCGCGCGTCAGGGATTGGCTTCGAACAGCTTGGTATGCAGCGCGTTGGCGGCGGGACGGCCCGTGCGCGAACCGCCGGCATCTTCGAGGCTGATGCCGAACGTCGCCTGACGCAGCAGCGCGGGATCAAACGGCAGCGTCTTCGTCACCTGCCGCGCTTCGATCAGGCCGAGGGATTGCGGCGCGGGGCCGATGCGGTCCGAAGCAATCCAGAGCTGGTAGGTCTTGCCGGGCTCGGTCGGTGCTGCGACCCGGCGGATCGTGATGCGGCGCTCGACGATATCGATCGACAACATGAACGCGGGCGAGATGTCGTCCTTCTGGAACACGCCGACGAACGTCGCTTCCTTCGGCGGGAACGCGAATTCGCGCACGCCGATCGCGAGCACGAGGGACGCTGCGAGTGCAGACGCAGCGACCGCGGTGCGCCGCCAAATCGTGAGGCGGCGTTCGAGGCTGACGACTTTTGCGGTCGTCGCGTCAGGCAGCGACGGCGCGTCGAGATCGCGGAGACGGCGCTCGATGCCCTGCCAGACGGCGGCAGGCGGCGCGACCGGCACGGCGGAGGTCAAACCCGAGAGGCGCTTCTCCCAATCGAGAATCGCTCTTTCCAACGCCGGCTCGCGCTGACGGCGTGCGGCGACCGTGGCGCGCTCGGCAGCATCGAGCGTGCCCAGCACGTACTCGGCAGCGAGGCCATCGATGTCGTCCAGCTCCGTCATGAGCCCAGGCAATCCTTCAGCTGCTTCAGGCCGCGATGTATCCACGTCTTGATCGTCGCCACGGGACGGCCGTAGCGTTCTGCCAGTTCCTCACGCGACAAGCCGGCCGCATACGCGAGACGAATGATATCACGCTTCTCGGCTTCGAGACCGGCCATGCAATCCTCCAGCCGGCGCGCCTCGTCGGCAAGCTCCGCCCACTCGGCGGGTGATCGCGCGGGATCGGGCACATCGAGAGCTTCCGGCGTATCCTCCACCGAAACCGCCGCTTTCAGCCGGATCTCGTCGAGCGCCCGGTTGCGCGCGATCGTCGCCATCCATGTGATCGGGGAGGCACGCGTCCGGTCGAAGTCGCCCGCCCGCTGCCAGATCCTGATGTAAACCTCCTGCAGCAACTCCTGCGCAACCGCTGGACGACGGGAGATACGCAGGATGACGCCATAGAGTTTCGCCGACGTCGACTTGTAGAGGTCGGCAAACGCCGCCTTGTCCTGCCGCGCCACGCGGGCGAGCAGGTCGGCGAGGTCGTCTCTCGTGGCGGGCGGGAGGGTCATACGGGCAGAGCCAGGGGTCGCGGGCGTGCCCTTACCTAACCCATGTGCTCACGGAAGAACATGATGGAATCGGCCACCGCCACTTTCTGGATCGCGTCGGGGGCATAGACGCCCGCGGCATTGCGAGCCGGGTAGATGAAGCCGTGCTCGTCGTGGTCGTAGGTCGCCCATCGTGTGACTTTGCCGGTCTCGTGCAGCAGATCGTAGCAGACGCGGAAGATGCCTTGCAGTTCGTCGCGGTCGCGGCCCTGTACGAAGATCGGTGTCGTGATCGGCGCGATGCGGGCCATCGCGATGTCTTCAGTGATGCGCGGGCGGACCTTCTCGGGCTCGCGCATCAGCATCTTCTCGACGTTGAGCAGGCCGGTCTTCGGATCGACGTGGGCGGTCGTATCGGGACGCAGGCGCAGGAACTCGTGCGCGGCGGGCTCGTTGGCGACATAGGCGCGGATGCCCTGGTACTCCGAGGCCATCTTGAACGCCATCTCGCCGCCGTGGCTCATGCCGACGTAGCCGATGCGATCGGTATCGATGAAGGGGAGGGTCTTCAGGTATTTCACGATCGAGATCACGTCCTCGTATTCGAGGGGACCGCGATTGAGGAGCTGGCGGCGCTGCCGGATATCCTCGACCAGCGGTCCGATCCTGTCGTAGGCGTAGTCGACCTCGGCGCGATAGCGCAGCCAGGCGACCGCATAGCCCGCGCGCAGGAATTCCTCCTGCGTCCAACTGCGGTTCTGGGTGTAGTCGCGGACAACGGCCATGCCGCCGCCGCCGTTCCCCGCCGCAAACAGCACGATCGGGAATGGGCCATTGCCTGCGGGCTTGCGCAGGCCGATGGGCGAGTACACGCCGTCGATCATCTCGACGTACATCAAGTGCACAGGAATGTCGGAGCCCTTCACGGGCTCGACGACGGCGATGTGCTCTGGGTCGATCTGGAGGGGTGGCTGGGTCGAGCTGGCGGCGGTCATGCGTACTCCCAAGGGGGTGGGCTGGTTTCGATCATGTCGGGCTACACGCCCAGACTCGTCAATACACACGTTCTGTCATGGTCCGCACCGGATCAGTGTCCGGGGTGCACTCCGGCGGACCATCCACGGCACGTTGGAGAATGGTATCCAACCGCAGAGGTGTCGTGGATGGCCCGGCCGTCGCCGGGCCATGACGTCAGTGAAAGAGGAGGCGGGGTGCCATCTATCCGGCTATCTTGGTCAGGTTTCAATGGCGGCTCCCGACTTTTGCCGCCTGCACCAGCTCCACCACGCGCTGCGGGCTGAGTGGGGTTTCGGATATGCGCACTTCGAAGGGGGAGAGGGCGTTCTCGACGGCGCCGACGATTGCCGCGATGGCAGCGATCGTGCCGCCTTCGCCGGCGCCCTTCACGCCGAGGGGATTGAGCGGCGACGGCGTCTCGGTGTGGAGAAGCTCGACGCGGTCGGGCATGTCGGTCGCCATCGGCATCAGGTATTCGGCGAACGATGTCGAGACCGGCGTCGCGTTGGCATCGTGGACGAGGCGTTCGAGCAGCGCGTTGCCGAGGCCGTGCGCGACGCCGCCGACGACCTGGCCGTGCACGATCAGCGGATTGATGACGCGGCCGCAGTCGTGGCTGACGATGAAGCGGGTGATCTCGATGTGGCCGGTCTCGATATCCACTTCGACCTCGGCGACATGGCAGCTCGAAGCATACGTGGATTGATCCGGCTTGAAGTAGACGGTCGCTTCGAGGCCGGGGTCGCGATGCGCGGGCATCGAGAAGCCGTACATGCCGATCGCGAGATTAGCGACCTCGCGGAACGTCTTCTTCATGCCGGGCGCGCCCTTCACATTGACCGCGCCGTCCTTCAGTTCGAGATCGGCCTCCGCGACCTCCATCATTTCCGAGGCGACTTTCTTGACCTTCGTCGCCACCTCGATCGCGGCGAGATGCGCTGAATTGCCGGCGTTGACGGCCGAGCGCGAGGCGAACGTGCCCATACCCAGCGCGATGCCGCCGGTATCGCCCGTGACCACCGTCACGTCCTCGAACGACACGCCGAGCTGGTCGGCGACGACTTGCGCGAACGCGGTCTTGTGGCCTTGTCCGTGCGGCGTCGCGCCCGTCGTCAGCGTTACCTTGCCTGTCGTCGAGATGCGCACGGTCGCGCCTTCGTAGGGGCCAAGGCCGGTGCCTTCGACAGCGTTCGATACGGCGACGCCGATGTAGCGGCCCTCGGCGAGTGCTGCCTTCTGGCGCGCGGGAAAGCCTTCCCAGTCGATGGCTTCTAGCGCTGCACGCTGGCACTCGGGATAGTTGCCGCTGTCATACGTGACGGGACGGCCGTCGCGGAACACGATGCCGACTTTGTAGGGCATCTGCTCGGGCTGGATGAAGTTGCGGCGGCGCAGCTCGGCGCGGTCGATGCCGAGCTTCGAGGCGACGAGGTCCATCATGCGTTCCATCGCGAACACGGCCTGCGGACGGCCTGCGCCGCGCACCGGCGTGCACGACGTCTTGTTGGTGTACATCACGGTGAGATCGAGATCGTAGGCGGGAAGAACGTAGGGGCCGGGCACCGTCGTCGCGGCGATCCACGGCAGCACGAGCCCCCACGGGATGTAGGCGCCGTTGTCGTGCACGAGACGGCCGCGCAGGCCGAGCAGCTGACCGTCGTTGTCGACGGCGATCTCGAGATCCCACCACTGGTCGCGCTCCTGATGCGTGACGTAGAAGTTCTCGCGGCGGTCCTCGATCCACTTCACCGGCTGGCCGAATGCCTGCGCGGCAGCGGCGACCGCGCCGTATTCGCAATAGAACGCGCCTTTGGGGCCGAAGCCGCCGCCGACCTCCGGCGCGATGACGCGGACCTGATCGTCGCCGAGCTCGAGCATATCCATGAACGCGCGCTTCAAGCGGTGCGCGCCCTGACAGGCGACGTGCGCCGTAAGGGAGCCGGACACCTCGTCGAAGCGTGCAATCAGCCCGCGGGTCTCGATGAAGAACGGTCCGCCGCGGTGCTGGAAGATGCGATCCTTGAAGACGTGCGGCGCTTTCGCGAAGGCTGCGTCGATATCGCCGTACTTCATCGGCACGCGCGCGACGATGTTGTCGGATGCGCCGACGTGCGCTGTCAGCTTCGGGTTGTCGAGGGCATCGCGGACATCGGCGACCGGCTCCAGCACGTCCCACTCGACCTCGACGAGGGCGGCCGCATCCTCGGCGATGTAGCGGCTGTCGGCGAGCACCATGGCGACGGGCTCGCCGACGATGCAGGCCTCGTCCTTCGCCAGCATGTGCTGCATGCGGATCTGTTTGATCGCCGGGTTCGGCACGTAGAGCGGCAGACGCTGCTCGCGCATCACGTCGGGCAGGTCTTTCCATGTCCAAACGGCGTGCACGCCGGGGAGCGCCTGGGCTTTCGAGGTGTCGATGGAGACGATGCGCGCGTGGGCATGGGGTGAGCGTGCAAAGGCTGCATGAAAGGCGCCGGCCGGATCGAGATCGTCGACGAACTTGCCTTTGCCGGCGAGCAGGGCCGCATCCTCCTTGCGCTTCACGGCCTGCCCGAACCAGCCGCCGCCCTGCGCCTTGCCTGCCTTGCCTGCCATCGTCACGTTCCCATCCCGATTTTGCTTTCTCGGTGGATTGTCAGGATTGCCACCGACAATGCAACACCCTGCCGGGCACTCTGCCGGGCTGGGCGGTTTTGCGTTATACTGCCGGCTGGCGCGGGGGCGCGCAAAGCGTGCGGAGACTGAGATGCAGGACATGGCAAAGCAGGGGCCGGGCCCTGAAACACCGTCGCTCTACGACAGCGACTTCTACTCCTGGGCCAACCAGCAGGCGGCACTTCTGCGCGCCGGCCGCCTCAGCGAAGCCGATATCGCCAACATCGCCGAGGAGATCGAAAGCATGGGCAAGACGGAGAAACGCGAGTTGGTCAGCCGCCTCGCGGTTCTGCTCATGCACCTGCTGAAGTGGCGCTACCAGCAGGGGAAGAGGACCAAATCGTGGCGCGTGACCATCCGGGGGCAGCGCATCGAACTGACCGACCACCTCGGAGAAAATCCTGGCCTGAAGGCGACCATGGAAGAATCGATGCGACTGGCGTACCGGCGTGCGCGAAACGACGCAACGCTGGAAACCGCTCTCGAGATCGAGGACCTTCCGGAGATCTGCCCTTGGAGCTACGACGAGATCATCGACGACGCGTTCTGGCCCGAGGCCTGACGCCGGGCGGCCCCACCCAAGCAAGCAGGAAGACATCATGAAAGCTGTCTACATCGAGAAGAACGGCGGGCCGGAAGTCCTGACGTACGGCGACTTCCCCGATCCCAAGGCGGACGAGGGACGGGTCGTGGTCGACATCCACGCCGCCAGCATCAACGGTGCCGACTGGAAAGTTCGCCAGGGCGGGACCTACGGCGAGGTGCCGTACTTCCCGTATATCCTCGGCCGCGATTTCTCCGGCGTGGTGTCGGCGGTCGGCCCGGGCGTGACGGATCTCGTCAAGGGCGACGCAGTGTTCGGCGTGCTCTCGCGCGAGCAGGAAGGCACCTACTGCGAGAAGGTTTCGACGAAGGCAGCGCTCTGCGCGAAGAAGCCCGACAACGTCAGCCACGTCGATGCGGCGGCGCTGGCGCTGATCGGGCTGACGGCGCTGATCTCGGTCGAGGATACGCTGAAGCTGAAGAAGGGCGAGACGATCCTGATCCACGGCGGTGCCGGCGGTGTCGCGGGCTTCGCGATCGAACTCGCCAAGCACATCGGCGCGCGCGTGATCACGACGGCGAGTGCGGCCAACCACGACTACGTCAAGAAGCTCGGCGCGGACGAGGTGATCGACTATCGCGCGCAGGATTTCACCAAGGTGGTTTCCGGTGTGGACGCGGTGTTCGACACGGTGGGCGGCGAGGTCACGCAGAAGTCGTTCGCGGTGCTGAAACCCGGCGGGCGCGCGGCATTCATCGCGTCGGGCACCAAGGCGCCGGTGCCGGATCGTAGCGATGTCGCGTCGCTGCGGCCTGCGGTCGGTCGCGACCGGCCGCATCTGGAACGCATCATGCACCTGGCCTCGATCGGCGCGGTGCACGTGCCCGAGGTCAAGCTCTACGACCTGAAGGATGCGCAGGAAGCGCACCGGGTGAGCCAGGGCCGTCACTTGCGCGGCAAGCTGGTGTTCAAGGTGCGGTGAGTCGGATTTGGCGAGGAATTTCGGCAACAGTTAGAAGATCTGATCCATATTCGCGAGGGGCCGAGGCCCGCCTCGATTTCCTGGTCAGGACCAAAGATGCAGGACACCAGCCCCAAGACACCATCGCTCTATGAAGCGGATTTCTATGCCTGGGCAAACCAACAGGCTGCTCTGCTTCGGGCGGGCCGGCTGAGCGAGGCCGACATCGAGAATATCGCCGAGGAGATCGAAAGCATGGGCAAAGGCGAGAAGCGCGAGCTGACCATCCGGCTCGCGGTTCTCCTGATGCATCTGCTGAAATGGCAGTGCCAAGCGTCTCACCGCGGCAATTCCTGGCGGCTGACGATCAAGGGCCAGCGCCGTGCTCTCAGGCGCCATCTACGTGAAAACCCGAGCCTGAAATCACGGCTCGACGAAGCACTTGCGGACGCCTATGGCGATGCAACGATCGAAGCCGAACGGGACACAGGCTTGGAAGGGGCGACGTTTCCTGAGATATGCCCATGGCCCTACGAGGAAATCGTCAATGACGGCTTCTGGCCGAGCGCATAGTTGCGCGAGCGCCGCAGCGCTACCCACGACATCACGAACGAGGTATTGCCCCGGCGGGCTGCGCGGATGCTCAACCGAGCTGTGCGGGCCAACAGCGTGCTGGTTTGTTCGAACGGCGACAAACATGAGGAAATTCGAATGACGCACTCGATCGACAAACCCACGCGGCGCAGCCTCGCACTTGCGGGCCTCGCCGCCGCCGCATGGGCTACTCTCGCCCCAGCGCACGCACAAACCAACTTCGCCGGCCAGACCGTCCGCTTCGTGGTCGCCAGTACGGCGAGCGGGCCGACCGACACCGTGGCCCGTCAGTTCGCGCCGTTCATCGCCAAGCATATTCCGGGCAAGCCGACGCTGGTGATCGAGAACCGCCCGGGAGCGGTCGGCGCGGTTGCCGCCAACTACATCTACAATGTCGCCAAGGCCGACGGCATGACGATCGGGGTGATGTTCGGCTTCGTCACGCAAGGTCTGATGCAAGGCGCCGGCATCCAGTACGAGCCTGCGAAATTCCAGGTCCTTGGCGCGGTTTCAGCAACCCAGGTGCTGATCGCGCGCAAGGATCTCGGGCTGAAGTCGCCGCGCGACCTGCTGAAGCCGGCACTGCCGCTCGTGCTCGCAAGCCTCGGCACCGGCTCGACGACCGACGCCGCCAACCGCCTGTTCCTCGACATGATCGGCGCGCCTTACAAGGTCGTCACCGGCTATCCCGGTCAGGCCGAGGCCATTCTGGCGGTCGCGCGCGGCGAGGCGAGCCTCGCAAACGTCAGCCACACCACGTATCTCGCGCGACGGGAGGGGATCGTGAAGGAAGGTCTCTACGATGCGTTCCTGCAGCGCGGCGAGTTGACGGCGGGCGGCGATTTCAAGCGGAACGCGCAATTGTCGAACGTGCCGACTATGGTCGAGGTGATCGGCGAGGTGGCCCCGGCGGCGCTGAAAAGCAGTGACTTCGCGGCCTATCGCAGCGTCGTCGGCTCGCTGGCCGTGCACTACAGCTTCGTGGTGCCGCCGAAGACGCCGGCTGCCGTGGTCGAGGTTTTGCGCAAGGCGGTCGCCGACGGCATGGAAGACCCGGAGGCGCGCCGCACGATCCCGGCGATGATGAAGGCGGACTACGAGTTCGTGACCGGCGCCGACAGCCAGCGCATCATCGAGAAGCTCGGCGCAGAGTACGCGGCCGATGCGAGGATCGGGAACAGGCTCAAGGAGATCATGGCGATCAAGAAGTGAGGGGGCTGTAGGTCGGGTCAAGCGTAGCGCGACCCGACATTTCGCGTTTGCCCGTCGCGTATGCCGGAGATGTCGGGTCGCGGTCGGCAGTGCCGACCTTGACCCGACCTACGGGCCTCGATCCTAAGGCCGCGTGCCGGATTTCTTGTAGCGGCCGGCGGCGTCGAGAGCGGCGTCGACGATGCCCTGATAGCCGGTGCAACGGCAGAGGTGGCCCGAGAGCGCCTCGCGCACCTTGGGCTCGTCCGTGTCGGGGACGTCGCGCAGATGCTCGGTCAACGTCATCAGGACGCCCGGCGTGCAGTAGCCGCACTGCAGGCCGTGATTGTCGCGCATCGCTTCCTGCAGCGGGTTGAGGCTGCCGTCGGCGTTGGCGAGGCTCTCGACCGTGTAGAGTTCGTGGCCGTTCGCCTGCACCGCCAGCATCAGGCAGGAACGCGCGGTGCGGCCGTCGAAGTGGATCGTGCAGGCGCCGCAGACGCCGTGCTCGCAGCCGACGTGCGTACCGGTCAGCCGGAGCTCGTGGCGGATGAAATCCGACAGCAAGAGACGCGTTTCGACCTCGCGCTCGTAGTCCTTGCCGTTGACCTTGACCTTGATCTTGCGCTTGTCCGTCATGTTATGCCGTCGCTCCCGTTGCGCGTGCAAAGGCCCGCTTCAGGGCGCGCTTCACCATCACCTGTCCCAAATGCTTGCGATAGTCCGCCGTCACGTAGGCGTCCTCCATCGCATCGATCTTGCCGGCTTCCTTGGCCACCTCCTCGGCGAGCGCGTCGGTCGGCTTCTGGCCGGCGAGCGCCTTCTCGGCGGCCGTCAACCGGACCGGGTTCGGACGAACGCCGGACACTACGATCGAGCCCCGCTTGATGACGCCGCCAGCGACCTCGACGAGGCAGCCCGAGGCTGCGATCGCGAAGTCGCCGTGACGGCGTGCGAACTCCTCGTAGGCATAGCCGGTGCCCTTGGGCCAGAGCGCCACCGTGATGTCGGTCAGCATCTCGCCGTCGGTCAGTGCCGTCGACATGAAGCCCTGGCCGAACTCGGCCATCGGGATCTTGCGGTCACCGTTCTTGGACTTGGCGGTCAACGTGCCGTCGAGCAGCGCGGTGACGGCGCAAAGCTCGGCCGAGGGATCCATGTGGCAGATCGATCCGCCGATGGTCCCGCGGTTGCGCGTCTGGCGATGGCCGACCCAGGAGAGCGCCTCGGTGATGATCGGGCAGGCTGCCTTCACCTCTTCGGAAAACTCGATGTCGCGCTGGCGCGTCATCGCGCCGAACGACAGGTTGCCGCCGCTCACGCGGATATACGACAGGTCCGTGATGCCGTTGATGTCGACGATGTGGTCCGGCATGACGTAGCGGAAATTCATCATCGGCATGAGCGACTGGCCGCCGGCCAGAACGCGGGCATTTTCGAGCCGCCCGAGCAGCTCGGCTGCTTCCGCCGCCGTCTTGGGGTCGTGGTAGGTGAATGGCGCCGGCTTCATGCCTTGCGTATCCTCTCTGTTGTTCCCCCTCTCCCCATCGCAGTTCTGCGATGGGGAGAGGGTCGGGGTGAGGGGCGGCAACATTCACAACGTCGTGGTCGCCGCCGCCCCTCACCCTAACCCTCTCCCCGCGAAGAGCGGGGAGAGGGAATAGCGCCGATCCTTGACATTGCCGACCGGCCGCGGCGAGGGTCGACCATAGACAGAACAAAACCGCGTTTCAACAGACACGGTCTTTTTCACAAGACGGGACACCCATGAGCCACCCTTCGAACATGCGCGCCGTGACGCAGTCGGGCCCCGGCGGGCCGGAGGTGCTGCGCGTCGAAACACTACCGGTGCCGAAGCCGGGGACCGGGGAGGTGCTGATCCGCGTGGCGTGGGCGGGCGTCAACCCGCACGACACGAACCAGCGCAAGCGCGGCTCCCCGCCGCCGGGCCAGACCCCCGTGTTCGGCCTGGAATGCTCGGGCGAAATCATCGCGGTCGGCAGTGCGTCGGACGGGGGCCGCATCGGCCAGAAGGTGTGCGCCATCGTGCCGGGCGGGGCCTATGCCGAGTACTGCCTGTCGCCGGCCGGTCTCGCACTCCCGCAGCCCAAGGGCCTGTCCGAGCGCGAAGCCGGCGCGATCATGGAAAGCCTGTTCACCGCCTGGTTCAACATGATGGAGCTGGCCGGCCTCAAGCCCGGCGAACGCGTGCTCGCGCACGGCGGCACGGGCGGCGTCGGGTCGACCGCGATCATGATCGCGAACCTGGTCGGGGCTGAAGCCTACGGCACGGTCGGTACCGAGGAAAAGCGCAAGCTGTGCCTCGCGCTCGGCGCCAAGGCCGCCATCAATTACCGTACCGAGGACGTCGTGAAGGCCGTCATGGAGGCGAGCGGGGGCAAGGGCGTCGACGTGATCGTCGAAACCAGCAGCGCAGACTATACCACCAAGAATATCGACATGCTCGCGAAGGACGGCCGCATCGCCTACATTTCCGGCGGCAAGGACAAGCCGCTGGCGGTGCCCGTTTCGGCGATCATGGGCAAGCGCGCACGCGTGATGGGCTCGCTGATGCGGCCCCTCGAGTTGCCGCGGAAGTTGAAGGTCGCCGCCGCGCTGACCGAAACGGTGTGGCCGGTGATCGGGTCACGCATGAAGCCGCTTATCGACAGTGAGTTCACGCTGGAAACTGCAAGCGATGCGCATCGGCGGAGCGAGAGTGGAGAGGCGACGGGGAAGATCCTGATCAAGGTGGCGTGACACGGTTGGCGTGGCGAATTCGCCTCTTGTGCGAGGCCGTCGTCGATTTCCCAATTGACGTCGTCATGGTCCGCGCCGGCGGACCATCCACGGCACCTATGAAGGAAGTCTCAGTGTTTGACGAACCCAGTTGGAATGCAGCACAAAACAAGGTGACGTGGACGGCCGCCTGCGCGGCCGTGACGGCATAGTGTATGGGGCCGCAATTGCGTCGGCTTGGCTGGTGATTGGGATTTTGGCATGGCGGATGTGCGCGCAGGCAAAGGTGGTGCGGTAGACGCCGAGGTGTGGACCGTGCCGGGCGCGGTGATGCGGCTGGCTTCGGGTGAGGAGCGGTTGCGCGGCGGCAAGTGCCGGGGCTGCGGGGCGGAGGTGTTCCCGAAGCCCAAGGTGTGCCTGTCGTGCTGGTCGGAGGACATTGCCGACGATCCGCTGCCGGCGACGGGAAAGCTCTACGCCTTCACCGTCGTACACGTGGCCCGCAAGGGGTGGCGCACGCCCTACGTGATCGCCTACATCGATCTAGACAACGGCGTGCGCGTCTCGGCGCCGCTGGCCTGCGATCCCAAATCGCCGCCGGCTTACGACAGCCGCGTGCGCCTCAAGGTCGGCGAGATCGGCCGCACCGAGGATGGCCGGCCGATCATGAGCCACCAGTTCGAGAGCGCCTGAAACATCAGGCCCACTCCTGCCGGAGGTTGCCCGGTGGTGCACGCCCGAGGCCGGGACGTAACTGCTGTCGGACCAGAACCTCGAGGCGTTGAACGCCTGCGAACTCCTCACGGCAGCACTCCAGGAGGTCGCCTGCATAGTGCATCTCCACCCACCGCTTCAGGAAGCGGGTCGGGAACGACACCCTCAGGACCGTTCCGTCGAACGTCTCGAATTGTATCAGGCGGCGGAACCACGACGTGAACACTTCGTCTCCAAGCCGCGCGCGCAGCCTTTCGAGGGAACGGCGCCCCCGCTCCTCGGCGATCCGCACGCCGGGGATCTCGGCGACCACTGGAGCCTCCACCGGCGACAGGTTCACCGTCGACATATTGACCGTCGACAGGAAGGTCGCTGTCGCTTGCCACGCGGCATCGCCGGGATTGGAGTTGTGCGGCCCCTTGAGCTGGGTCATCCGGTACGTGTGCCTGGATGCCGCGGCGCGCGACGTGCGGACAAGCTCGAGTGTCGCGATCTGCTGGCCGCCGCTGCGCAGCGAATAGATCCGTGAATTCCCAGACGCGACCTTGTCGGAGTAGAGCCTGACGCAATGGTGCATCCGCGCGCCTTCCTGGTAGAGCGCCTCGCGCGTCTGCAACGCGTGGAACTCGATGCCGTCGGTTTCGTAGAGGGTGGGCAGAGGCGCATAGTCGATGACGGTGAGCCAATCGGCTCGGCTCGCCTCCGCGATCGGCCGGCGCGACGCAAGCTCGCCATGCCAGCGCTGGGTCGCCGCCAGCGCCTGCTGGAAGGTCCAGTCGAGATTGAAGGTTTCGCGGTTGCGGCCTGCGAAATCGGCCACGTCGGTCGCCGACGCGCGGGCCCGTTCGTCGCGAATGTGGACCGCCGCCCAATCCAGAAACAGGTTCCGGTTGTGAAAGTGCCGCCCCATGTGCGAGCGCCACCAATAAAGGCTCTGCAGCCAGAGACGCTGCTCTTCGGCTTGCTTGGGAATGGCCTGCGCCAGCGGTGAAGCCGGCAGCATCGCCGATAGCGACCTCAAAATTTCACTCTGGTCACGGCGAACGGCCTTGGCGGACAGAGCACGCAGTTGCGGTGCGATCTGATACGACTGCATCAGCGCAGCGAGTTTCATTCCCGACCCACATGCCTCGATGAACCGCCGGCCCACCTCGATGCGATCCTCCCGGCGCAACAGGTTCTTTCCTTCGCTGGCGACCACAACCAGCACCGGCGCCTGTTTGATGTAGTCGAGCGCGAACCTATTCAGCGCCGCCAGAAACTGAGCGGGTAATTTCAAATCCGCATCGGTGAATAACTTTTCGGCTTCGGCGGCGGCAGGCATAACCCAATCGCCGTTTTTGAGCAGACCATCGCGAGCCATGCTGGGCGCGAGCCAATGCAAAGTCGTCATTTCTTTCGGTTTCTGCATGACGCGGTACAAACGCCCCCATTGGATCTGCAGACGGATTTCCGGTCCCCGCGGCCCAGCCGGTCTCGGCGTGCCGGGCGGGATCGTGCAATCAACGATATGAATTCGGCGCTCTTGCGGCAGTAGCTTCGCGGCGCGCGAGTTGTTCAATACAATGCGCGTTTTACATCTGCAACCCGGAATGATGAGAAACCGGTTCGCAATGCATCGCAGCATCGGCTTCACGTCACCTGCCGCACGACACATATGCATGTCACTGCCGCATCTCACTGCTGCATGCATTGGCAATTCAGGCGCGCTGGCATAAACTCGGCCCGGACGCATTCAACGGTTTCCGCTCGGAGTATGGAATGACGAAAGTCGCGATTGCCGGAGCAGCGATGTGCCGTTTCGGCAAGTTCCCGGAATTGTCCGTGCAGGATCTCGGCTGGCCCGTCGTCAAGTCGGCCGTGCGGGATGCGGGAATCGAGCCCAGCCAGATCCAATCGGCGTATGTCGGCTCGGCCTACGGCGGGCGGCTCGTGGGCCAGCGTATCCTGCGGCCGCTGGGTCTGCTCGGCCTGCCGGTCGTCAATTGCGAGAACGCTTGCTCGTCGGGCGGCACGGCGTTCCGTGAAGCCTGGCACGCGATTTCACAGGGGCAGTGGGACTGCGCGCTCGTCGTGGGCATCGATAAGCTGACGTCCCTGGGCGGCGGTGTGTTGCCGGGCCAGCCCGACGACTGGGACGTGAACGTCGGCCTCACCATGCCCGCGCTCTATGCGATGCGCGCCGGCCGGTACATGCACGAGCACGGGATCAGCGGGCGGGATCTCGCCAAGGTCGCAGTGAAGGCCCACAGACACGGCGCGCTCAATCCGCTGGCGCAGTTCCAGAACGAGATCACGCTGGAAGATGTCGCGAAGGCCCGGCCGGTCGCGGATCCCTTCACGCTGCTGCATTGCTGCCCGACAGGCGACGGCGCGGCAGCGCTCGTGCTCGTGTCCGAGGCGAAGGCGCGGGAAATCGGGTTGGCAAGCCCCGTGTGGGTGGTCGCGTCGGAGCTCAATTCGGGGCGCTACATGACCGGCTTTCGCGACATGACGACGCCGGAGATCACCACGCGCGGTGCGAAGGAGATCTGGGAGATGTCCGGCATGGGGCCCGACGATATCGACGTCGCGGAAGTGCACGACGCGTTCACGATCGCGGAGTTGCTCTACTACGAAGCGTTCGGGTTCTGCGGGCGAGGCGAGGCGATCGCGTTGCTGGAGAGCGGGGCGACCTCGCTGGGCGGCCGCATTCCCGTCAATCCATCGGGGGGCCTGCTCTGTCGCGGCCATCCCGTTGGCGCAACCGGTGCTGCGCAACTCGCGGAGCTGACGTTCCAGCTCCGCGGCACGGCGGGCAAGCGACAAGTCGAGGGGGCGAAGGTGGCGCTTGCGCACTGCACGGGTGGCGGCATCGCGGGGCTGGACCACGGCGCGTGCTCGATCAACATCCTGAGCAGATGAGCCTCAGCACGCAAGCCCGTCAGGCCGCGCGCGCGGTAATGGGCGCGATCGCCTTGCTGTAGTAGACGCGCAGGAAATCCGGGCCTTCGGTCCGATCGGTCTCGTGATAGCCGCGGCGCTTGTAGAACCGCGTGTTCTCGGTGATGTGGCCATCTGAGTACAAGCTCACGAAATCCAAGCCACGGCGCGATGCCGTCTGCTCGGCGAATGCGAGAAGGCTACTTCCGATGCCTTGACGCTGATTTTCGGGCAACACCGCGATCGCGCCCACGAACAGATGCTCGTAGTTGGCCGCAATCGAAACGTATCCGACCACGCGGTCGGATTGCGTCACGACGAAGATTTCGCCAGACCGAATCTGGGACGCCAGTACGGTATGTGATTTCGCCAGTTCACCATTGACAGGGCGCTGCTTCAATGCAAAAGCCTCTGCTTCGCATCGAGCCACGCAGGCGAGATCGGGCCATTCGGCCGCGCGAATTTCCATGGCAGATATATCCTAGACCGAGAAAAGCGGCGCAGCCGGGACGGCGCGCCTCGCAGATCGGACACTCGCGGACGCTACAGCGGTGCACGCAGGGCATCACAAGACATCGGGAGCAGGACAGTGATTACCACGTCGTCTCGCCGACAACGTGCGGCATTCCGCGCAATCCGATGTCTGTCGACAGAAGTCCTTCCGCACAGCTTCTTCTTAGCATGAGCAAATGATGGCTGTGTGACTCCACCGTTTCGTCCGTATCGCCGCGTCGCGATCAGCTCTTCGCCAAGTCCGGATAGAGCGCGACATAGCCGACCTTGGCGCGGTTCTCGGCACTCGCCTTCGCGCGCTCCGGGCTCATCGGCACGAAGCCGTGGCCGAAGATGATTCGCGACATGAAGGTCATGCGCGCCGTCAATGCGACGGCGTCATGGAACGCGCGCTCGTCCCAGCCCGCGGCAAAAACCGCATCGGCATCGGCCTGGGTGATCGCCTGTGGCGTGGCTGCGAGCTTCTTCACATACGAGAGCAGCGGTTTCAGCTTCGCCTCGACCGGCGCGGTAGCGACGTCGTCGACGAGCTTTTCGACGACGCCGGGTGCGATGCCGCGCGCCACCGCTGCCGCGATGTGGGCGACGTAGGCGTAGCGGCAATCGATCGAACCGGCGACGAGAGCCTGGATCATCTCGCGCTCGCCCGGCGACAGCGGGGATGGACCGTTGATCAGAAGCTGGCCCATCTCGGCCCAGTGGCGATAGATTTCGGGATACGCGCCGAACACGTCGCCGGGGCCGGACGTGTCGGTGTGAGCCTTCAGATACGGCATGCGGGCGCCTCCCTCTGATTTTCATTCGGCAGCCACTGTGGCGGAAGTCCGCAGCGCGGTCCAGAAGGGGTCCTCTTTCTCGGCGCTGGCGTCCATGGCACCATCGCAAACGCTTCTTTCTATCTGGGATATGACATCATGACAGTGCGCGCAGGCCGGGAGTTCCTGGCTATTCCCGGTCCCACGACGATGCCGGACGAGGTGCTCAACGCGATGCACCGGCCGGCCATCGACATCTATGCCGGGCCGCTGGTGGCGACAACCGAGTCGATCCTGACCGACCTCCGCGGCCTGTTCCGAGCATCGCGCCGGCCTTACATCTACATCGCCAACGGGCACGGCGCCTGGGAAGCCGCACTCACCAATGTTCTGTCGAAGGGCGACAAGGTACTGGTGCTCGAGAGCGGACGGTTCGCGACCGGCTGGGGGTCGATGGCCACCGGCCTGGGGTGCGAGGTCGAGGTCCTGCCGGGGCCATGGGATCGCGCGGTGCGGCCAGGCGCAGTCACCGCGCGGCTGAAGGCCGATACCGAACGCCGGATCAAGGCCGTGCTCGTGGTGCAGGTCGACACCGCCTCGGGCGTGGTCAACGATATTCCGGCGATCGGCGCGGCCATCCGTGCGGCGAAGCACGACGCGCTGTTCATGGTCGATGCGGTCGCCTCGCTCGGATGCATGCCGTTCGAGATGGACGCCTGGGGGATCGACGTCGCGATGGCCGCATCGCAGAAAGGGCTGATGACGCCGCCGGGCCTCAGCTTCATCGCAACCAGCGCGCGAGCCCGGAAAGTGCATGAGACGGCCGGCCTCAGAACCCCCTATTGGGACTGGACCGCGCGCGAGGGCGAAGAGCACTACCGAAAGTATGCCGGCACGCCGCCGGAGCATCTCCTGTTCGGGCTTCGAAAAGCGCTCGACATGATCGCGGAGGAGGGCACCGCGGCGATCTTCGAGCGGCACCGCCTTCTTGCCCGCGCGGTGGAGCGCGCCGTCGCAACGTGGGCCGAAGGCGGCGCGATCGGGTTCAGCATCGCTGATCCGGCGGAGCGTTCGAATACCGTAACGGCGATCCGGCTCGACGGCGACGGCCGCGCGGCAGCGCTCGTCGACTATTGCCGAACGCGCTGCGGCGTCGTGCTCGGCCATGCGCTGGGGGATCTCGCCGGCCGCGGCTTCCGCATCGCGCACATGGGGCACGTCAACGCGCCGATGGTGCTGGGCACGCTCGCCGTCGTCGAGACCGGCCTCGCCGCGCTGGATATTCCGCACGGCCGGGGCGGGACGAGCGCTGCGATCGAATGGCTGGCGGGTGAAGTGAAGCCGTAGACGGGTTTCGCCCCTCCGCCATCTCGGAATACCGAAATTGCACGAAACTTGCTTCACGTCGCACGGTGAGCGCGCCTGCCTGCGTTGCCGGGCAGACCTTTTCAAACCCTTTCAGAAATTTGTAAAATTCGATCCACTACGTAAACCGAAAAACAACTTCAAAACAATTCCGTTTTGAGCATATCCTTGATCAGAAATGTGACACATGCAATTTTGTGCGGAATGAAACTCTGTTCAATTCGGAGACCGCACATGCCGAATGTTTTTTCGCAGCGCCGATCCGCCGATGAATTCAAAGAAAACCGCTCCGGCAACGTCACCATCATCTTCGGCCTTTCCGCCGTTTCACTGATGCTGATGGTCGGCGGCGCCATCGACGTCGCACGTGTCTATTCGGCGAAAAGCAAAGTCCAGTCGGCACTCGATTCCGCCGCGCTCGCGGGCGGCCGTGCCGTGCAGCTCTCCGCGTCCCACGATCCCAATGCCGGCGTTACCGCCGCGACGAACTATTTCCAGGAATTACGTCCGGCATCGATCGGCGGAGCCGCTGCCGTTTTCGCGCTCGTCGAAAACTCGACGGTTCTCAAAGGTACGATCAATCTCGCGGTCGCCACGCCGTTCCTGAAGCTCGTCGGCTTTCCCCAGATGCAGGCGACGCTCACGGCAGAAGCGGCCATCGCGTCTGGCGGAGATGGGGGAAGCAACCTCGAAATCTCCCTGATGCTGGATACGACCGGCTCGATGGGCGGACAGAAGATCGAAGACCTGAAGGCCGCCGCCAAGGATCTCGTCGACATCGTCGTGTGGAACGACCAATCGCTCGCGTCCTCGCGGGTCGCGCTCGCCCCGTTCGCGCCGCGCGTCAACGTCGGTACGTTCATGACACAAGTGACCAACATGAGCGGAACGTGGAGCGGAAGGACCCTCAAGCCGTGCGTCACCGAGCGCACCGGGGCGCAGGCCTTCACGGACACCGCGCCGGGCAGCGGGGCATGGCTCAATGCCAACGACGGCACGCGCAACTCCAACACGTCGAACTACAGTAACGGCGGCACCTGCAGTCCCAGCGAGCAGATCGTGCCGCTGACCACCGACAAGGTGTTGCTCAAGGAGCGCATCGACGCCTTCACGGCTGACGGCTCGACGGCCGGCGCGCTCGGCACTGCATGGGCTTGGTATCTGCTCTCGCCGAAATGGAACTCGATCTGGCCCAGCACGAGCCAGGCCGGCAGTTACGGCGACCTCACCGTTCTCGGACCCAAGGGCGCGCCGAAGCTGCAGAAGATCGCGGTGCTGATGACGGACGGCATCTACAATACCACCGGCGCTGTGAACTACGGAGATTCATCGAACGAGGCGACGACCATATCCGGGAATGCTGAGGCGCTGTGCACCGCGATGAAGGCGGCGGGAATCAAAGTCTATACGGTCGGATTCCAGCTCGGCGGCAGTCAACTCGCCATCGACACGCTGCGGAATTGCGCGTCTACCGCGGCGGGAGATCCCCAGGGCACTTCGAGCTATTTCTTCAACGCCAGCTCGGGTGAAGAACTGAAAGCAGCGTTCCGGCAGATCGCCTTGCAGCTCACGACCCTGCGGCTGCGATCGTAGGGCAGCGCCGGCGCCCGCTACTCGCCGTCGTCGCTGCCGAACAGTTCGGGCTGCGCGGCGGCGTTGCGCGAAGGGCCGGACATGCCGAGGTGACGATAGGCCTTCAACGTGGCGACGCGACCGCGGGGGGTGCGCCCGATGAAGCCTTGCTGCAGCAGATACGGCTCGACGATCTCCTCGAGCGCATCGCGCGGCTCCGACAGCGCGGCGGCCAGCGTCTCGATACCGACGGGGCCGCCGTCGTAGTTCTTCAGGACGCAATTGAGATAGCGATGGTCGAGCGTATCGAGGCCCTCGTTGTCGACCTCGAGTGCGGTCAGGGCCTTGTCGGCGGTCTTCGCATCGATCGCGTGCGAACCGTCGACGGAAGCGAAATCGCGGACGCGGCGTAGCAGGCGACCTGCGATACGCGGTGTGCCGCGTGAGCGACGTGCGATCTCGCGTGCCCCGTCCGGCGTCATCTCCACCTTGAGCACGCGTGCGCCGCGCTCGACGACGAGCTGCAGCTCCTCGATCGTATAGAAGTTGAGCCGGATCGGAATGCCGAACCTATCGCGCAGCGGCGTCGTCAGGAGGCCAGCGCGGGTGGTCGCGCCGACCAGCGTGAATTTTGCGAGGTCGATCCGCACCGAGCGTGCCGCGGGGCCTTCGCCGATGATGAGATCGAGCTGGAAATCCTCCATCGCGGGGTAAAGGATTTCCTCGACCGCGGGATTGAGGCGATGGATCTCGTCGATGAAGAGCACATCGCGCTCCTCGAGATTTGTCAGCAGCGCTGCGAGATCACCGGCCTTCGAGATCACCGGACCCGACGTGGCGCGAAAGCCGACGCCGAGTTCTTTCGCCATGATCTGGGACAGCGTCGTCTTGCCGAGACCGGGCGGGCCGACGAACAGCACGTGATCGAGCGCTTCGCCCCGCGCCTTCGCGGCCTGGACGAACACGCGCAGGTTCGCACGGGCCTGCTCCTGGCCGATGAATTCGGTCAGCGATTGCGGGCGGATCGTCGCCTCGAAGGCGTCCTGCTCGCGTTTCGCACCGGTTATGATCCTGTCTTCGTCGGCCATCGCATCGGTTTTGTCGGCGAATCGGGTTGCAGTTGCGCCTGCCACGGTGTGCAGGAGCCCGAGCGGTTTGGCAACCTTCACCGTTCGGCAAACAGCCATTCGAGCAACACGCGGGCGTAAGGATGCACGCCGGCAGCTTGTGCGTCGCCGGCCGTGCGGACGATCACGGCGTCGATCAGTTCGGAATCGGGATCGGCCGAGATGTGCTGCATGATACGGTCGCGCAATTCGTTCGACGGCAGCGGCCAGACGAGTTCCAGAGCAATCGAGAGCTGCGCATTCCACTGGGTCAGAAGAAAGCCGGGAACGAGCTGGAAGTCCTGCGGGCGCTGGCCGGTCTCCTCGTGCAACTCGCGCAATATGCTCGCGGCGATGTCGATCCCGCCCGACGCCGTGACGTCGCGCGCATCGATGAAACCGCCGGGCAGGTAGGCGATACCCGCATTGACGTTACCGGCGCGCTGGCGGCCGAGGATCACGTGGCCTTCGGCAGAACGGATCAACGCGGAGACGAAGGCGTCGCGCACATCCGCGGGCGGAAATCCCGCGTCGCGCCAATGCAGGTAGCTCTTGAAATCGGTCGCGAGAAGCTCGCCTGCGAATGCGCCGCCATCGCATCGCCCGCTCGACAGCAGATGCACGACGCCGTTGAACATCTGCGGATTTTCGGCGCAGCTGAGATGCCAATGGCGATCGATTTCCGCGGCGTTGTCGACCTGATAGCTCCAGCGGCGGGGCACCACCTTCAAATCGCAACCGGACACTCTGACGACGCTTGCGCCGGGCTTCATTCCGCCTATCGGCGCAAGGCTCTTGGTCGCCATCGTTATACTCGCGCCTTGAATATTTCACTCTTTCGACAGCGATTTGATCTAAAAATGCGAAGTTGGGCGATTTAGCCTTGCCTGTGCCCTTATCTCCACACATTTCCAGTGCGATATGCATTCACCAACGCGGTGGCGAACGACCGAGCGGAACTGGGGAATACCCCATGCGGCTCGAGGTTCCAACGCCCCGCCGGAGATGAGCGGATCTCGTCACCGTGCGCCCCCGTCCCGAGCGCACCCGACCCCGCCTCCCATCGAGATCTCGGCGTGCCGCGCGACATCGTCGTCGTGTGAGCGCCATGCGAAGAATCCCGCGACAGCGGGTATAGGCTACCGGACTTGGGTGGTCCCCGCCCTCCAAGCTCCGGTGTAGCGGGATTGTCGGACTGACATCGCCTGATGTCTGCCCCGGCAATCCCGCAACCGGACGGCTCGTACCGTCACACCGCCACACACCTCCCTCCCCGAGTGAAGGTGCGGGTCGTCCGGATGAATTTTTCTTTTTTTTTTGCTGCGGCCCTACGGGCCGGTTACGGCGCACTGGCGCCGGGCCGCGGTCGCGGCCTCGACCGGCAGGGCCGGTCGCTGGAGGTGTTCCGGTCGCAGAGCTGTACGCTTCCCCCTGCGGGCCGGTCACGGCGCACTGACGCCGGGCCGCAGTCACGGCCTCGACCGGCGGGGCCGGTCGTAACGGTGCACCGACTTCAGGACCGTATGCCGCGGCACTGCGGGTCCGGTGGCAAATACCCGGGACAACTTTTCCACGATCCGATTTGTTCGCGCCGGCATGCTGTATAAGGCAGGCCAGCCGATGCAACCGTGGATCGCCGAGACCGTGCCCGAGCCCGCCGTCAAATCATCCCGCGCCGCCACCAACAGCCCCGAAATGACCGTCTCGGAGCTGTCCGGTGCGATCAAACGCGCGCTGGAGGACGGCTTCGGCTACGTGCGTCTGCGCGGGGAGATTTCCGGCTATCGAGGGCCGCATTCCTCGGGCCATGCTTATTTCGGTCTGAAGGACGACAAGGCGAAGATCGACGCCGTGATCTGGAAGGGCAACTTCCAGAAGCTGCGCTTCAAGCCCGAGGAAGGCATGGAGGTGATCGCGCAGGGCCGCATCACCACGTTCCCCGGCTCGTCGAAATACCAGATCATGATCGACACGCTGGAGCCCGCGGGCGCCGGCGCACTGATGGCGATCCTGGAAGAGCGCAAACGCAAGCTTGCAGCCGAGGGCCTGTTCGCCGAGGAGCGCAAACGCCGCCTGCCGTTCTGGCCCGCTGTCGTCGGCATCGTCACCTCGCCGACCGGTGCGGTAATCCGCGACATGCTGCACGGCTTCAACGAGCGCTTCCCCGCGCACGTCGTCGTCTGGCCGGTGCGGGTGCAGGGCGAGGGCAGCGCCGTCGAAGTCGCCGCCGCCATCCGTGGCTTCAACGCAATCCAACCAGGCGGACGCATTCCACGCCCCGACGTGCTGATCGTCGCGCGCGGTGGCGGCAGCCTCGAAGACCTGTGGGGCTTCAACGAAGAAATCGTCGTCCGCGCCGCTGCCGAAAGCGCGATACCGCTGATCTCCGCAGTCGGTCACGAAACCGACTGGACGCTGATCGATCTCGTCGCGGACGCCCGCGCGCCGACGCCGACGAAGGCCGCCGAATGGGCCGTTCCGATGTTCTCCGATCTCGTCGAGGAGACCGAGAAGCTCGAGCTGCGTCTCAGGATCGCCGTGCGCCGTTGCGTCGAAAATCACCGCACGCACCTGAAGGCCGCGGCGCGTGGTCTGCCGCGTCCCGAAGATCTCGTGGCGATGCCGCGGCAGCGGTTCGATTCCGTCGACAAACGTCTCGGCCGCGCGCTGCTCGCCAACACGCGTGCGCACGGGATGCGCCACGCGAAGCTCGCCGCACGATTGCAGCCACGCCTGCTCGAAGTTCGCATCGCACGTGCTGCCGATCGCTTGGAATCGCTCGCGCGGCGTTCGGGTGATGGTCTCGCGCGATTGACCGCACATCGCCGCACGCGACTGGAGCGCCTGAGCGGCCGCCTGACGCCGGAACTCGTGCGAGGGCGCCTCGGCCGCGCGGGCGAACGTGTGGAAGCGCTATCGGAACGTTCGCGTCGCGCGCTCGAAAATGCGATCGCAGCGCGACGGCGCGTGCTCGACGGCGCCAGCGGCATGTTGCGCTCGCTCAGCTATCAGAGCGTTCTCGGCCGCGGCTTCGCGCTGGTGCGCGACAGCGCGGGCAATGCCGTGCGCTCGACAGCGCAGGTGAAAGCCGGCGCGATGCTTTCGGTCGAGGTTGCCGATGGGCGTTTCGGCGCGCAGGCGCTTGAAGGTGGAGCGGCGGCGGCTCCACCGGCGCCGAAACCCGCGCAGACGTCATCCGCTGCGCCGGCTCCGCGCAAACGAGAGGGCGGTGGCGGCCAGCAAGGTTCGTTGTTCTAATCGAAGGCGATATGATGGACCCTATGCTGCTTGCCGCAAACAAGAACCCGATCCGATTCACGGCCGGCATCGCGACCGCACAAGCATTCTACTTGATCGCGATGATGACGCTATTGTTCAACCAACCAAGCTATTCGAGCGGACTGGCAATACTGGCCACAGCTTCAATCTTAGGGGTTGCGACCAGCTACGTCATTCACCGACCGATATTCGATGGGACGGATAAATTCACATCTCCCAAGTTTTCATTGGGGTTGTTGCTCGGAACAGCGGCGCTGCTGACGCTTATCACCTTGATGCTCGTTGCTCCATTTCGTCACGAACCGGAAAAGATGCAAAGGGCGCTCTGGCTGATGGCGATGATCATTTGCGCATCTATGGCTTTGTCACTCTCTGCAACTTTGGCGCCTCTCGTCGCGTACTGGAAGTCACGCCAGGACTGGCGCCGCCCATAGAAAGCGCGGCGGCGGGAGCCAGGGATCGTTGGTCTGACGGCTCGTCAGTGAGAATTGGTCGCGGCGAGGCCGCGATTGGGGCCAGCCCCAAACCCCGCTGGCGGGACACCCGCCAGACCGCCCGATTTTCTGCTTTTTGAAAATTCCAACTCACGGGCTGCTTGCCGGACGTGAGCCGCCGATGCGGCACGCTCATCGATTGTTAACGTTGCTTAGGCACATCTACAGGTTCGGACGCGATGTACCGTTCTGGAGTGCTGCAATGAGTGAAGGCAATCAGTGTCCGAGATGTGGAGGCGGCGGTCCCGTGGCATTCGTTCGCCAAGGCGAGCAGCGCGTCGGCGTCTGCGCCAATCAGCACAAGATGACCTGGGAGCGGATCGGTGCGCAGCCGTTCACGCACCAGCGCCTGTCCCTGTGGATCAGGCGGCTCGAGTGCAGCACGTGGCGCGACGCCGTAAGGTATTGAGCGCCTCGCCACGATCAAGCTCGCGAAAGTGGCCGCCCCTCATCCCGACCTTCTCCCCGTGAAAACGGGGAGAAGGAGATAGCATCAAAACACCACGACGCTGCGGATGCTTTCGCCTTTGTGCATAAGGTCGAAGCCTTCGTTGATGCGGTCGAGTGGAAGGATGTGCGTGATCATCGGGTCGATCTCGATCTTGCCGTCCATGTACCTATCGACGATCCTGGGCACGTCCGTGCGGCCGCGCGCGCCGCCGAAGGCGGTGCCCTTCCACACGCGGCCGGTGACGAGCTGGAAGGGCCGCGTCTTGATCTCCTGGCCAGCGCCGGCAACGCCGATGATGATCGACTGGCCCCAGCCGCGATGCGCGCTCTCCAGCGCGACGCGCATGACGTCGACGTTACCGATGCACTCGAACGTGTAGTCCGCGCCGCCGATCTGGTCTGCGCCGCGCTTGGTCATGTTGACGAGGTGGGCCGTCAGATCGCCCGAGATCTTCTTGGGGTTGACGAAGTGCGTCATGCCGAAACGGCGGCCCCACTCCTCCTTCGCGTCGTTGGTGTCGACGCCGATGATCATGTCGGCGCCGGCGAGCTTGCAGCCCTGGATCACGTTGAGGCCGATGCCGCCGAGGCCGAACACGATCGCAGTTTCGCCGGGCAGCATCTTCGCGGTGTTGATGACCGCGCCGACACCCGTCGTCACGCCGCAGCCGATGTAGCAGATCTTGTCGAACGGCGCGTCGCCGCGGACCTTGGCGAGCGCGATCTCCGGCAGCACGGTGTGGTTGGCGAAAGTCGAGCAGCCCATGTAGTGGAACACGGGCTTGCCCTTGTAGGAGAAGCGCGAGGTGCCGTCGGGCATCAGGCCCTGTCCTTGCGTGCCGCGGATGGCGGTACACAGGTTCGTCTTGCGCGAGAGGCACGAGGGGCACTCGCGGCATTCGGGCGTGTAGAGCGGAATGACGTGGTCGCCCTTCTTGAGGCTCTTCACGCCCGGACCGACATCGACGACGACGCCAGCACCTTCATGGCCGAGGATCGCGGGGAACAGTCCTTCCGGGTCCGCGCCCGACAGCGTGAACTCGTCGGTGTGGCAGATACCCGTCGCCTTGATCTCGACCAGCACTTCACCGGCCTTCGGGCCTTCCAGGTCGACCTCGACGATCTCGAGGGGCTTGGCTTTCTCGAAGGCGACGGCAGCGCGGGTCTTCATCGGGAGTCCTCGCAAGTAAGTGATGGCGTATGCCGCGCAACATGCCGCCAAAGCCGCGATTTGCCTAGCCGCCCCTGCATTCGCGGTGGCAGTATGCCGCCCTTTGCATACCATCTCTCACGACGGAGTTCCCGATGGCCCAGCGCCCGATCGACCTGCACTACTGGCCTACGCCCAACGGCATCAAGATCACGATCATGCTCGAGGAATGCGGGTTGCCCTACGAGATGCGCCCGGTGAACATCGCGAAGGGCGAGCAGTTCCGCCCGGAGTTCCTTGCGATCTCACCCAACAACCGGATGCCCGCGATCGTCGATCCGGACGGGCCGGGCGGCCAGCCGATCTCGGTGTTCGAGTCGGGCGCGATCCTGCAGTATCTGGGCCGCAAGACGCAGCGGTTCTACCCGGCCGACGAGCGTGGACGGGTAGAAGCCGAGCAGTGGCTGTTCTGGCAGATGGGCGGGCTCGGGCCGATGGCCGGTCAGGCACATCACTTCCGCCAGTACGCGCCGGAGAAGATCGCCTACGGCATCGACCGATACACGAAGGAATGCAACCGGCTCTACGGGGTGATGAACCGGCGGCTGGCCGACCGGGAATATCTCGCAGGAGCCTATTCGATCGCGGATATGGCGAGCTTCCCGTGGGTTCGGCCGCATGCCAATCAAGGGCAGGATCTCGGCGAGTTCCCCAATCTGAAGGCTTGGTTCGAGCGCGTGGCTTCGCGGCCGGCGGTGGCCAAGGCCGTGCTGGTCGGCGCGGACTTGCGCAAGAACTACGACCTCGCCAACGACAAGGAAGCCCAGAAAGTGATGTTCGGGCAGACTGCCTTGAAGTAGGCCGTCAGCGGCTTCGCCTCCCGGCGGGCGTGGTCTTCGATCGGGCGCCGGGGCGAGCCGGCGAAACCGAAAGGGGGATACCGCGTGCGGCGGCTTCCATGGTCGGCGATGGGTGGCCGCCGCGGCGGTTCAACGCGACCACCTTCGAGGGCGACTTGCCGGCTCGAGCAGTCTGCGCAGCTATTGGAGCGGCGGCGTTCGAGGCGACTTTGACCTGTTGCCGCGCTGGCTTCACGCTGCGAAGCGAGAGCCAGCGCTTGCAGCTCGGCAGTCTCAGATTGCAGCGGACGGCCAACCCCGGTGGAAGGTTGCGCCTGGGCTGAGCGCTGCCGGGCGCAACCTCGACACCCCGAGACGAGGTGAGGGGTTGGGAGACTTCCCGCGCGGCGCGCTGCGCGAGGCCCCGCGCCGTCAGCCAGGACATGAACGGGTTGGCGACCAGAACGGCCGGGGACAGCAGCGCCGCCAGGGGAAGATCCGGTGGGGCCTTCAGCACCTTAGCCGCGCCGTTGGCGCCGAGCAGATAGGCGAGCCGCAGATTGGGATACGTCGAGGGGACGCCGAGGCTCTGCAGCACGGCTGCGTTCTCGCGCGTGTAGGCCTCGGCAGCCTTGCGCGCGAAGGCCATGTCCGTGCGCAGCGCCAGGACCTGCGGCGCGGTCAGCGCCGCCGTTTCGGCCGCGAAGTGCCGCCGCGCCACACCCAGGAACGTGCTCTCGATGAACTGGAACGGGCCGACGGCCGTCGAACGGGGGTTGCGGGCTTCGAGGCGGCCACCCGACTCGGCCATCATCAGACGATCGAGAAAGCTGTCCATCGTCATGGGTGGACCTTCGGCCTCGGGGGCAGCCGCCGATGCGGCGGGCGCCGGCTTCGCTGCGGGCATCACCCCCGGTTGCATCTGCTCGACGCGAGGCATGGATTTGCGGGCCTCATCCGGGCGAAGCAGTGCGCCAGACTTTTCATCTCCAGACTTTTCATCACCAGACTTGTCAGCAGGCTGCTCGGCAGGTTGGGCCGTAGCCACGTCGATGCCGCCGAACGCCAGACACACGCACATCGCGGCGATCCGAATGCGGCGCAGCGGGGCGTCGGGCGGTGCGGATGATCGGGCTGAGGTCACATCGTCTGCCTTGCTTGCTGCCCGTGTCTTTCGGATCGTCCACCTGCCGGCGATCACGGCCGATCCCGAAACGGCAGCTTGATATTGCCAGAGCCGCTGGGACCGAGCGAGTACTCCAGGGCGAAGATAGGCAGCCTACGTTGCGAGGTGGTTACCGCCCGCCCCTGGGACATCGCTACGGTTCAGGTCGCATTCATCGGGATTCACTTAACTGTGCCGTGCTGGCCACCCATACGGGCGGCCTCTATCTTCAATTGCCGTCGCGGCTTCGCTTCGGCTCATCCGTGTGCGACCTCTGTGTTGTATCGTCGAACAATCCGTATCGGGATCGCTGTCGCGGTAGCGCTCGCCGGAATTGCGGGCCTGGACCCGACGACGACGTGTGCCTTGGCTCAGTCCCCGACCTGCCGGAGCTCCTGCCTCACGAACTACAATCAGTGCCGCCTGACGACCAAGGGCTCGTCGATGTGCGACGCGCAGTATCAGACGTGCCTGCAACGCTGCGTCGCGGGCAAATAGCGTCGCCGCAACTAGTGGCCCGTCGCGCCTAAATCGCTGCGCCAGCCGCAATCGTAGACGATTGAGGCGCGACGCCACACAACCGCCGGGGCGCGGATCAATCGCTGCGGCCGATCGCAGGGTCGGTCAGATCTCCGGCCAGTACTTCCGCGACATGGCGGACCTCGATCGCCGAGCCGTCGCGGGCCAGCTTGCCGGCGATGTTCAACAGGCAGCCGAGATCGCCTGCGAGCAAGACGTCGGGTGCGGTGCTGGCCGCGCTGGTCGACTTCTTGTCGACCATGGCGTTGGAAATGTCGGGATACTTGACGGCGAACGTTCCGCCGAACCCGCAGCACACCTCGCAATCGGCCATCTCGACAACGTCGAGCCCTGCCACCTTCGCCAGAAGCTGACGCGGCTGGCGCTTCACGCCGAGTTCGCGCAAGCCCGAGCAAGCGTCGTGGTAGGTCGCCTTGGCCGTCAGGCTGCCGGGAACCGAACTCATGCGGCGGACATCGACGAGAAAGGCCGTCAGCTCGTGGACGCGCTCGGCGAATTCGATCGCGCGCCCCCACCACGCGGCGTCGTCCTTCAGAAGCTCGGGATAGTGCAGCTTGAGCATGCCCGCGCAGGAGCCGGACGGCGCGACGACGTAGTCGAAGCCTTCGAAAGCGGCGATAGTCTGGCGGGCGAGAGCCGCCGCATCGCGTGTCGCGCCGGAATTGTAGGCGGGCTGGCCGCAGCAGGTCTGTGCGGTCGGCACCGACACGTCGCAGCCCGACGCCTCCAGCAGCTTGACGGCGGCAAAGCCGATGCTGGGCCGGACGAGATCCACGAGGCACGTCACGAACAGGCCGACGCGGGGGCGCTGCGACAGTGGATCGGTGGGCATCACAGTCTCCCCGGAGCAAGGCTCTCCACCCGCCGAACGCCACAAGGCCCGCGGGACCGCCCGAAAGACGGCACCGCGAGCCTCCATCACGGCGTCTGCGCGTTACTTGGCGGACTTCAGATAGGCGATCAGATCCTTGCGGTCGGCCTCGTCCTTGAGGCCGGCGTAGGCCATCTTGGTGCCGGGCATGAACTGCAATGGATTTGCGAGATAAGTCATCAATTGACCCTCATCCCAGACCAAGCCTTTCGCGCCGGCAGCCTTGTTCGCTTCAGAGTAGTTGAAGCCCTCGACCGTACCGGCCTTGCGGCCGACGATGCCGGTGAGCCGCGGGCCGACGAGGTTCTTGGCGCTCGCGCCGACCTGATGGCAGGCCCGGCACTGCCTGAAGATGCTCTGGCCGTTCTCCACATCCTGCGCCGACGCGACCGTGGAAGACAGTCCAAACGCCGCCAGTGCGACTGCGGCCAACCGTACGGTTCTCATATTCGATTGCTCCATGTCCGATGCGTCCAGCATCTTGCGCTGCATAGAAACTGTGTCGCTTTATATGGGGTCAGCCGGTATTTGCGTCACGCGACAAAAGCTCCTGCGGGAATTTTTCTCGCACTGTGACAATGCGGGCAACAACATGGCTGGCAACCGATTCCCGTGCGCCCCGTGCGCGGTCACGGGGCCACCTGAGGCTTGTCCTCGGCCCCCGGGACGGCGGTGGCATTCGGGCGGCGCGCAGACTTCGCCGCGGCGGCACTCTTCGAGGGACGCCCCTTGGCGGCCGGCTCGGTCTTCGGCAGGACCGGCAGCTCCTTCGCCCATTGCTCGTCGGCGAAAAGACCAGCAAGGAAGTCTATGAAGACGTTCACCTTTTCCGGCAGGTAGTCGCGGCAGGGATAGACCGCGTAGATCGCCATGTTCGAGGTTCCGCGATACTGCGGCAGGATGATCTTGAGATCGCCCGCGGCAAGCTGAGGCGCGATATCCCATGTGGGACGGAGGCCGATCCCGAGGCCGCAGATCAGCGCCTCGCGGACGAACTCGGCCGAGTTGGTGCGGATGTTGCCCTCGACCTTGACCTGCTCGACACCATCGGGACCATCGAGGCGCCAGTGGTCCTGCGCACCAGCCGACAGACAGTTCAGCAATTCGAGTTCGGCCACCGATCCGGGCTCGCCGACGTGCTCGATGTATCTGGGGGAGGCAACGAGCACGCGCGTATCGGGCGCGAGTTTGCGGGCGACCAGGGAGCTGTCCTGCAACTCGCCGATGCGGATCGCGAGGTCGAAGCCGTCGCGGATGATGTCCTCGAAGTGATCGGTCAGATGGAGGTCCAGCTTGACCTCCGGGAAGCGCTCCAGGAATTCGCCGAGCCGCGGCGCGATGTGAAGGCGGCTGAAGGACGTGGGCGCCGTCACTTTGAGCGTGCCGCGCGGCTTGGTGTTGCGGCGGGAGACGAAGTCGTCGGCCTCCTCGCACAAACTCAGGATGTCGACGACACGGCGGAAGTAGCCTTCGCCGGTCTCGGTCAGCGTCAACTGGCGGGTGGTGCGATGGAACAGGCGGGCGCCGAGCTTTTCCTCCAGCAGGCTGATGCGCTTCGAGATCACCGCGGGGGACAGCCCCATCTCGCGGCCGGCAGCGGACATGTTGCCGGTACGCGCTACGCGGGAGAAGATGTCGAGATCGCTAATGGCGGTCATGGGGGTGCTCCAAAATACGCGCTGAAGTGTGCAAGGACCTTCGCCGTTCTGTTAATGCCGTCCTTGCATGACTTAAGTGCGTCAGTCATCCCCCATGTTGCGACAACTCCTATTCCAAATCGTTGAATTAAAATATTTTTTATAATTCAACACCTTGCCTTGAAGCCACTGTTGCCGCCGGTCGATCCGGCGGGTCCAGGAGCGACAATCTCCAGACCATTGCCGCGCAGCCGCACCAGCGTTCCAGGTTGGCGAATTGTCTGCGGAGTATCAGCCCATAGCCGCTCTCCACCGCAGCCTGCCCCTACCGACCGTGCGGAGAATCGAGCCAGTCGTTATCCGGGCCGGCCGGCACGATGTTCGACGGATTGAGATGCGGCATCGAATGGTAATATCCGGATTTCATGGTGGCGAGATCGCAGGTCTCGCGGATGCCCGGCCACTGGTACAGCTCGCGGGTATAGCCGGCTAGGTTCGGGTAGTCCTGCACGCGCCGGATGTTGCACTTGAACAGCCCGACATAGACGAGATCGAAGCGGATCAACGTCGGGAACGCGCGCCAGTCGGCCTCGGTGATGCGGTCGCCCGTGAGATAGCGGCGCGTGGCGAGGCGTTGCTCCATCCAGTCGAGGCCGCGGAAGACCTTGGCGACGGCATCGTCATAGGCTTCCTGGGTCTTGGCGAAGCCGGCGCGATAGACCCCGTTGTTGACGTGGTCGTAGACGAAGGCATTGACCTCGTCGATCTCGGAGAGAAGCTCGGGCGGGCAGTAGTCGCCGGCTTTTGCACCCAGGCCATCGAACGCGCTGTTGAGCATCCGGATGATCTCGGAGGACTCGTTGTTGACGATGGTCTTGCGCTGGCGGTCCCACAGCGTCGGCACCGTCACCTTGCCGGTGTAGTGCGGATCGACCGAGGTGTAGACCTGATGCAGGCGGAAGATGCCGTCGGCGCGCGGCTTCATCTCGTCGATGCCGGCGGTGTAGCTCCAGCCTTCTGACTTCGGGGCATCGGCGAGAGAGACGGAGATGAGCCCGTCGAGCCCCTTCAGCTTGCGGAAGATCGCGGTGCGGTGCGCCCATGGGCAGTTCGACGCGATGAACAGGTGATAGCGGCCGGGCGCCGCGGGAAAGCCGCCCTCGCCGGTCGGACCGGGCCTCCCATCCGCCGTGATCCAGTTGCGGTATTTCGACGATGGACGCAAGAACGCGCCTTTCGCGTCGCTCGGCCGGATGTCCTCGTTCGTCCACTTGCCGTCGTCGAGCTGGCCCATGCGGGTCTCCTTCGGATCACCAGTTCAGAACACCAGCGCGCGCGTCGTGCGCGGCGCCGAGTTCGGTGCGTCGTCGGTCCATCGACCGCTGCTACTTCTTTGCCGAAAGCAGCTCCTGATGCAGCTTGCGCGCAGCCGCGATCTGCTCCGGCGACGTCTTCATCACGCCGGCGACATAGGCGGCTACGGCTTCGCCCTTCAGGGGGACCACCGGAATTTTCGACTTGGTGGTTTCCGCTTTGAAGTCGGGGTCCTCCAGCATCTTGTCGAACGCCACCCGGAGCGCGGCCACGCGATCGGCTGGAACGCCCGGGGGAAAAGCGAGCGCGCGGCCGATCGTCCCGGTCGAGGCGTAGATCTCCATCAGCGTCTTGTCGGCGGCGGCGCCGAACTCGGTCATGGTGGGCACCTGCGGATAAGCCGCGAGGCGCTTCGACGAGACTGCGAACAGGGGCACGAACTCACCGCTCGCGAGCTTGTCGGCGTGGCTCGTCATGGCATTGGCGAGCGTCATGCCGCTGCCGTCGAGTTCGCCGCGCTGCATGGCGAGCGAGATGTCGGAGGCGCCTTTGTAGCCCGCGATGATCTTGAATCGGGTGCCTGCGCCGCGGTTGAGCATCAGCGGGCCGAGCGCGAAGATGTTGGCAAAACCGGTCACTCCCAAGGTGACCTCGCGCTTCTTCGCGTCGTCGAGGGTGCGGATGGCCGACGCCTTGGTCGACAGCACGAGACCATCGCCGTCGGCGATGCGGCCGATGTACTGGTAGTTCGCCGCATTGAACTTCACGCTTTCCGACAGCAGCGTCTCGTAGAGCACCTCGGCGTGGACGAGGTGCATCACGGAGCCGTCCTTGGGGGCGACGACGTACGAATAATTGAGCGCCACGTTGCCACCCGCGCCGGGCATGCTCTGCAGGATCAGATTGGGCTGGCCGGGAATGTGGCGGCGCAAATGGCGCGCGGCGAGCTGGGTGTAGAGGCCATACGTCCCGCCGACGCCGGCACCGATGATGATCTGGACGTCACGGCCCTTGTAGAAGGCCTCGACGGCCGGCTGGGCGCTCGCCGCGTGAACGGACAGCGCGCCGGCAATGAGCGTGGCGCAGACCGCCGCCGTCGGACCTCCGAGTCGTGTTCCGCTAGCCATCACCAGTCCTCCCTTTATCGTTGTCGATATCGTTTTGTCTCGCGAGCCCAATTCTTACGTCGGCCGCCTGATCGCGCGCCATACCTTCTCGGGCGTCAGCGGCATGTCGATGTGAGTGGCGGAGCCCGGCGGTAGCGCGTCGACCACGGCGTTGACGAGAGCGCAGGGAGCGGCGGTCGTGCCGGCCTCGCCGACGCCCTTGGTGCCGAGCGGGTTCGTGGTGCAGGCGGTCCCGTCGAGGTGGACCTGCATGACGGGGAAGTCGGCCGCGCGGGGCATGCCGTAGTCCATGAACGAGCCGGTCAGCACCTGCCCGCTGTCGGCGTCGTACATCATGTGCTCCTTCAGCGCCTGTCCGAGACCTTGCGCGACGCCGCCGTGCACCTGGCCCTTCAGGATCGTGGTGTCGAGCACGTTGCCGCTGTCGCACACCGCCGTATAGGCGACGACCTCGATCTCGCCGGTGCCCGGATCGACTTCGACCTCGGCGACGTGGCAGCCGTTGGGGAAAGACGGTCCGGTCTCGACTTCGGCGTGCGCGTCGAGGCTCTCCTTCAGCGCGCCCTGCTTGACCAGTTCGCCTGCGCGCTCGGCGGCTTCGACGAGGCCGATGCGGCGGCCGGTATTGCCCACCTCGAAGCCGCCCGCCTTATAGACCAGCTCGGCGGGGCTCGCCTGGAGCAGCACGGCGGCGGCAGCCTTGCCCTTCTCGACGACCTCGTCGGCGGCCACCGCGAGCGCGCCTCCCACCAGCATCGCCGAACGCGAGGCGACGGCGCCGAAGCCGGGTACGTCGCGGTCGCTGTCGCCGCAGGAGACGACGACGGCCTCACGCGGGATACCCAGCCGGTCGGCGACGACGTTGCGGAACACCGTGCGATGGCCCTGGCCCTGCGGGTGCGAGCCGATGCTGGCGATCACCTTGCCGCCACCGGGGAACGTGATCGCGGCGGGCTCGTGCATGTGGCCGCCCGATATCTCGAGGTAGCAGCCGATGCCGATACCGCGCAGCTTGCCCTTCGCCTCGGACGTAGCGCGGCGGGCGGGGAAGCCTTCGTAGTTCGCGGCGGCGAGCGCTTTTTCGAAGTTCGCCGGGAAGTTGCCGCTATCGTACACGCCGCCGACGAATGTCGTGTAGGGCATCTGGCTGGGCTTGATGAGATTGCGGCGGCGGATCTCGGCTGCATCGAGGCCGGTGACGTCGGCTGCCGCTTCGACGAGGCGCTCCATCAGGAAGTTCGCCTCGGGGCGGCCGGCGCCGCGATAGGGGCCGATGGGCACCTCGTTGGTGAAAACGCCGCGGCTGTCGATGACGACGCTGGGAATATCGTAAACGGTCGGCAGGCAGCCCGACACGTGCACCGTGTTGCAGAACAGCGCGACGCCGGTGAGGTAGGCGCCCATGTTGGCGAGGCCGTCGATGCGCAATCCGGTGAAGCGGCCTTCGGCGTTCATGGCGAGCTCGGCGGTCCAGTATTGGTCGCGGGCCTGGTTGTCGCTGACGAAGGCTTCCGAGCGAGTGCAACTCCAGTGCACGGGGCGGCCGACGAGCTTGGCGGCAAGCAACAGTGCGGGATATTCGGGATAGCCGGACGCCTTCATGCCGAAGCCGCCGCCAACGTCGTCGGACAGCACGCGCAGCTTGTCGGGGCCGAGGCGCATCGCCATCGCGGTCTGCATCTTGATGCCGTGCACGCCCTGGGTGCCGCAGCGCAGGGTGTAGGCGCCGCTGGCGGCGTCATAGCTGGCGGTGGCGACGCGCGGCTCCATCGAGACGGCGGCGATGCGCTGATTGAGGAGGCTGACGCGGGCGATGCGCGCGGCTTTGACGAACGCTTGATCCACAGCCCTTCGCCTGGCGCCATCTGGATCTTCGGGTGCGGACCAGTCGAGCGCGGTGTTGCCGGGCGCATCGGGCCAGAGCTGGGGCGTGCCAGTCGCGGCCTTGCGCGTGTCGATCGCGACGGGCAGCGGCTCGTATTCGACGGCGACGGTCTCGGCGGCGTCGTTCGCCTGGGTCTCGGTCTCCGCGATGACGAGCGCGACGGGCTGGCCCACATGCATCACGCGGCCAACTGCGAGCGCGGGGCGCATGGGGTTGACCGGGCGCGAGCCGTTCTTGCCCTGGAAGGGCACATTGGCGGTGACGGTCGCGAGATTGGCCCCGGCGAGGCTCTTTCCGGTGAGAACCGCGATCACGCCGGGCATGCCGGCCGCCTCGGTCGTATCGATGCTTTCGATACGGGCGTGCGCGTGCGGCGAACGCACGAACACGGCGGCGGCGACGTGCGCAGGCTTGACGTCGTCGCCGAAGCGGCCGCGACCTCGCAGCAGTGGTTCATCCTCGATGCGGCCCTGCCAACCGTCCTCGCGGGTGCGCCACGCCGATGCCTGCCTGCTCGAACCGTCCATTCCCGCCATCCTCCGGAGATCGTCCGCCATTGCACGTCGCCGCCTATCCAGCATAATTGCCGCAAGTCCGAAAGACGGCTGAACGGAAGCCCGTTGTTCAGCAATGCCGACACGTATCCAGTCGAGGCGACACCGACATGAGCACATCGACATGACCGCTGGGACCGAAGTCGCCGAGATTCTGGGGCAGACGGCCCTGTTCAGCGGCCTGCCTCGCGAAACGCTCGAGGCCATCGCAGGCGCCATGCGGCCGGAAACCTTCACCGCGGGGCAGACGATGTTCTCCCGCAACGAGGACGGCGCGGGGCTCTATCTCGTCACGTCGGGCCGTGTGAAGCTGTCGGTCGTGAGCCAGGACGGGCGCGAGTTGACGCTGCGACTGGCAGAACCCGGCGACATCATCGGCGAAATCGCAGCACTCGACGCGGGGCTGCGCACCGCGGACGCAGTCGCCGCGGGAAAGGTGACGGCGCACCTTCTCAGCCCATCGGAATTGTCGCGACTGATGGACGCTCATCCCGCGATCGCTCGGTCGGCGCTGCGGCTCGTGTGCTCGCGGCTGCGCGACACCACCACGCAACTGGAGGAGATCGCGCTCTATCCGATCGAGCGGCGGGTGGCGCGGTTCCTCCTGTCTGCGATGCATCTGGGCGGGCACGACATACAGGCGGCCGACGTGGCCCTCGATCTCAAGATGAACCAGACCGAGTTGGCGATGCTGCTCGGGGCGAGCCGGCCGAAGGTCAACGTCGCGCTGGGTGCGCTCGAAAAGGCCAAGGCGATCACGCGGCAGGGGGAGGCCATCGTGTGTCATCCCGCGGCGCTGCGATCGTTCGCGGGGGCTGCGTAAAATATTCCGGAGGTGATCGAAGGAGGCGGCGGCACCCCTGGGAATTGCCGCGAAATACCAGTGAATCACAGCTGTTCCGCACCGTTTCCGCCCTGCCGCGGGACTGACACGATCGCGCCGCCCGGTCACCCGAATCGGGAGGGTATTTAGGTCTCGTTAGGCGAATCGCCGCTTGAGTAGCCCTCTCGGAATTCGGCACATCAGAGAGCGGCAGGAGGTGTGTATATGGTCATGAGCGTCATCGAAGGTAGTCACGACGAGGCGAAGTACCCGGAGCTTGCCGGTGCCCGCATTCTGATCACGGGTCTCGAGTCCGGCCACGGCGTCGACATCGCCCGCGCCTTCGCCGAGCAAGGCTGCCGTCTCGTCGTGCAGACACCCGCGCTCGACACCCTGCTCGAGGTTCTGCTCGAGACACTGGTCAAGGAAGCCGGCGCGGTTCACGTCACCGAAGGCGTGATCGGCGACGAAGCGGCCGCGCTCAAATGCGCGCAGTCCGCGGTGGGCGTGTACGGCGGTCTCGATGTGGTGATCAACCTCGCTCGCCTCGACGAGGCGGGCATCGACGACGATGCGACCGAGCGTGATATCGAGGATCGTCTCGCGGCAACGCTACGTGGGCCGCTGCTCATCACCCGCGTTATCGCCAACCGGATGCAACTGACGTGGCGCGAGGGCCTCATTCTCAACATCGTGTCGCAGCGCGGCGCGCAGAGCAACGCGGAGCATCAGCTCGGCCGGATATCCAACACGGCGGTTGCAGCCCTGACCAAGCGCGAAGCCGCGCACTGGGCCGACAAGGCCGTGCGCGTCAACGCGATCGTGCCAGCGGTTCGCGAAAGCTGCGAACCCGGCGAGATCGAAGCGGGCCTCTATTCCGAGCCCGAGATCGCATCGCTTGCCCTGCGTCTTGCCAGCCACCACGGCCGCACCCTGTCGGGCCTGGTGTTCGACGCTTCTCTCTCTTAGGACATCCCGAACAATAACCGCTACGATTTTGCGGTTCGCCGGGACTTGATGGT
>CAZNMY010000034.1:0-50899 GCA_964574325.1 uncultured Devosia sp. | reverse complement strand
GTTTCCACGATGACGAGCGGATTGTCCGTCACCGCGTTCGCTTCGATCTCCAGGGTGCGCCGCGCCGCTGCAAGCAGATCGAGCACGGCACCCATCACCTGCGGCTGGCAGCGCAGGCAATATGGATCCTGCACGCGCTCGTCGTTGTCGAGATGCGCATAGCGGATGGCGCTGCCGTCCAGCAGACCCATCAACTCGCGCGCTACCGCGATCTGCCCGGGCTGGCCACGCAGCGCATGTATTTCCGGCCGGAACGGTACGGTCGACGCCATCGCAGCATCGACCGACATCGCACCCGTAATCACCGCCATCGCTGCTAGTCGCTCTGCCGCGAGCAATCCCGAGATCGCGTAGGCCGTCGAGAACTGCGTGCCGTTGATCAGCGCCAGACCTTCCTTCGCCGCAAGAACAGCCGGTGCCAGTCCAGCCGCTGCGAGCAGTTCGCTTCCAGGCAGAATGTCTCGCGAGCCGCGCAACCGCCCACGGCCTTCGCCGATCATCACAGCCGTCATGTGTGCGAGCGGCGCGAGATCGCCCGAAGCACCGACCGACCCCTGCACGGGAATTTCGGGAACGACACCCTTGTTCAACATCGCGGCCATCAGTTCGATCACGTCGCGGCGCACACCCGAGGCGCCCTTCACGAGCGAAGCGATTTTCAGCAGCATCACCAGACGCACGATATGGTCCGGTGCTGCAGGCCCGACACCGCAACAATGGGACAGGATCAGGTTGCGTTGGAGCCGCGCGGTATCCGCCGGTGCGATCCGCGTACTCGCGAGTTTGCCGAAGCCGGTGTTGACACCGTAGACCGCCGCATCACCGGCCGCATGACGCGCGACGATCTCAGCAGACGCGTCTACCCGCTCCCAGACCGAAGGATCGATGGCGACGTTTCCTTCGCTCGCGGCGCCGGCGAATTGTTCGAGCATCGATCGATGTGGACCGATCAGCACTTCAACTCTCCCTCGCCGCGATAAATTCGACCCGACAGCTGGTTGATGCCGAAGTTGTACGGCAGCACCGCGGGATTGCGCGTGTCCCAGATCGCGAGATTGCAATGCTTTCCCGCTTCCAGCGTTCCGACACGATCGAGCCGGCCGAGCGCGCGCGCCGCTTCCCGCGTCACCCCAAGCAGGCATTCCTCCACGGTCAGCCGGAACAGTGTCGCGCCCATGTTCATCACAAGCTGCACCGAATGCAGTGGCGACGAGCCTGGATTGCAATCCGTTGCGAGTGCGATCGGCACGCGATGTTTGCGGAACAGCTCGACAGGGGGAACTTTCGTCTCGCGGATGAAGTAGTACGCGCCGGGCAGCAGCACCGCGACGGTTCCTGCGCGCGCCATCGCGGCAGCACCTTCCTCGCTCGTGTATTCGAGGTGATCGGCGGATAAAGCGCCGAACCTCGCCGCAAGGGCTGCTCCTTCGAGGTTGGAAAGTTGATCCGCATGCAGTTTCACCGGCAAGCCGAGAATCCGCGCCGTCTCGAATACGCGTGCGGTTTGCTCGACGGAAAACCCGATGCCCTCGCAGAACGCATCGACCGCGTCGGCTAGTCGGCTTCGCGCGATCTGCGGCAGCATCTCGCGGCAGACGAGATCGATGAAGCGATCCTTGTCCCCGTCCGCTTCGGGCGGCAGCGCATGCGCGCCGAGAAACGTCGTGACCACATCGACCGCGCGCTCGTCGCCCAGCCGCCGCGCCACGCGCAGCTGTTTCGTCTCGTTTTCGAGATCGAGGCCATAGCCCGACTTGATCTCAACCGTGGTGACGCCGTCCGCGATCAGCGCATCCAGACGCTTCGCTGCGTCGTGGGCCAGCTCGTCGTCGCTGGACAATCGCGTGGCGCGCATCGTCGACAGGATACCGCCGCCGGCTTTCGCGACCTCCTCGTAGCTCGCGCCGTCGAGACGGAGCTTGAACTCCTGTGCACGATCGCCGCCGTACACCAGATGCGTATGGCAATCGATCAGACCGGGTGTGACGAGCGCGCCGCGGCAGTCGATCCATTCCTTGGCATCGAGCCCCGACGGTGCATCGGCCAGCGCTCCGGCATAGACGATGCGCCCGTCCTTCGACGCGATCATCGCGCGGTCGATGAGGCCGATGCCTTCGAGGTCCGCCCGCATCGTCGCCAGTTGGGCATCGCGCCAGATCCGATCCGCCAACATATCCGGCTCCCACTTACCTTCGCCAGGTTGCAAACTCGCGCCAGGATCGGCCGCACAGGAGAACCGCAACAACGAGTGTCGCAATCTGCAGGTCGGCAGTCGAGGTGCTCCTCCCCTTTGCGGGCGGAGGGTTCACACTTCTGTTTCCCGTAGACGAGATGCAATCGTCAATGGCGAAGGTGGCGCGTGGCGCCGGAGGGTGGCCGTGGGGCCCGAGAAGTCGAGCAGTTTCCGATCATATGCGAACGCCGTCGGCGTTCGGCTGATCGGCAGCGGGAATCAGGCCGCTACCTTCGGCAGCGCGGGAGGCGCAATCCGGCTGGGCTCCGCGAGTTCCAGCGGTTGTTTGTGCGGGCGGGATTTGCCGTCGAAGTAGCAGCCGTCTTCGAGCGAGAGTTCGCGGTGGTAGATCTCGCCTTCGACGTCGCATTTCGTCTCGAGGACGAGCCGGTTGGCGTAGATCGAGCCTTTGACGCCGCCGGACACGGTGACCTCGTCGGCGACGATCGTTCCCATCACGGTTCCGTATTTCGCGACGTTCAACGACGTGCAGCGAACCTCGCCCTGCACGGTGCCTCGGATGTCGACGTGTCCGTCGTAGTGGATGGCGCCGATGATCGTGACATTCAGCCCGATCGACAGCGCGTTCTCGGCTATGGTCTGCGGAGACTTGGGCATTCTCCCGGCGGCGTCGATCGTCGTGCCGAGGTGTACGCGTGACTGCTGCATTCGATTTCCCCCATGAGGACCCACCCTCTCCCACCCGATTGAACAGTGTTGAGCGAGTGGGGCGGTTTGAGGGCGTGGGGGCTGGACTTTTGTTCGCTCTCCCCGTGATCTATCGGTGATTTCTAGTCGGCTTGGACTTCAGCGGGGGATACCGGGATGGTGAGCAAAGACGTGAAGAAGCCTGCAAGTCGCGCAAAGCGCGTAAAAGAGGATGTTCAGCGCGAGTTCGAGCAGATCAAACACGACGTCGAGGCCGAAGCCGAGACCATCGACGTGAAAGCGGCCGAGCAGGTGCGCCTGCGCGATGCAGAAGTAAGAGAAGTCGTCGCCGGAGTTGGTGTCGAGGACGTGGTGCGACGAATTTCCACGCTCGGTATCGATGTGGCGCGGTCGCTCGCAGAGGTGTCGGAAAAGCTCACCCAGGAAGTCAGACTTCTGGCAACCGTCAGGGAAGCCGTTGCACTGGAACGCCAAGAACTCGAGCGGCTGCACAAGATCGATGTCGCCGCTACCGCCGTCGATCAACTCGTCCAGGAGTTCTCACGCGAGAATGCGCGGCTCGAACTCGAAATCACGGCCCGGCGTAGCATGTGGGAAGAAGAAGCAGCCAGGGTTGCCGCGGAACGCAAAGAGCAGGACGAGGCCTTTAAAAAGCAGCGGCAGCGCGAAGTCGAGGAATACGAATACAAAAAGAACCTGGAGCGAAAGAAGGAGAAGGACAAGTACGAGGAGGAGGTGCGTCTCGCGGCCAAGCGCAATCAGGAAGGCCAGGAAGCGCTGGAGAAGGGCTGGCAATTGCGCGAGGCGAAGCTGAAGGAGCAGGAGGAAGAAGTGAGCCGGCTGCGGGCCGAAGCCGCAGAGTTGCCGGCGCGAACCGAAAGTGCGGTCGCAGTTGCCGTCGAGAGAGCCAAGTCCGAGACTGCGGCAAAGCTCGATCAGGAAATTCTGATCCTAAAGTCGAAGTCCGAGACGGATGCGCGCATTTCCGAGCTTCGCGTCAAGACGTTCGAGGACGCGCTTTCGCGCTCGGCCCAGCAGATAGCTGCATTGGAACGACAGTTGGCGGAAGCCAAGCAGCAGGTTCAGGACATTGCCGTCAAGGCGATCGAAGGAGCTTCGGGTGCGCGAGCACTTTCGCACATCAATCAGATCGCGATGGAGCAAGCGAAGAACCGGCCGCAAGGTTGAATAGTCGGAAGCGGTCGTTCCTGGTGCGGGACCCGGAGGGTCTGGCGCCACTTCAAGCCGCAGGTGCGACGACGGCGATCTGGTTGGAGCGCTTCAGGCCGTCGGCGACGAAGCCGGAGGCTTTCATTTCCTCGACGAAGGCTTTCACGAAGGCTGCTGCCTGGGGACGGCCTTTCGGCAGGGCCATGGCCTGGCCGATGACCATGAAGCGGCCGGGCAGCAGGCGGACATTCGGGTCCTTTTCGGCCCAGGCGACGAGCGGCTGGCGCACGTTGGCGCAGACCTCGAGGTTGTCCTTCAGGAACATTTCGATGTTGGCCGAGCCGCCGCCGATGGTCGCGCGGACGATCTCGGCGTGCTTCAGCGTGCGCGTGAGATAGAGGTCATACGCAGAACCGGGGCCGACGCAGATGCGATTGCCGGGGCGATCGACCTCGTCGATGGACTGCAGCGGCGAGGTCTTGCGCACCATGTAGGCGCCTTCGATCTCGACGTAGGGCGCTGTGAACTCGACCTCGGCGGCGCGCGCGGGTTCGTGCGCGAGGAAGCCGATGTCGGCGTTGCCGGCCTTCACGGTGTCGAACGACGGCTTGGCGGCTGGCCAGCAGATGAACTCGACGGGGAGGCCGATGCGGCGCGCGAGCTCGACGGTGAGATCGACCGAGACGCCGCGTGGGGCCTCGGGTGTGCCCTGAGCGAGGACGGAATTGCCGAGATTGATCGACGCGCGCAGGCGGCCGGTGGGCGCGAGTTGTGCAATGATTTCGGGGGTGGGGTTGGACATGAGCGCGCGGTCCTCGACGTTTTTCTCCCCTCCCCTGGATGGGGAGGGGTCGGGGGGGGGTGATGGCTTGCATGAGAGCGGCGGTAACGGCAGGGAGGATCGGGTTGTGTGTCGCCGCGATTTTGCGACTACTCTCTGTCTCCAGAGCCCCCCACCCCTGACCCCTCCCCACGAGGGGGAGGGGGATCTGTTGTGCGAGGGTCAAGCGTGGCGCCTACTTCGCTGGTGCGGCGACGGTGGCGGTTTGATTGCTGCGCTTGAGGCCTTCGGCGACGAAGCCGGAGCGTTTCATTTCCTCGATGAAGGTGCGGAGATAGGCAGCGGCGACGGTGCGGCCTTTGGGCGTGCCCATCGCCTGCGCGATGACCTGGAAGCGGCCGTCCATCACGCGAACCTTGGGATCGGTTTTGGCGTAGGCTTCCAGTGCCTGGCGGACGCCGGCCGCGACGTCGAGTTTTTCCTTGAAGTAGAGTTCGATCATCGCCGAACCACCGCCGGTGTGGGCACGCACGATGGTCGCGTTCTTGATGGTGCGGGTGAGAAAGAGGTCATAGGCCGAGTTGAGGCCGACCGCGATGCGGATGCCCGGCTTGTCGACCTCGTTCACGGATTTGAGGGGCGAATCCTTCAGCACCATGTAGGTGCCCTCGATCTCGACATAGGGTGCGGTGAACTCGATCTGGTCGGCGCGACGGGGCTCGTGTGCCATGAAGGCGATGTCCCAGGAATTGGTCTTGAGCGCGTCGAAGACCTTGCCGGCGGCCTCGAACGTCACGAGGTCGAGTTGGAGACCGGTGCGCTTGGCCAATTCGCGGGCAAGATCGACGGACAGGCCGCGCGGCTCCTGCATCGTGCCTTGCGCGAGGACGGAATTGCCGAGGTTGATACCGGCGCGGAGACGGCCGGTGGGGGCGAGATCCTTCAGCACCTCGGGCGACGGCGCCGCAGATTGGGCCGCTGCCGCAATCGCGAGAAGCGGCGATAGAAATGCAGCAAGGGCCGCGGCTCGAAACATCTGAGCGCCTCCGGTTGGATCGACTTTGTTGTTCAGCGGGTGGGACCGTAGCACCGCATGCCGCTGCAGCGAAGGGGCGAACCCGTTTGCAGTGCCGGATGGCTTCGCTGCATGTATGCTGGCGACTTCAGGGATATGAAACGCCGACAACAGGAGCAAGCCATGACGCGCATCACCGTCCTCGAGCGCGAAGACATGAACCCGGAGCAAGGCAAGCTGTTCGACGAGGTGAAGGCGGAAGGCGGGCCTGTGGGCGGACCCTACTGGGCGTACATCCGGTTTCCGAAGCTGATGCGTCTGGCGCAGGACATTTCGAGCTGTCTGGGGCAAGGCGGGCTGTCGAAGCGGGAGCGGCAGCTTTCCGTTCTCGCGATCGCGCGGTTCTGGGGGGCGGAGTATCCGTGGGCCGCACAGGCCGCCGCGGCAGCCAAGATCGGTCTCGAGCGGGAGATCGTGGACGCCATCAACGCTGGCGGCCGGCCGAACCTCGCCGATGCGCGCGAGAAGATGGCGTACGAGCTGACGCGGGAGCTGCTCGAGACGAAGAAGCTCAGCGAGTCCACTTATGCGGCGGCGGCGAAAATGTTCGGGGAGAAAGAACTCGTCAGCCTCGTTGCGACAGTGGGGCAGTTCTCGATGACCTGTCTGACGACGATCGCCTACGACTGCACGCCGACGCCCGACATGGCGAACCGCTTGCAAAAATAGCGGCCGGCTCGAATTCGGTCGGATGGGTGCCGTGACAGGCGCTGGGCTTGGCTGTAACTTCCGGGCAAGGGCGGTGGCGTTGTGCCAGCGAACGACAGCCAAGAGGTTCGACGTCATGCGTTTCCATACTACGGCAGCACTTGCGCTGCTCGGTCTGTGCTCGGTCGCCGCGGTATCCGCCGGGCAGGCCGTAGCGCAGGCCTTTCCCTCGAAACCCCTCAAGGTCGTGATCACGTTGTCGCCGGGTAGCGCGTCGGATGCGGTGGCCCGCGTCGTCGGCGACCAGATCTCGCAGCAAGTGGGGCAGCCGATCGTCTTCGAGAACCGTCCAGGCGGCGGCGGAACGATCGGCGCCAATGCGGTGGCGAAGGCGGATCCGGACGGCTACACCATCCTGATCAACACCAATCTGCATACGCTCGCACCGTCGATCATGGCGAACGTGCCTTACGACACGGAGAAGGACTTCGCCGGGATCACGCTGCTCGGCATCTCGCCGCACGTGCTGATCGTGTCGGCCTCGCAGAACCTCAAGACGCTGAAAGAATTCGTCGAGGCGGTGAAGAAGCGGCCCGGCGGCATGACCTACGCCTCCGTCGTGGGATCGGGAACGCATCTCAACGGCGCGCATTTCGTGCAGCAGATGAAGCTCGATGCGCGGATGGTGCCGTTCAAGGGCGCGCCCGAATCGATCACCGAGGTGATGACCGGCCGTGTCGACATCTACTTCTCGCCGGTACTGCCGGCATTGAGCCTGCTGCGGGACGGCAAGCTCGTCGGTCTCGGCGTTACCAGCCTGAAGCGGGCCGCCGTACTGCCCGACATGCCGACGACGCGGGAAGCCGGCTATCCCGATTCCACGTTCGGGCTGATGTTCGGCATGTTCGTGCCGGCAAAGACACCAAGCGCCGTCATCGCCAAATTGCACGCCGAGACAGCCAATGCGCTGCGCCATCCCGGCGTCGCTGCCAAGCTCAAGACGATGGCGGTCGAGGTCGACGCCGAGATCAAGTCTCCGGCGCAGTTCGACGCCTATATCAAGGCGCAGATCAAGTCGGAGGCCGAGCAGGCCCGGGCGGCCGGACTCCAGAAGAAGTGAAGTTGTCGTCTGCAGCGCTTGCCCGCCATTCGACCCGCCCGGGTGAAGGCGCGCAGGCGATGCGGCGTCAGTGGCGGATGCGGAGTGGATTGCTACGATGGCGGGTAGGAAGTCCTACGACTACGTGATCGTCGGCGCGGGCTCGGCGGGCTGTACGCTCGCGGCCCGACTGACGGAAGATGCCGGCGTCAACGTGCTGCTGCTGGAAGCCGGCGGGTGGGACCGCGATCCCTGGCTGCATATTCCGCTGGGTTGGCCGCGTCTCCTGCTCAAGCGCATGCACGACTGGATGTACTTCGCGGAGCCGGAGGAATCGATGGGGGGCCGCGGGCTCGAGTGCGCGCGCGGCAAAGTTGTAGGTGGTTCTTCGTCGATCAACGCGATGGCCTACGTGCGCGGCAACCGCGGCGACTACGAGCGCTGGGCGAGGTCGGTGTCTCCCGATTGGGGCTATGCGCACGTGCTGCCCTATTTCCGCAAGCAGGAGGCCTGGGTCGGCGGTGCGGACGACTATCGCGGCAGCGAGGGGCCGCTGACCGTCGACGTCTGCAAGTTCCAGGACCCGTTGATCGATGCGTTCGCGCAATCGGGTCTCGCGGCAGGCCATCCGCATACGGATGATTACAACGGCGCGAGCCAAGAGGGCTTCGGCGCCTGGCAGACGACGATCCGCGACGGGCGGCGTTGCAGCACGGCGCAGGCGTATCTGAAGCCGGCGCTGTCGCGGCCGGGGCTCTCGGTCGAGGTCGGCGCGCTGGCGACACGGGTGCTGATGGAGAAGGACCGTGCGGTCGGCGTCGAGTACGAGGTGGGCGGCGAGCTCCTATCGGTGCGCGCGGAGCGGGAGGTGATCCTCGCCGGCGGCGTCATCAACTCGCCGCAGCTGCTGATGCTGTCGGGCATCGGCGAGCCAGAGCAATTGATGCAGCACGGCATCGATTGCCGTGTCGCCTTGCGCGGCGTCGGCAAGAACCTGCAGGACCATATCTCCGCGGCTGTCGCATGGACGCGCAAGGAGCCCGGGCCGTTCCAGCGATCGATGCGCGCGGACAAGATCGCCCTCGAACTCGCCAAGTGCTATTTCCTCGGGAGAGGTCTCGCGACGGATCTTCCCGGCGGCGAGATGGCGTTTCTGAAAACGTCCTCCTCCGAACCGCTGCCGGATATCCAGATGCTGTTCAACGCGGCGCCGATGACGGCCGCACCCCACTTCCCGATGATCAAAGCGCCCTACGAGGACGGCTTTGCATGCCGTGCTGCCGTGCTGCGTCCGGAGAGTCGCGGCGAGGTGACGTTGAAGTCCGCCGACCCGCGCGATCACCTGCGCATCAAGCAGAACTTCCTCCAGGCGGAGAAGGACCGGAAGACACAGCGGGCGGGCTTGCGGTTGGCGCGCGAGATCGGCGCGCAGAAGCCGCTGCAGGCGTTCATCGGAAAAGAGATCGGACCGGGGCCGGACAACTGGAGCGACAAGGGTCTCGACGCGTGGATCAAGATCAACGGCATCACGGTCCATCATCCCGCCTGCACGTGTAAGATGGGGCCCGCCAGCGATCCGACGGCGGTCGTCGATCCGACTCTGAAGGTCATCGGCACGCAGGGGCTGCGCGTGGTCGATGCGTCCGTCATGCCGGATCTGGTCGGCGGGAATATCAACGCGCCCGTCATCATGATCGCGGAAAAGGCGGCAGATCTGATCCGCGGGCGGAAGCTGCTCGAGCCGGCGAAGGTCGCAGCGGCGGTGTGAGCGAAGCGCCGGTGATCGCGCAGAGGTACGAGGGAGCGCCGGGGTCAGACCCTGCGGGTCTGACCCCAAGACGATACTGCGAGACGCCTGGGAAGACTCGCACCAATCTACGACCGGTTAGGCGAGCGACACATTGATCGGTTCGTGCATGGGGTCAGACCCGCGGGGTCTGACCCCGACTACCGGCGCGACGCTCCAGCAGCTGAGGTTGCACGAGCACACAAGTCATCCAATCGTGACCGGCGCCCGTATGGTCAACGATAAGTAAAGAGGGATGTGCTAGATCCCCTCCTGGCCCCATCCTGGTCCTCGCCGAGCTTCGCGCCCGATACCGAAAGTTCCCGATGAGCAGCACTATGAAATCTAACGGCATTCTGAGTTTTCTTTCGGCCGGCTTCCTGGCCGCGGGAACGGTCGTTCCTGGCCATGCCCAGTCGGCAGGCAGCGATTGGACGTTTCCGACCGACTGGCAGGCCGGCGGGATCGTGATCGTCGCGCCGAAGTACGAAGGCAGCCGGAATTATCGCGCGATCGGCATTCCGATCATCGCCCCCGCCGGGACAGGAGAGGGGCGGGTCGCAGTCAAGGGGCCGGACGATGTGCGGATTCGCCTCGTCACGCTGCATGGTCTCGAAGTCGGCGCGGTGACGGGCTGGCGGTTCGGTCGAGACGAGGACGACGGCCGGCGCCTGCGCGGGCTCGGCGACGTCGACGGCGGCCTGGCGCTGGGCGGTTACGCCGCCTACCGTTTCGGGATGGTCTCGGCTTTCGCCGCTTATTCGCACCAGGCGACCGGCGACGAGACCGGCGGTCTCCTGCGCTTTGGGCTGGAGAGCCGGATGCCGGTGTCGGGCCGCATGACGCTGACGGCGATGGCCGGCGCGACCTGGGCCAGCGAGGACTACATGAAGTCCTATTTCGGCGTGTCGGCGCTGCAGTCGGCGCGCTCGGGTCTTGCAGCGTTCGATGCGAATGCCGGCATCAAGGATGTGCATGTCGGGCTTTCCGCAGAGGTTCCGCTCGCCGATCTGTGGACGTTGCGTCTCATGGGCCGCTATGCGCGGCTGGTCGGCGATGCGTCCGACAGCCCGATCGTCGAGAGCCGTGACCAACTCTCGGGCGGCGTCGGCCTGACCTACAGGTTCTCTCTCGGCGGCTGCGCTTTGGTGCGATTTGGGGACAGCCCCGCCGGGTCTGACCCCGACGACGGTGAGCGCCGCGCTGCGCCGGGGTCAGACCCTGCGGGTCTGACCCCGTGACGTCTGTCGCATAGTTGGGTGCTCTGGGGTCAGACCCGCAGGGTCTGACCCCGACGAACCCGATCGGCTGTCGAAACGGGCTGTCGTCTCTCGACCACTGTGCCTATAGACTCTGCGGTGTCCAACGCCGCGAGAGCCTCATTGACCATTCTTCCCGATACGATCTGTGCCTTGTCCTCCGCCCCCGGTCGTGCGGCGGTGGCGGTGGTGCGCGTGTCGGGACCCGGAGCGAAGGCGGCGCTGGCCAGGCTCGCCGGCGATGTTCCCGATGCCAGGAGAGCCGCGCTCAGGACGATTCGGCATCCGGCCACGGGGCAGGAGATCGATCGCGGCATCGTCCTGTTCTTCGCGGGACCCTCCTCCTTCACCGGGGAGGATGTCGTCGAGATCCTCCTGCATGGCGGGAGGGCTGTCGTCGCGAGTGTCCTGGACGCGCTGGGCACGCTGCAGTGCCGTCTCGCGGAGCCCGGAGAGTTCGCGCGGCGGGCTTTCGAGAACGGCAAGATCGACCTGACGGAAGCAGAGGGCATCGCTGATCTGATCGATGCGGAGACCGAGGCGCAGCGCGTGCAGGCGGTCGCCCAAGCGGGCGGCGTGCTGCATCGTCTCTACGACGGATGGCGCAACGACGTTCTAGATGCGATGGCGCTGACCGAGGCGGCGATCGATTTCTCTGATGAGGCGGATGTCGCAGCGGATGCGTCGGCGCGGGCGCGCGAGATCGTGGTGGCGCTGGCCGATGCGATGGCGGCGCATTTGAAGGACGGGCGGCGCGGCGAGATCCTGCGCGACGGGTTTCGTGTGGTGCTGGCGGGAGCGCCCAACGTCGGCAAGTCGTCGCTGCTAAATGCGCTCGCGCGGCGTGACGCAGCGATCGTCTCACCGGAGGCCGGGACCACGCGCGACGTGATCGAGGTGCGGCTCGATCTCGACGGCTATCCCGTGATCGTGAGCGACACCGCGGGTATTCGCGAAGGCGGCGGGGAGATCGAGCGCGAAGGCATCCGGCGGACGCTCGAGCGCGGGCGGGAGGCGGATCTCGTGCTGTGGGTGCGGGACGCGACCGAGGCGGCCGACGAGGTTCCCGGTGAATTGAAGGAGGCCGGTGCTGCGATCATCCTGGTCGAGAACAAGGTGGATCTCGTTGCGGGCGAGGCGCGCGCAGGGGCTGATGGCGAGGTGGCGCTGCGCGTTTCGGCGACGTCGGGTGCGGGTCTCGGCGGCCTCGTTGCACGGATTGCGACACTCGCGCGGGAGCGGATTGCGCCGAGCGACAGTCCGGTGCTGACGCAGGCGAGGCACCGGGAAGCGCTGGAGGATTGCGCGCGGTGCCTGCAGGATCATCTCGGGCAAAGCATCCTCGATGCGGAGTTGGCGGCGGAGGATCTGCGGCGGGCCAGCCGCGCGCTCGGGCGGATCACGGGAGCGGTCGACGCGGAGGAAGTTCTCGGCCGGATCTTCTCGCGGTTCTGCATCGGGAAATGAATGCGCTCGATGCGAGTGTGTCGCCGTGTTGACGACGTGTTTCACGTGAATCATTTCCACAGGATTGTTTCACGTGAATCCTTGATTGCGCAACTCGAAAACAGGCGAAATTGGAATTCACTCGGATGCCTCGCGTCCTCGCTCGAATTGTTTGCGTCCCCGGGCGGAGCGCATTTGCGCGCAGACCCGGGGTCTTGCCGGCCAGAGATGGGTCAAGGCCCCGGATCAGATCGGTCCTCCCTCCGGTCGAACCGTCTGTCCGGGGACGCATGTCCTGGGAGGTTTGCGAAGTTGATCGCGTTTTCGAATGACCGGCTGTGCGGGAGTTTGTGATGATCGTGCTGTCGATGGGAAGGCAGAGTTTTTCGGAAGGCGAGAAGCAGAAATATTTTTCATCGGCAGTAAATGAGTTTTCAGTGGTGCGCTTCGATTTCTGGGAATTGGCACGAGGGTTTTGTTTCACGTGAATCCTTGATTCCGCAACTCGAATTTCCATGTGTCATCCCTCATACTTTTGCGTCCCCGGGCGGAGCGCACTTGCGCGCAGACCCGGGGTCTTGCCGGGCAGAAATGGGTCAACACCCCGGATCAGATCGGTCCTCCCTTCGGTCGGACCATCTGTCCGGGGACGCATATCCTGGGAGTTTTTCGGAATGCGAGAAGCAGAAGTATTTTCCAACGGCAGTAAATGAGTTTTCAGTAGTGCGCTTCGATTTCTGGGAATTGGAAAAAGGGTTTTGTTTCACGTGAATCCTTGATTCCGCAACTCGAAAACAGGCGAAATTGGAATTCACTCGGATGCCTCGCGTCCTCGCTCGAGTTGTTTGCGTCCCCGGGCGGAGCGCACTTGCGCGCAGACCCGGGGTCTTGCCGGCCAGAGATGGGTCAAGACCCCGGATCAGATCGGTCCTTACTCCGGTCGGACCATCTGTTCGGGGACGCATATCCTGGGAGGTTTGTGGAAGAAGTGCGAAAGACGAAAAATGTTCGGAGCCTACGGCACTCCTTGTGCTGGATCCCCGACGCTTGCTCGGCTTTGCCTCGCAGCGGTCGAGGATGACGAAGCTGGATAGGTTGTCGGCGCCTACCAATTGCGACGCTTGCTTTGACCCGAGCAGGGCTGTCGGATAGGTGTGCGGTGGCCGGGACGGTTTGGGATCGGCAAATAAGGAATTGGCGCTTTGACTTACGATGTGATCGTTGTCGGGGGCGGGCACGCGGGCTGCGAGGCGGCGGCTGCTGCGGCGCGTTGCGGCGCGCGGACGGCGCTCGTCACGCATCAGTTCGCGACGATCGGCGAGATGTCCTGCAATCCCGCGATCGGGGGGCTCGGCAAAGGGCATCTCGTACGTGAGATCGATGCGCTCGACGGGCTGATGGGCCGGGTCGCTGATGCGGCCGGCATCCAGTTCCGGATGCTCAACCGCTCGCGCGGGCCGGCGGTGCAGGGGCCGCGCGCGCAGGCCGACCGGCGGCTCTATCGAGAGGCGATGCAGCGGGAGATCCGCGGCCAGGCGGGGCTGGACGTGATCGAGGCGGCGATCGAAGACCTCATCGTGGACGAGGAGGGTCGCGCCGCGGGTGTCCTGACGGCGGACGGCGAGCGCCTAGTCTCCGGTGCAGTCGTCCTGACGACCGGGACGTTCCTGCGCGGGATCATCCACATGGGCGAGAGCCAGACGCCGGGCGGGCGGTTCGGTGAGGCACCCGTCGCGCGGTTGTCGTTGCGGTTGAAGGCGCTGGAACTCAGCGTGGGACGGCTGAAGACGGGGACGCCGGCGCGGTTGCTGGCGGGATCGATCGACTGGGATCGTCTCGAGGTTCAGGAGGGCGACGATCCGCCGATCCCGTTCTCGTTCCTGACGGAACGGATCACCGTGCGGCAGGTGCCTTGCCACATCACAACCACGACACGTGCTACGCACGATATCATTCGCGCCAACCTCCAGCGTGCGCCCATGTATTCGGGTCAGATCTCCAGCGTGGGTCCGCGTTACTGTCCGTCGATCGAGGACAAGGTCGTTCGGTTCGGGGACCGGGACGGGCATCAGATTTTCCTCGAACCCGAGGGTCTGGACGACGATACGATCTATCCGAACGGCGTTTCGACGTCGCTGCCGGCGGACGTGCAGGAGCAGTTCCTGCGGACGATGCCGGGGCTCGAACGCGTCGTGATGAAGCGGCCGGGGTATGCGATCGAGTACGATCACATCGATCCTCGGGAGCTGCGGCCGACGCTGGAGGCGCGGAAGGTGCCGCGGCTGTTCATGGCGGGGCAGATCAACGGGACGACGGGCTATGAGGAGGCGGGCGCGCAGGGGCTGCTCGCGGGCGTGAACGCGGCGCGCGTGGCGGGGGGAGGCGAGGGCGTCGTCGTCTCGCGGACGGAAGCGTATCTCGGCGTCATGGTCGACGACCTCGTTTCTCGTGGAGTATCAGAGCCTTATCGTATGTTCACGTCGCGGGCGGAGTTTCGCCTGAAGCTGCGCGCCGACAACGCCGACCAGCGGCTGACCCCGCTCGGGATCGATCTTGGTTGCGTCGGCAAGTCGAGGGTTGAAGCGTTCGGAGATAAGGCCGCGGCGCTGGCCGAGGGGCGGGCGTTGCTCGAAAGACTGAGTTTGACGCCTACAGAGGCCGGCCGGCATGGCTTGGACGTGAACAAGGACGGGCGCCGACGCTCGGCGTTCGAGTTGGTGGCGTATCCCGGGATCGCTGTGGCCAGGATTTCGGCCATTTGGCCCGAGGTGGCTGGTTTGCGAGTCGATTTAGCTCAGCAACTCGAAGTGGATGCCCGGTATGCTGCCTATGTGGACCGGCAATCGGCCGATGTTGCCTCGCTGAAGCGCGACGAGGCGGCGCGAATCCCGGCGGATTTCGGGTTCGGGCGGATTTCGGGGTTGTCGAACGAGTTGCGCCAGAAACTGGAAAGGCTGCGGCCGGGCACACTGGCTGAGGCGGCTGTAATCGACGGAATGACGCCAGCGGCGCTTTTGCTTCTGCGGGCACACGTGCGGCGCCGCGGTGGGGAGAAACGCAATCAGGGGTTGTCGTGAGGGCTGTTTCCGGTGGGTCAGGCCTGGATGCGGCTGGGTTTGCTGCTGCAACCAACGTTTCACGTGAAACGCTCGATCGGCTCAACCTGTACGAGTCTCAGCTTCGGTTGTGGCAGCCGCGCATCAATTTGGTGGCAAATGCAACACTGAATGAGCTGTGGCATCGGCATTTTCTGGACAGCGCGCAGCTATTGCCTCTGATTCCGGCCGATGCGCGGGTGTTCGTCGATCTGGGGTCCGGGGGTGGGTTTCCCGGGCTGGTTCTGGCAATTCTGCTGCAAGATCGCCGAGGCAGCGCAGGCGGCGGGGCGTCCGAACGGCCGTGGCGGATCGTGCTGGTCGAAAGCGACGTGCGGAAGTGCGCCTTTCTGCGTGAAGTGGCCCGGCAGACCGGGGTTGCTGTGGAAATCCTGTCGACAAGAATCGAAAAACCCGAGACTCAGTCTAAGCTTGCGTCGGTCGACGTTGTAACCGCGCGTGCATTGGCCCCGCTCGATCGTCTGTTCGGGCTGGCCGCCCCCTTGTTCGGGGATCGCACGGTGGGTTTGTTTCTCAAAGGGCAGGGCGCGCAAGCTGAAATCGAGGCGGCGCGTTCTCAGTGGGCGTTCGATGCTTGCCTTGTGCCCAGTGTGACCGCCGAGGACGCCCGCATCGTGGAGGTGCGGAACCTGCGGCGGCGTTAGTTCGCTGAAAACTCGTTTTAGAGCAAGGGTTTCTGGCCATGAGCACCTCTATCGGGGCCTACGCCGGCGTACGCGTTCTGGCGATTGCAAATCAAAAGGGCGGCGTCGGCAAAACGACGACCGCGATCAACCTCGGCACGGCGCTGGCGGCGATCGGCGAGCGCGTGCTGATCATCGACAGCGATCCGCAGGGAAACGCGAGCACGGGCGTGGGAATTGCGCCCGATGCGCGCCGGCTGACGACTTTCGATGTGCTGGCGCAGCGCGCGACGCTGGCCGAGGCGGCGCAGCCAACTGCGGTGCCGAACCTTTTCTGTCTGCCGGCGAACAACGACCTCGTGGGTTTCGACGGCGATGGGGAAGCCGACGGGGCGCGGCTCTACCGGCTGCGTGAGGCCGTCATCGGGCTGACCGGCCGGCCCGGGGGATCGCCGTTCTCCTACATCCTGATCGACTGTCCACCATCGCTCAATCTGCTGACGCTCAATGCTTTGACGGCTTCAAACGCCGTTCTGGTGCCGGTGCAGTGCGAGTTTTTCGCGCTGGAAGGCATTACGCAGCTCAAGGAATCGATCGAGCAGATCCGGGCCGCGCTCAATCCGGAACTCGAAATCCAGGGGGTCGTGCTGACGATGCACGATCAGCGGACGGGGCTGTCGCGGGACGTGGCCCGGGATGTGCGCGCCTTCTTCGGCGCCAAAGTCTATGAGACGATGATCCCGCGCAACGTGCGGGTGGCCGAGGCGCCGTCACACGGGCAGCCAATTCTACTGTACGATTACGACTGCGTCGGCAGCCAAGCCTACATCAAACTTGCCACCGAGATCATCGAGCGTGAGAAGCTGCTGAAAGCTGCGTAAGTCAACGGGCGGCGTAGGTCGGGTCAAGGCATCAGGCCGCGACCCGACATTTTGTAGGAATGCCGTGGATGTTGGGTTTCGTTGCGCTCAACCCAACCTACGGTGGGACGCACTCGAACCTACGTCGGTGAAGGCCAAGGAACAGGCAACGATGCAACCACTGCAAAAAAGTCGACTGGGTCGGGGGCTTGCATCGTTGATCGGAGATAGCGGCGCGCCGAGAGCGGAATCGAAATTGCCGCCGGAAGGTGAGCAGCGGATGCTGCCGGTCGATCTGGTACGCGCAGGTCGGCTCAATCCGCGTAAAGATTTTCGCGAGGACGATCTGGCCGAGCTGGCGGAATCGATCCGTCAGAAGGGGCTGGTGCAGCCGATCGTCGTGCGACCCGATCCGGCGAGCGGCGGTTATGAAATCGTCGCCGGTGAGCGGCGCTGGCGGGCTGCGCAGCGGGCGCAGTTGCATCAGGTGCCGGCGATCATTCGCGATCTGTCGGATCAGGACGCGCTCGAAATCGCGATCATCGAGAACGTGCAGCGCGCGGATCTCAATGCGCTCGAGGAAGCGGGCGGATATCGCGAGCTGATGGAGCGGTTCGGCTACACGCAGGACCAACTGGCCGAGGCGATCGGCAAGAGTCGCAGTCATCTTGCCAACACGTTGCGGCTGTTGAAGCTGCCGGTGAGTGTGCAGGATCTCGTGCGGCAGGGCAGCCTGTCGGCCGGGCACGCGCGTGCGCTGGTCGGACGTGAGGACGCCGAGGCGCTGGCGTTGCACATCGTCAAGGAAGGTCTGACGGTGCGCGAGGTCGAGGCGCTTGTGCAGACTGACGCTGCGGCGGCGGTGGCGGCAGCGAACTCGAATTCGGGGCGGCAGCCGCGTGAGAAAGATGCCGATACCAGGGCGTTCGAGAAGGAGATGACCGATACTCTCGGTCTCAAGGTCGAGGTCAAGCGGAGTTCGGGGGAAAGCGGCGTGTTGACGATCAAGTACGGCAACTTCGATCAGCTCGACTACATCCGGCAGCGCTTGACATCGTCGGGCGGCGGCTGACAGGGAGCCCGCTGCGATCAGACGGCAGGCATCGCGATTTTGCGCCTCGTGCACGCGGCTTCCAGCGTGTTGCGCAGGAGGCAGGCGATCGTCATCGGTCCGACGCCGCCGGGAACGGGCGTGATCGCGCCGGCGCGTTCGATGGCGGAGTCGAAGTCGACGTCTCCGACGAGGCGAGGCCGGCCGTTGCCGATATCGATGCGGTTGATGCCGACGTCGATGACGATGGCTCCGGGCTTCAACCAATCCCCCTTTATGAGTTGAGGCTTGCCGATCGCGGCGATCAACAGATCCGCGCGGGCAACGACCGCAGGCAGATCGCGGGTTCGGGAATGGGCCGTCGTGACGGTGCAATCCTGTGCGAGCAGCAGTTGTGCCATCGGCTTTCCGACGATGTTCGAGCGGCCGACGACGACGGCTTCCAGCCCCGCGAGGTTCGGCGAAGCCAGCTTGGCGAGCAGCAGGCAACCCGTCGGCGTGCACGGGGCGAGCGCGCGCTCGCCGTTGGCGATCCGGCCGACGTTCAAGGGGTGGAATCCATCGACATCCTTGGCCGGGTCGATCGACTCGATGACGGCGCGCGCATCGATGTGCCTGGGCAGCGGCAACTGAACGAGAATGGCGTCCACGGCGGGATCGCGATTGAGGCGATCGACCAGAGCCAGGATTTCAGCCTGGGGCGTGGCGGGCGGCAGCTTGTGCTCGAACGAGGCCATGCCCGCTTCGACGGTCTGCTTGGCCTTGTTTCGGACATAGACCTGGCTCGCTGGATCTTCACCGACGATCACGACGGCGAGGCCCGGCTTGAAGCCGTGTGTTCTCTGGAGATCGGCGACGGCTCTGCCGATGCCAGCGCGCAGGGCCTCGGCGGTCGCCTTGCCGTCGATGATGCTCGCGGTCATCGGTGTTTCTCCGTTCGCTTCGCCGTCTGCCTTGCCGGCAGGTCGGTCAGAGCGGTCAGGTTCGATCGGAGCCGTTGTTCGATCGTGGCGGCGTTGCCCGAGATTGCGAGCATTTTCGTGCGCGATTTGTGGCCGCTTTCCAGAGTTACGTTGCGCTTGGGCACGTCGAGCCAGGCAGCGATCAGTTCGATCAGGGCTGCATTGGCTTCGCCGTCCTCGGGCGCCGCGCGAACGCGGGCCTTGAGGGCTGGACCATCCGGCGATGCGGTCGTTCCGTCGACGGCATCACGCCCGCCTTTGGGGGTGAGGCGGATACGGAGCTCGATGGAGGTTCCGGACTGGCGCCACGGTCGATCGAGAGGGGCGGGCATCAGCGCAGAGCCGGTATCAGCCACTCCCCGATCACGATCCAGCGCAGGAACAGGCAAGCGAGCAGCAGGATCACCGGAGACAGGTCGAGGCCGCCGAGATCCGGCATGATGCGGCGAATGGGCTTCAGAAGCGGCTCCGTCACGGCGGTGATGCCCTGCCACAGCGAGCGCACGAACGGGTTGTAGGAGTTGATCACGTTGAAGCCGATCAACCAGGACATAACCACGGCTGCGATCACCACGTATTCGTAGAGATTGATCAGGTAAGCGACGAACATCAACAGCCCGGTCATGCGGTAGTCCTTCTTCCGGTTCGGGGCGCAAGACGTGACAGCGGTTCGCACCAGGCGCCGATCATGTCAGACGGACGCGACGCAGCTCAGCGCGAGATTTAGACGCGCGGCCCGGCAACGGCAAGGGGAGGTGTGCCGCGGGACGGCTCGTGGGCGGTGTGGCCCGTCTGCGGCGGCAGGGATCGCGTGCGTGCGAAGCCCTCGCTTTGCCTTGCGGCGACGTCATCGGTTATGGCACAGCCGATGGGGCCAATTCGTGATCCGGGATCACGAGAGTTCCGACGATTCGCCGGCTGCGTTCGCATTCGGGTGAATCGGAGATTTTTCATTCGAGTGTACCTGTCATGATTCGGCTTCCGACCGCTTCGCCTCGCTTATCAACGCTCTGCTCGCTATTGGCGTCCTGCACGGCCCTGGCCGGTGCATTCCTGACGTCCGCGGCGGCTGTTGCCGGGCCGACGATGCTGATCGACGAGAACAGCGGGAGGGTGATCTATGCCGAAGAGCCCGATCAGAGCTGGTATCCGGCCTCGCTGACGAAGATCATGACGGCGTACGTCACGTTCGAGGCGATCAAGTCCGGAAAAGTGAAGCTCGATACGCTGGTGCCGTTGTCGGAGAAGGCGCGCGGGCAGCCGGCCACGCGGATCGGGTTGAGGCAAGGCATTCCGCTCAACGTCGAGCAGGCGCTGAGGGGGCTCATCCTGCGGTCGGCCAACGATTTCGCCATGGCGCTGGCGGAGTTGATCGGTGAGACCGAGGAAGGCTTCGCGGTGAAGATGAATGCCACCGCCAAGCGCCTCGGCATGTCGCGGAGCCAGTTCAGAAATCCACACGGGCTGCCGGAGCCGGAGCAGTTCAGCACCGCGCGCGATCTCGCGATCCTGGCGACGGCCATTCTGCGCGATTTTCCCGAGCGCGCTGAAATGTTCTCGACGATGCAGTTCGTCATTCACCGGGGGACGTTTCATTCGCAGAACGATCTGCTGCGCACCGTCGAGGGCGCGGATGGGATGAAGACCGGTTTCACGTGCGGGGCCGGATACAATGTCGTTGCGACGGCGACGCGGGACGGGCGTCGGATCATCGCCGTGGTGCTGGGAGAGGCGCAACGCGACGAGCGGTCTGCGAGAGCTGCAGCGCTGCTCGAACACGGGTTCGCCGTTGCCGACTGGAAGATTGCGCTCGGCGCACCGCAGATCGCACAGCTCGCTTTCGATCCGAAGGAAGCGAACGGCGTGCACGATATGAGCCGGGAGACGCGGACACGGAAGTGCGGCAATCCCGTGCGGCGGGTTCGGCCGGTGATCGCGCGTGGCCAAGCCGTGCCGGCGGCAGCGGCAGAGACTGCTGCGGGACCGGCTGCGGCTGCGAGTACGGTGTCGGTGATCCGACCGCCGAACGCGGCGGCGCTGCCGGTCGCGAAGAAAACTCCGCGGACCTCGGTCGGTAGTGCTGCCGGCGGCCCTGCGAATTGAGTGTCAACCGCCAGGGTTTCAGGCGACGACGTTGCCGGTTGCCCTGATGCGACCCGTCGATGGTTGCGCCACGGCGAGGTCGTCGCCCTGTATGCGGCCGTGGTCGTTGGCGCGAATGGCGCCACGACGGGAGCCCGATATCATGTTGTTGGCGATCAGAACCGTGCCGGCGTTCGTGTCGCTGGTGACGGCTATTCCGACGTCGCATCGGCGGACGACGTTGCCGGTTGCGGCGACGTCGCGGCAGTAACGGCCCCAGCCGATGGATATGCCTGCGGTGGGGGCGCCCTCCACGGTATTGCCGGAAACGGCGGCGTCGGCTTCGATCGCGATCCCGTAGCCGCCGGGGTCCGACGGGCCGCGGTGCAGCGCGAGGTTGCGCACGAGGTTTCCTTGGACGACGGCGAGACGGCCGCCGTGATCGAAGTTCGTCACCGAGATGCCGGTCGCGGCGCCATCGATCAGATTGGCGGATATCACCGCGCCGTCGAAGGCGAATTCGGCGAAGATCGCGACTTCGCCGACGCGTGAAATATTGTTGGCGAGGATCTGCACGTTCGAGGCGGAATTAGCGCGGACCCCGGAGAAGGCGCAGTCCGCGATGCGGTTCGATGTGACGAGCACGTTACCTGCACGAAACACGTTTATGGCGTTGCCGTTCTCGCCCGTACCACCGTCGTGGGCGGCGATGCGCTCGATGTGGTTCATGGCGACGATGGTGCCGTCTTCGCCCTTTAAGGACCGCCAGACGAGGATGCCGTTGTTCCCGGCGCGTTCGACGCGAATGTGAGAAATCTCCAGACCCGGCGCCGCATCGAGGCTGAAGATGCCCGATTTCGTGGCGCCCGCGATCCTGCATTGCGTGACATGGCCGCTGCAGCGCTCGAGCATGATGGCATGTGCCGGGCTCGTCTCGATCGATACCTCGCGGATCGACAGCCGCTCGACGCCGCGCAGCTCGATCAGTCCGCGCGTCGGCGAGGCGAGCGGAAAGCCGCCGACGATCGAAAGTTGCTCGATCGTGATGCCTGTGGCATCGGCCGCGGAAAGTACCGGGGGGCCACCCAGATGCTGAAGGATCGTCGCCTGGCGCGATCCGGATAGCCGCATGCCCGATGGAAGCGTCAATCCGCGGACGATGAAGCGGCCGGGGGGGAGCTTCAACGACCGACCTCGAGTTGCAGCCCGATCGATCGCTGATTGCAGCCTCGCTGTCTCGTCATGGCCGCTGTCCGGGCGCAGGTCGGCTGTCGTCGCAGCGTTGGCGGCGTCAGCGCGTGGCGCGTGCTTGTGTCTGCGCTCCTGGGCAATGGCGACGTCGGCGGCGGCGGCGATGCCGGACAGGCCGATGCCTGCTGCTACAAGTCGCCTGCGATCGAGTTGCATCGGTGCTCATCTGCGGTGTGGACGATCGGACTCAAGACGCAGGGAACGTGCCAGAAGCAGGGGCGCGAGACCGTGTTGTCCACAGATTGCGACGCAGAACGATGGATGGAGTTGGCCGAATCAGATTGGCGTGAACGGGCCTCAGAGAGCTTTCTGCTCCGATATCAGGCTCGGTGGAGACGTCCGGTCATGGCGAATTTTCCTACGCATATTGCGGTCGGCACCGTTGTCAGCGGACTTGCCGCTACCTTGACGCTCGCGGCGGATGTGATCGCGCCCGAAAGCCTCATCGCGGTGACGCTCGCGGGCGTCGTAGGCAGCGTGCTGCCCGATATAGATCTCAAGGATTCGCGTCCGAGCCGCGGGCTGTTTGCGGGCCTAGCGGTATTCTTCTCGTTCTGCGTGCTGTTCGTGACGGCGCCGAAGTACTCGATCGCGGAAATGTGGATCGCCTGGCTCGGGACGCTCGTCGGCGTCAGATACATCGGGCAGAAGGTTTTTTCGAAATTCTCGTATCACCGAGGGATCTGGCATTCCCTTATCGCGGGGTTGTTCTTCTGGTTCCTGACGGCGGTGATCTTCAAGCACCTGCTCGGGTTCCACGAGGGCGTGGCGTGGCTCGGCGGCGGGTTCTTGTTCCTCGGTTATGTGACACATCTGATCCTGGACGAGCTCTACAGCGTCGATGTCCACGAAACCCGGATCAAGGCGTCGTTCGGGACCGCGTTGAAGATCTACGATTCGAAGCGACTTGGCGAATCCGCGCTCGTGGCCGGTCTCGCCGTGGCGGCGTTCATGGTGACGCCGCCCGCCAAGGTGTTCGTCGACGGGGTGACGTCGCAGCAGCTCTGGGCCGGGCTGCACAGCCGATTGCTTCCGCCGCACGGGCAATGGTTCGGGATCGACATCCAGCAGCACCGCTCTGCGCTGGGGCTCGGTAAGGCACCCGCCACTTCGGACGTGACGACTGGCTCCATCCCGGAACGGCCGGCTTTGCCTCCGGTCGCGCCAGCTTCGGGTGAAGCCGGGAGCGGGAAGTAGGCCGACTGAGCAACCGGGTGGTTTCGCCGCGTGTGCTCAGCTCGCGCGGCGTTCTCGTTTCGTGGTGCCGTTACTTTGCTGTTCGAGGCGGAGGCCTGCCTTGGACGACGCGTGCCGGTGCAGGAAATCAGAGACGACGGATTCGATCATCCATATCGTGGTCGACTTCGGAACGATGCCGAACTTCGGTGTGGTCGCAGTCTGAATCGTGCCGTGGATTGCCGACCAAACCTGCTGCGACAGTCGAGCGATCTCGTCCACGTCGGACATGCCGAAGGTGTCTCCGATGATCGCTTGCAAGCGAGCCACCGGCGCATTGATCGCGTCCAGATACCACTCCGGGACGGGTTTCACGAGCTCGGGGTAGTGGAACTGGACCAGCTCCCAGAGCCGAGTATGATTATGGGCGAAATCGGCATAGGCTACAGCGAATGTGTGCAGTAATTCGGGCTTCTTCCTGCCGACCAGCGAAGCAGCGATGTGGTCGTCGAGCTGCTTGAGAACCCGGCATTGGACCCTCAACATGATCTCGTCGAGATTCTCGTACATATTGTAGAGGGTGCCGGGTGCGTAACCGATCTCGCGTGCGATTTCGCGCGCCGAAAGCGCCTGGAAACCGCGCTCCTCCACTATGTGTCTCGTGGCCGAGAGGATCAGCTCGCGCAGTTCCTCAGGCGTATGCTGCGATCGTCTTCCCATAGTTTCCGCTGAACCCATCCGTTCGCTTTTCCCCCCGTGACCATGCGAGGGGTGCGGAGCAGGGTAAACAGGGTAGAGCGCGAAGAAGGACGAGAAATTCTTATGACGAAATGACGAATATCCGATCACCGATCAGCGAAGATCAGGAGCAGGTGCCATTGTCCATCGTGACGAAGGACTGGAGGCGAGGCTTCAGATAGAACGTCTCCGTCATATTTATGCCGGCAGTACCGACGAACGAGCTGATTTGAGCGCCACCGACTTTGCTATTGGCCGCTCCGAAGAACAGGACGGGTTGATAGAGGTATGAAGCCTTGACGACGATTACGCTCGTTCCGCCCGCTGCGTCGAGCAAGTTGCTCGGCAGACCCGTGTAGTTGGCCCCCGCGGTGATCGCGGTATCGGCGCCGTTCGCACTGTTGCCGCCGCGGTGGTAGACCCAGCAGGTCTTGGGGACGGTGGGGGCCGCGGTAGTGTTGTAGACGCTGGCGATCGTCAGCTTGAGCGGCGTGTCGGAATAGGGCGCGACGAGGTTGTCGATTATCGTCATGTAATCGTTCAGAATTGAACTGGTGACATTGCGCTGGCGTGCGACGAGGTCGGCGGTCGAACTCGCGACGTGAGAAACGCGTCGGTCGACGGTGATCGCCTGGCTCAACTCGACGACGCCGATGAACATGCAAAGCATGATCGGGACGACGAATGCGAATTCGACAGCGGCGATGCCCTTGCTGCAACGCGAGAAGCGGGATGCGAACGCAGAGGCGGCGTTCCAGCGCTTCGTCTCGGTGACGGCGGTCATTGCTAAGCTCCAATGCGATTCGGACAATGCCCAGGTCGTGTGACCATCGCCCGGTCAGAATGGTTCGTTGGTGAAAGTCGTGGCGGCTTGGATCAGGGTCGATCCGTTGGTCATCCGGGCACTCTGCGGCGCTATCCAATAGGGGATGCTCGCCATCGACTTGCTCAGTTCCCACTCGTAGCAGACGCCCACGAGGACGATCGAGCTGGTGCCGCCGGGTGCATATGTCTGTGCCGCGGCGCCGATGAGTGCACCGGCGTTGTCGACGCAGGTCGGGGCAGAGACGGTGCCATAGCCGGTATAAGTCTGGACGTTGACCCGGATCTTGTCCGTCGCAGTGCCGCACTCCATGAATGGCGGCAGTTTTTCGCAGATCTTGGCCTTGAACGTCGCAACGGTCAGCGGTGTCTTGCCGCCGGAGCTGTCCTGGGCCTGGCCGGTGCGGATGACGCGGGAAGCGGATTCGACCGCGTGCTCCAGGGAGAAGGTGACGAAGAAGTAGAAGCCGACGGAAATGATGCCGAAGAGGAGGAAGAGGAAGGGGCCGATCACCATTGCGAATTCGATGGCCGTTGTGCCGTCTTCGTTTCCTGCAAACCGGGCCAGCCGGTTCGGACGTTTGGAGGATCGAGATTTGTCTGTCGAAATCATCGGAGATTCCCGTACTCGGTACTCTGACATTCTGGAACCGCTAGAGAAGCGCCAGAAATCTAAATGAATGCCTAACCCTGCTCAAAAGCACGGCTTCGTGGTAAATTGCGGGTAACTAAAAAAATCAGGCCGGATGCGGTACGCGCGTGCCGATCCGAAACGACGACACCCCGGCCGTGGGGCCGAGGTGCCGGAGTTCGATCGTAGAGCGGCGCGATCACTGCGATGCGGAAATGCTGCCGCCTTCGGTCTGGCCTTCGATGAGGCGAATCTTGCGCTCGGAGGTGGCGGCGGTCTGATTGAAGAATGCCGTGTCGTCGCCGACCGTGATCGTGGGGTTGCACTGGGGAGTGCAATTGTAGGTCTCGCGCTTTCCGCCCTTGGTCAGGAACAGCAGGCGGTTGTTGTCGCGCTGGACCATGACCCGCTGGTCGATGATCACGTTGCGGTCGGCGTCGAGCGCGATCAGATTGGTCAGGCCGAACGATTTGCCGGTGACGACCAGCAGATTGCTGGACTGGATGGCGACATCCGCAATCATCGGGTTGCCGATGATGATTTCGGTCACGGGGCGGGGCAACTTGATGATCTGGGACTGGTCGAACTTGACGATCAGTTCCTGGGCGTTAGAGCGGGTCGGTGCCGCCGACATCGCCGTGAGTGTTATGGCGGCTGCCAGAAAAGTCAGGCCGAGGCCGGAAATTCCGCGGGCGTGATCGATTGAAATCCGCATGGCTCGGGTCCTTGCGCAATGATGGGTGTCGGTTGCATTCAACATGCGCTCAATTCGTCAACAAATTGCAAATGAGCGTACTGAAATCGACAGCATCCGGAGAGACAGGCGCGACCCGCCGAACCAGCTGCGCGTTCGTCGTCGTTGCCGGTTGCCTGCATGCCTATCCCCTTGCCTCAGGCGCTGGCTCAAAATCGCATGGCCGACCAACGTCATAGGTGGTCGGGTGCAGATCATGGGGCCGACGTGCCACTTGGTTGATATCGCAGCCATTTCCGCGCTCACGCCTGAGGCAAGGGGATAGGCATGGGTTGCCTGCGCGCTCGTCGGGAGGAGCGGGAAGGCTGCCCTCCTGCCGCGGGGAACCCGCTTGTTCCCGCTCCCGGGCCGATTGCGAGAGGGCGACGGACGAGAATTGATAAAAATATAATTCGATACGGAATGTTTACCACGCAATCATGCTGGTGCTCCGGCTCTTTCGCCAGCGATTGGATTTCAATCCAGTTTTAACAGTTGCGGCCTAATTTCACCCTCAGTTCAGCGCCGAAAACCTGGGAGTTTCGGACGAACTGTCGGCCGTAGTGGCCAGTGTGAGCATCCAGTCGGGAGAGTTGAGAAATGACGAATTTCGTTGCGCGTTTCGTTAAGGACGAGTCCGGCGCCACCGCGATCGAGTACGGCCTGATCGCCATGCTGATCAGCGTCGCCGTGATCGGCATCCTGCAGGGCGTCGGCTCGAACCTGACCACGACCTTCACGTCGGTCAACAACGCCCTCAGCCACTAAGCTGAAGCGTTTCGGACGGCAACGTCCGAGAGTGATCAACGGCCGCTCGATCCAATGGATCGGGCGGTCGTTTTGCTTTGGATGCGGCGCCGAGGTTTATTACTCGAGTACTCGAGTTTCCGATCGGGAATTCCAGCGGATCGGCTGGTGGCCATTCAGCTGTATTTATTCGAGACAATTGCAGGGCCTATTTTTACCACGATTTATATGTGCGGTATTGGTTATGGCTGGATTTGAGATTTAAATCTCGAATTAACTTCCGGTCTGTATCTTGATACTCAGTTCAGCGCCGGATACTTGGGAGAGGTCCGGTAGAGCTGGCGGCCATAATCGGCAAGCACATCAGTACCAGGAGAGTATGCCATGACGAATTTCGTTGCACGTTTCGCCAAGGACGAGTCCGGCGCCACCGCGATCGAGTACGGCCTGATCGCCATGCTCATCAGCGTCGCCGTGATCGGCATCCTGCAGGGCGTCGGCTCGAACCTGACCACGACCTTCACGTCGGTCAACAACGCCCTCAGCCACTAAGCTGAAGCGTTTCGGGCGGCAACGTCCGAAAGTGATCAACGGCCGCTCGATCCCATGGATCGGGCGGTCGTTTTGCTATCGGCTGTAATGATGGATACCGGGTATTCTCGAAATCGGACGAATGTAGAAAAGATTTTATTCAATTGTCGATTTCGGCGGCGGAGATTTCGCGTAGTTTCGGAATTAAATCTCGAATTAACTTCCGGTCTGTATCTTGATACTCAGTTCAGCGCCGGATACTTGGGAGAGGTCCGGTAGAGCTGGCGGCCATAATCGGCAAGCACATCAGTACCAGGAGAGTATGCCATGACGAATTTCGTTGCACGTTTCGCCAAGGACGAGTCCGGCGCCACCGCGATCGAGTACGGCCTGATCGCCATGCTCATCAGCGTCGCCGTGATCGGCATCCTGCAGGGCGTCGGCTCGAACCTGACCACGACCTTCACGTCGGTCAACAACGCCCTCAGCCACTAAGCTGACGCGTTTCGGACGGCAACGTCCGAGAGTGATCAACGGCCGCTCGATCCCATGGATCGGGCGGTCGTTTTGCATGTGAAGGGCAGGGCGGCCGGAGAGGGCCGGGGGGCGGTGCCGCTACTTCCGGCCGGTGTCACTATGATGTTTCAGCTGCGGCCGGCCGGGTTCGCGACGAGTTTGCGAATCTGATCGGATGCTGCCTGGATGCGCATCCGGATGAGGTTCGCGCCGAGCGTGCTGCTCGAGCGAGACGGATTGCCGTAGACGCCGCTGTGCTCCTGGGGAAGGAAGGAGCGGCTGTAGCGTGCCAGGTCCACGCCTTTCGGGTTCACGGCCATGAGCTCGGAGGTGTCGATCACACTTGCGTGCTGTCCGATCTGGTCGAGGCTGAAGCCTTCGGACTGCAGCTTTTTCGTCTGGACCGGGACCGCATAGTACGATTCGAGCTGGACGACGCGGACGCCGGCCTTTTCCCATTCCCGCGAGAGACGGGCTGCGACTTCGGCTTGTATGGGCTGGCTCTGACCGTGGTCGCCGATGAAGCAGATGGTCTTGAAGCCGGCGACTTTCAGGCTGCGTGCCACGCCGTCGAGAACACCGGCGAACACCGCCTCGGTCAGTCCGAGCGTGCCTGGATATTTCATGTGACCCGTCGGGGGGTCGTATTGGCCTTCCGGAACGTAGGAGATGACCGGGGCGACCAGCGTCTTGCCGACTTCCTTGGCGATCTGGCGTGCGGCGTACGTGACCAGATAGTCGTGTTTTCCAAGAATCATATGCGGGCCGTTCTGCTCGATACCGCCGGTCGGAACGATGACCGTCGAATAGCCGGCTTGCAGCGCGCTACGGACTTCGACCCACGTCATGTCTTTGATCTCGACAGCCTCAGGCAACGGCGCGGTGAGCGGTCGGGTCGGGAGTGCAAATGGCACCAGCGCCAGCGTAGCCAAGCCCGCGGCAGCCATGCGCCAGCGGCGATCGGAAGTTTTCGAAGGTGAGGTCATGTCGGCCTGTCGCGGTTTTGGATGCGGGGCAGTTCAATTGCGATTGGACCTGCAGAGCGGTGGGGCCGTTCTGCAGGTCGAGCATGAGTACTGTCGTCAGGCAGAGGGGGGGCGGCTCGTTTCGGGCGGCTGGCCCCCATCCGCGGCGCGATGCTTCATGTATTTCGCGAAAGGGTAGACGAACTGTGCGGCGTAGCCTTCGACCAACTCAGGGTCGTCGACGCCGAAGTGCTCGGGCAGTTTTCCATCCGGCATGTAGAACGTACCGAAGAAGTAGTCCCAGAAGGCAAATGTCGGCGCGAAGTTCATGTCGCCGCCCTCATCCGGAAACGTGTGATGCCAGCGGTGGAACACCGGGGTTGCGATGACGTACTTCAGGGGACCGAGATCCCACTTGGAGTTCGAATGCTGCCAGACTGCGATACAGGCATCGAATGGGGCCACGAGGGCGATGACCTCCGGCTTGATGCCGAGGCTGATCATCACGCCCATGACCAGAGACGACTGCAACATCACGTTGACGGGATGAAAGCGGACAGATGTCGTCCAGTCGACTTCCTTGGCCGAGTGATGAATGGCGTGGAACGGCCACAACACGCTGCTGCGGTGGAAGATCCGGTGGATCCAATAGAGCAGGAAATCCGACAGCAGGAGGTAGACCACGACCTGCACGCCGAACGGCAGCGTGCTGAGGGGACCTCGTCCGTTGGTGAAGTAGTCGTTGATCTCGGCCGGGCTCATCGTTCTCGACAGAACGAAAACGACCACGAGCATGATCGGAATGCGGAAGTACCCGCCGACGAACGTGTGGAGAATGAAATAGGCGGCGTCGGTGCCGAGCCCGGGGTTGCGCCACCAGACCTTGCCGGGTGACGAGGCGAGACCGGGGATCATGGCAAGGGTCGTGAAAACAAGGATCGATCCCACGATATACGGCATGTGGCCGCTATAGATCTCCCAGACCTTCACGAATATCTGGAGCACGCTTTCGACCACGGTACTGACCTCCGGTTGTGAACTGGAATGCGCTCGACTTCGATCGGACGTCGCGATCGGCTCCGGGGGCACTCCCGAATTCCGCTCGAGAAGCCGATGCCCGGGCCGGGTGGAGGGCGAACCCTGCCACGTCGACCGATCAACCTCCGTTGCTGCATAGATATATTGCGAGCGCCGTTAAGGCGGGATTGATCGTGGCCCGGTTTCGGGGCTCGGACCGGCGCAATTGCGCAGATGCGGCGATTTGGCGGTGCCTTGTCGAATTGTAAATGTTTCGTCAACCCTGATCTATTCAACGATCCCTTTCGGGCCGTGCCAATCGCGAGCGGATCGTGCAACTCGTTCCAAAAGCGGGTCAAAAAAAATCGTGAATAGCTTCGAGTTCGCTCATTCACTACAACACTTAATTTGGAACGAGGGGGTAGTCTGCGTGCATAAGGTTCGGATCGAACGCGGTTCAGAACCATAGAATAGTAATCGGTCCAGTCAGGAGAGTGGCGATGTGGGTATTGGCAAAGCGGTTTCGCGGCGACGAGTCTGGGGCCACTTCGATTGAATATGCACTCATCGCCTCCATGATATTTCTCGGGATCATCACCGTTCTGACCGGCGTCGGCTCGAACCTGACCTCGATCTTCACGTCGGTGAACAACGGCTTCCTATGATGCCTTGTATGGGGCGGGGCAGGCGCGGAAGTGTTTGAAGCCCGGCATTCGATGTTCGGGATTCGTGCTCGACTTCTGCGCGCGCATCGGTTCGCACTATAATATCGTCGGCGCACGCGCGCGCGATGTTCGGCGGCGTCTGTCGTGTTGCGGGTGGGAGTACGGCTGCGTGCTGCTCGTCGGAAAGGCTCGGCATTTCATCCGATCGGACGTTTTTCTGCCGCGAATTATGGGGCCGTTAACGCTCTGCGGCTAGCTTCCAGGGATGCGCTTTCAGCAGCATTCCAATTCAACTCCGGGGAGCTAGGCCGTGCTCGACTATCCCGTTCTGATCATCTTTCCGCTGGCGATGGCATATGCCGCGGCGATGGATCTGTTCACGATGACGATCCCGAACCGGGTATCGCTGGCTCTCGTCGCTGGCTTTCTGTGCACCGCCATTCTCGCGGGAATGCCGCTGATCGATATCGCAAAGCACGCCGGCGTCGGGCTTGCGGTTCTGGCGGTTGCCGTTCTCATGTTTTCTCAAGGCTGGGTCGGGGGCGGCGACGCCAAGCTTCTGGCGGCCGCGGCGCTTTGGTTCGGGGTCAACCAGATCGTCGACTACATCTTCATGGTGGCCATGTTCGGCGGACTTCTGTCTCTGTTTTTCATGAGCTTCCGTTCCTTCATTCCGCCGGTCATGATCGCCGGTCGGGATTGGGCGGAACGTCTGCACGACAAGAAGTCCGGCATTCCCTACGGTGTCGCGCTGGCAGCCGCCGGGCTCTGGCTCTACCCCGACTCGGACGTTTTCCGCGCTTTCTGGGCGTAGTCACCGCGCACTCGGATACGAGCGCGCCCTTCATCTGCGGCATCTGCGCAGACTACTGAGAATGTTCCAAGTTGGTACCCGCGTTAACTCGAATTTCAGGAATGTCGCTCATTCTGTGATTGCAACAGGATGCAGGGCGTCGGGACACAAGGACTCTTGGTGAGATGAAGAAAGCTCAGATCATCGGATTTTCAGTAGCGCTGGTTGCCGGCGGAGCAGCCTTTCTGCTCTCTCGCTCGCTGACGCAGCCTCCTCCGGTGAGCATGCCGGTGGCGGCTCCGGTTGCCGATACCGTTCAGGTTCTGGTCGCGAGAGCGGACATCGGCCTCGGGCAGGTCGCAAACGAATCCAGCTTCCGCTGGCAGGAGTGGCCGAAGACGGCCGTGTCGCCGCAGTTCATGACGCGCCAGTCGCGCCCGAAAGCTACGACGGAGCTGTCCGGCGCAATCGCGCGGACGGCAATCACCGCCAACGAACCGATCACCGGCAACAAGCTGATCAAACCGGGCTCGGGTGGCGTGCTCGCCGCGATCCTGACGCCCGGCATGAGGGCGATCTCGATCAAGATCGCGGAACACACGGCCGTGGGCCGGCTCATTCTGCCGAACGATCACGTCGACTTGCTCCTGACGACGCGTACGCGCGCCCGAAATGGGGGGCAGGAGGACATCAATACCGAGGTTCTGCTGCGCAACGTCCGCGTGCTGGCGATCGGCCAGATGCTCGAAGTCAAGGACGGCCGGAAGAACGCAGAGGGCAACGTCGCCGCGCTCGAGCTGACGCCGTCGCAAGCCGAAGTCATCGCGCAGTCGTCGATGAGGGGTGAGATCACCCTTGCTCTCCGGAGCATCGCCGACATCGGCGGGTCGCAGACGACCGTCGACGACAAGACAAAGGATCGCGCGAACGCGATCCGGGTGCTGCGTTATGGGGTCCGGGCCAAGGCCTACGGCGTCCAGTAACCTTCCGTGTTCAGAGTTTAGTTACGTTTTGGCGCAATACAGAACAAGCGCCAGTTGTCGCGTGAGTCGAGTTTCTGTGAGTTCGAGTGCACCCATTAAGACGGTAGCTCGTCCAGAAGGCTTGGACCCATGTGGAAAATCAGTTGCATCGCCAAAGGCCGGCTTTTCTCGCATCTCGCGGGACTTGCTGCTTTTCTGACGCTCGGCGTCAGCAGCGCCGCCCTGGCAGGTGGAGATCAGCATCTTCGAATGCGTCAAGGCGGAGGAATTCCGTTCAACTCGACGCACGACTCAGTGCTGCAGATTCGCGCCAATGAGGCACTGCCCCAGCGGCGGGCGATCGTCGTCGGATTGAACAAGTCCGTGATGGTCGAGCTCCCGCGAGATCTTCGGGACGTGATCGTTTCGAACCCAGAATACCTGGATGCGCTGGTTCAAAGCTCGAACCGCGTCTACATGATCGGCAAGAAGCTCGGCGGCGCGAACGTCTTCTTCTTCGATTCGAACGGTGAGCAGGTGCTCATTCTCGAGGTTCGGGTGGAAGCCGATACGGCACCGCTCGATGCGATGCTGCAGAAGCTCCTGCCGGGCTCCGCCATCAAGACCGAGATTCTGAACGACACTCTGATCCTGACGGGCACTGTCCGGTCGCCGCTCGACAGCAATCGGGCCGTGGATCTCGCGTCACGGTTCGCGGTTACGAACGGTACAGCCGACCAGCGCATGAAGGGCAAGGTCATCAACATGCTCGCCGTCGAAGGCGAGGATCAGGTGATGCTGCGCGTCACGGTGGCGGAAGTTCAGCGCTCTGTGCTCAAACAGCTCGGCGTCAATCTCGGTGCCCAGATCACTTCGGGCAATTTCTCCACGTCGCTGTTGACGGACAACAGCTTGCCGGTAACCGCGGCGGCTGGTTTGGGCGCGCTGCCGCGAATCGGGCTCGGGACGGCTGCGGCGGTAGCGGGCGCGGCAGCGAGTTGCCAGACGGTCGGCGTCATGTGCGGCTACAATACGGGGCCGCAACCCAACACCTTCGGAAACGCCGGCGCACTCAGCGGCTATGCCGCAGGCAACGCGCAGATCATCCAGACGATCCGGGCACTCGAGCGGCACGGGCTCGTGAAGACCCTGGCCGAGCCCAATCTGACGGCGGTTTCCGGCGAGACGGCAAAGTTCCTGGCGGGCGGTGAATATCCCTTCCCGGCGGTCGACTCCCTGGGCGCGATCTCGGTGAGCTTCAAGGAGTTCGGCGTGGGCCTTTCGTTCACTCCGGTGGTGCTCACGGCCGGGCGAATCAGCCTGAAGGTCGAAACGGAAGTCAGTGAGCTCGACTCGGCCCGCGGTCTCGTGATCGGTGGCACCAGTATTCCCGCGATCAAGAAACGCCAGGCGAAGTCGACGGTCGAAATGGCTTCGGGTGCATCGCTCGCTCTGGCCGGCCTGATCTCCGACGATGTCAGACAGAATGTCGATGGTGTGCCGGGTCTCAAAGACCTGCCGGTCCTGGGTTCCCTGTTCCGCAGCCGGGATTTCGTAAGGAACGAGACCGAGCTCGTCGTCATCGTCACTCCCTACATGGTTCGGCCGACGCAGCGCCAGAAGCTGGCCCGGCCCGACGATGGACTGGCACCTGCTCCGGAGATCCGCGCGAACTTCATGGGTCATCTCAACCGCGTCTATGGACGTGGGACGGTGATGCCCCAGGGCGGTCTCAAGGGCGACTACGGTTTCATCGTCGAATAACGCAACACCTGGAGAGGTATCATGATGTTCGCTCAGAATAAGCGGAACGCGGCCTCGTCCGGTCGACGGACGATCACCGCAGTGTCCATCATCGCAATCGCCGCTACTGCGGCGCTGGCGGGATGCGGCAGGGACGAGCAGTCTTCGCGAGTCGCCGGCTGGAGCATGGTCGATCCGACGCATCGGCATCCGATCATGGTGACGCAGCAGCCGACCACGTTGGCCATTCGCGTCGCCAAGGGCAGCTACGGCATGTCGCCTCAGCAGCGGGCGCAAGTGGCCTCGTTCGTCGAGCGCTATCGGGCCATGGATGCCGGCAACAGCCGCTTGACGATCGAGGTGCCGAGCGGCTCGTCGAACGAGGTCGCGTCGATGCAGGCGGTCGCCGAGATGCGCGGGCTGATGTCCGACATCGGCTTCAAGGCTTCCGACATCAACATCGAAGCGGTGCAAGCGAGCCCCGGCTCACAGGCCCCGATCCGGATCTCCTACGCCCGCTACGTGGCGGAAGGACCGCAGTGCGGAAAGTGGCCGACCAACCTCGGGTCCAGCGACTCCAACCTGAATTATCCCAACCTGGGATGTGCCAACCAGGCGAACTTCGCAGCGATGGTGGCAAATCCAGCCGACCTCGTAACGCCGCGCGGCTCGACGGCTCGTCCCGGTGATCGCGACAACGTCGTCTGGGAAAAATACGTCAAAGGCGAGTCGACGATCGCTACGAAGAGTGGCGACGAAAAGGTTCAAACGAAGGGCAATTAGTGGTGGGCATGTCATGAGCAATCACGGTCACGATTTGGAAGACGCCGGCAGCCTGGCCCCGCTCGAATCCTTCGACGAGCCGGCCTCAATGGAAGCAATGGCACGCGCGCGGCCGATTCCGCGGATCTCGATACAGGCCTTCTGTGAGCTCCAGGAAACGGCGCAGGCGATGCAGGCAGCCGCCGAAGATCGACGGCTCGCCAAGGCGCACGTCAGCGTGCACATGGGCGGCGTCGCTGCTGCCGTGGCGCACTATCAGGAAAGCCCGACGCCGAACCTGATCCTGATCGAGTCCTCGATGCCTCGCCAGGACGTGCTCGCGGAACTCGACCGGCTGGCCGAGTGCTGCGACGCGGGCACCAAGGTGGTCGTGGTCGGGCACTACAACGACGTGTTGCTCTATCGGGAGCTGCTGAAACGCGGCGTGAGCGAGTATCTCGTTGCGCCGGTCGGTCCGTTGCAGCTGATGGAGAGCATCTCCAACCTCTACAACGATCCCGAATCCGATCCGGTCGGCAACGTGATCGCCTTCATCGGCGCCAAGGGCGGCGTCGGTTCGTCGACGATCTGTCACAACGTCTCCTGGATGATCTCCGAGGCGTTGCAAAGCGACGTGGTGATCGCCGATCTCGACCTCGCCTTCGGCACGACGAGCCTCGATTTCAACCAGGATCCCGTGCAGGGCATCGCGGAGGCACTGTCCAGTCCGGAGCGGCTGGACGAGATGCTGCTCGACCGGCTTCTGACGAAGTGCACGGAGCGGCTGAGCATTTTCGCAGCGCCCGTCGTACTCGATCGCGACTACGATCTTTCGGCCGACGCCTGCGACATGGTGATCGACGTCGTCCGCCAGAACGTCCCGTTCGTCATGGTCGACCTGCCCCATGTGTGGACCTCGTGGACGAAGCGGATTCTGCTCGGCGCTGACGAGGTTGTGATCACCGCGACGCCGGATCTCGCCAATCTGCGCAACGCCAAGAACATCATCGACCTCGTCAAGCAGGCGCGGACGAACGATGGTCCGCCGCGCCTCGTCGTCAACATGGCGGGCATGCCGAAGCGGCAGGAGATTCCCGTCAAGGAATTCTGCCAGCACCTCGACCTGCCGGCGGCTGCGATCATCGAGTTCGATACCGAGACCTTCAGCAACGCCAGCGCGAACGGCCGGATGATCGAAGAGATCAACAAGAAGGCGAAGAGTGCTCCGGCTCTCAGGTCGCTGTCGATGGCCCTGGCCAACCGGCAGGAAGCGCCTTTGGCTGCCAAGAAATCCGCTGGCTCGGCGCTCGCGCCGCTGCTCGCGAAATTGAAGATGAAGCGTTAATCCTCACGAGGAGAGTGCACCGATGTTTGGCAGGCGTTCTGCGGATACGACTACAGCGCGGCCGGCGGTTTCGCAGGCGTCCGTCGGCAATGCGCCGGCGACGCGCTCTGCGCCGGAGGCTCCAGCCCCGGCACCGGTACGCGCTCCGGAGCCGCCGCCGTCGGAGAATCGGAGCCAGAAATCCGAAGAGTACTATGACGTCAAGACGACCGTCTTCAATGCGTTGATCGATACGATCGACCTGACCCAGCTCGCCAAGCTCGATGCGCCTGCAGCGCGCGAAGAGATCCGCGATATCGTCAGCGAGATCATCCAGATCAAGAACGTCGTGATGTCGATCGCGGAGCAGGAAGAGCTCCTGGAGGACATCTGCAACGACGTTCTGGGCTACGGCCCGCTGGAGCCGCTGCTGGCGCGTGACGACATCGCGGACATCATGGTCAACGGCGCCGGCACGACCTTCATCGAAGTCAGCGGCAAGGTGCAGAAGACCGGCGTGAGGTTCGCCGACAACCTGCAGCTTATGAACATCTGCCAGCGTATCGTCAGCCAGGTCGGCCGACGTGTCGACGAATCCAGTCCGATCTGCGACGCGCGTCTCCCGGACGGAAGCCGTGTCAACGTGATCGCGCCGCCGCTGGCGATCGATGGTCCCGCACTCACCATTCGTAAGTTCAAGAAGGACAAGCTTAAGCTCGAACAGCTGATGAAGTTCGGCTCGATCTCGCCGGAAGGAAAGACGCTTCTGGAGATCATCGGACGGGTGCGTTGCAACGTCGTGGTATCCGGCGGTACGGGCTCGGGTAAGACCACTCTGCTCAACTGTCTCTCCGCTGCGATCGACAACGACGAGCGGATCATCACCTGCGAGGACTCTGCCGAACTTCAGTTGCAGCAGCCGCATGTCGTGCGACTGGAAACCCGCCCGCCCAATCTCGAAGGAGAGGGCCAGATCAAGATGAGCGATCTGGTCAAGAACTGCCTTCGTATGCGGCCGGAGCGGATCATCGTCGGCGAGGTTCGCGGCCCGGAGGCATTCGATCTCCTGCAGGCCATGAATACGGGCCACGACGGATCGATGGGCACGCTCCACGCGAACAGCCCGCGTGAAGCCATCAGCCGTATGGAATCGATGATCATGATGGGCGGCTTCACGCTGCCGACGAAGACGATCCGTGAAATGATCACCGGCTCTGTCGATATCATCGTGCAGGCGACGCGACTTCGCGACGGCAGCCGCAAGATCACTCACATCACCGAGGTGCTGGGGATGGAAGGTGACGTCGTCACGCTGCAGAACATTCTCGTCTACGAAATCCTGGGAGAAGACCCGAAGACCGGCAAGCTGATCGGCCGGCATCGCTCGACGGGCATCGCACGTCCGAAGTTCTGGGAGCGGGCGGAGTACTACGGTCTGACGGAGAAGCTGTCGGCAGCGCTGTCGGCAGCCGAGGTCAAGGATCGGAACGGCAATCCGATGGGTGAGAAATGATCGAGAACCCCGAAACTGCGAGCCTACTGATCATGGGCCTCATCGCGGCGTGCGCCGCGGTGGGCGCCTATGCGATCATCTCGTCGCTGCTCGGCGGCGATGAGGATGTCGAGAAGCGCCTCGCCAACGTGACCGAGGCGCGTTCGCGCAAAACCGCGCGAATTGCGCAAGCCGAGCAGGCTTCAACGCGCAAGAAGGCGGTTGCCGATACGCTCAAGGATCTCGACGACCGGGCCAAGCAACGTGAAAAAGTTTCGATGCGACTGCGGCTCGAGCGGGCCGGCATCGACATTTCGGTGAAGTCGTTCTGGGTCGCCAGCGGAATTTGCGGCGTGATCTGCACGGTACTTCTGTACTTCACGATGCCCGGCGTTTCAACGGTCGCCTATGCGGCCGTGGCGTTCATCGGCACGTTCGGGCTGCCGCGTTGGTTCGTTGCGAAAGCGACGAAGAGGCGGCAGGCGAAGTTCCTCAACGAGTTCGCCAACGCAATCGACGTCATCGTGCGCGGCGTGAAGTCCGGTCTACCGCTCAACGAGTGTCTTCAGATCATCGCGCGCGAGAGCCCTTCTCCCGTCCGCGAGGAGTTCCGCGAACTCGTCGAGCAGCAGCGCATCGGTGTGACGCTGTCCGACGCATTCGATCGTATGATGGGGCGTTTGCCGCTGCCCGAAGTCAACTTCTTCGCAATCGTGGTCGGCATTCAACAACAGGCCGGCGGCAACCTTTCGGAAGCGCTCGGCAACCTCTCCGGCGTGCTCAGAGACCGCAAGACTCTCGCTGCCAAGGTTCAGGCGATGTCGTCGGAAGCCAAGGCTTCAGCGGCGGTGCTCGGCTCGCTGCCGTTCATCGTGTCCCTGCTCGTCTACCTGACGTCGCCGGGATATCTGCAATTGCTGTTTTCTACGAAGACCGGAAACTTCCTGATCTTGTGCGGTCTCGGCTGGATGTCGGTCGGCATCATGGTCATGAAGAAGATGATCAACTTCAAATTCTGATGGCGGGTTCCTGGTGACCGACCGGTGAGCGCGAGAGAGAGGATGCAGGTGCTGCCATGAGTGATTTCATCGATCTGGTGATGAAGCCACAGTTTCTGGTGATGATCTTCGCGGCCATCGCGGCGTTCGCGACGGTGCTCACCATCGCCATGCCCGTTCTGCAGCAGGACCGTAGTGCGCAACGCATGAAGGTGATGGCGCTCGAGCGCGATAAGATGCGCGCCAATCGCCTGACCGACATGAAGGGGCGGGAAATCGGCGCGGGCAAGCTCCGGCAGGCACCGAAAGGCTTCATGCAGGAACTGGTCGACCGTTTCGATCTGCGCGCTACGTTCGACAACGACGAAATTCGTGAAACTCTCAAGATGGCGGGTCTGCGCGGCCAGGCCCCGCTCGTCGCCTACATGTTCTTTCGCCTGGTCATGCCATTCGTCATGATCCTGTCGGCACTTCTATATCTGTTCGTGCTGGTGCCGAGCATCTCCTATCCGCCGATCGTGAAGCTGATCATCAGTCTGGGCTGCGGCTTCCTCGGCTTCTATCTGCCGAACGTGTTCTTGCAGAACATCATCCAGAAGCGTCAGCTTTCGATCAAGCAGGCGTTCCCCGACGCGCTCGATATGCTGCTGATCTGCGTGCAGTCGGGCATGTCGGTCGAAGCCGCTTTCGGCAAGGTTTCGCGGGAAGTCGGCGCGCAGTCGCTGGAGTTGGCAGAGGAACTCAGCCTGACGACGGCGGAGCTGTCGTATCTTCCGGAGCGCCGGCAGGCCTATGAGAACCTCGGCAAGCGGACGGGTCTTCCGGGAATTCGTGCGGTGGCGACGGCGCTGATCCAGGCCGAGCGCTACGGTACGCCGGTCAGCACGGCGCTTCGCGTGATGGCCAAGGAAAACCGCGACATGCGTATGCAAGAGGCCGAAAAGAAGGCCGCTGCTCTGCCGCCGAAGCTGACCGTCCCGATGATCATCTTCTTCCTGCCGGTGCTGTTCCTGGTCATCATGGGACCGGCCGTCATCCAGATCATGAAGTACGACTGAGGGCGGCCGCGTTCGCTGCGAGGACCGTGCTTTGATGGGGGCCCAGGCATTCGCCGGGTCCCCATTTTCGTCGTTTGAATTGCGAATTTGGCTCGAAGTCTCCGGACAATCGTAGGTGCGGCTTAACAGTTTTGGAACGCTGTCTACGCTATTTTGTCGTGGGGGGAAGTCCGCCGAGGCCAGCCAGCTCCGGGTGACATTCCCGGTCATTCAATCCCCAGGACAAGCCGGCCATCGTTTCGCTGCGGTGGCGTGTTCTGTAGTCGAGTCGGGAAGCTTCGCGCGTATGACAGACCTTCAGAAATCCGACACGCGGATCAGCCGCCGAGTCCTCGTCGCGGATGACGATCCGTTCTATCGCGAGATCGCGAGCGCGACACTGGTGGATGCCGGCTTCGACGTGGTGACGGCGGGCGATGGACGCGAGGCGCTCGATGTCGTTGCGGCAACGTCGCCCGATATCGCCATCGTCGATGTGCTCATGCCCGAGATGACGGGTATCGAGTTTCTGAGTCAACTGCGCACGATGGGGAACCACCGGCACATGCCGGTGGTAGTCATCACGGGGCATGACGATACCGAATCTATCGAGAAGGCGTACGAGGCGGGGGCTACGTCGTTTCTGGCAAAGCCTCTCAACTGGCCATTGTTCGTCCAGCATGTGAACTTCGTGCTCAAAGCGGGGCAGGCCGAGACCGACCTGCGCGATGCGATCAGAACCGCGGAATTCCTGAGTGATCTGAAGAGCCGTGTCGTGTCGGTGCTGGTCGGAGAGTTCCAGGCGCCGCTGCGGACGGCTCAGGGCATGGCGGAGCTGCTGCGCAAAGAAGTCTATGGACCTCTGGGGCATCGGATTTACAGCGAGTACGCTGAGGATCTCCACAAGTCGCTCGAGCAGCTGAATTCGATCCAGCTCAAAATGATGAACAGCAGCCGCGTGATGTCGGCCGAGTTGTTCCTGAAGGAGGAAGATATCCCGCTGCGGGCATCTCTGGTCGAATCGGTGCATGCGATCCGCGGCCATGCCGACCGGCGCGGGATCGAAATCGAACTGAGGCAGAGCCTGCCGGACGACGTCGTGCTGAAGGGCGATCGCTCGCTCATCAATCAGGCATTGAAGATGCTGATCGAGGGTGCCGTCGCGTCGTCGCCCCGCAATTCGGTGATCTCGATCGACGGGCGGCTGGACAGCGACGGCGGCTTCACGTTCACGATCGAAGACGTTGCGCCGGCTCTGCCGGAATCGATGGTGCGCGATATTCTGGGAACTGCGCCGCCTGCTCGACAGGTCGCCCAGCAGATGTCTACGTCGCGAAACACGAGCCTGACGATCAGCCGTGTCGTCATCGAAGCGCACGAAGGCAAGATGTCGCTCAATTCCACGATGGGCGAAGGCACGATCGTTCGCCTGTCCATTCCGAAGGCGCGTATCGCGGTCGCTGGGGCATTGGCTCAATCGTCACCGGTGGCAGCGATCGAATTTGCGGAAAAGCCGATGTTCCGGACGCCAGGCCAACCGAGCGGTCTGACGGCTCCAATGCCGCGGGCGTGAACGAGGCAACGATCGGGTCGCATTTGCTTTCCGATCGTGGCGCGGTCGACCGGGGCGACGCGGAGCACGGTGCAGGACATCGAACCGGGCGCTTCAGGTTTGGCTATCGAGAGACCGTTCCTTTCATGTTCAAGCTGCTGAAGCACTTTTCCGTCATGAGCGCGTTGGCGACCGTCGCGATCTCGACGGTGCTCGTGCTCGGGTTCCGCTGGTTCGAACATCGAAATCTCATCCAGCTCGTAGAAGACAGAAACGTCGCGCAGGCCTACACTTTCGCTAATTCGATCAGAGAGAAGTACGCGGCCCATCTGTACCAGTCGGCCGAGACGACGGGGGACGCCCTACGCGCACAAAGCGATACGTGGAGCCTCGATTCCGAGCTGCGTTCTTTGACGCGCAACCTGCCTGTTCTGAAGTTGAAGATCTATTCGGCCAATGGGCTCACGACGTACTCGTCGAACCCGGTGGAGATCGGTGAGAGCAAGGCAACAGATCCGGGGTTTCTGTCGGTCGTCGGTGGCGGGATCGCGTCGACGAAATACAGTCATCGCGATGTCCTCAGTTCGTTCGGCAAGAATTTCAGCGGCAGAACCGTCGCGGAGACGTATGTGCCGATCCGAGACGAGAGCGGCACGATATTGACCGTGTTCGAACTCTATACGGATATCAGCGCCTACATCCGCGAGCTGGACCGCGAACTCTGGACCGTCATGGCGATGCTGGTTGGAGCGCTCGGAACGCTCTATATCGTGCTCCTGCTGGTCGTCCGGCGCGCCGACGGAATCCTGGTTCGCCAATACAACGAACTCGAGACGTTCAACGCACGGCTGGAAGACCGCGTCAATCAGCGTACACAACGACTGATCAATCAGCAGAGCGTGCTGTCGTGGGTGACGAAGAGCGATGAATTCCGGAGCGGGGAACTCGAGATCGCGTTCGGAAATCTGACGCGCATCACCGCCGCGACCCTGGATGTCGAACGCGTTAGCATCTGGATATTCACGCCGGAGCGCGATGTGCTGCGGTGTGTCGATCTTTACTCCTCGCTGCGCGGCGATCACAGCAGCGGTCAGGAACTTCACGTCGAGAAGTATCCGAACTATTTTCGTGCGCTGTTCGCGCAAGACGAACTTTCCATCGACGAGGCGCAGACCGATCCGCGGCTGGCGGAGTTCGTCGAGCGGTATCTGCGTCCGCTGAACGTGGGCTCGATGCTCGATGTTCCGATCGTGCACGGGGGCCGGACGGAAGGTGTGCTGTGCATCGAGCACATCGGACCATCGCTGAAATGGACTGCTGAGCAGCGGCTTTTCGCCATCGCTATCGCCAATTTCGCATCGCTTGCGCTCGAACGGCAGGAACGGCTCAAGGTCGAAGCCGACCTGCGCGAGGCCAACCGCTCGGTAGAGGCCGCAAACAGAGCGAAATCGCTGTTCCTCGCGAACATGAGCCACGAAATCCGAACGCCGATGAATGGTGTGTTCGGCATGACCGATCTCTTGTTGCGGACCGAGCTGACGGAACGGCAGCGGAAGTTCGCCGGTATCATCAGCAGTTCGGCGAAGCGGCTGCTGACGATCATCAACGACATTCTCGATCTGTCGCGCATCGAGTCGGGAAAATTCGAGCTCGACTGTCACGACTTCGCTTTCCGGGATTCGATCGAGGAGACGATCGATCTTCTCGCAGGAGAGGCGCAGCGCAAGGGGCTCGAGCTGAGCCTGTATATCTCGGGTGACGTGCCGGCGATGGTTTCTGGAGATTCCGGTCGGCTTCGACAGGTTCTCACGAACGTCATCAGCAATGCCGTGAAGTTCACGAACGAAGGTGAAGTTGCGGTCAGGATCGGCTGCAACGGCGTTGCTGAGGGCCTGGCGGAGATCACGTTCGAGATCCGCGACACGGGCATCGGAATTTCAGAAGAGGTCCAGCAGCGCTTGTTCCTTCCGTTCCAGCAGGCGGATACTTCGATTTCGAGGCGCTTCGGCGGGACAGGACTCGGGCTTTCGATCTCGCGGCATCTGGTCGAGTTGATGGGCGGCGAGACAGAGCTGACCAGTGCGCCGGGAAAAGGGACCACGGTTCGCTTCGCACTCACGTTGCCCGCGGGCGAAGTGAGTGCAGGAAGGTCGCTGCTCAAGCCCGATGCGCGCATGCTCGGCGGTCGCCGGGTTCTCGTTGTCGACGACCGGGCGCTCAATCGGGAAGTCATCCAGACCTACTTCGCCGACTGGGGCGTCGAGACGAAGGGCGTAGGCTCTGCACGGGAAGCCTACGAAGCGCTGATAGAGGCCGAGGCCGCGCAGTCGAGCTACTCGATCGCCATCGTGGATATGGTGATGCCGGAAGCGAACGGCCTGGAGTTCGCGCACATGGTGCGCGCCAACCCGATGCTCGCCGGCACCAAGCTCATCATGCTGACGTCGATGAGCTGGAAGGGCGATACGCGGGTCGCTCGCGAGCTCGGTTTCGGTGCGTTCCTGACGAAACCAGTTCATCGGGACGAGTTGCTCGAAGCGGCGACCCTCGTACTCGGCGAGCAGGTTCTGCGGCAGGAAACGGGGCCGGTTGACGAGATCGTCGCCAACGAGAACGAGGCTCTCGGCGGGGTTTCGGATGGAACGCCGGATTTTGGGCTACGCGTGCTCGTTGCAGAAGACAATCCCGTGAATTTCGAGGTCGCGCGCGAGTATCTCACGAGCATGGGTTGTGAGGTCGAGGGCGCCGAGAATGGCAAGCTCGCGGTCGAGGCCGTGCAGACGGGGCAGTTCGACATCGTGCTCATGGATTGCCAGATGCCCGAAATGGACGGGCTGACGGCAACGCGCCGGATACGTGAATTGGAAGCAGCAGAAACAAGACGTCCGATAATCATCGTCGCGGTCACCGCGAATGCATTCGCAGAAGATAGAGCCCAGTGTTTGGAGGCAGGTATGGACGACTACATGAGCAAGCCGTTCTCGGAGCGGCAACTGCAGGAGCTCCTCGCGCGTTGGGCGCCGAAGGCGAAGGCGGAGACTGCGGCGGACGCGCAGAAAGCGACGCCCGCATCAGGGCCGGTTGCCGTTCCGATCGAAGGGCCTGTGCTGGGCGATGCTGCGGTTCCGGTAGAAGCGTTGGCAGTCGAGGCGGCGCTCAATCTCGATCAACTGCGGCAGATGCAGAAGACGCATCCGACACTCGTCGCGCGTCTCGTCGAGACGTATCTGGGCTATGCGCCGAAGGCCATCCAGCAAATGCTGACGGCCCTCGTCGCGCAGGACATCGCACAGCTCAAAATGCACGCGCATTCGCTGAAATCGTCGAGTGCGAATATCGGGGCGCTCGCGCTGTCGGCGCTTTGCAAGGATCTCGAAGCGAAGATGAAGTCTGCGACAGAGTGGGACGACGACGGCAATATCGGTGACGTCGCCGCGATCGAGAGCGCTTTCCAGGCGGTCGCGGTGGCGCTTGGAAATTTGCGTGCGGAGCTGAAAGCAGCGGCGACGCCGGCCGCCAAGGCGCGTGCGTAACCGCGAGTTCATCCGGGCGGCCCAAGGCTGAATGCGCTGCGCACTTCCGCCCTGCGTTGTTACTTCTCGGCGACGAACGGATTGGTCAGCGTGCCGATGCCGGTGATCTCGATGTCGACGACATCGCCGGCTTTCAGGTTGGGTGATGCGCCGTCGGTGCCCATCCAGATCACGTCGCCGGGATAGAGGGTGATGTACTTCGTGATCGTTGCGATGTAGCGCTCGACTCCGAACAGCATGTCGTTCGTCTTGAAGCGGAGGCTCTCCTTGCCGTTGACGCGCACGCGCGTCTCGAGGTCGTCGAGCTTCACGTCGGTCTCGATCCACGGGCCCATGGGATTGAAAGTGTCGGTGTTCTTGGCGCGCCAGAGCGTGCGATCCGACTTCTGCCAGGACCGCTCGGAAACATCGTTGCCGATGGTGTAGCCGAGCACGCAGGAGAGTGCGTTCGCTTCGGTCAGGTGCTTTGCCTTCTTGCCGATCACGACGACGAGTTCGCCTTCATATTGAATCCATTCGGTCGCATCCTTGGGGATGACGACGGCTTCGCCCTGCGCGATGAGGCCGTTGTTGGCGCGATAGCCGACATCGGGTTGCGTGGGCAGATCGACGGGGTTGCCGGTGCGCGCGGCGACCTTCTTGATGTGATCGGTATAGTTGAAACCGACCGCGTAGAACGTCGGCGGGACCACAGGCAGCTCTATCTTCACGTCGGCGAGCTTGTGGGTTTTGCCGGTGCGCTCGGTTTCGCCGAAGGGCGTGCCGCGCACCTCGCGGATCGAGTCGCCCTCGAGGATGCCGTAAGAGATTTGATTGGCGGCGGTGTAGCGGATCCAGCGCATAGTTTCCTCGCAGCTATAGATTGAGTTGCGCGACAATCCACGACTAAGCGGGTTCGGGTCAAGCAACGAGCGTGGCGTGGACGTATCAAAGTGGCGGGTTGCGCTTCGCTGACCCGCCCTACGCCGCAGGATTGCTTGACTCGATCATCCTTCCATCACGGCCATGACGCCGGGGACGGTGGAGAGGAGGCCGCGGCACGAGGGGGAGACGTCGTAGCGGCCGGGAAGGGCGACTTCGACTTCGCGGGCTTCGTCGGCGAGGGTGACGACGAGACGGATCTCGCCGCGGCCGGGCTTCAGGTGAGAGCGGAGTTCGGCGAAAGCGGAGGTCAGGCGCTGAGCGGAGAGTTTGTCCGGTGCGAATGTGATGCGGAGCTGGCTGTCGACGTTGCCGACGACGGCGTCGAGGGCCTGGATCGAGTCGACCCGAAGCTTCAGCGTATCGCCGTCGACGCGCTCCGCGCCGAGGCCGAGCAGCACAGGCGTGCCTGCTTCGAGCAGGTCGCGGCTCGCCGACAGCGTGTCGCCGAAGATGATCGCTTCGAACTGGCCGCTGGCGTCGGAGAACATGCCGAACGCGAACTTGTTGCCCTTGGCTGAGCGGCGTTCGCGCGCCGACACGACGATGGCTGCGACGCGGGCGCTGGCGGAGCCCGTCACCTCGGCTGCGAATTCGGCGTAGCGTTTGACGCCGATCGAGGCCAACGCGGTTTCGTACTCGTCGAGCGGATGGCCGGTGAGGAAGTAGCCTACTGCGCTGAACTCCATTTCGAGGCGTTCCATCGGTGTCCACATCCGCGCAGGGCGCAGCTTGAGGACCACGTCGTTCTTCTTGCCGCCCGAAGATGCGTCACCGGAAGACATGGCGCCGAGCATGTCGAACTGGCCGACGGCTTTGTCCGCGCCGCGTTTGCCGGCTTCGCTGAGGATCACGTCGGCGTTGCCGTGGACGAGCGAACGGTTTTCCTCGAGCTTGTCGAACGCGCCGGCGGCCGCCAGCATTTCGATCGCGCGCTTGTTTAGCACCTTGGGATCGATGCGGCCGGCGAAGTCTGCGAGATCCCTGAACGAGCCTTTCAGGTCGCGTTCCGCGACGACGGTCTCCATGGCGGCCGCGCCGATGTTCTTCAGGGCGGCGAGCGCGTAGACGATGGCGCCGGGGGCTTCCGGCTCGCCGGGCACAGCGCCGAATTCGACGGCCGACGTGTTGATGCAGGGCTGCAGAACGGCGATGCCGGACTTGCGTGCTTCGGCGGCGAAGCCGGCGAGCTTGTCGGTGTTGGCCAACTCGAGCGTCATGGACGCGGCCAGGAACTCCTCGCGGAAGTTCGCCTTGAGATAGGCCGTGTGGTAGCTGACCAGAGCATAGGCGGCGGCGTGTGATTTATTGAAGCCGTAGCCGGCGAACTTGTCGACCAGCTCGAAGATGTAGATGGCATCGTCCTTCTTGACGTTGTTCTTCATCGCGCCTTCGACGAACAGCGCCTGCTGCTTCGCCATTTCATTCTTGTCTTTCTTGCCCATCGCGCGGCGGAGAAGATCGGCCTGTCCGAGGCTGTAGCCCGCCATCACCTGGGCGATCTGCATCACCTGCTCCTGGTAGATGATGACGCCGTAGGTCTCCTTCAGGATGCCTTCGAGAAGCGGATGGAGGCAGTCGACGGGCTCCTCGCCGTGCTTGCGGTGAATGTAGGTCGGGATGTTGTCCATCGGGCCGGGGCGGTAGAGCGCCACCATGGCGATGATGTCCTCGAAGCGGTCAGGCTTCAGCTTTTTCAAGCTGTCGCGCATACCTGTCGATTCCAGCTGGAACACGCCGACCGTGTCGGCCTTCGCCAGGAGGTCGTAGGCTTTGTTGGCCTCTGGGTAGTCGTTGTCGATCGAGACGCGCGAGAGATCGACATCGATGCCGCGACACTTCTTGATGAGGTCGACGGCCTTCTGCAACACCGTCAGGGTCTTCAGGCCGAGGAAGTCGAACTTCACGAGGCCGGCGGCTTCGACGAACTTCCAGTTGAACTGCGTGACCGGCATATCCGACTTCGGATCGCGGTAGAGCGGCACCAGCTCGGCCAAAGGACGATCGCCGATCACCATGCCGGCGGCGTGGGTCGATGCGTGACGGAACAGGCCTTCTAGCTTGAGCGAAATTTCGAGGAGGCGGGCGACCATCGGGTCGTTGTCGCGCTCGTCCTGCAGTTTGGGCTCGCCTTCGATCGCTTCGGCCAGCGTGACGGGAGCCGCGGGATTGTTCGGCACGAGCCCGCAGAGCTTCGACACCTGACCGAACGGCATCTGCAGCACGCGGCCGACGTCGCGCAGCACGGCACGCGCCTGAAGCTTGCCGTGCGTGATGATCTGCGCGACGCGGTCGCGACCGTATTTCTGCTGGACGTACCTGATCGTCTCGCCGCGTTTGTCCTGGCAGAAGTCGATGTCGAAGTCGGGCATCGACACGCGTTCCGGGTTCAGGAAGCGCTCGAACAGCAGGCCGAAACGAAGCGGGTCGAGGTCGGTGATGGTCAGTGCCCAGGCGACGAGCGAGCCGGCGCCGGAGCCTCGGCCCGGGCCGACGGGGACGCCGTTGGACTTCGACCACTTGATGAAGTCGGCAACGATGAGGAAGTAGCCGGGGAACTTCATCCGCGCGATGATGTCGATCTCGTAGGCGAGGCGCTTGTCGTAATCTTCCCGCGTGAAACCGGCAGCCAGCGGTGTCACCGCGAGGCGGGCATCCAGGCCCTCCTTCGCCTGACGATCGAGTTCGGCGTGCTCCGCGGCCTGGCGATCTTCCTGGCTCGAGCCGTTCTCGACCTTCACGAACGCCGGCAGAATGGGCTTCTTTCCCCTGACGCGGTAGGCGCAGCGCTGGGCGATCTCGACGGTGTTGGCCAGCGCTTCGGGCAGATCGGCGAACAGCTCCGCCATCTCGTCTGCGGTCTTCAGGTAGTGCTCGCGCGTGAGGCGGCGGCGGTCGTCCTCGACGATGTACTTGCCTTCGGCGATGCAGATCAGAGCGTCGTGTGCCTCGTAGTCGTCCGGCGCGGCGAAGTAGGCTTCGTTGGTCGCGACGACAGGAATGCCGAGCTCGTAGGCGAAGTCGAGAAGGCGCGGTTCGACGACGGCTTCCTCTTTCAGGCCGTGGCGCTGGATCTCGACATAGAGGCGGTCGCCGAACATCTGTTGCAGCGTCTCGAGGCGGTTTTTCGCGATCGCATCCTGGCCGTCGCGCATGATGCGATCGATCGGGCCGTCGGGGCCGCCGGTCAGCGCAATGATGCCGCCCGCCCGCGTGGCGAGATCCGCGATCTTGATATGCGGGCCTTCCGTATCCGGGCTCTCCAAGTGAGCCTTGGAAATGAGCTGCATCAGGTTGGAGTAGCCTTCCTCCGTCATCGCGTAGAGGGCGATCAGGCCATCCTTGTGAGGAAGTGGGCGCACGACCGAGCCGCCGGGATTGCGGCGCTCGGCCTTCTTCTCCTGGAAGTCGAGGCTCAGCGAAATGCCGGCGATGGGCTGAATGCCCGAGCCCGCGAGCTTGTCGGATGCTTCGAGCACGCCGAACATGTTGTTGGTGTCGGTCAGCGCGATGGCGGGGTGGCCGTACTTCTCCGCCATCTTGGCGAGGGTAGGGATGGGGAGCGCGCCTTCCAACAGCGAATAGGCGGAGTGCACCTTGAGGTGGATGAACTTCGCCTTCGCAGGCGCTGCTGCCTGTGCCGCTACGGCGGGCGGCGCGGCGGGGGCGGCTGGCGTCAAGTTGCGGGCGGGCGCGTTCATGGGCAGTGCCTTCAGGCAGGGCTCACTCGGACGCGGAACGAGGCGAGCAGCGAATCATGGGACAGGGTTCCTTATAGCAAAGCCAAAAGCCATCAATGGAGTAGCGCTGGGATTTTCCGACTTGTGCAATGGCTTTCAGGCATGCCGAAGACGGTCGAAGAGCGCCTTGTTGCCTATTCGTTTTCGACGGGTGACAATTCGCCAGAACGAGAGACCGGAGAGGAAACACATGACCACGCAACGCGCTGCGGAGCGGACACTGGACGAGGTCAAGGCGGAGGTGATGCGCCGGGCGGGCAAGTTCCATCCGTTCGAGGGGCTCGGCGTCGAAGATGCGCGGCGGGTGACGTCGGCGTTGACGAGCCTCGATCGCGATCATTGGGCGGAAGAGTGGTCCAAGGTCGGGCGCGCGTATGAAGACCGGGGGGATGCCGCCGCGAAGGCTGGCGTCACGGGCAAGGAGCTGGCCGAGATCTACATGCTGGCGTTCGACTACTACCGCACGGGGCGCTATCCGACGTTCAGCACTGCGGGCAAGAAGGCGGCGTACCAGCATTCCGTGCGCGCGTTCCGAAAGGCTGCCACTGGGTTCGACGTCCCACTCGAGGTCGTGGAAGTTCCGTTCAAGGGCGCGAAGCTCTCCGGCTATCTGCAGAAGCCGCCGGGTGTCGCGAAGCCGCCGGTGGTGATCCAATGGGGCGGGGTCGACGGCTGGAAGGAGGACCGCGCGGTACATGCTGCGATGCTGATGAAGCACGGCATGGCGTCGCTCGCGATCGACATGCCGGGGACGGGCGAGGCGCCGGTGCTGTGGAGCGATCCCGATGCCGAGGAAAGCTACGTCGCCTGGCTGGACCACGTGGCGGCGCGCTCCGACGTGGACGGCAGCCGGATCGGATTGTGGGGCGGGAGTTTCGGCGCCTATTGGGCGGCGCGGCTCGCGCACACGCAGGCGGATCGCATCAAGGGCGCGGTGTTCCACGGCGGCAACGTGCATCTGGGCTTCCAGCGCGAGTGGCTGGTGCCGGCGTTCACGACGGGCGGCGAGACGTATCTGTTCGGTGCGGCGAGCCTGCTGGAAGCGCGCGGGCAGGCGACCGGCTGGAAGACGATGGAGGAGTTCATCGGCAACATCGGCAAGTTCTCGCTTTTGACGATGGGGCTGCTGGATGGTCCGAGCGCGCCGATCCTCGGGATCAACGGCAAGCGGGACGATCAGGCGCCGATCGGGGACGTGTACCTGCTGCTGGAGCACGGACGGCCGAAAGAGGCGCGGGTCTATCCGGAAGGCCGGCACATGGGCCGCACGCCGGGGATGCCGGAGGAGCAGATCTGGGAGGCGATCGCGGGTTGGCTGAAGGGGAAGGTGGGGGAGTAGGGAGTAGGGAGTAGGGAGTAGGGAGTAGGGAGTAGGGAGTAGGGAGTAGGG
>CAZNMY010000033.1:0-51050 GCA_964574325.1 uncultured Devosia sp. | reverse complement strand
CGGCTGCAAAAGAGAAATCCGAAAACCGTTCTCGTTCCAGTCCGGGGAACTTCGGACTAATCGATGAGCCGCGCCCTCAATTTCAACCGGCCAGTGCGCAAGCGCTGGTCGCGGCCCCGGCACTATCGCGTGTGCGTCAACGACATGGCGATCTACGCCAAGGTGTTCACGGCCTACTCGCCCCGGCATGCGCTGAAACTCGCCAGCATCGACACCGAATGCAACCGCGACTGGCGTGCCGACTGGCAGATCATCGCGCAAGCGGCGGTCAACCACGACATCACGGTCGAGGAGGTACGGTCATGAGCACCCATCTCTACAAAGTAACCCTGACCGATCTCGGCACCTACGAGATCACCGTCGCGGCGGATTCGAATACCGAAGCCGAAAGCATCGCCAAAGCCGTTCTGGCCGAGGAAATGACCAGGCCGAGCGACTTGCGCAACGTCACGCGCGAGATCGTGGCCAAGGCCGATCCGGAGCCAATCAGCACACCCGAGACTCGTCAGTACCAAGTGGAGTCGACCTACTCGATCGAGTTCGGAATGGTCGTGCCGGCGAGCAACCGAGACGAAGCCAGTCGCCACGCGAAGCGGCTTTACGGGCAATACTGCGGCCCGTTCGAGTTCGAGATCGGCGACGAGAGTCTGGCGCCGTTCACAGCGCGCGAGGTGCAATCATGAGCAGATATCGCACTCGGTATACCAAGGCGGAAATCGCCTTCGTCTGGGACACGCTCGACAGCATCTATGACGATCTGTACTTCCGCAACACGTGTACGTTCAAGAGCCGCACGGTCGACAGGCTGGGTGACCTCGACGATGTGTTCAAGCTCATCGACGGCGAGATAACCCTGGCTGAAATCGAAGCCCGTGGTCAGGAGGTGCAATCATGAGCCGCACCACCTGCAAGAACTGCGGCGCCGTTGTGAAGCGGCGCTGGGAAGAAGCTTTCGACAAGTTCGGCTATGACGATGGCGACGGCGAGATCGGTACATCCGGCGTCGTGGCGGTCCTGGAAGCAGCCGGCTATCGGTGCACGATATTCTCGTGGCATCTGCACAATCCCGAGATCATCAAGTCGATCAAAGACTGCAACGGTAAGGAGCTGATCGGACCGTCGGTGAACCGTGGATACGACGACCCCAGGGATTACCTGTCGGTCGAGATCGTGGGTCTGCTCGACAGGGCGCTGCCCGAACTCGGGGAGGTCTGACCATGATGCACCTTCTCAAACTCGACAAGCGTCCAGACAATCGGGTCGCAATCCCAAGCGTGTCGCGCGTAGCTGCGCGGTACGGCAAGACCGACAGCGCCAAGGTGATCCCGTTCCGAATTCCGAACGAGTTCTATCCGACACCGCCCGAGGCAACCCGGGCGCTGATGTCGGTCGAGCATTTCGACGGACCGATCTGGGAGCCGGCGTGCGGCGATGGCGGTATCGCCAGGGTGCTGACCGAGGAATTCGGCAAGCAGGTCGTCGCCACGGATTTGGTCGACTACGGCTACGGCATTCCGAACGTCGACTTCCTCAGGGAGAACAGGCCGCGTGCCAAGCATATCATCACGAACCCGCCGTATGGGTTCGGGCTCGGTGACGGCTTCACCACGCGGTCGTTGTGGTTGACGCAAGGGACCGGCGGCAAAGTCGCGATGTTCCTGAACCTCACGTCGCTCTGTCACGGCAAGCGCAATCCGTGGTTTCGCGAGAACCGTCCGGCACGGATCTGGGCGATCGACAACATCGTGTGCTGGCCCGACGAGCGGCACGGCTACGGGAAGGCGCCCAGGTACTTCGCCAAGCATCGGTATTGCTGGGTCGTCTGGGACCCGAACTACGACGGGCCGACATCGTTCGACTGGCTGTCGAGTTGCGATTACCGGTAGCTTCGATCGTCGCGGTGACCAAGCGACAGGCGCTTTGCATCGCAATCTGAAGAATTCCCCTGGCCGTCACTCTCACCGGAGCAACGGCCAGGACTTGATTGTGACCTTGTGACGATCCTGCACAAGGAGCGAAGCCTAGACTTGCATGAGGCAAGAACCGTCGTCGGCGTGCCGTAGCCCGCCTCCTCCGAACCTTGGCCTGATGCTTCGTGAGGCATTCGTCCCAATGTTTCGTATGGTCTCAAGGTAATACCTCAGGCGCTGGCCGAGGGTCGGTTGTTCGGGATCTGCGGCGGCAATATCTTGCCGCTGCTCAAGCAGCGCTGCATGAGCGCTTGGACGTCCTCGAACGTCACGAACGCGCCTTGTATAGCAAACCTTTGCGTGCCGTCGTTTCCATCCTGGTAGATGACCTGACCGGGTTTCAGCTCGGGGAACGGGATCGGGGTGTTCTCCGCCACCTGGCCCATCAGCGCCACAGCCTGCGCCGTTGACTGCTTGAACCCGATCAGGGTGCGCAGATGCCGGCGCACGACAAGCGGTACGCCGTCGTTGGTCGCTTCGTGCGCCTGCATCCACAGCAGGATGCCCATGGCGCGGGCCTTCTGGGCAAGCGAGGCGAACCGGTCCTCGGTCGACGGGGCGGTGTCGCCGGCTTTCCGCTTCTCCTTCGCCTTGAACAGGTCCGCGCACTCGTCGACCACCACCAGGATGCGGCCGCCCTCCCACAGCACAGCGCCGCGCTTCTTCATGTCGGTCGCGCGCTCGCGCATCTTGGTTTCGAGCTGCGTGAGCATGTCAGGGATCTGGGCCACATCGTCGACGAGGTGGATCTTCGGCGACAGCTGGGCGTATCGGCCGGCTTCCAGGCCGAACTTGAGATCGACCACGTAGATGGTGTCGAACGCCTCGATGTTGAACATCACGCTCGCCATCAGCTGATGCATGAACGTGCTCTTGCCGACGCCCGTGGTGCCTTGGACGAAGGCGTGGGTCATGCGTTTGATCGGAACGGAGAATGGCTTTCCCGTGCTGAGATCAGCCCCGAGAAAGAACGCTCCCTTGGTCAGCATCGCTGGCGGCAGCTCGAACAGCTCGGGGATCGCCGGCATCCCCGTGAGCACCACGGATGAGCCGTCGCCACCTTCCACCCGCCAGCGCCCGCCGAGATAGCGGTTGATCGCGGGGATCTCCCGTTGCCAGTTGGCGAGATTCGGCATGCCGCCGTCGCCAACGTAGACATACCGGTGTGAGCTGGGATCGCTGGCTTCGAGGTCGAGGCGGTCATATCGCCCGACGCCATGCTCGGCGCCGATCACGTGCGGCAGGTACAGGATGCGCGCCTGCGGCGGCAACGAAGGCAGCGGCGGCAGGGGGGCGTAGTTCGTTTCCTTCTTATGCGAAGGATGCGCGCTGTTCAGACGCCCATCGTAGCTCGCCAGAATGATGGTCTTCTGTTCCTGCGTGGCGTTCGCGTACGTGGTGAACACGTCGGGCGCTGCCGGATCGGTGAGCGGCAGCAACGCGACATTGGCCCACTTACGCTGCTCGGCGGTCTGCGCTTCCCACTCCGCTTGACGCTTTGCGCCCTCCTTCTCGTCTTTCTCACGTTGCGCGACGTACGCCAGTCGCTCTTTCTCGCGGAGACGCTCCTGAGCCGCCAGGGCTTCTTCCAGGCGGTTCGCGCAGTTCGCGATCCGGTCGGCGCGGCGGGCATGAGCCGCCGCATCCTTGTCGTCCTGGTTCGCCGCAAGGCCGACGAAACCCAGCCATTCGTAGGCCTCGGCGACCGCCAGGCTTTTCAGCTTGGCGGCGCGCCACTGGCGCTCGCGACCCGTGCGGGCGCTCACATGCTGGAGAGGAGCGGTGCTCATGCCGCGTCCTCCTCGTTGTCGTTGGCGAGGACGGCTCGATCCGCACCGTCCATGTCGGTGATGTAGGCCGCCATGCCGCCGACCGGTGGGTTCGCCCGGACCAGCTCGGCGAGGTTCGCCTGCTCGTTGCCGTTCGCGACGTAGATCGGGTTGCCGGGCTGCTCAGGCGCGAGGAACACGTGGAAAGACGTCCACGTATTGGTCAACACCTCATAAGGGATGCGGCTGTGCCGCTTGTACCTGTCGACGATGCGCATCAGACCACCTCCCCGCGAGAGGCCATGTGGCGCTGGTGGCGATATGGGATGTCGTCACCTCGCGCGCGGGCGATCGCGTAGCGCAGGTCGCGGCGGAAGTTCAGCGGCGAGCGCCAGTCACCGGGTTTCGAGGTGCCGAGCGATTCAGACACCGTCTTTCCGTTGACGATGCCGGTGAGTTCCGCGTGGACCCGGCCGTCCTTGATGATGCGGACATCGGTCATGCCGAGGCTCTCGGCGAAGGCGACCTGCTCGGCGTGATATTTGTGAAGGGCCATTAGACGGCCTCCACGACGAGAGCGGAGGTCGACGTGCGGCGCTGGCGCTCGATGTAGGCGTCCAGGTCGGACTTCTTGTAGCGAACGCGAGCGCGCTTGCCGGGGCCGGCCTTCACGTAGGTGGGACCCGTGCCCTCGCAGCGAAATCTGGCGAGGGTGTTAGTCGAGAGGCAGAGGTACTCCGCCGCCTGCTCGGTAGTGAGGAGAGTGCTGGACATTCTGAGTCTCCGTCGGTTGATGACGGGCTCAGAAATGATGGAGGGTGGGGACGTAGGTCCCAGTTACTGCTGCGTTATGTTGCGTGAGATTGTTACGACATGTACGAAGGGTACGCGATTTACTGCATTTTACGATGTTTTACGGCGCGGGCGCTCAAGCAGGGGGACAGATGTCTAAAGACGTTAATCGTATCACGCTGCAGGAAGCACAGTCCATCCGCGAGCATCTTATTGCGCTGCTTGAAACCGGGACGAGTCAAGGAGACATAATTCAGGCTGGAAATGGAAGTTTTTCAAAGGCCGATATCGATAATTTCAAGAGGGGGCGGAGCGGGACCCAGCGCGTATCACCTAAAGTGTCGCAAATATGCAGAACCCTCAAAAAACACTTTGGGGCGACCGGACAGACTGCAAGTGCAAAATCATCAACTGAAGATAAGTTACCAATAGACTTCTTGGTGAAGGCATGCAGAGACGTCGAAGTTTGTCAATCCATAAATATCGCCGGATATTATCTGGGGGTCGCCCAAACGAGTTGGGGGTGGGTATATATAGCGCTTGAAGTTTGTTCGGTGGGTGGTCAAATGGGTGCTGGGATTATTTTCGGCAGAGCTTCACACGGTTCTACGGGTGCGGGAGACCCGCTGTTTGGTGTTGTCATTGCCTTGGGCGAAGAATTTCTCGTAATCATGAAAGCTTCCTCGTTGTCCGACAGCCGAGTGCAAGATTCCGCAATCACAATGCGCTGCAGGGCTTTTTTATGCGAAAGGGATCGAGGGGTCCAGATTGTTGGAAATGTGTCCGTGGTTGGAGGATCGGAGCACATTGACTTGGCGGGTAAGTTCATTGCTGCGAGAGTGCGAACCATCTCTTCAAATGAGCCGGGTCATAACATGTGGAACATCTACCAACGCGAAAAACGCAAATTGTTCGGAGATTGGTACCCAACGATCGGAAAAAATACGTTGGAGGTTGGTCTGAAGGACGTATGCGGACATTTGGATTATGCCGTGCCGTATGGTTTTTGGGCGGATATTGCGGAGGCTTATTTGGGTGGAGAAATGTCTTCAGCTGAATTCATCGATAGTGAGGTAAGTAGGGGGCGACGAAGGTCAAAGAAAAGATTGCCACGGCCAGCGCCGTTGCCACCCTATACTGACTGACAGTTGTATCGCTCTTTCTCCACGGCCGACTACGGGTGATAGGACGTAACCGCTGGAGGTGGTGCTAGTCAGATATCTTGATGAATATTGCGCGCACCGCCTCGCGACGCTGCTCGGGCGTTAGATTGTGCTTGTCGACTCTTCCAACTCGCGGCTGATCTGCCCGTCGAGATCTATGCCCTCGACAGCGTTGATTTTGCGGACGTCGGCACGGGACAGCGTGAATCCATGCTGCATCTTATGAAGTTTGTTCGAATGGATCGGCATGTTCGAATGTTATTATAAGTAGCCTACCGAGTACGGACTATTTCTCTGGCTCTGTCGGCACACGCTTAGAAATGCTGATCGCGTTACCAATTTGATCGTTGAGTTGGCGTAGCGGGTCGTCGGCCAGATGCGCGTAGCGTGCCGTCGTTTCGGGGCGGGCGTGCCCCAACAGCTTGCCGACCATCGGCAGTGAGGCTCCGGCATTGATCGCGATGCTCGCAAACGAATGCCGCAGGTCGTGTATCCTGACGTCTTCGATGCCGGCGCGTTTGCGGATTCGACGCCAGGGCTTCTGCAGATTGATCAGATGGTGGCCAGCAACATCGCCGACGATGACGTAAGGGTTGTTCGTTTCGCGCGGGATGGCGCTCAGGATGGCCATAGCCTGGGCGTTGAGGCGTATCGCCTTCTTCCCCGTCTTGGAATCCGGCAGCCAGAGCGTGGCAGATTCGAAATCGACGTAATCCCACTTGAGGTTGGTGATCTCGGACAGACGCGCGCCAGTCAGGAGCAAGAGGCGGATGGCAGCGGTGACGTACGGGGTTTCCTCGCCCGTTCGGTCAAGTTCGTCGAGAACCGAGAGCAGGCCGGAGATCTCCGAGGTCTTGAGGTACCGTTCGCGGCTGTTCTCCTTATACTTGTCTATGCGGCGGCACGGATTGAAGCTCCCGGGGACGTACCCGTGATCCTCACTCCAGCTCATGATTTTCGACAACACGGCGAGTGCATGGTTGGCGGACCGGGGGGTCTTGGACCATGACGTATGAGCGCGGGCGATTTGGTCTCTGGTGAGCGCATCGATCTTGATGGTGGCGAACGCCGGCTTGAGATAGAGCCGGATGAGATCTGCGTAGGCGCGGGCGGTCGACGGTTTGATCTTCTTGGCATGGAGGTCGAGGAACTTGTCGGCGACCTCCCCGAACGTGAGCTTGGCCTTCTGGGCGCGTTTCAGCTCGCTGTGATTGATGCCGGATGCGGCATCAGCGGCAAGCACGGTGGCCTTCTTTCGGGCGGTCTCCGGCGTCCATGGGCTGCCGTGCCGCCCGATGGTGATCCAGACCTGCTGGCCTTGCACCCGCTTCTTGTAGATGTAGGTGATGGTGCCACGCCTGTAGCGCACACCAAAACCCTTCACATCGCCGTCCCAGATCGTCTGGCCGGGAGACATCGCTGCGACTAGGGCAAGAGTGATGCGAGAGGGGGCCATCGAACACCTCGGTGCGTAGGCAGTACCGGTTCCACAGACACTCAGATATCGTATCTGAGGGTCCACGGGCTACCACCGGGCTACCACATTCCTAAAAACTACAAAGGTGTACTGAGGAAAATGGGCGAAGCTATGACGCTGAAATTGAATGATTTTGAGGAAACGTGAGGAAAGTTGAAAATTGGGCGGGTGAGATTCCTAATCTGAGGGTCGAAGGTTCAAATCCTTTCGGGGTCGCCAATTAAATCAAGCACTTAGGACCGATTTTTCCTCTCTCTACTTCCCTTTTTTACCCCGCCATGGCGTTCCCATGGCGTTAGGATTGGGGAAATCGGTTTTGACTTGGTGTGGCACGCTGGCTGCATCTCTGTGTGACCCCTTCGTCTCGAAACGAGTCACGGCGTCATGCAAGCCACAGCCACCATCACGACGCGCAAGCGTCACGGCATCTACCGTCCCGTTATCCACGTGCTCACGGAAGACGGTCGCGTGACCGAATTCAAGGATCGCGTCATCGTCCTTCCCGACGCGGACAACACGCCCGGCGGCGGCGGCATCTATGCCCAGCTCGTGACGCGTGACGGGACGCCCTACGTCAACCCGGACGGCGAGCCTGTCTTGTTGCCGGTGAAGCGGTTCGAAGACGCTGATAGCGCCTACGTCGCCGTCCCAATCTTGGCGATGAGCGTAGCCCCCAACCCGGACAAGATGCTGTCATGGAAGGACGTGAAGGACTTGGCGGGCGTGTCGCTGTCGCAGGCGAAGCGGATGGTGGCGGAAGGAAAGCTGCCGAAGCCGGTCAAACTCGGGGTGCGCAAGGTGGGGTTCAAGCAGGGGGATGTGCTGGCGGCGCTGGAAAAGCTCACGCGGGGCAAGCCGACGCGGTAGACGAACTATCTATCTGTGAACCTCTGATTTGTGGCGTATGCTGCATCATGGGGGATCGCACATGCGCCACGCCAGCGATGCAGCGAGGAACGAGGAAGCCGTCCGCGAAGCTGTCCGCGAAGTAGTGGACCGGATGGACACCAACGGCCCGCGCTTTGCTGCCCTCGCCCCCTACGACCGGTTCGTGGTCGCCAGCGCCGCTGCGGTGGCAGTGGGCGTCCCCAGCGCAGCACAAGCGCTGCTGTATGAGGCGCGCAACGCCCTACCCCCAAGCGAAGCGGCGGCACTCGATAGGCTTCTGGCGGTTGTAGAGGGCATTGTTGACGCGCGTGATTGCTGCCGAGGCCAACTCTGATCGGGAAGCGGAAAGTGGGCTTCCGTCAGGGTGATGTGCTGGCGGTTTTGGAGAAGTTGGCTGGGGAGCGCTGACGCGATCGAATGCAGCGTCGAGGCGCAGATCTGCGTCCGCAGCCCTCTCCGAACCGGATGCCTCGCTGCGCCGCAACACATTTCAACTACACTGTATTACAATGACATGCACTAACGTCACTTGACATGTAGCAATGATGATTGTATGTGTTTCGCCAACGCAAGAGGAGCGCGACATGTCGGACGGGGATACGAAATTGGTGTCATTGCGGATGAACGCGAAGTTAGTCGACGCCGCGAAGGCGATTGCCGAGAGCGAAGATCGGACATTCACGGCACAAATCGAGCGTTTTGTGCGCGAGGGCCTCACCATTGCTGGTCTACATCCGGATAGTTTCAAGGTAGATCGCGAAAAGCGCGTTGTCAGGCACACCTCGGGTGTCGAAATTCGTTACTACGAGTATAACTGCGAGGCAGACTGGCTCGCGACGGATGTGGCCACCGTGTCCAACCCATCTCTGTTCAAAGGCAATATTAACGAGCTAGCAGCCGTCGCAAAACGCATGGCGATTGAGCAAGGGATGACGCACTGCCGACCTGCAAAACGACGGTAAGCGGGCGATGGATGCGGCGGGCTTGAACCGCGTGCGTCAATCGCCAACGGAGATGACTTGCTTGCCGGATGGCGAGGCGATGTGCGCGTCAGGTTCGGCGTGTACGCGCAGCACCGCCAGCAAGACCAGAACTCAGGTTAGAACAGAACCGAGGAGTTCTTCGAGCCATGGCTTGACGTAAGGCCACCAAATCTCGCGCGTAGCGGCGCTAATTATTCCGGTCACTACTATCCCGAGCCCGTACCACGCATAGTGACCGAGTGCTTTGCTTGCCGCCCTAACAAAATCTACTTTAATGGTCACTCGGAACAACCGATCAGGCAGAACTGCTGAGCCCTGTATGCCTGAACTATCAATCAATTCTCCCGACACCCGGAGCAATAACTCATGTCGCCCGGTTTGTAGGGGTGTAACGTGCCAAATCCAGCGGCCAAAATTTTGAGTATCCAGGATGACGCCCTTAAGTGTATCACTCCTGACAAGCTGCGTTGGACGGGATTGTCCCACGATTTCAAATGCTCCGGGTTCTGCTGACGACAATTCAACAGTCATGGTCTCAACAATCTTGAGGTCTTCCGTGAATTGCTCTCCGGAACCGAGCAACCCCACCATCAGTTGGCGTTCGGATTGATTACCAAGTCGCACCTCGACGACTTCGGGCCGACCCACCCACATCTGTTCAGGGATTTGATGAACCAATCGTCCCGCTTCGACCGCGACGATATCCTCATGGTCTCGTTTTTCTTTCGCCCTTTTGGCTTTTAGAAGATTGTGCAACTCTTCATCGAAGCCGCCAATAGCGAACAGCGGCTGAGGGTCCGGATCATAATCGGGTCGTAGACTAAGCCGGATCGCTCGAATAAGCATCGGCACATCACTAGCCGCAATCAAATCTCTTGGTAGCCGCCCTAGCACCGTAGTCGGCACAAGCCCCTCGGCAACCGTTCCCAGATAAATGTGTGTCCGACGCCACAACTCGATAACGCGGGCAATTTCGTACACGTCTGGAGACGTGGCAGAACTTTCAGACCACACCAAGACTAGGCAATCTTGCTCTTCCGGATCGTGTTGCCGCGCCTCATCAGTTTTGCGAATGAGGATCACCTCAGCGAGAGGCCTAAGCTGTGCCGCAATGGCAGCCACGGCTGCACCATCATGCTCACTGAATGCGATGAAGATCCGGCCTGACGGCTTAGGTGTCATCTCACCCCCCCAATTCAATGCTGAGGCTCTAGATGAACTGAACTTGATCGCAAATGCAACGCGCGTGACGCGCCACCGTCCCCAGCGGCAGAGCGCAGACCGTCAACAAGCATCTCTCGCCAACGACTGCGGCGTGTTGGGGCACATTAGCGGGGGATGAGCTCGGCGTGTTTGTGGCACGAAGATGAACGGTGGATGAACAGTGGGCTTGGGGGTATTGATGGTGGCGGTGTGGATGCGTGTGGGGATTTGGGACTCGCGGTGTGTGTGTGACGCCGAGAAGTCCGGGCCAAAATTCTTAGATCACTTAGATTTTTGACTAATCTGTATGCGGATAAATATCCTATACCCTGGCTCTATTTTCACGGGTGCGGCAGTATAAAACCATATGCATATGCACCAGCGGCAGATGCGGGTTGCAGGTACCCCAGGGGCAGGGGATCCCAAGGTACCATATGGGTATCGCATGAAATCGCGGCGAAGCTGATCGACCTCGCCACACTCGGCGTCAACACCGCTTCCAACGCAACGACCACGTCACGCGATCTCGCAACCAAACCATCGCTCATCATCAAAGCACCATCGAGCAACCTCGCAGCGATCGACCTCGCATCGCATGTCTTGTGCGTTCTCCAAGCTCGATCGCGCGTCGAAGACGGAAATTGATGATGTTGGATTGGAGTTGATGTGAGGACGCACAGCGTAGGCGCTTGCGTTGTTCGCATTGGTCATTCGCATTCGATCGTGAACATCAAAAGACGAAGCCAAGGAAGAGACGAGACAGGGACAGCGAGGCGTGCGCCGCGCGCGTGTGCGCGAGAGAGAGAATGCGATTGTGTTGTGACAGTACGAGCGTGGGGTGGGGTGCAGGCGTGGGCGTGTGGTGTGAGTAGTGTGTGGGTGCAGGGGCGTGGGTGTGCTGGCGTGTGGGTGTGTGCGTGCTCAGTTGGCCTTGGCGATGCGCCACACACTGGACCGCGATATTCCCAACTGATCGGCAGCGGCACACACGCCAACGCCATCTGCGAGAAGGGCGCGGACTTCGTCGGCCTTGGCCTTCGCGGTCGGCTTGCGTCCCTTGTACTTGCCGTCCGCCTTGGCCTTGGCGATGCCTTCCTTCTGGCGCTCCAACATGTGCGAGCGCTCGAATTCGGCGACCGATCCGAGCACGTTCAACATCAGCTTGCCGGTGGCGGTGCCGGTATCGAGATTCATGGCGAGGATACGCAGGCTCGCGCCCTTAGCTTCGATTTTTGACACTATGTCCAACAGGTCGCGCATCGAGCGTGCGAGGCGGTCCAACTTAGTCACCACGATGACGTCGTCTTCACGCACGTACTCAAGCGCCGCGTCGAGTTGATCGCGCTGCCCAACCGACGAGACTTGTTCGGCATACACCTTGCGGCACCCGGCGGCATCCAATTCGCGGCGCTGCGCATCGAAGCCCGCTTGCTGGTCGAGAGTGCTGGTTCTGGCGTAGCCGATGATCATGACGCAACCCGTTGTGTGGACTGTAAAAATCCTACCAGCACCGGGTTAAAAAACCGTTAAACGGTCGCAATAGGGTAGGGAGTCCGCTGCGACGTGTTTCAAAGCGCAGAACCACTCGTGTGAAACCGTTTTCGTGTATCGCACTGGGATAGGCGCACGTTGCAGTAGGGCAAGGTCTCGTGAGACGTTAGTTGTGCGCACAACTCGCGAGGATGGGGTGTGCGGTGGCGGGAGACGACGGCGTTGACGGGGCGGTAACCATGACCACCGGTGGCGCGTGGGGCAAGGCGCGCGGTAACGGGATCGAAAGGTTTGGAGCGTACTATTGATATCAAGACCGGGCGAGGCGCACTGAGCGCCGAGACAGCGACCACCGGGAAGTGAGGCCAGACCAGCTCGGGCGGAAATAGCCGTTCATCTCCCGTTCACCATAATGGAATTGTGGGCAGCCTCCCATGTAATTGGTCTGCCTTTGGCTCTGGGCGTCCGCCGCCTCGCTGCATCTGATACTCAGTATAGAGGGAAGGTGTTGACGAACCGTTACGATCACAGCGAGGTCCGCGAATTATTGGTACTGTACCTACAACCGTCGCAGCCTTGGAAACGGAGAGGCGACGGTGTTGACGATGGGCGCTGGCGCTGGCGATACGAGCGGCGCACCGCCGGTTCGATCGCGCGTCCAATACAGTGGCGTCTCACGTCAACAGGGCGGCGGGCTGGCGTCACGCCTATAGGCGCGCGGCGGTACCAATACGCTGGCGTATCAGGGCAACGCGGTGACGCTGGGTAAGGTCGCCGGGGCGGTGACTGAGCGGGGCAGGTGTCAAACGCCAACGGGGTCGCCGGGGCGGGCGCTAGGGTGGTCGCCGGGGGCTGGCGTCACGACAGGCTGGCGCTGGTATGGGCGGCGGCGTCACGGTCGCCGGGTCCAATACACTGGCGTCACATCACAAGCGGCTGGCGGGCTGGCTGGGGCGTGCCGGGGTAGTGAGGCAGGCGGGTGTGATGGTGGTGACATGGTCGCCGGGGCGGCGCTGGTGGTGGTGGGTCTGTTTGCGTTGACGTGGCGGGATGGGCGTTGACGGCGACTTACTCCCGCTCCGGGACGGCGATTTTGGTTGTTGCTGATAAAACCGGATGCCGAATTGCGCGCGGCGGAAGGTGGTATGTGCATTATGAACAAATATTCAGGAAAGTCCCCCGGTCCTACCTGATCGGGCTAAAATCGTAGGTTTAGCCGTTGGAGTTGCACGTCAAACGAAACTACGAAACTATCCGAAACTATCCAAAATCGCGTAGTTTCGGACATAACCTACTGAATTCATTGATGTTTTTGCCTCTTGCGAAACTACGAAACTACTTTTCGCCTCCCCCGCAGGTGTGGCGGGAGGGACTTTTTTTTTTTACTTTCCTACCGCCGCAGGCGTGAGCCCACAAAAAAAAAAATCATTTTCCCCCTATTGGTCAAGTTCATCGAAAAGTAGTTTCGTAGTTTCGCAACCGCCTTAAAAGCCCGTAACGACGGGAAAAAAACCCCGAAACTATCCAAAATCGCGTAGTTTCGGATAGTTTCGTAGTTTCGTTTGACATGCAACGATACCCACCCTCTCGGGGCAGCCAGGGAGGCTGCGCGAGCGCGCCCGCGCGATGCAGCAGCAACCGTCAACGTCTACGCCGCAAGTCAGTCACGCTGACAGGCACCAGCCACTCGTCAACAGTGCGCCCCGACCCTCAGCGATAGACGAGCCGGTACGTACGGGCGCGTGATTTCGGATCGTTTCCAGCTTCGAACGAAACAACCTTCTTCTCGTTGTTGACGATCACGTTGCGGTTCTTGTTGACGAGGTACCTCGCAACCGCCTTACCGAGCCGCTGTTCTTGGCGCTCCTGACGCTTGAAACGGTCGCCGGGCCAGGGGTCGATGACCAGCTCGTGATCCGCCCCTGGGACTGCGAGCATGGCCCACACTTCCGCCGTCGTCAGGGGCTCAACCCCGCTTTTTTCGACCCACATTTGCGCAATGTCGTCCCAGACCGTCTTGTCGTCCGACTTCCCGTTGGCATGATACGCATCGAGGTTGCCGAGGTAGCCGTCAACGCCAGCCGCCTCCAAGACGCCGCCCATGATCGCGGTGTAGCGATCGAAGCTGTTGATGCCCACACTGCCCTCCGGGCAACCCTTGTCGAACCAGTTTTGGATGAGCACGTGACAGGCCCGCACGAGCTGAGGCCGGTTCGGCTTCACCCAATCCCCGAGCGGCTTGTGCTTGAACATTTCGCGCCCCCGATCGCGGCTAGGCTTCGGGACGGCGGCGTCCATGTAGATCGGATGCACGCGCCGCATCAGCTGTTCCGACAAGGATATATCGTTGCCCGCGAAGACCCACATAGCGTTGTTCGGAACTTGACCCATTGTCGAGCCACCGAGGATGCGGTCCCTCCACTGGTTGCTCGTCAACGCCATTGCGAAATCATCGCTCTCGATGGTGCTGCCCTCTTCGATGTTGTCGAAGATCATCCAGTTACTGCCCGCGAGCAGCGATGCCGTCACGACTTTCTTTGTCTCTTCTTCTTTCTTACCGAGCGATTGACCGGGCGTGGACTGTCCTTCGGCGATGAGCTGCACCGCTTCGATGAGGAAGCCCGCGCCCGTTCCCGCCGCCGCTTTGTTGATCAAGAACGCGGGGCGCGGATGTCCGTTGAGAACGGCTGTCAAATGCGGCTCCAAGATCATCGCGAACGCGTGCGCTCTGGAACTCCTTCCACGCTTCATGTTGGGCTTGCGGATGCGGATCACCTCGCCCTTCTCGTCGGTGTGTTCCTCGAACTCGTCGAGCTTCACAGGCAGCGGATCGGGGCCACCGAACGAGTCACTGAACGGAAAGTCACGCAGCACGTTGCCCATGATGAATTCGCGCGCTTCGTCAACGTCGGCTTGTGTCAACTCTTCAGGCGGAGGCTCATACGCGAAGTTGGGGTTGATGTAAGTTTCGATCTTCGCGTGATATCCCTTGGACATGTACAGGTGCCCGTCCGGTCCGAACAACGGTGTGCAGGACAGGTAGCGGATCGTGGGCCAGTCGCGGTGCGATGTACTACGGGCGTGCGTGATGCATTCCGGGAACGCGGACACGGTGTAGATCTTCGTCTCTGTTTCATTCATTTGATTGAAGGTCATCGCCTCCATCAGCTCGCAGTCCCACACGTCCTTGTTGGACATTGGCTCCAAGATCAGTCGATCGCCTGCCCCCGCAAGAGTGATCCGGCGAACCACGGTTCCCTCCGGTCGCGAGAAGATTTTGGGGTCCGCAGCGTTGACATGCTTCAAGCGTTTGAGCGCGAGCGACGTGCGCGCATCGACGTGCCACGTGGACCAGACTTCGAACTTCTTACCCTTTTCGACCTCGACACTTTTCGGCGCTTTGGGGGCTTTTAGATCGTCGTCGTCTTCCCCCATCCCTGCCTTGGCCTCGGCTTCGATGTCAGCGATGCGTGCGTGCTCGTCCTTGATCCAGCCGTTGATCGTCTTTACCCGTACTTTCGCCTTCTTCGCCAGCTCGTCAACATTTCGATCGACGAAGCCTTGGTCGTCAACATGCGTCAACTTTGCGAGCACCAGTGCTGCATCCTTGTCGGCACCGTCAGGGATCGGCGGGACCATCGCTGCGAGTTTCGCAGCGAACTGCGCCTTCAATGCATCACGACCGTCGTCGGCTTCGTGCGTCTCGCGCTTTTCTTCCTCATGCTTCGCCATGAGCATCAATTCAACGTGCGATGGGCAATACTCAACCAACGCCATCGCGTCCTTGATGCCGTGCTGCACGCACATCTGGTCGAGGAACCACGCGCGATCGCCATACGAATCTGATTTACAAGAATCATGCTGGCAATACATCGTCCACGAACCATCGTCGGCGTTCGTCGCGAAGAAGGGCGACCCTTCCGGCGCGTCGGGGGATTGATGTGCGTCCACGTTCGGGCACATGACCTCTAACTTATCTTCGGTCACGCGCCTTTTGACGCTATCTTCATCGACAGATTCACAAAAAGTTGCGGCCTGGAAGTCGTCGCCATGTAGTGCCAGGAACTTTTTCAGGTGGGGTGTCTGGGGCTCGAATTTGAATTGATCCGCCCCGCCGCCGCCACCGTAACCTGTGAAAGCGTTGTCGTCATCGCGTCTCGTGCCGCGATCGTCGATGCGAGGGAACTTGGACAGGTCGAGCGGATCGCCGCCGAACAGGAACGCGCCATAGCCGGTGCCGTGTGTGACGACAGCGCCAACAGGCAGGTTTGGCACGTACATGAGGCGTGAAGGGTCGGTACATGACTTGTCGTACGGTATCCCCAGAGTGTGTGAAACACCAGCGTAGCGCTCACGCCACTCGATGAAGCGGTCAGTGTGCAGTCCGTCACTGTAGAAGTCGAACGGCTCGCTCAGCACGAACAGAACGCGATACTTCGGCAGCGGCTGGTGGTCGATGAAGAAGGCTTTGCCTTCGTCGGTTGGACCGCTACGAAAATTCGTCGCACCTTCGAGGACGCTCGCGTATATGCCTTTCTCCTCGCGCAGGTATCGCACCATCAGCGCTGCGTCTCTGTCAGCAGCGCCGACTTCCTTGCGGTACTTTTCGAGTTTCTTCTCCAAAACGCTCGACGTGGATTTGCCGTGTGAGTATGTCGTCCACACGAGCGCCCACAGGTTTTCTTTTTGTAGCGCAGCGTCGATGTCATCGAGCGTCATGCCGACGTCGATGTCCAGCATGAGGATGTGCTGCTTCGACTGGCGTTCTTTCGTGCGCTGACCGTTGGAGATCAATTCGCCTTGCAGCAGGCACGCTCCGTCCTTGTCCGCACTGCGCCGGAACTTGGACAGCTGTCCGACGAGTCCTCCCACCGTGAATTTCTTGTTCGACCAGTTCATGTCTTTGCGACCGCCGCCGATGGCGCTCACGATCTCACGCGACAAGATATCCGCGCGCTCAGCGGACTCGTCAGTGATTTGGATATCGTTGAGCTTCTTCGTGCTCGGCGCTGCTACCGTCTCTGGCAGCGCTTCGACGACTACAGAGTCAGCGGCATCCAATGGCGGGCCTTCGTCGTAGATCTGTTGCGCGGGGGCCGACTCTGGCGCGGCATCAGCGGTCAGGCTGCCCTGACAATTATCGGCGGCATCGGTGGAACCCGCCGAATTACCTTCGTCACTCTGCGTCTTCTTTTGCCCCGCTATCAAAGCGCGCCAGTCGAGACGTTTCGTCGAACGGGTTTCACTATTCAATCGCCGATGATTGCTCATGATACTCACCTACGCCCGCTTTTTCAGGGCCATTGACTCATTACTGGACTCCCTTTCCCGCCCTGAGACAGACGCGCGGCAAGATCGCGCCAGCTCAGAACGGGAAAGATCGGGAGAAGGCTAATTATTGTCGCTCAGCGCAAAGCCCGCGCCAGTTGCGACCCTGCATTTAACGAATACCCACCGGGTATTTTGCCAGCGAGACCCCCGCCAGCGTCAGGGCGCAAAGCCCGCCACCGAGAGAGATATTAACACAAGTTAAGGGTGCCGCGCAAGGTACACGATCCCGTGCCGATCCTGATTCGTGCTTTTTCATCAGCAGCTTGCTGCGCTTTTTCACCGTACACCCTATTGACCGAATCCTAATTCTTAACTATTATTATTAGATCTCTCATGTTTTAGGTTTGAAACAATGTCAGCGTCTACAGCTCCCGCCGCGCCTGTCGTCTTCAGTAAAGGCCGAAAGTTTCGCCACGTGCCCGTGACGACCCGTCTCGACGCCCGTCTCGTTACGCGCCTTTCCGCGTTAGCTCGGAGTTCCGGTATGCGCCGCAGTGATGTGGTGCGGGCAATATTGGTGGCGGGGCTGGAAGTAATCGAAAAAGCGAAGAAGGGGAGCGAGTAAAAATGCGTGCGTCTGTTTTAGAAGCCGAGCAAGCGGCGCGAGCCATCGCTTATGAGTCCACTACGAGGGAGGTTTGCGCTGACGTATACGGCATCCCCCGCGTCGAGCGCGAACATGTGAGCCACATCGCGACCGACGCCGCCCGCGCGAACGTGGGTTTGATCGATCGCCACACAGCGGCACTGGCTGATGGTGACTTCGAACTCGCGGCGCAAATCGTGCGCGAAGCGTTGGAAGGCCTGCACCGCGCGGACCCGCTGCTGTTCAAGCGTTCGCCGCTCCGGGAGCACGTCGCCCTTTTGATGAAAATGTGGGCGGAAATCGTCTCGCCAAAAGGTCAGCGCGAGATGCGCACTGACACCACCGCCTACTACAGGACCAACACATTCGAATGCACGAACGAGGAACGGCGCGTTCTCGCCTACCGGTTCCGCACGCGAATCCTTGCCGAAGGTTTGGAGCTACCGGCGGAAGACGAATATCTCGGCGAACCACCCACGTGTGGCGACACCCCGTCCGCCATCAACGAACGCAAGCGTCGCGAAGCTCGCGCCTAACCTCAGCAATCGCGAAGTCAGTTTGTAAGAGTAGGAGTAACGCAGCATGGAACGCGCCGACTTCATCGCCGAAATCAAAACCTACATCCGCGAAACCTTTCGGGATCGCGAGCTGACACCCGCGCAAGTGGAGGCATTCGCCGAGATCGCGAGCAAGCATCCCCGCTTCTATGCGGCAGACATTAATTACATCTTCGACCTCGCAACGCCGGGGGTCGTCCCTGCGTACCTTCGTGATGTAGCCGACGAAAATCCGCGTCTCGCGATCAAGCCCCCCACAGCCGACGAACTACGCGACATTCAAACTGCCGCGATGGTCAAAGCTCTCGGCGAGAATCTGCCAGCGGAACGGCGCATCAACATCCACCGCGATACGCTGGCGATGAGCGCGGACGAACGCTTGGCCGCCGTCGATCCCGCCGCACTCGTCGAACACCGCAAGAACGCGAAGGCGAAGCCCGCCGCAACGCCGCTACCCACCAAGCCGGAATCGGACTGGAAGCTCATGTCTCACGACGAGCGCTTGCGAAAGGCTTCGCTGGTTCTGAGCAAGCCCGACTACGCCGTGACCGCTGGCGACTTGCAGCGCGTTGGCGAAAAGATGACGCAGCCAGACCCGAACGCGGAATCCGAGGCGCAGTACCTTCGCCATCTCCGCTCGCAGCCGGTCGGCAAATTGAGCGTAACGGAACGTATGACGCTGGCGCGTGCCGATAACGCGGGGGTCTGAGTTTTCTTTTCACCGAATTCGCGCTCCGGCGCGATGTCAGCTTAGCAGCGGTCCCGCCACGCTCTCTGTTTATAGGCATTCACAGAGCGCGTGCCGAGCGGGTTGGGTCAGGTCTTCTCGCCTGGGGTGCGCGCCTAAACCGCGCATTTGGGGACCGCTGCTGGGACTATCGAAAAAAGTGAGCCGCGTATGAGTAGACCCCAGACACGCCGAAAGACCGACGCACCGTCCGATCGCACAGCACAGGCTCGCTCGAAAGCGCGGGCGGCGGCGCGGCGCATCAGCGTACCTTCGCGCGTGGCGCTACCGCCACCGGTGCGCGTGACGTTTTCCCCGGCTGTGATCGTGCGCGATATCCCCGCTGACTTCGCGGTTCCGACGCTTCGCCCGCGCGTCGAGGTCAACGACCTGTCGCCGAAGAATGTTCGCCCGCGTTTTTCGCGTAAGGCCGCCACCGAAGAGTGGGACCGCTAAATGGCAAACCGCAGACCCAGGATGGGCCTCGTAGGCCGCGTGATCGAGCTGGAATTCGCGCTGTTGGCGGCTGGCTGGCATATTCAATCTGCCGCCAAGAACATGGGCTGCCCAGTCTCGACGTACCATTCGCACATTAGGAAACTCAGAATCGCGCAAAACGGAATCAAGTACCCCGCGAATCCCGAGCTTCATATCGAGGAAGTCCTGCGAAAATTCAGAGACGGGATAAGCGCCGTCGAAATCGCGCGAGATTTGAACTGGACCGAACAGCTTGTGGTGCAGGCGCTTGAACACTGGCGCGACCTCGAAAAGCGTGGCGATGCGCTGAGGGCGGAATTGAAAAAACCAGAGAAGCCCGCGCCCGCGATAGAGGACAAGCCTGAACCGGTGATGCGGACCAAGTTTGGACTGCATAATCTTCCGAACATCCCTGGACCCATCTTAGAAGAACTGGACGAGGCTGTATTATGTGCCATACGCCAAGAACGATGACGAGACGTAAGCCACGCCGCAGACCGCGCGATAAATCGCCGGAATGCGTGCTCGACCTCGCGTGGGATCTAAAGGAGCTGTACCTACGACCGGACTACAACCGTCGTGACCTGGGGCGGGTACTTGTAGCCATGCGCTGTGCGGGCTTCACTCCTGAGGACATTGCCCAAGCATTCAATCTATCTGTGGACACCACTAATGGGCTCCTATCGATCTGGGGCGTAGATCATCTGGACCCGCACGATCAGGCAAACGATCACTTCGAAGTGTTCCCTGAGGCCATCAAAGAGTTGGGCTTAGTCTCGTGGGCTAAGGGTCACAACTTTCTGGCCGTCGAGACGTTCTTCGCAATCCTCGATCACCCCGAACCGCTCCGATAACTCCAACCCAACCCCAGAGAAAAAGGAAAACGACAATGGACAAGTATTATCAAGCCATCCTCGATAGCGAAATCGCAGCAACCGCCAGCCTCACCACCGAAGACCTCGACGCGCGTATCGTTTCGCGCCAGCAACAGCGCGCGGCTGGGCATCGGGTGTTCCAGCCGGTGCCGTATTTGATCGAATTGGTGCGCGAGCAGCACTTGGACAAAATCCCAGAGCGCTCGATCGCGCGCAATCTCGGAAACGGCACCATCCAGTGGTACGGCACGACCATGAAACGCAACCTCCCGCGCGCTTTCGTTCGCGCTGTGTTGGAGCACTACGGACTCGATAGCAGCGTTGACAATCGCCTCACGTGGACCGGCGGCATCTGACAACGCTACATGAGCGCGATACGATGCTTCGCCGACGCCCGGCTAAACGCGGGCGGCGAAACATGCCGATGACAGCGTCATCCGACAACGTCTCAGCATTCGCACCAGCCGTGCGTGCGAGATAGCTGCGACACGCCTTCGCGAGAAGGACGTTGATGGCTTCTTTTGTCATGTCGGATTCACTCCGTTTCAAACGACGCGGGGTTTCGTCATGCGCTCGTAGTTCTGCCGCACCACCTTTGCGCGGTACTGTAGGTTTTCAATCTCTTCGGCGATTGACTGCAACACGTCGAGATGATCGCGCGGAAGTGTCTCATCAACTTCGCGGGCGAGGTTTAGCTCGACACCGCACGGGAACGTGTAATTGAAAAGGAACGCCAACTCTGGCTCACCCTCATCAGGGAACTGAGCAAGCAAGGCTTTGTCAAACGCGGACATTGTTGGAACTCTCGATCAGGTTTCAGGGGACTGATGCGAGAATCATGATTCAAGCGCGCACGCTGGTCAAGACTCGCGCCGTTGACATCAGGTCAATCAAAACCATCATGAGCGCGCTTCTGTTCGCACCCTGCGAAACATCGGCCAAAAGATCGGCCCAAACCGCAACCACCCATTTACTGTGCGCATGAAAAAGGCCCCGGCACGCGGGCGGCGGCGTGCAAGGGCCATTGCGTTCATCGATCGTCAACAGGGAGCGTGGCGGACGGTGAGCGCGCCGATATCATCCAACAGGAAGCTCGCGCACACCTTGCGGCGCGCTCACGACTTTCTCGACGTGGTCTGCCCATAGTTGCCAAGCCTCACGGCATTGAGATTCCATGCGAGCCCCTTGGGAGTAATGGCGACCATCGACACTGTCATCTTTATGGTGGAGCACCATATCCCGGACCTCTCTCCCAATGCCCGCGTCCTTGAGAAAGTTGCCGATCGCGCGGCGCATGTCGTGAATCGTCACGTCCCTGATTCCGTGCGTCTGGCGTAACCGCGTCATCGCCCTCGTGACGCTTTCGCCATTGATGTAGGGCGTTCGCGTGGTTCCTTTGCTTGTCGGTGAGAGAGTCGGGAACAAGTATTCCCCGTCGCTGCACTCGTGCATCGCGGCTTGAAAAATCGCGGCAGCTTGGCGGCTCAGATACACGCGCTGCTCTGTCTTGTTCTTCATGCGCCCCTCAGTGACCACGCGCCCCGCTTTTGTTGTTGACGCCGCAATGATCCAAACCGGAGTGTCGGTCGCGAGCGTCCGCAGTTCGTCGCAGCGTGCGCCAGCGACCTCGGAGCGCCGTTGTCCGGTGAGGATGCACAGTTTCAAGATCGCACGCACGCCGAACGAATTGTTTTCTGCCCCGTCGATCGCGCGCCACAACTGTGCCAGCTCGTCATTAGACGGCGTCCGGCTTCGCTGTGACGGCACGTCAAGAGTCACGTTCACGTCACGCGCGGGGTTGGTCTTCACGTAGTTCTTCCTGCGACCGCAAGCGAACACGCCGCCAATCGCCGCCTTCGTGTTGCGAGCCTGGACCAGCGCGCCCCGATCTTGGATCGTGCGGCACACGCCCGCGATATCGTCGCTGGTGACTGCAACGGCTGGCTTGTCACCGAATGCAGGAAACGCGTCAGCTTTGAGCGCCCATGCGTAGGTGAGTGCGGTACGCGCACTGATCGCGCCGGACGCCACGAATTCCTCAGTCAGCTCGCGGAACGTCAACGACGCCTTGACGGCCTTCTTGTGCGCGGCGGGGTTCTCACCCTTGGCAACGCGAACGCGAAGCTCGCTCAATGCCTGCGTTGCATCTGCGAGCGATACGTCTGGAAACTTGCCGAGCAACATCTTGCTCTGCTTCTTGGCGTGGTTGGGCGTGAAGAAGTAATACCATGAGGCCGCGCCTGAGGACTTGCGTGTGATGAGGACGAGCCCCGGACGGTCTGCCACGCGCCAGTCTATCTGTTCCTGCGACTGGTTGGCGGCTTCCTTGACGCGCTTTCTGATGGCCTCGACGTTGGCGGGAACGATGTTGGATGACCGGCGCATGTGTGTCCCTAATGTCGGGGCGAATCTGATCACGCACCCACTTTAGAGGTCACGCAAGTTCCCCGCCATGGCGTTTCCATGGCGTTAGAACCGGGGCTTCCCTGGACTCTCTCGCCTTTAAGTTGTTCCGACAACAGATCTTTTTGGTGGCTTAAAACGCTGTAATTACGTGCGTTTCTGAATCTCCGGAACCATTATGGACTCTCCCGAGCACAACGCCACGTAGAATTCCTAATCTGAGGGTCGTAGGTTCAAATCCTATCGGGGTCGCCAATCTTTTCAAGAACTTGCGGTCTCGACCCTGTTGGGACAGTCCTCGCCATGAGCCGCAAAAGGGCAGCCGGCCGGGCGTTCGCTGCGGCTGGAACTTCACGCATTGCTCGCCTCCGGCAGCGCCTGTTCCTTCGGCGACCGCTTCCCGCCGCGAATGAACAGCTTCGCGAACACGGGCAGGACGAGCAGGCTGCAGATCGGTGACAGCAACATGCCACCGACGATCACACACGCCAGCGGTTGTTGAACCTGGCTTCCGATCGCCTCCGAGACCGCGGCTGGCACCAACCCGATGCAGGCCGACAGTCCCGTCATGAAGATCTGCCGCATGCGAGATTGGCCGGCGTCGAGGATGGCGTGGTCCAACTCCATCCCCAAGGCCAGATTGGCGCGGATGTAGGAGACGAGGAGTATCCCGTCCATCGCCGAAACGCCGAACAGCGAGATGAAGCCGACCGCCGCCGACACGCTCATGGCGAGGCCGGCGACGTAGAGCCCGAGGATGCCGCCGCACACGGCGAACGGGATCGCGGCAAGCGCGAGCAGGCTGTCCCGCACCGAGTTGAACAGACTGTAGAGAATGAGAAGGATCAGCAGCAAGCCGACGGGCACGATCATCAGGAGCCGTCGCTGCGCTTCCTGCATCGCCCCGAACTCTCCCGCCCACACCATGCTGTATCCCGCCGGCAGCGGAACCGTTTTTGCGATGTGCGTCTGGGCCTCGGCAACCGTCGAGCCGAGGTCGCGATCACGGACGGAGTATTTCAACGGGACGAAGCGCTGGCTGTTCTCGCGGTAGATGTATCCAGCACCCGTTTCCAGGCCGACTGTGCCCAATTCGCCGAGCGTGATGTACGCCATCGGCCCGCCACCCTCGCCCACCGGAACGGCGACAGGAATGGATCGTATCGCCTCCGGACTTCCGCGAAACTCCGGCGCCAGCCGAACGCTGAGGCCGAAGTTCCGCTCGCCCTCGTACACACGCGTGATTTCTTTTCCACCGATCGAAGCCTGCACCACGGCGTTGATGTCGCCGACGGTGAGCCCATAGCGCGCGGCCTTCGCCCGGTCGATGCGAATGAGAAGATTGGGTTGCCCGAGCAGACTGAATACGCCGGGATCGCGAACGCCGGGCACTTCGGCGATCCGGGCCTTGACCTCCTTCGAGAGCCGTTCGAGCTCGCCGAGATCAGGCCCGAAGATCTTGATCGAGTTCTCGCCTTTGACGCCGGAAATGGCTTCCTCGATGTTGTCCTGGATGTATTGGGAGAAGTTGAAATCGATGCCGATGAAATCTGCCTGCAGCCGCTTGCTGATGTCGGCCACGAGCTTCTCTTTCGTGAGACCCTTGGGCCATTCCTCGAAAGGCTTCAGCATCGTGAAGAATTCCGCGACGAACGAGCCGTCCGGGTCCGTGCCCTCGTCGCCGCGCCCTTGTTCGGACACCACCGTCTTGACGACGGGATAGCTCCTGATGATGTCGCGGATGCGCGTCACCGTATCCAGTCCGGCATCGAGCGCGATCGTGGGTGGCATGCTGGCGCGGATCCAGATGTTGCCTTCTTCCAGTTTCGGCAGGAACTCGGTGCCCAGTCGCGATGCGAGCACGCTGCAGCCGATGAGGAAGGCGAGGGCCAGAGCCATCGTCGTCCGCGCGTGCCCGATGACGATCGGCAGCAACCTCTCATAGACCCACCGTATTCCGCGAACGACGATGGTCTCCACGTCCTTCACCTTCTCCGGCAGGACGACGGCTGCCAGCACCGGCGTGACGAGGAAGGTCGCGAGCACGGCGCCGATCAGCGCATACGCATAGGTGCGCGCCATGGGGCCGAATATCTGCCCCTCGACGCCCTGCATGGTGAAGAGCGGAATGAACGCGGCAATCGTGATGAGGACGGAGAAGAAGATCGCTTTGTCGACCTCGATCGCTGCCTGATAGATCCGCCGCAGCTTGTTGTTCAGCCCCGGTATGAGCTCGGCTTCGTCGAGGTGCTCATGGTGCGACAGGCGGCGGTGAATGTTCTCCACCATGATGACCGTCGCATCGACGATGATGCCGAGGTCGATTGCTCCGACCGACAGCAGGTTGGCGGACTCTCCCCGCCACACCGTGATCAACACCGCCAGGAACAAGGCAACCGGAATGGTGGCGGCGACGATGATGGCGCATCTCAGATCGCCCAAAAACAACCACTGAATGAGGAAGATGAGCGTGATGCCGAAAATCAGCGTGTGCATCACGGTATCGATCGTGATGGCGACGAGATCTCCGCGGTCGTAGAACGCCTCCAGCTTGACGCCGGGCGGAAGCGATCCGTCCGCGTTGAGTTTCTCGACAGCCGCTCTGACGCGCGTGACGACATCCATCGTGCGCTCGAGCTTCTGCATGAGCACGATGCCGGTGATGGTATTCGTCACGCCGTCACGTCCCGACATGCCCAGCCGCGGGCGCGAGCCGATGTTGACGCTCGCAACATCCGACAGCAGCACCGGCACGCCGCCGCGCTGGACCAGCACGATGTTGCCGATATCCTCCAGCGAGGTGATGACGCCGAGGCCGCGGACGTTCACGCCTTGGGCGCCGATCGTGATCGTGCGGCCGCCGACGTTCTCGTTCGAAGTCGAAATGGCCGTCATGACCTGCGGCAGGGTGAACCCGTAGGCCATCAACTTATTGGGATGAATTTCGACCTGATACTCGCGCGTGTCGCCCCCGAGCACCGCCACGTCCGCCACGCCCGGCACCAGCCGCAGGCGGCGTTCGACCACCCAGTCCTGCAACGTCTTGAGTTCCATCGCCGACATGCCCGGCGGGCCGACCACCTGATAGCGGTAGATCTCGCTGATGCCGCCGGCCGGCGAGATCACCGGCTCGACGCCTTGCGGCATGGTGAGGCCGGTCAAGCGATTGATCACCTGCTGTCGAACGAAATTGTAGTCCTGGCCGTATTCGAACTGCAGCCGAACGAAGCTGAGCGCGAACACCGTGTTCGATCGGCTGAACTTCAGGCCGGGAGCGCTGGACAGGGCAATCTCGATCGGCACTGTAACGTAGCGCTCGACCTCTTCCGGCGATTGGCCGGGCCACTGCGCGATGATCTCGATGATCGGCGGAGCAGGATCGGGGTAGGCTTCGATGTTGAGCCGGGTGAATGCGAAATAGCCGACAGCGAGGAACCCAGCGAATCCGATGAGTGCGAGCGGTCTGCGCACGAGGCAGAACGCGATCAGGCTCTTTAACATTCGCTAGGTAGCCCTCTTCGAAGCGGTCGGAGCCATCGTTTCAAACGCGGGCTACTGCTTCCACTCGTTGTCGATGAAAATGGCGCCCCGCGCGACGATGGCATCGCCGGCACGCAAGCCATCCTTGATTTGCACGAGACCTTCCAGGTGCCGGCCGAGCTTGACGCGGCGGCGCTGAAACACGCCGTTGTCCACTTGCACCCAGACGACCGATGTATCCCCATCCCAGATGACGGCTTCCCTCGGCACGCCGGGGCCGGGTTCTCCCGAGCCGGTGAAGATCTTGAACGAGGCGAACATCTCGCTGCGCAGGAGGCGGTCGGGATTCGGCAGTTCGGCGCGCACGATGATGCGGCGGGTCGACGTCTCCGAGGCGGAACCGATTCCAGATACGCGGGCAGTGAACAGACGGTCCGGCAGGGCAGCCACTCGGACTTCGATTTCCTGCCCGACCCTCACGTGCGGGATGTCGTTCTCCGGAACGGCCGCCTTCAGCCACATCGTCGACAGATCCGCGATCTGGAAGAGCGGCTCGTTGAGATCGGATCGGACGTATTGGCCGGGGCCCATCTTGCGGGTCAGAACGGTGCCGCCGATGGGGGCATTGACGGTGATGGTGGGATTGATGAGTTGCTCGGTTTCGACACGGGCGATTTCGGCTTCGCTTCGGCCCGCCATGACCCGGAGCTTGTTGCGCACGGCACGCAGCGCGCTCTCGGCCGTCTTGATGTCGGAGGAAGCCGATGTCATGTCGTTCTGCGCGAGGTCGGCGTCACGCTGCGAAGCGGCTTTGACGGCCAGCAGCGCGCTTTGCCGGTCGAAAGTCCGCTTGGCGAGAGAAAGTTGCGAGCGAGCCTTGTTCAGGCCGTGGACCGCTGCGATCAAGTCGGTCTGTGCCTGAACGATTTCGGGACTTTCCAGCTCGAACAGCGGATCGCCGCGCTTCACGTCGTCGCCGACCTTGACGATGATCCGCGTCACCCGTCCCGAAAACGGCGCCAGGACGGAACTCATGCTGTCTTCGTTGAAGGAGACTTGTCCGACACCTGCCATGATCGCGGGAAAGCTGCTGCTCTCGACCTTCCTGATCGAAATCTGCTGCAACTGATGCTGCGACAGAGAGAGCTTGTCCGTCTTGGCGGCAGCGGAGCTTGGACGCACCTCGGCAATCGGCTTCGGGATCATGAACACCTGCAGGGTGGCCACACAGAGGACTGCGCCTCCGGCCATCCCGCACCAACGCGCCTTACGAATTGTCATCTTGTAACCGTTTCGACTGCTTGGCCGATGCTCTGGTATGGCGACGCGGCGGTGGTGGACATCGGAGCGCGGTTCCACCAGCCACCGCCGAGCGCGTGATAGAGCGCCACCTTGTTTGCGAGGCGCGACGCCTGCGCCTGCACGCGTGCGAGAGAAGTCTGGAGAAAAGCCTGCTGCGCAGTGAGCAGCACGGGTAAGCTGATCTGGCCCTGCTCGAGCTGCCGGCGAATGAGGTCCAGACTGCGGCTCGCCGCGGCTTCCGCCTCACGGGCTGCGACGATCGCCTTGGTGTCGGCTTCGATCGCGACCAGCACATCGGCGACGTTCTGGAACGCAGTCAGAACCACGGCCTTGTATTGAGCGGTTTGCTGGGCGAATGCTTGCTCCGCCGCCTCCTGCTTGAAGGCGAGCGTGCGACCATCGAATACAGTTTGAACTGCGCTGCCAGCGATCATCCAGAACCACGTTCCCGGTGAGAACAGCCGCCCGACGATATCCGCCGTACTGCCGCCGTTGCCGCTCAATGTGATCTGCGGCAGTCGGTTGGCGATGGCGACACCAATTTGGGCGTTGGCCGCCTTCAGGTTTGCCTCGGCGACCCTGATGTCCGGCCTCTGTCGCACAAGATCTGCTGGCAGGCTGACAGGGAGCTGACCCGATGACCGGAAATCGTTGAGCTGAAAGGTCACCTTGTGCGTCTGGGCTGGCAATCTACCCGTCAAAGTCGCCAAAACATTGACTTGTTGGTCCCTTTGGCGTTCGAGGGGGGGCAGCAGCAGCTTCGTCTGAGCCAGCGCGGTTGCCTGGACGGCGACGTCGGTTTCCGCGATGGCGCCTGCGCTCTGTTGCCGCTGTATGATGCTCAGCAAGTCCTGCTGGGCCCGGACCAGCCGGCGCGTCACCTCGATTTGACCCTCGAACGAAGCCTGCTGGATCGCTGCCAGCGCAATGTTGGTCGCCAGCGTGACCGCCCGCGCCTCACGCTCCATGGCTTTCGCTTCTGCTTCGGCCCATGCGCTCTCGACTTGCCGATGACGTCCGCCCCAGACATCGGGGACATAGCCCACCGACACTTGCGGTGTATGCAGGCTGAAGAGGGATTTTCCCGCCGAGTTGTCGGATGACAGGGTCCGTGAAGCGACCTGCTGACGACTGGAATCCCATTGGGCCGTCACGGTAGGCCAAAAGCCACCGCGCAGCGCCAGCGCGTTGGCTTCCGCCACCCGAATCGCAGCCTCTGCCGAGGCCAGATCGGCATTGTTGACGAGGCCCAGTTCGATCAATCCGTTGAGCCGCCTGGAGCCCAGAACCTTCCACCAGTCAGCCGCCACGTCGGTGCGCCGAGTATTGGCGGCGCTCGGCTCTCTCACGCCCAGGTTCGCCGGCAGGTAATGGTCGACGGGGGGCGCCGGCGGCGCCTCGAAGTTCGGGCCGACCATACAACCCGAAACGCTGGTGGCCACCAACAATGCGAGGGCAAGGCGGGAGGTGCGGGAGGCGTGCAGCCACGGTTCGCTGTCAGCAGTACCGCAACCGCGGCGCGAGAGCTTCGTCGATCGAATTGAGTTCATACCTGTGTGGCCCCGTTGCGGCGAATGCCGCGGGACGGACGTTGTCCCCAGGCATGGCTGCCATTCACCAACTCGGCTACAAACCTGACAAAGAACTGACGCACAGCCGTATTGAGCGTGCGTTCGGACTGTCGACTCACAGGTTGTTCAAGGGAGTGGCACGAATGCTACGTTTGCGAAAGCAGTCGGCGCGGTTGCCCCTTTGCGCGGCGGTTTTTTGATGAGGCTGTTGCTCGTCGAGGACAATCCGCGGTTGCGGGCACTGGTGGCGGAAGTGCTGAACACCGCCGGCTTCGGCGTGGATGTGGCCGCGTCGGTCGGCGATCTGATGTCGCTGGCCCGCGATACCCCTTACGACCTGATCGTGCTCGATCTCGGGCTGCCCGACGGCGACGGCCTCGATGCCATTCGTAGCTTGCGCCTCGCCGCCGTGGCGACGCCGATCCTGATCATCACGGCACGCGGCAGCATCGATGAGCGGGTCAAAGGCCTCGACGCCGGCGCCGACGACTACCTGACGAAGCCCTTCAACAACGCCGAGTTGCTGGCACGTGTGCGGGCCGTGCTCAGGCGGCCGGCTGCTGTCGTCGGGCCGACCATCGACATCGGAAATACGTCGATGGATTTGACGACGCTCGCCGTGACCTGCAACGGGCAGTCGATCGAGCTGCGCTTGAGCGAGCGCCGGCTGCTTCTGCGGTTGCTGAGGCGGCCGGGCAATCTCGTTCCGAAAGCAGATATCGAGACGTCCCTGTCGGATCTCGGACGGGATATGTCGGCCAATGCCATCGAGGCGCTGGTCTCGCGCACCCGCCGAGCACTGAGCGAAGCCGGCTCCGACATCGTCATCGAGACCGTGCGCGGTGTCGGCTATTGCCTGAAGGGACGCGGCTGATGAGTGCGCCCGCGCAGATCAGGCAGCGCAGCCTCGTGCGTACTCTTACGCTCAGACTTGTCTCCGCCGCCCTGCTCCTGATGGTGCTGCAGTCCGCTGTGTTCGCCGTGCGCGACTATCTCAACGAAACCGATTTCCACGACAACTATGTCCGCGGCGAAGCGCACCGGTTGGCGCGCCTCGTCACGCCGTCGCCGGGCGATTTCGCCGCTCAGTTGCCGGGTCAATACCTCGGCAAGAATGCGAGCGCCTACGCATTCCGAATGGTCGATGGACACGGACGTATCATCGCCGCACACAACTTCGGGCGCATCGCGCCTCTGTCGCCCTGGGCGGACGGGACGTCGGCTCGACAGAATTTCTGGGCGCAGAAATTGTCGAACGAGGAGCGCATGCACGTTGCCGGTGGCCTGCATGTGCGGCGCGGCAATCGCTCGGTATGGGTCGAGCTGGCGACGTTCGGCGATCCCGACAACACCTATTTCCGTCACATCGCTCAAGACGTGTTCGATGATATCCTCGTCCCATTGTTGCCGCTGCTGTTGTTGACGATCGTCGTCGCGACGTTTTCCGTGCGCTCGTCCTTGCGTCCGTTGGTTCGCGCGGCGGACCGGGCCGACGAAGTCTCGATTCTCGAGCGCGGAGAGCGGCTCGACGTGACGAACCTGCCGGCCGAAGCGTCTCACTTCGCCTCCGCCACCAACCGCCTCCTCGACCGGGTCACCGACCTCGTTGCGGCGCAGCGGCTGTTCATTGCGCGCGCCTCCCACGAGCTCAGGACGCCGCTCAGCATCATGATGCTGGAGTTGGGAAAGCTTCCCGATGAGGACGCCAAGCGGCTGGAAGGCGATGTGCGGGCGATGAGCCACATCGTCGATCAGCTTCTGGCACTGTCTCGCCTCGAGGCTATCGAGAAGCCCACGATGAAGCCGCTCGCGTTGTGCGATCTCGTCTGTGACATCGTTGGGCGAATGCAGGGCCTCGCCGATCAGGGCGGCCACTCGATCACGTTCGCTTGCCGGCTTGTCGGTGCCGTGAAAGCCGATGAGACCGCCCTGCGCGAGGCCGTTCGCAATCTCGTCGACAATGCGATCAAGCACACGCCGGCAGGCACCGCGATCGAAGTTGAGGTAACCGAGGCGGCCGCGATTGTCGTGGAGGACGCCGGTCCGGGCCTCGGCGCATTGACGGCGGAGGAGGTCCAGATGCCTTTCCGCAAGGGTTCGACGACGTCGGATGGCGCTGGGCTCGGGCTTGCGATCGTTCGTCAAGCCGCAGAGTTGCATGGCGGGCGTCTCGAAATCACGAAGTCCCGGCTCGGCGGCGCGCGCTTCGCGATCCACCTGCCGCGTAGTGGCTGATCCTGAATCGACTTCCCGTATTCACGCGGCAGATGCGTGCATTCCGGATATCGACCGCTTGGTGGCGAACACGGCTTGCATCCCTTGCGCATCGGCTCGGCTCTCAGAAACCGTGTCGTGGTATCTCTCACTTCACCAACTCGACGGAATTTCATCCGACAACGTGCCGTCGAGCCTCCTGCAGGCCGTTCTCGTTTTTGCCAAACCCGACGAGGCCAAGCTGCCGTCGGCCATGACTCGTAACAGCAACGTAGCGGACGGCTCTCACCTCGACGACTGCGGCCGAATGCGGCCGGGCCTGGGCGCAGATCTGGTCCGCTTTCGTCTTGCAGGCCGCCCCCCGTGGTCAGCGCCTATGGTGCCGCGGCAGCCTCGTCGAGTGAAGAGGTGGACGGTGGGAACCTCAACGCAATCGTGGCCAAGTTCCGCCCCGGCGATCTCGGCGTCGACGCCACGCATCTCAATTTGCACACGACACTCTCGATGCCCCACGGCAGCGGGGGGTCAGAATCGGGTCCCGTCGTCCTGTCGGATGCACTGGCCCTGATCGCGCCGCTGCACTCCTCGTCGTTCACCACAGCCAGCCCACTGTCACACGCATGACAGGAGACTCCGTGCATGTCCGTCCGAGGCAGACGGGTCGGAGGCTGATATGCTCGACGTTTCGGGAAGTGAGGCGAACAGGGGCGGAGACGACGCGGCAGGCGAAGACGTCACGCGGCATCGCGCCATCTTCATCTCGGACATTCATCTGGGAACGCGGGCATCGCAAGCCGACGCTCTGCTCGAGTTCCTGAAGCACAACGACGCCGACACCATCTACCTCGTCGGCGACATCGTAGATTTCTGGCGCGTGAAGCGCGGGCCGATCTGGCCACAGGCCCACAACGATGTGTTGCAGAAGCTCATGCGCAAGGTGCGCAAAGGTACACGGCTCGTCTACATCCCCGGCAATCACGACGAGGGATTGCGCGACTACGCCGGCTCGCATTTCGGCGGAATCGAAATCGTCCGCCAATGCGTTCACGAGACCGCCGATGGCATGCGTCTGCTGGTGATGCACGGCGACGAGTTCGACGTCGTCGTGCGTTACGCCCGCTGGCTCGCTCTGCTCGGCGATCACGGCTACGAGCTCGCGCTGTGGACCAACACGCCGCTGAACTGGGTGCGCCGCCACATGGGGCTCGGCTACTGGTCGCTGTCCGGCTATCTCAAACTGCGCGTGAAACAAGCGGTCAACTTCATCGGCGAGTTCGAGGTCGCGTTGGCATCCGAAGCACGGCGCGCCGGCACCGACGGCATCGTGTGCGGACACATCCATCACGCGGCCGACCGGATGATCGACGGCATACGATATCTGAATTGCGGGGACTGGGTGGAAAGCTGCACGGCGCTGGTCGAGAGCCAAAGCGGTGAAATTCGCATGGTGAAATGGCGCCGGCCCGTGCAGCGCGGCGTCGTTCGGGAAGCTTCGATGCCGGTCGAGGTGGTCCGCTAGCGGACCCTCCCCGCGCGCCGGCAAGCACAATTTTCCCGATGAATACGGCGCGCTCCGCGTGTAAGTCTCCGTCCAGCACATCGCCGCCTGCGCGCGGCGGTCGTTTCAAACGGAGGCCTCCCCCATGACGATGCTCGTCGAAGTTCATGTCGATGCCGGAATCGCAACGATCGCGCTCAACCGGCCCGAAAAGAGAAACGCGATGAACGACGCAATGCGCGCCGAGTTCATCGCGGCGCTGGAGCATGTCGCTGCCGCTCGCGAGGTTCGCGCGGTCGTGCTGACCGGCAATGGGAAGGGCTTCTGCTCGGGCGGCGACGTCGCGGGCATGGAGCAGAGGCTGAAAGCGCCGCAGGGCGAGGTCGCCTTCAACGGCTGGTCGCGGCAGCAGCGTGTGCATCACTGCGCCATGCTGCTGCACACCATGCCCAAGCCGACGATCGCCGCGGTCAACGGGGCGGCGGCCGGCCTCGGAGTCGACACTGCGCTGTGCTGCGACTTCGTCGTGGCGAGCACGGCTGCGACGTTCGCGTGGTCCTACATCAAGCGCGGGCTCATTCCCGACGGCGGCGGCATGTACTTCCTGCCGCGCCGCGTCGGCCTGCCACGCGCGAAAGAGCTGATCTTCAGCGGGCGCACGGTCGAAGCGGAAGAAGCCTTGCGGCTCGGGATCGCCGACCGGATCGCCACGCCGGAGACTTTGCTCGACGAGGCGCGGACCTGGGCGCGCGAATTGAGCCAAGGCTCACCAACGGCGCTGGCGCTCGGCAAGACCATTCTCAACCAGACGTTCGAGCTGACGGCGGAAGCCGTGTTCAGCCGCGGCAGCCAGGCGCAGGGCATCTGCTACACCAGCACCGAGCATCGCGAATCCGTAACGGCGTTTCTGGCCAAGAGCGCCGAGCGGCGCGCGAAGTAAAAGGACACGCCCAACGTTGTGCGACGCGGAGTGCCCCCCCTCCGGCGCTACGCGCCACCTCCCCCGCGAGGGGGGAGGAGAAGCTCGGCCGGGGGGCCAAGAGAATTGCTTCGTGCGGTTCAAAAGCCTCGAGGCGCCGCGTGGACAAGCCGGACGTCGTGGCCGATAGTGGTGGTCGCAATCGCGCTACGCCATGGGGGTCCACATGCACCGCTACGTGATGCCGGCTCAGGTGAAAGATCGCGTCGTGTCGCGGATGGGCCGGCCGATCGCCGATGAACGGATCGAGGCAGCGCGCACCGCTCTCGTCGTCGTCGACATGCAGAACTATTTCGTGGCCGAAGGATTTCCAGCCGAGGTGCCGATGGCGCGCGAGATCGTGCCCAACATCAACCGTCTGGCGAAGGCCATGCGGGCGGCCGGCGGCACGATCGCGTGGATCCAGACGACGAAGACGGGCGTGCTCGAACACTGGCGCAATTTTCAGACGCGCATGCTGACGCCAGCCCGGCAGGAAGCGCGGCTCGCGGGGCTCGACGAGGCGTCGGAAGGATACAAGCTGTTTCACTCACTCGAAGCGCTGCCGGGCGACATCCGAGCCGCCAAGATCAAATACAGCGCGTTCATCGAGAACTCGTCGAACCTCGACACGCAGCTTCGCGCGCGCGGCGTCGACACCGTGCTGATCGCGGGGACGCTCACCAACGTGTGCTGCGAATCCACCGCACGCGATGCGATGCTGCTCGATTATTGCGTAGCGATGCTCTCCGATGCCAACGCGACGATCACCGACGAGGAGCACGCAGCGACGCTCAACACGTTCGCGATGTTCTTCGGTGACGTGCTTTCGGTCGACGAGGCGATGTCGCGGATGACGGCCCCCCCGCTGGCGAAATCGGCATGAACCTCAAAGCCCGTCCAGCTCGCTGAAGGGCGGCGGCGTGGCGTCGATCCTGCGGCCCGCGACGAGGACGATGCGGTCCGACCACGGTCGGGTGCACAGCTCCCAGAGATCGCGGGCGCCGACGAGCACCAGATCCGCCGGTGCGCCGACGCGGATCTTCCCCGGCGTCTCGAAACCCATCGCCGCCGACGGCACGGCGCCCAGCAATCCCGTCCAGTCCCGCGCGGTGTGATCGAGGTGCAGAATGCGCGTCGCCTCGCGAAACACCTCGAGGAAATCGAGATCGCCATAGGCGTGAAAAGGATCGCGCGTGTTGTCGGAGGCGACCATGACCGGCACGCCGGCGGCTGCAAGCTCGTGAGCGGGTACGACGCCACGCCAGCGCGGCGTGCGGCCGGCCTCGCGATCCTGAAGGTACATATTGACCTGCGGCAGCGACACCACGGCTATTCCCGCCTCGCCGAGAAGACCGATGATCCGGCGCCGTTCCTCGTCGGGCAGCAGCGCCAGCGAGCAGCAGTGGCCGGCGATCACGCGACCTCGGAAGCGGTTGCGAATGACGGCGCGGGCGACAGCCTCGAGCGTCAGCGCATCGAGTGAGGCGCTCTCGTCGACGTGGAAATCGAGGCCGAGGCCGTTGGCGTGCGCGGCTGCACAAACCGCGTCGAGGGCCATATCGAGCTTTTCGCCGGGGCGCGTACCCATGAACGTCAAGCCACCGATCGAGCCGCCGTAGCGCGCGGCGGTGGCGACGATGCTGCGGAATTGCCCGGGATCGTCGACGGCGAGCTCGGTCGGGCAGAGGGCGGCCGCCTGTAACTCGATGCGGCCTTTCCAGTGGCTACGGACCTCGTCGAAAACCGGCCAGGAGATCGCGGTCTGTGGCCCGAGCGAGTCGATGTGCGTGCGGATGGCGGCAGTGCCGTGGGCGAAGGCGCAGCGCAGCGCGAAGTCCATGCGGGCGCGAACGTCGCTCGCCGTCCAGCGCGCCTCGCGGTCGGCGGCGACCGTGGTGCGTGCGCCGAGAAACGTGCCGTCGGGGTTCGGCGCGCGATGGAGAATGTGCCCCTTGTCGAGGTGCGTGTGAGCGTCGACGAAGCGCGGCAGCACGAGGCCCAGTCCCACCTCGATGCGCGGCAGATCCGACGTCGCGGCCCCTTGCGCTCCCTCGATGCCATCGCCGGATGGGACGATCGCCGCGATGCGTCCGTCATGCAGAACGATATCGCAGGCGGCGAGACCGTCCGAGACCGCGCCGAGCATCGCGCCGTCGACCAGCGACGGTGCGACGCGCGCATTCGCCAGTACGAAAGACGGGACATCGGGAATGGCAGTGGTCATCGCGTGGCCTTCAATTCGTGTTCCAACACAATTCTCCCTTACCCGAAGGAAGCGGAAAGCGATGCACGAAAAGCACTTCCATCACAAATCTCGACGGAAATGTGCGGTAGGGTGACGCGGCTAGCCAAATGGGTGATGGCCAGGAAATCCCGCGCCAGCAACAACATTCGCCGATTCTGGTGGCTGTTGCGCGGCGAGTTCTCCATAAAGCTCGTCCGACGACCACAAGCGTGTATCAACCGCCTGCTAAACTCGTGGGGAGAACGAACGGGACCTAGGCAATCGCTGTGCCGGGTCATGTAAAAATCGAGAATGCCTCCAGCGATTCTTGCGATCCACAGGAACATCCTTTGACCAGCACGCCCCTCCCCGTGAGCAGACCGGCAGTGAGCAGACCCGCCGAGAGCACCCCCGGAACTCTCTCGCGCTCGGCTCGCGAGTGGCTCGAGGTTCTCGCGAGTTATCGTGAGCCGAACCCCTGGCGCAGCGTGCTCGAAATCGGCGTCACCTTCGGGCCGCTCGTCGCGCTCTGGGCGCTCGCATGGGCGGCACTCTCGATCAGCTACTGGCTGACCCTCGCGATCAGCGTGCCGGCTGCCATCTTCCTTGTTCGGATGTTCCTCATACAGCACGACTGTGGCCATGGAACGTTCTTCAAGCGCAAGTCGACCAACGACTGGGTCGGGCGCGTGATCGGTGTCGTAACGCTGACGCCTTACGACGTGTGGCGCCGCAGCCATGCGATCCATCACGCCTCGTCTGGCAACCTCACCAAGCGCGGTGTGGGCGACATCGATACGCTCACGGTAAGCGAGTACAAGGCGCTGTCGACGCTCGGAAAGCTGCGCTACCGCATCTACAGAAGCCCGCTCGTCCTGTTCGTGATCGGCCCGTCATACTTGTTCTTGCTGCAGAACCGGCTTCCGATCGGGTTCATGCGCGAGGGATTGCAGTACTGGCTCAGCGCGATGGCGACCAACGTCGCCATCGGCGCGTTCGCCGTCGTCATGATCTGGCTGGTCGGCGTGAAGCCGTTCTTCCTCGTGCACCTCCCGATCGTGATGCTGGCCTCTTCGATCGGCGTCTGGCTGTTCTACATCCAGCATCAGTTCGAGAACACGTCGTGGGATACCGATCCGGCGTGGAACGTGCACGAAGCCGCCCTGCAGGGCAGCTCCCACTATGAGCTGCCTCAGCCGCTGCGCTGGCTCACGGCCAACATCGGCGTGCATCACGTGCACCACCTCTACAGCCGCATTCCCTATTACCGGCTGGGCCAGGTTCTGCGCGACCATCCCGATCTGCAGAACGTCAAGAAGATCACGCTGATCGAGAGCCTGGGATGCCTGCGGCTGAAACTGTGGGATGAGACGCAGCGCAAGCTCGTGTCCTTCAAGGAGGCCCGGTTGTCCTGATAGGGGACTCTACTCGGGTAGCGCGCGACCGAGGATCGCCTTGGTGTCGGACCATTCCAGGCCCTGGCCGTAGGTGAAGCGCGGCACGCCCGACAACCGCGCGGCGATGAAGGCATCGCCGACGGCCTGCGGCGCATGGGCGCGAATGATACAGGCCGCGGCCGTCAACGCGAGGCTTTCGAGCAGGGCGCGGGCGCGCATCTCGATCAGGCGCGGTTCGTGCAACATGGTGCGGACGCGCTGCAGTGCCGCCTTCAGGTGGGGGTCGTCGCCGGCTGCGGCGGCGAGGTCGTCGAGCACGGTCTCTACCGCGTCGGGCTCTTTTTCCAGCACACGCAGAACGTCCATCGCCATGACGTTGCCCGAGCCTTCCCAGATGCTGTTGACGGGCGCCTCGCGGTAGAGCCGGGGCATGCCTCCTTCCTCGACGTAGCCGTTGCCGCCCATGCACTCCATCGCCTCGGCGATGACGGGAGCGGCGACCTTGCACACCCAGTATTTGGTGACCGGCGTCATCAGCCGGCGCCAGGCCGCTGCCCGGCTGTCGGAGGCACGATCGAAGCTGCGGGCCAATCGAAACGAGAGCGCGGTCGCCGCTTCGACTTCGAGAACGAGGTCGGCGAGCACGCCCGACATGATCGGAAAGCCGTCGAGCGGGCGGCCGAACACGTTGCGCTGGCGCGCGTGGTGCAAGGCTTCGGCTACCGCCCGCCGCATCAGGGCGGCGGATGCGACGGCGCAATCCAAGCGCGTGTGGGTGACCATCTCGATGATGGTGGCGACGCCGCGCCCCTCTTCCCCCACGAGCACGCCGTGGGCGTCCGCGAACTCCACTTCGCTCGACGCGTTGGAGCGATTGCCGAGCTTGTCCTTGAGGCGCTGGAAGTGGATCGCGTTGACCGTGTCGTCAGGGCGGAAGCGCGGCACGAGGAAGCACGAGAGTCCTTCCTTCAGACCTTCATTCGACGGCCCGCCCGCCGTTTGGGCCAGCACGAGGAACGCGTCGCACATCGGCGCGGACATGAACCACTTGTGGCCGGTGATGCGGTAAGCTCGACCAGCGCCGCGCTCGCCATCGGGAACCGCCGTCGACGTCGCCGCGCGGACATCCGTTCCGCCCTGCCGCTCGGTCATGCCCATCCCGACGGTGGCGGCGGACTTCTTCGACAGCGGCAGAAAGCGCTGGTCGTACTGGCGCCGCGTGAGCTTGGGCAGCCACTCCGCCGCGAGGCCCTCGCACTGGGCGATGACGGGGATCGACGCATTGGTCATCGTGATCGGGCAGCAATGTCCGGCTTCCATCTGGGCGGCCATGAAGAAGGCCCCGGCGCGCTCCACGTTGGCGCCCGGGCGGCGCGGACTTTCGCCATCGAGATGGCCCCACGCGCCGAAGTGCAGGCCCTCGTCGGCGCTGGCCGACATCAGCCAATGCCAGGAAGGATGGAACTCGACCCGATCGAGACGCCGCCCCTTGGCGTCGAACATCCTGAGGTGGGGAGGATTGTCGTTGGCGAGGCGACCATGTTCGATCGCGTCGGCGCTGCCGCACAGCGCGCCGAAGGCCGTCAACTGCGGCAGTGCGGACTGGCCACCCTCGCGCTTGATCGCATCCTGGAGGGCCGCGTCGATCGTGAACAGGTTCACGTCCACCAGCGGGCTCGACTGGTTGTCGCCGGTAGCGGGGGCGGTCGGCTTGCCTGACATGATCGGGCTCCTCGTGTGGACCATACCAGCCGGGACGGGACGAGTTGGTTGGAATCACTGCCACCGTTCGCAACGACGCTGCAAGTCCGGCAGCAATGCGGCACACACGCAAACGGGCCCCGCGGTGACGCGGAGCCCGATCAGTCGAACAGAAGCGAGCCCGATCAGGCCGCCTTGCGCACCTTGGTCCGGCTGCGCGGAGAAGCCCGCATCGCCAGCGACGCCTGAGCCAGCGCCTGCTCGTCACCGCGGGTATGCTCGCGGACGACGACGCGGGACGCCGAAAAGGCCTTCTCGAGCATCTCGACCGTGCGGCCGGATTTGATGTCGCCTCGAACGAAGATGTCGAGGGCGGCACTGCCGGTTTCCGGGTGAGTGTGGATCGAGATGTGTCCGCCGTTCAACGCGGCGAAACCGGAGACGCCTTCAGAGGGCGTACCCGTATTCAGGTGCACGTGGCGAACCTGCGCGCCGGCCAGATTGGCACAGCGCCCGAGTGTCCGCTCGATATGATCGGTATCGTCCAACCTGAGCGATCCGAACAAGTCTATTACGAGATGGCTGCCGGCGATGCCGGAACCCATCCGATCCTGAAACCTGCCGATTTCCGCAGACTGCCGGGGCAGACTGATCTCGGATTTCGACACGACAGTGCGTGCGTCGCACGCAACTACATCTTCCTCTTGGGCGGTGCTTGAACGAGTCAAGTCCATCCCCAATTGGAAGAGGGCGTCTTGATAGGCCATAAGACCCTCCCCAACCAGTAGACAGAAAGTGACCCGTCCGCTCCTTACCTTGGGGGTTTGGGGATCATGTCCTTGACCTTGAGGGCAGGTGGACGAACGGCACGTCGGCATATGAGGCAGATGCCCCTGTCACGCAAGTGAAAAATCCAATCGAGGGGCAAAAATATTCTGCATCGTTTCATGCAGGCTTAACGATGCTGTGCATAGTGGCCGTCCGGTGCCGGAATCCAGCCCCGGCGGGGGTTTCCGGCGACCTGCCGGGCTCCGATCCGCGCCGGTGATCCGTAGCCGTCTCATTCGCGATTCGCAGGCTCATCTCCGTCGGAACTGCTCGATCAGATTGTTGAGGCCGCCGGTCTTGCCCTGTTGAAGCTGCCGACCGATCTCCCGGATGGTATCGACGGCCTGATTGGGGTTCTTCAACAAGCCGTCGACGTCCGGGGCGACCTGCGGGCGCTCCCACGAGCCCTTGATCCTGATCGGAAGCTCGATCCCCGAAAGATCACCCGCTGGGGCCGTCCCCGCGGCGGGCGCACCACCGAGCCTGGGTCGGACCACCATATCGAGCTGTCGCTGGCCCAGATTGATCGTGCCGGCACCAGCGACCCTCACGACCGAACTCGACGCGCGGAGATCCTTCGTCTCCGCGACGCCCTTCGTGATGACGAACGACGCCCCGGCCTCGCTGAACTCGGTTCGTTCGGCGGGGTTGCGCTTGAAGCCGCCGATCTTGCCCTGCGAAAGGTTCTTGATCATCTGCGACAGGTTGTAGCCGACGATGGCGCCGTTGGTGAACACGAAGTCAGCCTTGCCGTTGAGGCTTTCGACGATCGCGCGCTCGGTCGGTCCTGCTCCGGCCAAAGCCAGATTTATGCGGGCCTTGCCGTCGACCCAGTCGAAACCGGCCGCGTCCTCGAGAACGGGAAGACCCGAGACACCGGTGAGGGTGAGGTTGGCGGCGATCGATGCGGTTTGCGCCGAGGGCTCGATGGTGACGATGCCGCGGCCTTGGCCGTCGTACAGGCGGACGTCGTCGATCGAGGCGCGCAACACGCGTTTCGCGAGAACCGCGGAGAGCTGTGTCGCCCCGATCTTCACGTCCCTGAACAGCAGGCCGGCGAGGGACAGGCGCACGTCGGCGTCCAGGAGGGCAAACGCGGAAAGGTCGATCGGAGCGTCGCTCCAGCCGGTGCGGCTGGCGAAGCCTCTCACTTGCGGCCCTTTGGACTGCGAGCCAGCCCCATGCGGAGGCGCGACTTGCGCGGGAGTGCCCTGGGGAGCGGGAGCCGGGCCGGAGGCCGGGCGCGTCGCCGCCGCCGGCTGGCTGTCGGTGGCATCCCCCAGGTACGGGTTCACGTCGACAGCACCCAGCCGCAGGTTGGCTTTGACGTTCGGGCGGCCGGAGGCGGTATCGACTTTCACGCCGCCGGTGCCGGTGATGGCGTCGAGACGCACCTTGGCGTTGGACAGATCGACCGTCGTGCCGCCTGCCTTGAGATCGCCTTCGAGCTGGAAGGCGCCGAGACCCGGACCGGGCCGGATCTTCGCGCCGAGCCAATCGGCGAGCGCTCGCACGGACGGCGTGTCGAGCCTGATATTGCCGTCGAGCTGAGCGGTCTTCACCAGGGTAAGCGAGCCGTCATAGCGGCTCGTCACGCGTGGCGAGGCGATCGACAGCGTGACCCGCGAAGACCGCTGCTCCAGCAGGGCCTTCGGCGAGCCGATCCGGCCGTCGAAAGACACCTTGTCGCCACGCACCTGCAGGTCGCCCTTGGCCTCGATGGGGAGGGCGAGCGACTTTCCCGAGAGGCTTGCATTGATGGCGCGGATCTCTTCCGAGATGCCGCCCCGCTCGTCGCGGTAGCGCACGGTGCCGTTGGCGATACTGACGTCGCCCAGAACGACCTCGGGGATCGAGGCGCGCCGGGAACCGTCTCCTGAACCCGCTGCGGGCGCGGAGGTCTGGCCCGTGCCGTCCGCCTTCGTCGAATTGCGGAGGAAATCCTGCAACTCCGGCGGAAGATCGGCTGGCGACTTGCCGGCGCCCGTCGCGGACTTCGGCGCTTGCGCCACCATGATCGTGGGGCGGCTCGTGAACTCGGCGAAATCCCAGTTTCGACGGCCACGGGAATCGACGCGCAGCTCGAATACCGGCTCGGTCAGCACCAGGCGCTCGACCGAAACCTGTCGGCTCAACAGCGGCAACAACGGCACGCGAATGTCGAGTTGCTTCATCTTGACGAAGGCCGGTCCGCCCATGCCCGGCGGCGACGACAGCGAGACATCGCCCATGGTCATTCCGAACGAGGGGAACAGCGCCAGCGAGGTGCGCCCCGATATCACCAGACTGCGGCCGGTGCGGACCTCGACCTCGCGCACGATCTGATCGCGGATCAGGCCGACAGGGGCAAACGCCACGAGAGCTGCGGCGCCAGCGACGGTCAGCAAGGCCAGGCCTCCGATCGTCCAGGCGCCGATGCGGAGCCAACTGCGTCCGCGGCGAGCGGGAGACCTGCGGGCGGGACCACGCGGCATCGTATCGACAGGCGGTCGGAAGCGCTGCTCGATCGGCGGTGGCGCGCCGCCCTGCCGCTCCTCGTAGGGGCGGTAGGTCGCCAGATCCGGCGGTTGCGGGGTGTTGGGACGTCGAGGCGGTCGTTGGGTCATGACATCAGCGGTCCGTGCCGCCCGGGTTGTTGCGCCGAATCGCCGGCATCTGAACCGTCACCTTATACCCTGCCTCGAACGGTTCGACCTGCCGATGGTCTTACCTTTCGGTGCATTGAGCCGTGAGCCGGTGGCGGCTTCGGGACCGCCTCGGGTGACCGCACCGCTCCGACGCGGCGCGACAGCATCCGGTCACTATACGGAAATTGTGTCGCGCGTGGTGCGAATTGGGAGGGAACCGGTAAAATCCGGATCAGCACCAGGCAACGGAACCGCGTGCCTCCTCCCCCCAAAACGGCGAAGGGGCGCAGCGTTTCCGCCGCGCCCCCTCCGAGAGCCAGAACGAAGTTCTGGGCCCGCCCGATCAGAAAGTGACCTTCGCCGAGGCTACGAACCGGCCATCGCAACCGAACAGATCCTGGTTGCAGAAGTTCGTGGAGCCGAGTGCGAGGTTGCTGTTGGGGATGCTGGTATCCCAGTAGCGGAAGTCGAGCGTGAGCTTGTCGATCGCAAGCGCCAAGCCGGCGTTCCAGTAGGTGTAGCTGTCCTTGCCGTTGGCGAAGACGTAGGGCTTGTCGATGCTGCCTGCATCGCCGAACTGGCCGCCGATCGTACCGCCGATCGTCGGAACGATCTTCATCACTGCGGGCAGCTCATAAGCAATCGTACCTTCGACCGTCGTCACGGAACCCTGGCCCTGCTGGAAGCTGGGCGAGTAGAACACCGTGACACCCGTCGTCAGTTTCGGGATGAAGGTGGCGCTGGCGCCGGCCTTCAGTTCCACGAAGTCCTGCTCGCGGGCCTGATTGAACCGAGGCCCCTTGTCCTTGCCGCCGAGGTAGTTGTAGCTGATGACGCCGAGATCGAAGGTCACCGGTCCGAGAACCGGCTTGATGCCGGCGTAGACGTCCACCTCGACGTTGCCGACGGCGGTACCATCACCGTTGCGGCCGAAGTTGATGTCGCTGCCCCAGACGCCGGCGTAGAAGATGCCATACGTCATGTCGACGCCGCCCTGGGCAGCCGGATCACGCCTGTTCTGCGAGATGCCGCGGAAGATGTAGTCCGACGTCACGCCGAGATTCCACGAATAGGCGAACGTCCGCCCCTCGGCAGCCTTCGGCGCATCCTTCATGCTACCCGCCGGCATGCCGTCGGCGAGCGCGCCGCCCGCGAACGCGGTCGCAGCGACAGCCGCGAAAACAGTGTTGGTAATCGAACGCATCATATGGTGCCCCTCATTGCCCCTTCGATCAACGCCATCCCGGCGCCTGCAACGCTTCGTGTCGGCGAATCTCCGAACGCGATTCATCTGCAGCGAATTGGCCTGTGATCGGTGAGGAAAACAATGGTTTTCTGCCTGTTTCAGCCAGCGCCGCGGCTACCTGTATCCGGCACGCAACTATCTGATTGAATTGGTCAGATTTCGTGCATTCCGCGCCTTGTTCGATGGCAGACAGAAACCTTCGGCGTGCCCGGAATTCGATCCGTTGCTCAATTTATCGGCAGGTCCGAAGGGCCTCGACGCCGTATTGTGTTGTGGGTACCGGCGTGGCACACGATCGTCCCGCCGACTTCGCAGCACAACAGGACCCGGGACGCGAGCCATTCGATGAAGGCCGCACTGATTACAGGTGCCGGAAGGCGGATCGGAGGGGCGGTCGCACGGGACCTCGCCGACCATGGCTGGCACGTCGTGCTCCACTACCACCGGTCGCGGGAACAGGCAGAAGCATTGCTGAGCGAGATCGTTTCGGCCGGCGGCGGCGCCAGCATCGTCGACGGCGATCTTGCGCGGCCGGAAGAGGCGGCTCGTCTGGTCGAGCGGGCGTTCGACGTCGCGCCGGGGCTGGAACTCGTCGTCAACAACGCCTCGAGCTTTGCGCTGGACGACGCCGGCACCACCTCGGCCGAGGCGCTGCACGCCGCGTTCGGGGTCAACGCCGTAGCGCCGATCCTCATCACGCAGGCCTTTGCGCAGAAGCTGCCGGAGGACCGTGCCGGCGCTGTCGTGATGATCCTCGACAACAGGGTGTTTGCCCCCAATCCGGATTATTTCTCCTATGGGATCTCGAAATTCGCGGCACTGGGCGCAACAAGGATGCTGGCGCTGGCTCTGGCGCCCCGGGTGAGGGTCAACGGCGTAGCACCGGGCATCACGCTGCCGAGCGGGTCGCAGACTGAAGCGGAGTTCGCTGCTGCGCATCGCCTCAATCCTCTGAAACGGGGCTGCTCCCCCGAAGAGATCGCGGCGGCTGTCCGCCTGATCGCGGGATCGCCGGCCATGACGGGCACGATCATCACCATCGACGGCGGCCTCGCGCTGGCCAATCCGGGCCGCGACGTCGCGTTCATCGAGCCGGGTTCGACATGAACGACATGAAAATCGGGCGCTTCACCCTGTTCCTGCGCGGCTTCGAGGTCCTGGCCCGGATCGGCATCCACGACTTCGAACGGTCGGCGCCACAACGCCTTGCGATAACGATCGAAATCGACATCGAGCCATCGCGGTTCCCGGGGCGGGACGACATCGTCGAGACCTTCGACTACGACTGGGTTCGGGCCGAGGTCCTGCGCCTCGTCGAAAGCCGGCACTTCGAGCTGCAGGAGACGCTCGCGCAAGGCGTGATGCTCGTCCTGGCTTCGCGCCGGGAAATCGTGCGCGCCGTCGTCGAGACGGCCAAACCCGACGTATTCCCGGACGTAGCGGCCGTGGGATGTCGGATCGAGGCGCGGCGATGACGAGATGTTTCCGCGACACGGCGATGCCAAGGAGCGCTGCATGACTGCTTCCATCCAAGCGATGTCCGCTGCCGGCGCCATCGGCACGAGGCGGGTGCTGGTCGAAGGCTACGAGTTGATCGGCAGCGTCGGCGTGTACGAGCACGAGCGCCGCTACGAGCAGCGGATCGTCGTATCGCTCGAGCTCGATGTGCTCGACCACTACGACGGCGTCTCCGACCAGCTCGACGACGTCTACGACTACGATCACGCGATCACCGCGGTGCGCGCGACCGTCGAGAGCCGGCATTTCAACCTGCTGGAAACGCTCGCAGAACGGATCGCGGAGAGCTGCCTCGAGCATGCCCACGTCACCGCCGTGAAGGTCCGCATCGCGAAACCGGACATCCTGATCGCGTGCCGCGCCGTCGGGATCGAGATTCATCGCGCTCGGCGCTGAAGCCGCGCGCCACATTTCCTCCCCACCAAGCCCCCACTCATGCCGCGATTCGCGGGGATACCTGCTCGCAGAGGGCATTTCGGGAGCCGCTTGGTAACCGCTTGTTAACCCAGGTTGGGTAGACATCGTTAACAAGTCGCAAATTCAATCATGCCTCGAACGGGGGGTCCCGTGCAGGCGTTGCAACGAGCGCGGATTTTGTCATGAAGCGTAGCCTGATTTGCGCCGCCACATCTTCGATTCTGATCGTATCTGCAGGAACCGCCGGAGCGGCATCGCTTCCCGCGATCAAGGCCGGCGGCGCCAACGCCGTGCCGCAGTGCGTGACGCCCGGCCGGCTGATGGCGTTTCTCGCCGAGCGCAATCCCAAGCTCGATCCGCGCTTCGCGGGTATAGCCACCGCCTACATGCGGCACGGCGAGCAGATGGGGCTGCGCTGGGACTACGCGTTCTATCAGATGATGCTGGAAACGGGCAGCCTCAGCTACACGCGCGACGGCAAGCGGCCGGGCGACGTGAAGCACCGGCAGAACAATTTCGCGGGTCTCGGCGCCACGGGTAAAGGCGAGCCGGGAGAATCTTTCCCTTCCGTCGAGGAAGGCGTGAAGGCGCACCTGCAGCATCTCGTGATGTATTCCGGCGCTCGGGTCGACGAGCCCGTCGCCGAGCGGACGCGCAAAGTGCAGGAATGGGGTGTACTGACATCCTGGCAGAAGGGCTTCAAGCGGCCGATCACGTTCTCGGATCTGGCCTCCAAGTGGGCGCCCGGCAGCCGCGGTTACGCCAGCAACGTCGACAGCTTCCGCAGCAGCTTCCACGACGACTTCTGCGGCAAGCCCGATCCGAAGCCCGAATTGGTTCAGGAAGCGCGCGCCGGCGGAAATTTCGCGGTGAAGGTCGCTGCAGCCAAGCCCGAGCCGAAGCAGGACAAGTCGATCGGAACCGAGCTTGCCCGCCAGGCGATGGAGCGGGCGCGCAGCGAAGGCGGCTCGAGCCGCTCGTCACTCGGTGGTAATGCGATCGTGCCGGCCAAGCCTTATGCCGGCGAAAACGCGCCGACGGCAGGCATCACGGTCCTGAACGACAACGCCCTGAACGGCCGGGCTGCCGACGCCAAGCCGGACGAGCCAGCGGCAACAACTCCGGGCGCATCGGCCTCTGCGGCCGAGACCAAGCCCCGGAAGTCGTCGACCTACCAGACGGCTTCCGCCGCGGCCGCAGCCAAGCCCCCCTTGAACAAGGGCCAAGGCGCTGCCGCCGTAACGACGGTCGCGCTGCCCAAGACCGCGCCGCCGCCGAGCGAGCCTGCGTCGCAGTCGAAGTGCCGCGTGTTCACGGCGAGTTACGGCGGGCAGAAGGCCGTTATCATCCGCGCGAGCGGCGACCAGTTCACGAACTTCACCGTACTCGACGTGAACGAAGGGCAGGAAGCCCGCGAGATCGAGGCCTACGTCTCGGCCTACGCCAAGGGCGGACAGAAGGTCGGCGAGTTTTCCACATCCAATGCCGCGCTCGACAAAGCGTTCGAGCTTTGCCCGGAAGGGTGACTTCCGCCTACCTGGTTCTCTTCGAAGAGTGCATCCGAAGTCCCGCGCGCCGGCAGACCTGGCGCTGCGGGCTTTCTCGCTTATCTGGCATCCGCTCCAGATGCTTCAGTTCGCAGGGAGCGGTGGGAAGCCCGCTTTCCCCGCGATTTCGTTCATTTCGCGGCGAGGCTGCGATTGGGGCCAACCCCAAAGCCCGCTGGAGGGACACCGTCCAGACCGCCCGACTTTTGCGACTTGAAGCAGTTGCATCTGATCCGTCGCCCCCGGCGAGGTGCTCAAGCGTTCTCCCCTGCACGTCGTCACGGTCCGCGAAGGCGGACCGCCCACGACACGGACATGGCAGACTGCACATTTCATCGGTGACGTGGATGGTCCGACCAACTCGGACCATGACGGCAGCGCTGAGATTTCGGCACTTGCGCATCGCCGAACCGTTTCGACAGGCCACCATCAGCCTGTCGCTTCCCTGGCCGAGGCGTTAGCCGAGAGCCGGTCCTCCCCATCGACGGGTAGAACCGGGTCCCGCAATCGCCGGGCTGGCGTCCGCCGGCTGCTCGCCCGGGAATGCGAGCAGAGAATACATCAGCTGACGACTTCCTCGGCTCGTCAGCAACCGCGGAAACGTCTGGGCAATCGGAAAAAACCATGCGTCCCAAATTTCTTCCATCCGCCACAATCATTTAACACAATATTCTCGTATTCGATCTCATAACTCGATCAGAGCTGCCCATATAGATTCGATCAGCATTAGGCGGAGTTATTCCGATGGATATGCAAACAGTCGGTGGGTTCGGAGTTTTCGGGATCGTGTTGATCCTGTTCGCGATCTGGGTCGCGTGGTCCTGCGTGAAAATCGTGCCGCAAGGTTTCACCTACACGGTCGAGAACTTCGGCCGTTACGAAAAGACGCTGCAGCCCGGCCTGCACCTGTTGACGCCGGTCATCCAGCACATCGGCCATCGCATCAACATGAAAGAGCAGGTGATGGACATTCCCTCGCAGGATGTCATCACGCTCGACAACGCGATGGTGAAGGTCGACGGCGTCTGCTTCTATCAGGTGCTCAACGCCGCGAAGGCCGCCTACGAGGTCGAGAACCTCGACAACTCGATCGTCAACATCGTGATGACGAACATCCGCACCGTCATGGGCTCGATGGTCCTCGACGAGTTGCTCTCCAACCGCGACAAGATCAACGCCAAGCTGCTCGGGATCATCGATGCAGCCACGGAGTCGTGGGGTGTGAAGGTCACGCGCATCGAGATCAAGGACATCGCGCCGCCGCGCGATCTCGTCGACAGCATGGCCCGCCAGATGAAGGCGGAACGCGACAAGCGTGCGCAGATCCTGGAATCGGAGGGACTGCGGCAGGCGGCGATCCTCAAGGCCGAAGGCGAGAAGCAGGCCGTGGTGCTCGCCGCCGAAGGCAAGAAGGAAGCCGCGTTCCGCGAGGCAGAAGCGCGCGAGCGGTTCGCGGAAGCCGAAGCCAACGCCACCCGCATGGTCTCGGAAGCCATCGCCCAGGGCAACGTGCAGGCGATCAACTACTTCGTGGCCAACAACTACGTGAAGGCGCTCGAAGGTCTGGCCAAGGCGCCGAACGCCAAGATCATCATGATGCCGCTCGAGGCATCCTCCGTGATCGGATCGCTCGCGGGTCTCGCCCAGATCACCAGCGAAGCGTTCGGGCCGAGCGCCGGTGGCGCTGCTGCACCGGCCGGCCGTGCCGGGGCATCATCCGGCGGCGTGCCGCGTAGTTGAGGAGGGGAACATGAAACCCGTTATCGACTTCTTCCTGGAGCTCGGCGCCTGGAACTGGTTCATCATCGCGGCGGCCATGGGGCTGCTCGAGACCATTATTCCGGGCGTGCACTTCATGTGGTTCGGCATGGCGGCCGTCCTGATGGGTGGCATCGTGCTTGCGATGCCCTTGTCGCTGCCGGTGCAGATGGTGGTGTTTGCGATCCTGTCGATCGGACTCATCCTGATCGCGCGGCGCTATTGGGCACCGCAGTCGATGAAAACCGATGCGCCCAATCTCAACGATCGCGGACAGCAGTACGTCGGCCGCACCGTCACCGTGGCCGAGGCTATCCAGCGCGGTCGTGGCAAGGTGCAGGTCGGCGATACAGTGTGGACCGCAGAGGGACCCGATATGCCGGAAGGCGCCCGCGCCAAGGTCACCGGTATCAACGGGACGGTACTCATCGTCGGCGTGGGCTGATAGGGTGACGCTTCGTCGACCCCGGGAGACCCCGGCCGTCGAATGGAGGCGAACATGCTCGAAGGCGGATGCCATTGCGGCGCGATCCGGTATCGCGTCGAAGGCGAAGCGATGAACCATGCGCTGTGCCACTGCCGGGACTGCCGGCGACACGCCGGGGCACCGATGGTCGGCTGGACGATGTATCCGACCGGCGCCATGACGCTCACGCAAGGCACGCCCAAGGTCTATTCGTCTTCGGCGGATGGCCGCCGGCACTTCTGCCCCGACTGCGGCACGGGTCTGTTCTACATCAACGAGAAGTACCTGCCTGGGATCATCGATATCCAGAGCGCGACCTATGACGACCCGGCGGCGGTTCCCGCCCAGGCGCACATCCAGGTGGCCGAGCGGATCGCGTGGATGGAGCGGGCGCACGAGCTGCCGTCGTTCGACCGCTTCCCCCCGATGCCGTAGATATCTCCGTCCGATCGGATCAAAGAAGCCGCGTCGGCGAGCCGACGAGGAACGGGGCGCCGACCATGATCGGGGCGCCGCCGACATCCAGCGTGGCCGAAACCGAAACGATGCTGCCGGGAAGGATCGTTTCGCCCTCGTCGATCATCGAGCCCGCGAGCGGCTCGAGTGGCAGCGCGGTGCGCGTACCCTCGACGAGCCAGGACGCGTTCTTGGCCAGGGCCGACGTATCGGGAAGCGTCGCGACCTGCTCCGCGAAGGCATTCTCCGCGCTCTCGAGCTGCTGGCGTATCGTCTCGTCGCGGGCAAGCGTTCTCGTCAGCCGGACCCAGGCGCTCTTGTAGGCAACGGAGATGCGGATCGCCGAGATGTCGCCGAGCTCCGATGCCTTTTCCAGCCGGATCATTCCCAGGCCCTTGGTCAGATCGGCGGCGACAGCCGGATAGACCTCCTCGGCGCCCAGCCTGCGCGCTTCGCCATCGATGCGGGATACGAGGCGTGAGGCATCGCGCTCGCGCGGATCGCAGGCGGCGAGGGCGCTTCTGGCAATGGCCGCGGCGCGCTCGTGCAGGGCGATGTCGGCGGGGTCGGCGATGACGCGAACCGCGCGGAACACGGCAGAAGCGTCCGCTATCGCGTGGCCTTCAGCGGCGATGTCGTCGATCACGGCTGCGGGGAGATGGGGCAGATCGACGACGCCGACGGTGCCTTTCCCCGCGTGCGCTGCCAGGAACTTGCCGGCCTCGCTGCCGATGCGCGGGGAGTTCATCACGTCGGCCACGTGCGCGTTGCGGCGCATCCAGCCGTTGACGCGATTCGACAGCGCCGACACGAGGATCGGGCGGCCTTGCCGCGGCACGACCATCAGGCCCTGGTTCCAGTAGGGCACGAAACCCGCCAGCCACGACACGGCGGCAGCGCGCGCAGGCGTCGTGTAGGCGACGACGGCATCGAGCCCCGCGCCGGCCATCGCCGCCTGCAGCGCTGCCACCCGGCCATCGAGCAACGTCTCGGGCAACTCGTCCTTCGACCACGAAATCAAGCCTCGGCGCATTTGCTCCCTCTCCCCATCACTGATGGGGAGAGGGTCGGGGTGAGGGGCGGCAACGAGCAAAACCTCAAGCCCACCCCCCGCCCCACACCCAAACCCACACCCCGCGACCCAGCC
>CAZNMY010000032.1:0-51947 GCA_964574325.1 uncultured Devosia sp. | reverse complement strand
GGCTCTACGACACGATCTGGCAGGCGTTCGCGGTGCTGCTGCCGGTGCAGAGCGTGGGGGTGATGGGGGACGCGCGCACTTACGACAGCGTCTGCGCGTTGCGTGCGGTGACCTCGACCGACGGCATGACGGCCGATTATTTCCCGTTCGACCACACCGTGCTCGGCCGCGCCGCCACCCGCATCATCAACGAGGTGAAAGGCATCAACCGCGTCGTCTACGACGTGACCAGCAAGCCGCCCGGCACGATCGAGTGGGAATGATTCCACAACATTCTCTGTCTATCGCGCTCTATTGACAGAACTGACTTTATGCATTGTTTTCGCTTCGCAATTTTTGCTTCCACCATTCGCCATCTATCGCGGTCAAGCGGCAAGATTTGACGGTATCGGTGACGGTATCATCCGCGCCCTCGTTAGCGCTCTGAAATCTTGCCCGCTAGGCGTCGCCCCAAGCGAACGGCCAAAATCCGCCTCAAAGCACTGATCTTTAATGATCTAGTTCATAGGCTGACGGTATCGGCGATGACGGTATCGGCGACGCTCTTCGGGTACCGTTTCGGCGCTTTCCGAGGTCTACAATGCTGACCGACGTAGCAATCAAGAAGCTGAAAGCAAAAGAGAAAACATACAAGATTGCAGATCGTGACGGTATGTACGTCGCGGTCCTGCCGTCCGGGGTGGTCAGTTTCCGCTACGACTACCGGTTCCATGGTCGGCGCGAAACGTTGACGATCGGGGTCTACGGAACCAACGGTGTGTCGCTTTCACAGGCGCGCGAGCGCTGCCTCGAAGCGAAAAAGCTCGTGGCAGCCGGGCAGTCGCCCGCGCAGGAGAAGCAACGCGAGCGGCGCCGGATGGAAGCCGCACCGACGATCGCAACCGCGGGCAACCGCTGGTTCGAGCAAGCCCGCATGGCCGACAGCACGCGGTCCATGAGGAAAACGATCTTCAATCGCGACATTCTTCCTGTCTGGAAGAGCCGGCATCTCACGGAGATAACGCCGGACGACTTGCGAGCGCTGTGTATCAAGGTCAAGAACCGCGGTGCTCCGGCAACCGCCATCCACGTTCGCGATATCGTCAAGCAGATCTACGGCTTCGCGATTCTTCACGGCGAGAGGATTTCCAACCCGGCCGACGAGGTCGGACCGGCCTCGATCGCCACCTTCGCGCCGAAGGACCGCGCACTGTCTCAATCCGAGATCAAAGTGCTGTTTGCTCAACTGGAGCATGTGCCGACTCTGCCGACCATCCGGCTCGGGCTGAGGCTCATCCTGCTGACCATGGTTCGAAAGGGCGAGCTGCAGGACGCGACGTGGGATGAGATCGATTTCGAGAATGCCCTCTGGTCCATTCCGAAGGAGCGAATGAAGCGGTCGAAACCTCACAACGTCTATCTGTCGCGCCAAGCGCTCGACATCATGATCGCGCTCAAGACGTGCGCGGGAAACTCTCGATATCTTCTGCCGTCGCGCTACGACGCCGATGCTCCAATGTCGCGTGCCACTTTCAATCGGATCACGTCTGCTGTCGTAGAGCGCGCGATGAAGGAGGGTCAGCAGCTCGAACCGTTCACGGTCCACGATCTGCGTCGCACCGGCTCGACGCTACTGAATGAGATCGGCTTCAACCGTGACTGGATAGAAAAGTGCCTCGCACACGAGGATGGGCGATCATCACGAGGCGTCTACAACAAGGCTGAGTATGCACCGCAGCGGCGTCACATGCTGCAGGAGTGGGCAGACATGATCGACGCGTGGATCAACGGGAAATGCCATACTCCGACGCTATTGCCGCCGGGCCTTGTGAACGTCTAGCTACCGCACCTTCGGCGCTTTGACAGGGCGGGCTCTGCGAAGTCTCACGTCCGGCACAGGGTGCGCTGGCGCTGTATTTGTCGGCACGCTTTGGCGACGCTGGGCAACCCAGACTTCCACCTCGCTGAGGCTCCAGGCGGCGCAGCGGGGTGTCAGATAGAACCTCCGCGGAAATTCGCCGCGCTGTTCCATCTCATAGATGGTGGTGTCGGACAGCGGCACGATTGTACGAAGCTGCGATCTGCGGATGACGCGGCAGTCTTGAACGAGTGTTTGCGCGATGCTTCCGCGACGCGTCTGCGCGGTGGTCGTGCTGCTTACCGATCTAATTGGCTCAGCCGTCGTGATCCGCTCATGCAGCGCGCCGTCAACAATTGCGGTCTTGCACGCCGCGGATTTGGTTCTATGGCGGCCGTTCGCGCGATCTGTAGCTCTATCTGGCGGGTCGCCTTCCGGCGACATGCTATCGGTCGGCAGCCTGTTTCGGCGTTCTGACGTCGTCATCGAAGTGGCTCGTGCTGGTGCCCGGATTTTCGCTAGCGTGCCAAACGGTGCAATTTTGAGGAACGCAGGATTCCGGTGAATCGCGTGCAGTTCCGTGAAGCCAGATGCTCGCATAAGCCAGAAGTGGCGTGCGGCCTACACAGTCATTGATCATGTGCCGAACTGATCGCGGGATCCCGTGCTTGTGTGAAAACGCCAAATCAGATTCCGCTTTGTGAGGCAGGGCGGGAGGCGAACGATGGGCCGGTTCATCGATGGCGGAGAGCGCGATCAACTGTCGTTGTTACCCGCGAGCCTTGAGGACTACGTTGAGCAGGATAACCCCGTTCGCGTAGTCGACGCCTTCATCGACGGACTCGATTTTCGTCCTGATCGACCAGACGTGGCTTGGTCTCAACGGCGGTTTCGCGCTGACGAGCTTGCCCTTGTTCCAAGGAACTCGGGCCGGCCTAGCGGGCGTACCGGAAACAACTGGCTCTTGAGCATGGTCTTCCATGGTCTGTCTCATTTGCTGAGAGACGGGCCAGCATGCGCTCCACCTCAGCGAAGCGGTTGATTTTTAACCTGCTTGCTAGCAATTCTTCAGGCAGATGGTTACCGCGTGCCCCCAATGAGCTTGTAGGCGTCGGTCCGAGATTTGCGATCGCGATGCGTGTCCCAGCCGTAATGGTCGTGGTAACGTGTGCGCGTGCGATGGGCGGAAGACCTGCGCACTGCCCGAGGGAGGTCGGTCATGACGAGGATGATCTATTCCACGGATCGGCTTGCCGGCAACCGCCGGGCGGCTTGGCAAAGCGTTATCAAGGACGTTTACGCCAACCTGGATATCGACATTGGCCCGAAGGAGCAGTTCTCCGCCACGATCTCCCGGCGGTTGATCGGCTCGGCTGAGTTGACGGAAGTCGCTGCGGACACGGAGCACGCCCGCAGGACGTCACGGCACATCTCGCGGGCGGCGAGCGGCTCCTACCTCTACCTGCTGGTCCGCAGCGGTAGATTGAATGTCGAGCAGCTTGGGCGCGAGTGCACCATCGGCCCCGGCGAGTTCACCCTCCTGCATCTCGACCAGCCCTATCTTTTCAGCCACGCCGAGCACGTCGAGAAGATTGGGTTCAAGGTGCCCACGCATTGCCTTCGACTTCGGGAGGCGCAACTGGTCGCCCATTGCGCCCACCCGCGCTCAGCATCGACCGGTGTTGCCCGGCTGGCCGCTTCGTATGTCAATGGCCTGTGCGGCGATGATCTCGTGCCGACTGACGTTGTGTCTCATGGGCTGGCGAGAACCGCCTCGGACCTGCTCTGCCTCCTGTTCGAGAGCGTGGAGGCAGCGCCTCTGCCGGATGAGACGGCGGTGAGAGCCGCACTGCGCAGGCGTTGCGAAGCCTACATGGCGGCCAACTCCAGCGACCGCGAGCTCGATCCCGCCCGCATCGCAAACGCCATGGGCGTCTCTATTCGCTATCTCCATCAGTGCTTCGAGCCGAGCGGCACGACGGTGATGGAGCATCTCAAGCAGCAACGACTAGCCCGGTGCCGTGCCGAGTTGTCGAATTCCGGTCTTAATCGCCTGCCCATAGCCGAGATCGCTGCTCGAAACGGCTTCCGAAACGTGACGCACTTCAATGAAGCCTTCAAAGCCCAGTACGGGTTGACGCCGCGGCAGGTCCGAGCGCTCGTGCCCTCGAGCTGATCCCCTCGGGCGCTCAGCACAGAAAAGTTTGGCGAGAGTGCGCGACCTATTTGGTCAGCGCGCAGCCGCCGTGCGCGCATTCGCAGAACAACTATATGGCGTTCTCGAAAGGGCACGTGCCGCGAATGCGGCTTATCCATTCGATACGCCGCGATGCGTGCCCGCATCGGACCCAAATGTCTAAGTGGAGGGAACCAAATGCACGTGGAGCACGCCAACCTGCTTCTCGAGCCGGGCTACATGCCGTTCGAGTCGGGCTATGTCGACATCGGCGACGGCAAGAAGCTGGTCGCCGCGCTGACGCGAATGCCGGGCTGCCGCGCCAAGATGGTGCATTGGTGGTTTGGCTGGCTCGGCGGCACCGAGGCATACAAGATGTGGCACCCCACCGACCACCTCTTCAGCGATTGGGAGAACCGCGTCGACGGCAAATACATCGGCGGCGCGCATCTGGTGCATGAGTACCTCGCCGGTCCGACCGGCCCGATCTACAAGCTGCGCATCGGCTTCCACGAGCCCTACGAGCTGTTCGACCGCGAGCGGTACGATGCCTTGGGCGTCGTTGCCGTGTGCGCACGGATCGGCGACCTCGAGCACCCCGTCGACTTCGCACGCATGACGCACTTCGTGCGCGACACCCCATGGGGCTGCGAGATGCGCAGCCGCTTCTGGCTCGGCGAGATCCGCAGCCGCGACCCGAAGGTGACGCTCAGCGACGAGCAGATCATGGGCATGCGCAAGGCCAACGTGAACGACGACCTCGCGCGGCGGCTCCATCAGCATGCGACCGAGGAGATGGGCTATCTCGCCGAGATCCTGCCCACGCTCTACCGGCGCTACACGCTCGATCTCGCCTTCTGAGCTGCAAGCAAACACTACCCGTTCAGGGACAAGGGAGGATCACATGACCAAGATCATCATGCCAAACCGCCGCACGATCGTCCGCACCGGCATCGCCGCCATCGCCGCCCCAGCCGTACTGCGTTCCATTCCGGTCAATGCACAAAGCAAGGTCATCAAGATCGGCTTCGTGAACCCGCAGACCGGGCCGCTCGCCGCTTTCGGCGAGCCTACGAATTTCCTGATCGAAAGCGTCCGCAAGGCGACCGGGGGCGTTATCGAGACCGGCGGCCGCAAGGTCGAGTTCCAGGTCATCGCCAAGGATAGCCAGTCGACCGGCAGCCGCGCCTCCGACGTCGCCTCGGAGCTGATCCTGCGTGACAAGGTCAACCTGATGATCACGGGCGGCGCGCCCGACACCGTGAACGCCGTCTCGGACCAATCCGAGATCAACGATACGCCGTGCGTTAGCACCGCTTGCCCCTGGCAGCCTTGGTTCTTCGGCCGCAAGGGCGATCCCGCAAAGGGCTTCAATTGGACATATCTCTTCTGCTTCGGTCTGGAGGACATCCACGCTGCTTTCATCGACCTTTGGTCGGGCGCGCCGACCAATAAGGTAGTGGGCGGATTGTTCGCTAACGATCCCGATGGCAACGCCTGGGGGCAGGCGCTGCCGCCAGCGTTGCAGAAGGCTGGCTTCAAGATAATCGATCCCGGCCGCTATCAGCCGATGAGCAACGATTTCTCGGCTCAGATCGCCGCGTTCAAGAGCGCCGGAGCCGAGATCGTGACCGGCACTATGATCCCGCCTGATTTCACAACGTTCTGGACCCAAGCTGCCCAACAAGGCTTCAAGCCGAAGATCGCGACGATCGGCAAGGCTTTCCTGTTCCCTTCTGCCGTCGCTGCACTTGGCGACAGAGCAGAGGGGCTGTCTTGCGAGGTGCCGTGGTCGCCGGCGTTCCCGTTCAAGTCCGGGCTAACCGGCCAGTCCGGAACACAGCTCGTCGAGGACTACACCAAGGCGACGAATCGTCCAGCCGCATTCATCGTCGGCATGTTCCATTCGCTGTTCGAGGTGGCCGTCGACGTTCTCAAGCGCGCCAAGTCGATTGACGATCCGAAAGCCATCCGCGACGCGATTGCCGACACCAACTACAATTCGATCCAGGGCCCCGTAAACTGGAAGACGGGCCGTAACCCTATGAAGAACGTGTCGAAGACGCCGATCGTGGCAGGGCAGTGGGAGCGGCCAGCCGCCGGCCAGCCAGTTCGGATGGCGATCAAAGCCAATGCGGGATGGAGCGACATCACGAAGGTCGGCACGCTGAAGCTGTTGGGCTGACGGATATGGCATCAACCAGAGGCCGCGCGGTATGGACCCGATCTTGAGGCTTGCGGGCATATCAAAGCGGTTCGGCGCCATCGTCATCGCCGATGGCATCGACCTCAGCCTAACCAAGGGGGAGGCGCTCGGAATCATCGGTCCCAATGGCGCCGGCAAGACGACGCTCTTCGGCATCATCTCCGGAGCTGTCGCGCCTGATGCAGGTTCCGTCACGTTCGAAGGCACCGACATTACACGTCTGCCGCCCGATCGCCGTTGCCGGCTCGGAATCGCGCGGTCCTACCAGGTCCCGCAGCCCTTCTCCGGCATGACTGTTTTCGAAAACCTCGTCGTCTCTGCAGCTTTCGGGCAGGGCAAGCGCGAGAGAGAGGTCTACCAGGAGTGCGCCGATGTTCTCGAGCGCTGCGGGCTGATCGACAAGAGCAACTCGCTCGCCGGAAGCCTGCCCCTGCTCGACCGCAAGAGACTCGAACTCGCGCGCGCTCTGGCAACGCGCCCCCACGTGCTGCTGCTCGACGAGGTCGCAGGTGGCCTCACGGAGCATGAGTGCCACGATCTCGTTGCGTTGATCAAATCGATCCAGAGCAGCGGCATCTCGATCATCTGGATCGAGCACATCATGCATGCCTTGGCAGCCGTCGTGCCTCGCCTCGCCGTTCTCTACGGCGGATCGATTATTGCCGAAGGCGAGCCGAGTGAAGTCATCCGGCAGCCGCGCGTTCAGGAGATCTACATGGGGATGCCGGCTGATGCCTGACGCCCCGTTGCTAGATGTGCGCGCGCTGGATGCTTATTACGGCGACTTCCAGGCCCTCTTCCAAATGCAATTCAGCGTGGCGGCCGGCGAGGTCGTCGCCGTCATCGGCGCGAACGGCGCCGGTAAGAGCACCTTGATGAGGAGCATTGTCGGGCTGATCCGGTCGAAGCGTGGCTCGGTTGTCTTGGACGGCGAGGAGATCACGGCTCTCCCCACCCATCATATCGTCGCCAGGGGTATCGCGCTGGTGCCGGAGGGTCGGCGCCTGTTTCCCTCGCTTACGGTTGAGGAGAACCTCGTCATCGGTGGGCAGCTCGGACGAAAGGGGCCGTGGTCGCTGGAGCGCGTTCTCAGGCTCTTCCCCGCTCTGGAGGAGCGGCGGCACTTCAAGAGCACGGGGCTGTCGGGCGGCCAGCAGCAGATGGTCGCGATCGGGCGTGCGTTGATGTCGAACCCGCGCCTCCTGCTGTGCGATGAGTTGAGCCTCGGGCTCGCGCCGATCGTCGTGCGCGAGATCTACGAGCGTCTACCCGAGATCTCAGCCGAGGGGCTGGCGATCGCGATCGTCGAGCAGGATATTGCGCAAGCGTTGCGCGCCTCGTCCCGCGCCTACTGCCTGCAGGAAGGCCGCGTCGGGTTGTCGGGCCGCTCGACCGAGCTCACGCGAGATGCAGTCACCGCGGCCTATTTCGGAGTTTGACCAGCATGAGTTGGGTGAACACCATCGTGCAAGGAATACTGCTCGGTGGCCTTTACGCAATATTCGCGGCCGGCCTGTCGCTGATCTTCGGCGTGATGCGCTTGGTCAACATCGCACATGGCGACTTGATCGTGCTCGGTGCGTACGTTGCGTTTGTCGTGACCACGGGACTGCGGCTCGATCCGCTCTTGTCGATCGCGATCGTCGTGCCGCTTATGGCTGCGATCGGATACGGCCTGCAGCGGACCATCCTGAACCGAACGCTGGGGCCGGACCTGCTCCCGCCTCTGCTGGTAACGTTTGGCCTGTCGGTCATCATCCAGAACGGGCTTCTCGAACTGTTCACCGCCGACAGCCGCAAGCTCGATGCGGGCGCCATCGAGATCGCAAGCATTCGACTGGCCGACGGGCTCGCGATCGGCATACTGCCGTTGCTCCAGCTCGGCATCGCTGTCGGTGTGATCGCCGGTCTGCAGTACATCTTTTATAGCACTGCCAGTGGTCGGGCTTTCCGCGCGGCATCCGACGATCCCGACGTTGCCAAGCTGATGGGCATTGACAACGCGCACGCCTTCTCGCTTGCGATGGCCTTGTCTCTCGGCGTCGTCGCCATTGCCGGGGTGCTGCTCGCGGTGAGATCCAACTTCGATCCATCGCTCGGCCCGGCCCGTCTGATCTTCGGCTTCGAGGCGGTGATCATCGGCGGCCTGGGCAGCATGTGGGGCACATTGGCTGGTGGCGTGATCCTGGGGGTCGCGCAATCCGTCGGCGGAAAGCTCGACCCGGGTTGGCAATTGCTCGCCGGGCACCTCGCCTTCCTTTTCGTGCTCGCGGTCCGTCCTCAGGGGCTCTTTCCGAAGGTCCAGGGATGAGCACGCAACCAATCAGAGTCGAGCATGCGACCACCTCGAGCCACGTCGGCGTCGCGATTGGGGGGGGCGCCGTGCTCATCCTGGCAGCGGCGCCGTATTGGGCCGGCCGTTCGGATCTGCGCCTGCTCGCCGAGTTCTTCTCCTATGTGGCGCTTGCAAGCCTGTGGAATCTGCTGGCCGGTTACGCCGGCCTTGTGTCTGTCGGCCAGCAGGGCTTCGTGGGGCTCGGCGCCTACGCTCTGTTCGGCCTGACCATGCTGGCCGGCGTCCACCCCCTGCTCGCTATTCTCTTCGCGGGCGTGCTCGTCGCGATTGTCTCAGTTCCCTCGGCGCTGCTCATGTTTCGCTTGCGCGGCCATTACTTCGCAATCGGCACGTGGGTGCTCGCCGAGGTGTTTCGCCAGCTCGCCTCGCAGGTCTCCGCGCTCGGCGGCGGATCCGGCATCAGCCTGCCGGTCGGGATCGTCACATCGCTGGCAGAGACGAGGACTGCGCGCGAGTTCCTCATCTACTGGCTCTCTCTCGCCGTCGTGGTGGCCGTGCTTGGCCTGATCTTCGTGCTCTTGCGATCCCGCTATGGATTGGCGCTCACCGCGATCCGCGACAACGAGCAGGCAGCGCAGGCCAACGGCATCGACGTCGCCCGCGTGAAGCTCATCGTCTACATCGTCACGGCCTTCGGCACCGGACTCGTCGGCGCGCTGATCTTCCTGCAGAAGTTTCGCATCTCGCCTGACACCGCCTTCAGCGTGAACGACTGGACCGCCTTCGTCATCTTCATCGTCGTAATCGGCGGCATCGGTCGCGTCGAAGGCCCGATCATCGGCACCATCGTCTTCTTCCTGCTGCGGCAGATGTTCGCCGATCTCGGCACGCTCTATTTGTTGCTTCTCGGCACGGTCGCGATCGTGGTCATGCTCTGGGCACCGCAGGGACTGTGGGGCTTCATCGCGAGTCGTATGGGCTGGCAACTGCTGCCGCTCGAGCGACGACTGGTCGGTCAAGACGGGCTTGGCAGTTGAGCCCCCTGTCCGGCCCGGCACGATGAGACGAAGCCGGCGTCTCCCAGAGGCTCAATCATTCCCTCGGATTCGTTCGATCCCGTGCTTGTGTGAAAACGCCAAATCAGATTCCGCTTTGTGAGGCAGGGCGGGAGGCAATCGATGGGCCGGTTCATCGAGGGTGAAGAGCGCGACCAGCTGTTACTTTTGCCCATGAGCCTCAACGACTACGTTGAGGAAGACAATCCCGTTCGCGTCGTCGACGCCTTCATCGACGAACTCAATCTCGGCGCGATGGGATTTGGCTGCATCAAACCCGCTGCGACCGGACGACCGGCATATCATCCGTCGACGATGCTGAAACTCTACCTCTACGGCTATCTCAATCGCGTGCAGTCCAGTCGACGGCTCGAATGCGAAGCCTAACGCAACGTCGAGGTGATGTGGCTCACCGGCCGGCTCGCACCGGACTTCAAGACGATCTCCGACTTCCGTAAGGACAATGGCCCTGCCATCCAAGGCGTGTGCGCGAAGTTCGTCGAAGTCTGCGTTGACCTCGGGATGTTTAAACGCGCCGTCACGGCCATCGATGGCGCCAAATTCAAGGCGGTCAACTCGCGCGACCGCAACTTCACGCGCGGCAAGCTCAAGCGGCGCATGGAACAGATCACCGAGAGCATCGGCCGCTATCTCGAAGCTCTGAATGTTGCTGACCTGCAAGATGGGCCGGGAGCCGATGAGAAGGTTGCCCGATTGACAGACAAGGTCGCGGCGATGAGGGCGAGGCTCGCCGAGCTTCAAGAAATCGAGAAGCGCGTCCACGAAGCGCCGGATCAACAGATCTCGCTTACCGATCCGGACTCTCGGGCGATGGCGACGAACATGCGCGGTGCGAGCACGGTCGGATACAACGTGCAAGCCGCCGTCGACACCGCACACCATCTCATCGTCGCGCATCAGGTCACGAATGTCGTCGTCGATCGAACGTTGCTAGCGCCAATGGCGGCGAAGGCCAAGGCAGTCATGCGAATCGAAACGCTCGAAGCACTCGCCGATCGTGGCTACTACAGCGGTGAGCAACTCCTGGCGTGTGAGCAGATCGGCGTGAAGCCTTACGTGCCGAAGCCCCGCACTCCCAATGCGAGAGCGGAAGGGCGGTTCGACAAGGAAGACTTCGATTACTTGCCTGAGACCGACGCTTACCGGTGCCCCGCCGGCAAAACATTGGCGTTTTGCTTCATGAGTGTTCACGACGGTCAGAACATGCGTATCTACTTCACAAACGAATGTGGCGGCTGTCCTCTGAAGTCCCGTTGTACAACCGGCAAGGAACGGCGTGTGAGGCGATGGGAACACGAGAACGTCGTCGACGCTACCCGCGCCCGCTTAGACGCCATGCCTGACGCGATGACTGTGCGGCGGCGAACGGTCGAACATCCCTTCGGCACCTTGAAGGCGTGGATGGGCCACACCCACTTCCTAACGAGAGGACTGCCCAAGGTGAGTACTGAGATGAGCCTCTGCGTGCTCGCCTACAATCTGAAGCGGATGATCTCAATGCTCGGTGTAACCCCACTCATTGCAACGCTCCGGGAGTGAACGGCTGGCGCCGCGCGCCCTCTCATGCCTTGAACCGGGGCCTGCAACCGGTTTTCACACGGCCTCTCCCATAAGGAGACATCGAGCACTCTCGACGAGACGATCACGGACGACCGTCAGAGCATGTCCGGTGTCAGGAGCATCGCGACTGCGCAAGCTCGTGGCCATGGGCAGCGTCGACGCCTGTGTCGTAGCTGGTGGTCACCTTCAGCGTGCTTCAGCTTCTCGCCTGTGACGGAGCGACGTGATTTGACGTCCTGCTGACGAGTTTAAGGAGTGCAGTTCTAGCATTGACGCATTCTTGCTGGTCAGGTCGGTTCTATCGATCAGAATGGAAGGTCAGTACTGCCCTCTTGCGTACCAAACTCATCCGTGCGGCCCGTCGTTCCCATGTGGCGGCGCGTGTCCAGATGAGCCAAGCGATAAGCATTTACGACGCCAATATCACTAAGGGAGCTCCTGAACCGCTCGACATGCACGAGCCCTTCGACCGCCAGCAATGATAGCGCGCGCTTAATGTTGTTCTTTGAGACGCCTGAGTACTCGTGGATCGTCTCGTAGCTGATTTTAGCGAGGTTCGACTGGCGGTCGCGCCGCGCTGCGAAGAGCAGGTAGAGTTTCAAGGCATCGAGTTCGGCCGGCTTGCGCAGGTGGAACTCCTTAAATGCCCAGATCCGACCCTCAGCATCGTAAAGACTGCGGGCAGGAAACTGAGCCCAACCATTGTACGGATCGTAGTTGGCGAGCCGATATTGGCTTCGGCCTCCTCCAGTCGGTTCTTCGATCAGCTTGAACCCCTCAAGCCGCACGAGACCGGCAGCGACTTTGGACCTTGAAACGCCCGTCGCTTGGACGAGTTGGTCGTAAGTCAAAGTCGCCTCGCCGCTCATCTTGTCGGAGTGATGCGCGATCGCCATGAGGACCATCAGCGCCGCAACATTGTCCGGCCCAGTGGTCTTCGCCCACGTGAATTGCTTGAGCCCATGCTGCTCGTTGATCCATGAACTCGGCAGCATCACCCAAGGCCTGAGAACCGTCTTCACTTCCGCCCCCCACCGCTCTTGACCGCCCAGATCGCGAATCCCGACAGCATCAGCGCACCGATCGCGATGAGCGCATTGAGCTGCTCAACCGACAGGAGTGCCACCACACCTATGATTTCCTTCATATTTTCAGACCTTCAGCTTGTTGCCGACGATCCGAAAAATTTAGACCCCAGAAGTTTCTATATCTAGATACAATCGCCCAGTACTCAGGCTTAGTCCTGGCCAAATATGCGATAAAAACATAGTAAAATCAATACTCTGATGCACGTGAAGGGCAGTTCATGTAAGTTTCCGAATGAGTTCATGAAGCCAACTTTATGAACCGTTTCGCTGCTGAGAAGGCACGGCCCGAAACAGTGCGAACCTCAAGCTAAATCTTGCCAGAGATGATCTGCTTGACCTCGCCTTCGACGCGGAAGTCGTCAGCGGCAGCGAAGATCGGATACTCGGCGGCGTTCAGGCTTTCGAGCAGCACCTTGCCGCCAACCAGCCGCACGAGCTTGATCAGGCACTCCTGGTCGTTGACGCAGACATAGACGCGGCCATCGCGCGGTTCTGATGACCGCCGCGCTATTACAAGGTCGCCCTCGTTGATCCGCGGCACCATCGAGTTCCCCTTGGCTCGCATCATGAACGCCTCCGCCGCAGGAAAGCTCAAGAGCCGCGATGCGATCGGTAACCGATCGACCGGCGTACCGTCGAGGATCGAGCCTCCAGGGCCGCATCGGGCGGTGCCGTAGATGTTGAGCAGAACCACCTCGGCTTCCGGCCCCGCCTCGACGACCACATAGTCGCGCGGATTGTAAGGGTCGCGCTTCAGGTAGCCCTTCTTCTCAAGCTGCTGGAGGTGGTGAACGACCACGCTGGTCGAGGACGCTCCGATCTGATCCTGCAGGTGTCGAATGGTGAGCGGCTCGTCCGTTGCCCCGGACAAGAGCTCGAGGAGGTGCTGTTGCGACTTGTGAAGCGTGGCGCGACTCATGCCCTTTCATAGCTCCCACAGTGGATAGCAGCAAGAACGAGGTTGATTTGTTCTACAGAATCTAGAACGGTCGCTTCCAGCACACCTGTCCCCAGGAGCTGAGCAGATGACCATAAAGACTACGCACTTTCGCGTCGGCAACGGCGACATGACGCTGATCGTGCTCCCCACTGGACGGCGCGTCCTGATCGACATCAACATCCGGAGTGCCGCCGACGATCCGGACGACGACACGCCCGATGTCGCCCGGCAGCTGCGTGACAGGCTCGTACGCGATGACAAGGGGCGGCTCACAATCGATGCGTTCCTCCTGACGCACCCGGACGCTGACCATATCCGCGGTCTTCTCAAACACTTCCATCTCGGGCCGTTAAGCGACTGGTCCAAGGCCAACGACAAGATCATCATCCGCGAGATGTGGTCGTCGCCGACCGTGTTCCGCCGGAAGTCAAGCAGGCACACACTCTGCGAGGACGCGCAAGCCTGGGCCACCGAGGCGCGTCGCCGCGTGAAGCTATTCCGTCAGCAGGGCTGGAGCCTGGACGGCGACCGCATAAAGATCCTTGGCGAGGACGAGAACGGCAAGACCGACGATCTTGGGCCCATCCTGGTTCGCGTCGACAAAACATTCGACACGATCGCGGGCGTGACCGATCCGTCTTTCCGCGCCCGCTTGATCGCCCCGATGCCCCCGTCCGGCGATGCGGCGGAAGAAGACGTCCTCTCCAAGAACAATTCGAGCGTCGTGCTCAACGTCACATTCAGGCTCGGCGGTCTCGACGCGGCCAGTTACCTGTTCGGCGGGGATGCAGAGGTCGCGATCTGGGAGCGCATCTGGTCCCGCAACAAGCACCAGCCCGAGGTCCTCGCCTACGATCTCGCGCTCGGCCCGCACCACTGCTCCTGGCACAGCCTCTCCTACGACAGCTGGTCGCAACTCCGCGAGAGAGCGCAAGTCTCCAAGGACGCCCGCTTGGCTCTCGGGCAGGCCAGGAAAGGCGCCTACATCCTCGCCAGCAGCAATCCGGTCGTCGACAACGACATCGACCCGCCGTGCATCCGCGCCAAGCGCGAGTATCTATCGATCCTCGAACCTGTGGGCGGCACATTCCTCTGCGTTGCCGACGGCGCATGCGACGCGCCGCTAGAATTCGAGGTGACGCTCGGCGGCATAAGCCTGATGCGGCGTGCGAGTGCTATTTCGTCGCCGTTCGTGACAGGCGTAGGGCGACAGCCCATCCCGCATGGATGAGCAAAAATGGCGTCTGCCCCGATCACCGTGCCTGTAGTTCGTGCGCTGAAGCAGATGGCGGCTCACCCTGCGATTGTATCGGTCAGGGTCACGGCAACCGGACCGGTCACGGCCGCCGAGCTGGTGGTCGACGCTCGCTTGCCCAGCCGGTGGAAGGCCGAAGGCGCAAGCCCCAACGGTGTACGCGCGGCCGAGCCCATAACAGTGCTGTTCGATGGCGGCTTCCCTGCGTCGGCACCGCGCTTCTACCTGCGACCCGACTTCGACCGCTCGCACCCCCACATCCAGCCGCGATCAGCTGTGGGCTTCCCGGAACCATGCATCTCGTCCGTGGCTCCGGCAGAACTGCTGCGGGCTCGCGGCATCCATGGTCTCCTCGACCAGCTTGTCCTGTGGCTCGAGCGGGCTGCACGCGTCGAGCTCATCGCGCCCACGCAGGGATGGGAGCCAGCCCGCCGCGATCACATCGACGACATCGTCGTTGTCGACTCCTCCTGGCTGACTTCGCTGCCTAAACGCGATGCGGAGACGCGCGTATTCGAGGCGAGGTTCTCGATCTTCGGAAAAGGGGCTGGCACCGCTTACGGCATCGTCGCCTTGACGGGCACGACCCCGCTGCGCCCCACATTCATGAAAGAACTGGCTGTCCATCCGCGCCGCACGATCTGTCTTACGGCATGGTCCGGCAAGCTGCCGTCGGGTCAGCCCTTCGTCGCCGACCAGTACGAGCCTGAGACCGTGACCGACGTCGCCTCGCTGCAGGCGCGCGCGCATCGGCTCGGTTGCGGGCCGCAGCTCGCCTCCTCGCTGCAGCTACTGCAATCCCGCCTGACCGCCGGTCGCTACGAGACTCCGATCCCGATCGCCATCGTCATTATGGCCCGCCGGCCCTGTCCGCTGATCGGCCAGGGCTCCAACTGGGAACTGCTGCCCTATGTCATCGAGGTGTCGGGCGGGGATGATCTTGGCCCTGCCAGCACCACGCCTGTTCGGCTCGCAATGCATCGGGAGGCTATCGGTCCGGCCCTGCTGCGAAGCGCGAGCGGTGACGCCGGACCGGAGACCACGAAGCCCTGGACGCTGCTCGGCTGCGGCAGTGTGGGATCGCATATCGCGCTCCACCTGGCCCGCGCCGGACGGGCGCCGTCCCATGTCGTGGACAAGGCCTGGATGGCGCCGCACAATTATGCGCGTCACGCCCTCATACCCCTCTCGCCGCACGAAGGCATGGTCCTGCTGCCGAAGAGCTTTTTGTTGTCGGAGGCGATGGCAGCGTTGGGGCACTCCGCCCGCCACCACGACATCGAGCTGCTGACGGCTCGGCCATCGTTACCGCAGGATGCCGTGTCGCCCCAGAACGTGGCGTTCCTAGTCAATGCGACAGGCTCGATTGCGGTGCGCGAAGCCCTGGCAACGGATAATCCCGACACGCGGGCCCGTGTCGCCGAGACATGCCTCTTTGCCAACGGTCGAGTTGCCTATCTCGGTCTCGAAGGGCCTGGCTGCAATCCGTCCGTCACCGATCTAGCCGCCCACCTGTACCACGTGTTCCTTGACGACCCGCGCCTGTCGCGCTTCGTGCAAGAAGCCGAGTCGATCGAGCTCCCGGTAGGGCAGGGGTGCTCATCGCTGACGATGCCGATGTCCGATGCGCGGCTGTCCGCGATGGCCGCTCCGATGGCGGAGCGGATCGCGTCATGGCACGCGAACGGCGCTTCCACCACGTGTGGACAGATTTTCATCGGGGCGCTCGACGATGACGGCATGTCGGTGCGTTGGCAGCAGCATGACGGGCAGCCCTGGACCGTTCTCCGTAGCCGTTCGAATAACATCTCCGTGCGTGTCGCTCCGGACGCCACTTGGAGAATATCGGAGGCCGTAGCGGCCCGCCCCGGCGTGGAGACGGGCGGCGTGCTCATCGGCAGGTGGTCCGACGTCACCAGCACATTTCATGTCGTCGACGTGCTGAGTGCCCCCGAGGACAGCGTGTTCTCCAGAGATCTCTTCGTCCTCGGAACGTGCGGGCTGAAGGAAGCCCTGACCGACATCGTCTCGCGCTCGCGAGGTGCGCTCTATCCGCTGGGGACGTGGCACAATCACCTGGCTGACTCCGGTCCTTCTCGCATCGACCGGCGGGCGGCCCAGATGCTGGCGCATCAGCAGCACTTGCCGGTGCTTCTCCTGATCCGCACCCCCACCGGCTACCGCTTCCTGACCGCCGAGAGCCTTCGCTTGCCTGCCCCCAAAGACACGACGCCACCGACGAAAGAGGGCCTCAGCTCATGATCCAGATTGACCGCTACACGGTGTCGGCCCGTTTCCTCCCGGCTGCCGTCATCGTCATGCCGCTAGCGCTCGCCGTGTTCACCTGGGCGCCGTTCGAGATGGGGCTGACCAAAGGCGCCGCGGCTGTCGTCGTCATGTCGGCTCTCGCCTACGTCTTATCGCATCCGACACGCGATGCCGGGCGCGAGCTCGAGGAGCGGCTCTGGCCCGCATGGGGCGGGGCACCATCGATCACAATGCTTCGCCACCGCGATGCCGCGTTCGATCCCGTCACCAAAGCACGATTCCATAAAACGTTGGTGGCACTGAAGGCGGTTCCGTTGCTGCCGACGGCGGAGGCCGAGCTGGTCGAGCCGGGCGCGGCCGACCACGCCTATGCAGCGGTCTCAATTTGGCTCCGGGGCCAAACCAGGGATCGCAAGGCGTTCCCATTGGTGTTCGAGGAGAACGTCAACTACGGCTATCAGCGCAACCTTCTGGCATGTCGGCCGTGGGGCCTCGCGGCCTGCGCTGTAGGAGTCCTCTCAGGGATCATTGCGTTCTGCTATGGGCGGCAGCCGATTGCCGAGATCTTTGTTTCGCTGCTGCTCGCATTGTACCTTGTACGCGGTGTCAGCGAGGCGGGGCTGCGCCGGCAGGCCGATACCTATGCCCGGCGGCTGATAGAAGCTACAGACGACATCGCATCGGCACCGAAGCAACCCCTCAAGAGAGATAGCACGCGCAGGAAAAAGGATGCGGCCTAGCGGGGCGTACGTGGCTCGATAAGTGTCCGGTCTCCGCCGTAAAACTACCGTCCCTTGAATGGAGTTCGACATACATGCGGGACGTTCCGCGATGTCCGGACACTCTGCGTTCCGGACTCCTCGATGTCGAGGCTTTCGTTGGCGAACGCGCCCGCGTAACCGTCACTTTGCTCGGAGTAACAACTCCTCCGGCTGCACCTTCAGGGCCTTCGCCAACTCATCGAGCGTATCTACGGTTGGTGCGTTCTCTTCCCGCTCAATCATACCGATATAGTTGCGATTCAAGCCGGCGAGATCGGCGAGCTCTTCCTGGGAGAGACCGCGATCCTGCCGCAGTCGCCTCAGATTCTGAGCCACGATCCGCCGGAGTTGCATGGGCGGACGGCAACCCATCGCCATCCGGCGAGCCACCCAGTATACTAGGTATTCGTGGGTAACCGGTGATGGACGAAGCGTGGCTTCGACACTCGAGCGAATGCAGCTGGATTTCCGCCTGGACGATCGGGCGGACGCGTATGTTGCTGCGCTCAATGCTGTCGACGCCAGTGAGCCGATCGTCGTGCTTCGGCTGCCACGCGCCGACATCGATCGCATCGTGCTTGATGGCGTCAAACTCGAGATCGAGTTTACCGGGAACGGTCGTCTGGCCGTCTTCGCTGAAGGTTCTGATGCCGGCACTCTGGCAACGGCGTCGCTAGCCGACCTCGCCACGGAGGCGATCGCCGTGCTGGCCGACGAGGACGCGGACGTCGAGCTGACGGCGCTCGAGGCCACACTGCAGAATGCACTCGATTCCGTGCGCAAAGAGCGCGAGCGCCGCAGTCGGGCGGTTTGATCCGGTCAGCGACCAGGCAGCTCGGAGACGACTTGCTGCGCCACCGTGCCAGGTATTTCGATGACATAGACCACGGACACTCTAGATGACGCATTTGCCGCCACCTCCAGCGCAAGGACGGAACACACTGCCGCCGAGCCGAACGCCGCCGTACGCCATGCAGACGCTTGTTGGCGCGCCGATGCGACCCGTCGTGCATCGACGAGCTGTGCCCGTTCGTAGTGCGACTGAGGCAACTCGACCGGTGCACGGGCGGCATTGCGAGAAGAACTTGTTGCCGCCGCAGTGAGAACGGTCGGGCGAAGTGCGGTCGACCAGACGCCGAACCAAGTGAGCGCGGCCAACTGCAAGAGCGTCGCGATGCTCAATGCCGTGCGGTAACCTTCCGTCGTCTCTTGTGGGGAGGTCGAAGGCCAGCGATCGACGATAAGGCCAATCGCGATCTGGACCACGAACGCCGCTCCGACATGGAGGAGGTTGAGTGCTCCGTTCGCCAGACCGGAGATCTCCTTCGGAAAGTACCCGGACAAAATGGAGTAGCTGAGTACGGTGGCTGCGCCGCTCACACCGACGACGCTCCAGCTCACATACGACGGTACGGGCAACTCGATAACAAGCCCAAGCTGTACCAGGATCGACAGGGCGGCAATGCCGACGAGTGGCGTCTCCGGTGCCGCATCGCGCCGACGCCAGTAATCTGCGGTCCATCCAAGCCCGAGACCGCCGATCCCGAGGGCGAGGGCCATCACCAGCAGGTGACGAACAATATCTGCTCGTTCCAGTCCATCGACGTGTTTGAGCCAGGCTGCCGCCCACAGGCTTTGCAATGCCCACGCAGTCCCGATCGTCAATGCCGATAGTGGCGCGATGCGCTGGAACCGCGCGTCGAATATGACGCGCCGTAGCGACGACTCCGCCCCATTCCGCACCGATGGCATCTGCGATGGCTCGGGCACCATCAGCAGCATGATCGCCGCCAGCGCGAGCGTCATTGCAGCCAGAGCGATCATCATGTTGCGCCAGCCGAGTTGGACGAGGATCGCCTCTGCCGGAGTCGACGCCGTTATGGCTCCGAGCGCCCCGAACATCAGCAACCAACCGTTCATGGTTGCCTGACGGTCTCTCGGGCACCACAGCGCGATGGCCTTAATGCCTGACATCAGCGCCGTGCCGACGCCCAAGCCGATCATCGCGCGGCCGATGACGAGCCCGACTATTCCGGGCGAGATCGCGAACAAACCGGCGCCCGCAGCGGCAATCACCAAGCAAGCGCTTTGTACCAGGCGCGGCCCATACCGATCGAGCAACGCGCCGATCGGGAGCTGTGCTGCCGCCATTGCAAAGAAGTAAGCCGAGGTCAGCAGCCCGAGCTCGGATGGCCCGAGTGCCAGCTCGCGGCTGAGATCATCGGCGATAATGGCGTTGAGGCTACGGAACAAGTAGGACAGGTAGAAGCCGGCCGCGAACGGCAGGAGGGCGAGGACAAGCAGATGCCGTTGCCGCGATGCGACAATCGTCGTCATGCCCCCGCCTCGCGCTTCTCGCGCCGCCACAACAAGCGGAAGATGGCGTCATCGCTCGTCTCCATCAGTGCGCAGCGGATCGGCTCGGCAAAAGAAGGATCATCGAGACGGACACGCAGATACGACGTGTTGTCCTCCGCGGATGAGGCCCGCCAGGCGGCACCGATCTCGACGATGCCGGCAAGCACCCGAAAATCCGGTGCGGCTTCCGATTGCTTCTGGTCGTTGGCGACGATGCGCACCTTGGTATTGAGGGCTAGCGTCCGGATGGTGCCCGCGTAGCCGTCCTTTTCCGCCTTGAATGTTCCGATCACGGCCATGGTTCGATCTCCTTCGGTTTGGCTCAGTCGCGGTAGGGGGTGAGGAGGAGGTCCTTGTGCACGATGATGCGCAATGGCCAGCCGGGCCGCACCGTCAGTGTCGGCTGCACATTGAGCTCGCGCTCAATCAGTCGTTGGCCGGCCCGATTGGTGGTCTGGCCGGTCGACTCGCGGAGCGCGCGGACGAGGTCGCTGTCGTTGGTGGTTGGACCGAATGCGAGGCTGGTGCCGACGCCCAGCACGGTCGCAAGGCCGATGCCCTTCAGAAGCTGCCAGGTGTGGAGATCGACGCCGTCTTGCAGTCCGGCATACCCGGCGGTGTCGGTGGCCGGGAGATTGTCGATCTGGACCGATGAGCCGTCGGGCCGGATGATGCGTTGCCAGACGAGCAGCGCGCGCTTCTGGCCGTGTGCGACGACGCTGTCGTAGCGCCCGACGAGGCGCGAGCCCTGCGGGATGAGCAGGTACCGGCCGGTGACGGTGTCGTAGACGTGCTCCGTTACTTGCGCGATCACGAAGCCCGGCAAATCGGAATTGAGCCCTGTGACCAGGCTCGCGGCGATAACCGTGCCCGCCATCAGCTGGTAGGGCGACACCGGTCTCTGCTGCGCGTGCGGATTGTAGATCTCCTTCTCCGGCCCGGCCTTGAGAAAGGCAAGCTTGCGCGTCTGATCTGTCGCGTCAGTGCCGCTGGCGGCGCCGTCGAGCTGTGCTCGCAGCCGCGCCGCGGCCGTCGCAGTAGCCGCATTTGCGAGAGCGTCCGGCTCGGTTCGAGGCGGCGACGACTGAATTGCCGGTGCGCTGTTTCCGGGCTGTTCCGTACTCGAGCTCCTTTGCTGCAGCCGGAACGACGTGCCGGACTCGCGGGCCTGGACGGCGAGCCGTGCCAGTCGCACCTTCTCGGCTCGCTCGAGCTCGTTGATCGGATCGGCGTCTTTCAGTTGTGGAACACCTGGCGCTAGCACTGCCTTCGGCGCTGGCTGCCGGTTGGGGTCGAACCGGTCGTAGCTCGACGGCAGGCGATCTAGACCATCGGGCGTCGCCTTGCGCTCGATGGTGACGAGCTCGGGGCCGGTGCCGCCTTTGCGCCAGCTCGGCGGATCGAGCGCGACCACGATCAGGCCGGCCAGAAATGCCAGGCCGACTCCTGCGACGACAATTAGCACCTTGCGATTGACGCGCGTGACGCGCCGCGGCCGTGATCGCAACTGCAGCGGATCGGGCTGCGCCGCGTCCGGCCCTGCCTGAGACTGGGGCTGGGGTTGGTTGGTATCGGTCGTCATCCGCGCCGCTCCGTCCACACGGCATCGGTGCGCACGATCCGCACGACCTGTTGGGGCGCGGTGCCGAGCCGCAGCTCGGCGGCGGCGAACAGCCGGTCGACGACGTAGAGCGTGCCCTTGACGCGATAGTTGACGAGTGCCGGCTTGCCGTCCGCGCCGATCACGAACAAGGGCGGGGCCGCGCCCTGGCGCAGGCCTGCGGGGAACTGGATGAAGACCTTGGCGCCGTCGTCGAACACGCGCACCGGCTTCCAAGGAGCCTCGCCCTCGAGCCGGTAGCGGAACTGCAGCGCCTCGACATCGAGACCGATCGCGGCACCGGCGTCTGAGCGGGCGATGGCGTCGAGAGCCGCCCCCTTAACCGCGGTTAGCGAGGCCTGCGGGTAGGTCCACGACACCGAGGCCATGTAGGTCTCGGAGGTCGCGTGAAGCTCTGCGTGGTAAGTGCGCCGGTCAGTGGCGATGACGAGATTGGTGGTGAGATCGGGTGCGATGGGTTTGACCAGGATATGGACCTGCGCGGCGGCGGCCTCGCCGCTCGTCGTGTCGCCGACCACCCAGCGCACGGTGTCGCCGGCCGACACTGAGACGAGTTTCTCGCCGGCTTCCAGTGCGATGTCGGTAACCTGATTGACTGCGGCGTAGACCTGATAGAGGGCGCCGCGCGTATAGGGGTAGACCTGGATGGCATTGATGTAGCCAGCCCGTGTCGGCTCTTGCCGGGCGGCGGCATTGGCGGCCGAGATCCGTGCATCTGGCGTAGCCGCATCCTTCGGCGCGGACCCCTTCTTCGGGAGTGGCTTCAGCTGGCCTGGAAGCGGCAATGGCCTCGGCACCTCGACGAACTCGACGGCCGATCTCGGCTCGCTGATCGGCTCGGACCGTTTGACCGGCGGAGTGTCGAACCGGACCTCCGGAGCCGTGACGGTCTCGGCGCAGCCGGCAAGTCCGATCAGGAGCAGAGCCGGGATCGGCGCACGTCGTGTCATTTGCTGTCTCCCGGCGCGAGGTCCTGCGACCAGTTGATGGAATTGACGTAGATGCCGAGCGGGTTTTTCGCGATCAGCTCGGCGGAGCGAGGCGGCAGCACGATGATCGAGAGCACGCCGCTCCAGCGCTTGATGTCCTTGGCGGCGCCGTTCTCGAACGAGCGCTCGATCCATCGGATCTGGAACGAGCTGTCGGAGGCGCGCACGACGCTACTCACCTCGACGGAGACGGTCAGCCGACCGACGTTGGCAAATGGGTCGTTGTCGCGAGCGAAGGCGTTGAGCGTCACTGCCGCACGGTTGCTGGCGTAATCGTACGCCCTCAACCAGTTCTGCCGAACGACGACGGGATCAATCGATAGTGATCGTACGTTCTCGATGAACCGCGCCAATGTGAACGCGATCTGCGCGTCGCTTGGGTTATAGGCTGCGGTCGCTGGACCCACCGCTCTGACGCCGCCATTGCGCTCGACCTCGACCACGAACGGCACCGCGGCGCCGGAGCGGTCGAGCCACACGAGACCGACGGCGAGCAGCAGCGAGATGGCGAGGCAGCCGAGCGCCATCAGCCGCCAGTTGCGCGCCTGCGACCGCGCGCTGCCGATCCGCTCGTCCCAGACCTGCGCAGCCTTCTGGTAGGGCGTCGCCGGCTGGGGTGTCTCGCCATAGCGCAATGTCGATCGTTTGAAGCGCATGGCTCAGCCCTTGCCTTTGAGATCGGGTGAGGCGCTGCCCATCGGACGATCGCCCTCGCGTACGGCCTGGGTGGCGACGAACGTCGCGTCGCGCAGCCGCTGCCGACGGGATAGTCGCTGCGCCCAGTCGGGCGGATCGTTCGGTGGCGGTGCACCGCCGGTCGGACCCATTCCACTGGGTCCATTCCCGCCGCTCTGATCGCTCGGCGCCGTCGCGCGGTAGCCGTAGGCAGCACCCTGGCGGTAGGCATCGCGGACCGGAGCCGTCGTTGCCGCAGCGGCGTCGGCCATCGGTCGGATCACGGCTGCGCGGGCAACACCGCCAGCGCCGCCGGTTTCATAGGAGGCCGACACCATCCCGGTCAGCGCAGCGGCCGAGCGGACGGCGCCACCGCCCGTCCGTCCGGCGAGACGCAGTCCGGCCGACGTCACGGCTCCGGCGGCCACGCCGGTCGCGGCCAGGCCAGCGACGGTGCCGACGGCGGCGCCGGCACCGAGCTGCGGCGCGCCGGTGACGAGACCGGCGGCTATGCCCGGCACGAAGATCGCGAGGCCGAATACGGCGATCGCGGCGAGTATGATGGATGCCGCCTGCTTCAAGGCGATCACTGTGCCCGCCGGCGGCACCAGCGTGCCGAAGATGGTCGAGCCGATGCCGACGATGACGGCAAGCACCATCAGCTTGATGCCCGACGTGATGACGCTGCCGAGCACACGCTCGGCGAGGAATGCGGTCTGGCCGAACAGCGCGAATGGCACCAGCACGAATCCGGCGAGCGTCGTCAGCTTGAACTCGATGATGGTGATGAAGAGCTGGACGGCGAGGACAAAGAAGGCGAGCAACACGATCAGCCAGGCCAGCATCAGCACCACGATCGTCACGAAGTTGGTGAAGAACGAGGTGATCCCGACCAGCTCGCCAGCTTTCTCGAGCAACGGCCGTGAGGCCGTAAAGCCGGTGTCGGCGACAAAGCCCGGCCGCATCAGGTCGTTGGCCGTCAGCGAGGTCGCGCTGGCCTTGAGACCGAGCCCGGCGAACGAGCGGAACACGACATCGGCGAGAGACTTGAAGTTGTTGAGCAGCAGCGCGAAGAAGCCGATGTAGAGCACCTTGCGGATCAATGCAGCGAGAACGTTGTCCTCGCCATGCAGCGCCCAGAACAGGCCCGCCAGCACGATGTCGAGGCCGATCATGATGGTGGTCAGAAACGCCACGTCGCCCGACAAGAGGCCGAAGCCGGAATCGATGTAACGACTGAACGTCTCCGTGAATCGGTCGATGACAGCGAGGTCTTCCATGGGCAACGGTCTCTCGTCGGCGCCGAATGCTCCGGCGTCGGGATGAGGTGATCGGAAGTGGTGCTTGATCGAGGCCGCTCAGTCTCGTCGTCGCTTGTCAGGCGGATCACACCCGGTGCGCGGCCACGGCGACCACTCGTCGTCGAGGATGCGTGGCACGCGCCTCAGAAGCTCGGCCGATGTCATGCGGTCGCGACGTCCCGCGGACAATCGCATTCGCCGCAAGTAGCGCCGCAGACGCTCGGCGCACGGCAGCCGGCCTCGGCCCCAGAGACGCAAGGTGAAAACGGCGAGCTTGCCGGCTATGTCGATGATGCTGCTCATGGTCTCCTCACCTCTGTCGCGTGTAGGCGGAGCCATCGCCGAGAAAGGCTTGGAAGCGCTGGCGCGCCTCCTCCTCGGCAACGACGCTGCGTACCCGATCGATTGTCTCGGCACGTTGCTGAGCGGCGAGCAGGGTTTGCAGCTGCAGCGCCTGTTTGACCTGAAGCGCGGTCAACTCGTTGCCGGCCTGGATTGCCTGCAGGGCACCCACGGAGGACTGCGAGCGGCCGAGGATACCGTCGAGCAGCCGGCCGTCGCTGTCGACCGAGTCGACGACCTGGCCCTGCAGCAGTGCAGCGCGCTTGAAGCCGCCGTAGGTCTCGTCCCAGCGGGATCGCGCCGCCGCAATCGAGCTGTTGCCGCTGAGCGCATCCGGAAACGTCGTCGGGAATAGGCGCTGGTAATTGGCGTCGGTGTCGCGCACGGTGAGGGCCAGCGCGTTGCCTTGCGTCACCTGCGCACGCAGACTCGTCAGCGTCGATTGCAGCTGCGGCGAGATGCTACCTACCTGTGCCAGCAGGTTCTGATCCAGGCGCGCCAACGTTTGCGCCTGCCCCTGAAGCTGGCGGATCTGGTTCTCGACCGCATCGAGGGCGCGCACCGCCTGGAGCAGGTTCTGCGTGTAGTTCAGCGGATCGAACACGGAGAGCTGAGCCGACGCTCCGGATGTGCCGGTCATCAGCGCGATCACAGTGCCGATCGCAATGTTTCGAATGCGGTGTGAGGTCACGATCGGCTCCTCTTCGGCTTGGGCGGCGCGGCCCTGAATGGTGACAACCTCTCGGACATGGCGGCGGCGCTGGCCGATGGTGCGAGCATGGCTTGCACAGCCGTCGATGCCATCAGGCCGGGCAGAGGCTGATGGATCGGATCGCGAGGCGATGCTGGTGGTGACGGTTGCGGGACTGGCGGTGGCGCTTGGGGCGCAGACTGGCCGCGCACGCCGTCGATCAGATCGGCCGCCCACGCGAGACTTTTCGCCTTGAGGAACGTGGCCGCGAAGTCGGCAGGCCCGCCTTCGGCGAGACAGCGATCGACGAGGCGCTGGTCGTCGGGGCTCGATGCCCCGGCGAACGCCAGCGCGATCGGGCCGAGCCCGAGCTCGAACTGGCGGTTGCCGCGCGCGGTCTGGGCGTAATAGTCCCGCTTCGGGATGGCGCGGGCGAGGATCTCGATCTGACGCGCGTTGAGCCCGAAGCGCTCGTAGACGACACGCGCCTGCGGCTCGATCGCTCGATCGTTGGGCAGGAAAATGCGTGTCGGGCAACTCTCCAGAATGGCCGGGGCGATCGACGAGCGCTCGATGTCGGCGAGTGACTGCGTCGCGAACACGACGGCGACGTTCTTCTTGCGTAGCGTTTTCAGCCATTCCCGGATGCGGGCGGCGAACAGCGGATCGTCGAGGAACACCCAGGCCTCGTCGAGGATCAGCAAGGTAGGCCGGCCCTCGAAGCGCGCTTCCAGCCGATGAAACACGTAGGTCAGGACTGGCAGCACGACCTGTTTGTGCTGCATCAAGCCTTCCATCTCGAGATGGACGACTTCGGTCAGCGCCAGCGTCTCGGTCTCACTGTCGAGCAGCCGGCCGTACGGACCTTCGAGCGTGTAGGGTGCCAGCGCCTGGCTGAGCTTCGCGGACTGGATCAGCACGGCGAGACCGGTCAGTGTTCGCTCCGAGCGCGGCGCCGAGGCGAGGCTCTGCAACGCCGTCCACACGGCGTCCTTGATGTCCGGCGTCACCGTGACCTTCTCGTTGGCGAGCAGGCCCAGCACCCATTCGAGCGCCACCGCGATCTCGCCGGGCTGATCGATCATGGCGAGCGGCTGGAACGCGAGGTCGCCGTCGAGCGCGAGATCCAATGCCGTACCGCCCATGCCGAGCACGGCAGCTCGTGCCGAGCGGCCTTTGTCGAACAGAAAGACCTGCGCATTGATGAAGCGGCGGAACTGCAGTGCCAGCGTTGCCAGCAGCACCGATTTGCCTGATCCGGTGGGGCCAACCACCAGGGTGTGCCCGACATCTCCGACATGCAGATCGAGCCGGAATGGCGTCGCGCCGCGGGTCTGCGTCAGCATCAGCGGCGGCGCCCGCAGATGTCCGTTGCTCTCCGGTCCGGCCCAGACAGCAGAGACCGGCATCAGATGCACGAGATTGAGCGTGTGCACGATCGGCTGGCGCACGTTGGCATAGGGATTTCCGGGGAGCGTGCCGAGCCACGCCTCTACGGCATTCAAATCCTCCCGGATGGTCGTGAAGCCGCGGCCGTTGATGATGCGCTCGATGGCGATCAGCTTCTCGTCGGCGCGGCCGGCATCCTCGTCGGCGACCACGATCGCCGTGGTGACGTAGCCGAACGCGACATCGTCGGAGCCGAGCTCCTCGAGCGCGGTGTCGGCGTCTGCCGACTTGGCCTCGGCGTCGGGATCGACCAGCGCCGTCTCACGATTGAACATCACCTCGCGCAGAACGGCGGTGACGGACTTGCGCTTGGCGAACCAATGCCGGCGCAGCTTCGTCAGCTGCCGCGTTGCCTCGGTCTTGTCGAGCGCGATCCAGCGCGTCATCCAGCGATAGGCGAAGCCCAAATCATTAAGGGCATCGAGAACGCCGGGCGTCGTGACATTGGGGAACCCGCTCAACGTCAGCAGGCGCAGATGCTTGGCACCGAGCCTCGGCTCGAGCCCCCCCACGAGCGGGGTGTCGCACAGGACCGCATCGAGATAGGCCGGCGTGCCCGGAACGGCGACTGGGTGCTGGCGATCGGAGATTGTGCCGTGCAGATAGGTCAGCGTCGCGGCATCATCGAGCGCCTCGACTTCCGGCAGCAGCGTCGCCAGCATCTCCAGCGCCCGGTCCGTCTCGGTCATGAACCCGGCGAGCTGGGTTCGGACGTCGGTGACGATGCTCGCCGGCTCGGCGCGCTCGGTGAAGAACCGCTCGGCGGTTCGCGTGGAATCGGGCGGCGGGAGATAGAGCAGCGTCAGGTGATACCGGCTCTCGAAGTGCGCCCCTTCAGCCTCGAACGCTGCGCGGCGCTCTTCGTCGATGAGCCACGACACCGGATCGCCAAACCGCCCGGGCGGATAGCCCTGCGCCGCATTGCGCTCGGCCTCGAGGAACAGCGCCCAGCCTTCGCCAAAGCGTTTGACGACGTTGTTGAGGCGGGCCGAGACGGCGACCAGCTCGGCCGCGGTAGCGCTATCGAGGTCGGGACCGCGATAGCGAAACGTGCGCTGGAAACTGCCGTCCTTGTTGAGCACGACACCCGGGGCTACGAGGCAAGCCCATGGCAGATAGTCGGCGAGGCGGGTATCGCGGCGGCGATATTCAGCGAGATTCAACATGCAAGCGTGCTCCGGTGACGGGCGTGACGCGACAGGACGGTGAGGAATTCGGGATCGCGGCGGGTGACCCACACAGCGATCGCGTGCCCGGCGAGCCAGATCAGAACGCCGGCGATCCATAGCCGCAGGCCTAAACCGATGGCGGCGGCGAGCGTGCCGTTGAGGATCGCGAAGCTGCGCGGCGCACCGGCGAGCAGCACGGGCTCGGTCAACGAGCGGTGCAGCGGCACCTCGAATCCGGGTAGTGGGCTGGGCTGTCCTTGCATGGGATGCTCCGTCAATCGATGAGCGCGCCGCCGGCGAACGAGAAGAACGACAGGAAGAACGAGGTTGCCGCGAATGCGATCGACAGCCCGAATACGATCTGCAGCAGACGCCGGAATCCGCCGCCCATGTCGCCAAATGCCAGCGTGAGACCGGTGCCGATGATGATGATGACGGCGACGATCTTGGCGACGGGGCCCTCGATCGACTCCAGAATGCGCTGCAGCGGTGCTTCCCAGGGCATGCCGGAGCCGGCCGCATGGGCGGAGCCCGCCAGCAGCAGCTTCACGACGAGGCCCAAGCCCCAAGCGGCCAATGTGCGCCAGCCGATCTCGATTCTGCCGCGATAGAACATTTGTCTCTCCGATCACACGGCGTGCAGGGCGGGCGGCCCGAGCGGTTTGAGGACGTAGTCGCCACGCTGGTCGAGATCGACGACCTCGGCGACGGTCTCGATGCGCCGCTTCTCACCGCGTCCGCTCAAGAAGACGACGATGTCGACGGCTTCCAGAATGAGATCGCGCGGGACGGTGACGACGGCCTCCTGCACCAGCTGCTCGAGCCGGTACAGCGCCGACAGCGCTGAATTGGCGTGGATAGTGGTGATGCCGCCGGGATGGCCGGTGTTCCAGGCCTTCAACATGTCGAGCGCCTCGCGGCCGCGGACCTCGCCGACCACGATGCGGTCGGGCCGCAGCCGGAGCGTGGAGCGCACGAGGTCGGCGAGCGTGGCGACGCCCGGCTTGGTGCGCAGGGCCACGCAGTCTTTGGCCGCGCAGTTGAGCTCGCGCGTGTCTTCGAGGATGACGATGCGCTCATCGAGTTCTGCGATCTCGGCGAGCAGCGCGTTGACCAACGTCGTCTTACCGGAGGATGTCCCGCCGACCACGACAATCGATCGCCGCTCGCGCACGGCGCTACGGAGCAGGTCGGCTTGGCGCGGTGACGCGACGCCGGCCTCGACATAGTCGGCGAGCGAGTAGACGAGGCCGGCTGGCTTGCGGATCGCAAAACAAGGTGCCGTGGCAATCGGCGGGAACAGACCCTCGAAGCGCTCGCCCGTCTCGGGTAGCTCGGCCGAGACGATTGGTGCGCCCTCGTGGACCTCGCGATGGACGTGTGCCGCAACGAGCCTGATGATCCGCTCGGCCTCCGAAGCGCCGAGGACCGCACCTGTATCGACGCGCCCCTCGCCGACCTTGTCGAGCCAGAGACGACCGTCGGGGTTGACCATCACCTCGATCACGCGCGGATCGGCGAGGGCCGCGGCGATGGCTGACCCGAGGGCTGTGCGCAGCATCTGCCGGCGCCGGCCTTCGGCTTCCATCGCGGCGAGCGAGAACAGATCACCCATGGACTTCGTCCTGCCACGGCGAGGGACCGGTCTTGACGCCTGGGTGTGCAGGTTGGCCTTCGGCGCCATTGGGCTGCGCCGTCTTGAGCGTGGGATCATCGGGCGCTGTCGTGAACAGATCCGGATTGGTCGCCGCGATCGATTCCAGGACCTCGGTGACGAGGCGGTGATCGGAGGCGAGGCGCCGGCCGATCTGGGCGACGAACACCTCGAAGCGCTGCTTGCCGAGTGCGCGGGCCGCGTCCTGCTCGACCTGCGGTAGCGGCGGCGTGATCGTCAGGAAGTAGCGGACGAACAGCGATAGCGTCTCCGTTGCAATCGCAACGTCGCGCGCCACGAGTGAGACGCTACGGGACAGGCCATCGAGCCGGCGCAGCACGGCATCGTCGAGAAGCCGGTTGCGCTCGGGATTGAGGTAGCGATCGAGCGCCTCCTCGACGATCGCGGACTTGGCGCCCTTGCGATAGTTGGCAACGAGCGCGAGGCGGTCAACGGCCTCCGGGCTCATATAGAGTGTCGTGCGTTGCTTCATCGTCGTTCCCTCGATGCTGGCTGGTTCAAATGGTTCAGGCGCGGTGGTGGCCGAGCAGCGCGCGGTCGGGATCGAGATCGACGACGTCGTCGTCCTCGCGCAGCAGAGCGAGATCGTCGGCTGGCTCCGGCTCGCTGCCAGGGGCTTGCTGCAGCTGGGGATCCGGCATCCGCTCGGGCTCACGGCCACTGCTCGACACCAGGTAGGACCAGGGCTGCTCGAGCCGTGGATCGGTCTCGCGGTGTACGCTGGTCCACTCGCCATGGCCGACGCTTCGAGCTGCAACGGCCCGCGGCGACACCGATGATACCGGAGGCGGCAGTTGCCGGGTGCGGAAGTTCTCGTCGTCGAAGTATCTGAGCTTCTTCGCCCGGATTGGCGGCGTCCCCGAGACGAGTACCAGCGCGTCGTCGGCAGGTAGTTGAAGGATTTCACCTGGTGTCAGCAGCGCGCGCGGCGTCTCCTGTTCCGCGACGGCGAGACGGGAGAGCCATGGCGACAGCCTGTGGCCGGCGAGATTGCGCTGCGAGCGATGCTCCGTCATCGTGCCGAGCGCATCGGACAGCCGCTTGGCCGTGCGCTCGTCGTTGGGGGCGAACGCCAGGCGCACGTGGCAATTATCGAGAATAGCGCTGTTGGTGCCGTAGGCCTTGTCGAGCTGATTAAGCGACTGCGCGATCAAGAAGCAGCGCACGCCATAGCCGGCGAAGAACGCGAGACCGCTCTCGAAGAACTCGAGCCTGCCAAGCGCCGGAAACTCGTCGAGCATCAGCAACAGTTGCCGTCGCCACCCAGCGCTTTGTGCATTGGGCAATTGCTCGGTCAGGCGTCGTGAGATCTGATTGAGGATCAGGCGCACGAGCGGCTTCGTCCGCGAGATGTCGGACGGCGGGACGACCAGATAGAGCGACATCGGACGCTGGCCGTTGATGAGATCGGCGATGCGCCAATCGGAGCGCGACGTTGCAGCGGCGATGACGGGATCGCGGTAGAGCCCGAGCAGGCTCATTGCCGTCGAGACGACACCGGAGCGCTCATTCTCGCTCTTGTTGAGCAGCTCTCGCGCGATCGAGGCGACCACCGGATGCACCCGCGGCGCGTCCTCGCTGCCGAGATGGTTGGTCGTCAGCATGATCCGTAATGTTCGCTCGATCGAGCGGAAGGGGTCGGCAAGGAACGTCGCAACGCGATGAAGGGACTTCTCACCTTCTGCGTAGAGCACGTGCAGGATGGCACCGGTCAGCAGTGCGTGTGCCGTCTTGTCCCAATGGTCGCGCCGTTCGCGTGCCCCATCGGGATCGACGAGAATGTCGGCGATGTTCTGGACATCGCGGACCTCGGCCGGCCCTTTACGCACCTCCAGCAGCGGATTGAAGCAGGCCGAGTTCGGTCGCGTTGGATCGAACAGCACACAATCGCTGAATCGCGACCGGTAGCCGGCCGTCAGCTGCCAGTTCTCACCTTTGATGTCGTGGATGACAGCCGAGTGAGGCCAGGTCAGCAAGGTTGGGACAACGAGGCCGACGCCTTTGCCGGAGCGGGTCGGCGCGACGGCGAGCACATGCTCAGGCCCCTCATGCCGAAGGTATGCTTCATCGTAGAGGCCGAGCACGACCCCGTGCGGCGATGCGAGCCCGGCAACCTCGATGTCGGACCAATCCGCCCAGCGGGCCGAGCCGTAGGTCGTCACCGACGTCCTGGCTCGGCCGCGCCGGGCGGCTCCCCCTATCGCGACGGTGCCAGCCGCGATTCCTCCGAATGCCGCGAGCGCGCCAGCCTTGTCGAATACGCCGGGCGCCTGGGCGTCGAACGCGAGCCACCATGCAAACAGCTTCCAGGGCGCGTAGATCGGCAGCTCGGCGATCGTCGTCCATGGTGCGCCGAGTGCCGCCTGATGCCCGAGCGCTGCGGCGGCCCACTGCGTCGCGAGCCAGAGGCTCGCAACCACGAGCAGCACCGATGCGCTGACTTGTAGGCCGAGAGTACGCGATGATGGCATGAACAATCCCCTGTCGCAGACGAGTGCGATGCGAAGTGAAGGATGCCGTGGGCAGTGCGCTCCGTGCAGTCGAGATCGCGGTGATACGCGTGCAGTTGCGTGCAGTAACAGCCAGGATTGAAGCGTTGAACCGCAATTCCGCTCAATTGGTCGGACAATTTCCTTTTGCCGATCGTAAGGCGGAGATTGTCATGTCCCGCAGCGCGTGCTCGACGTATCTGATGCTCGATATCGATTGGGATGCCGCGCGCCGGCATCTTGGTGCGCTGGAGCATGCAGCAGCGCAGTTCATCTTCGCGGCGTTTCCTGAAAACCCTATTACTCGCAGCGATCCTCGCGCGGCCCCGCGGCACATCGTCGGCAGCCTCGACAAGGTCGCAAGGTGCCTTGCGCTGCTTCAGCGCCAAGGCTTCGGCATCTTCGTTACCGTCAATGCCATGCAGGGCCGGCGCCGCCTGAACCGAGCCGTCAGTCGCGTGCGAGCGGTGTGGGCCGAGCGCGACCATGCAGGCCTCGATCTGCCGCTGCCACCGTCGCTTAAGATCGAGACGTCGCCCGGCAAACGTCACGACTATCTGATCATCGATCCGGCCGATCGCCTCGATGTACGAGAGGCGCAGCGCATCAATCGGCAGATTGCGCGCGTGTGCAGGGCCGACGGTGCCGCCACGGATGTCGCGCGCGTCCTCCGACTGGCGGGAACATGGAACCTCAAGGCTGAGCCGTACCGGGCGCGGATCAAAGTGTCGACGGGTGTGCGCTACACGGCGACGGATATTCTGGCGGCGTTTCCGTGTGCTGCACCGCAGGCTCCATCGTCGCGACCGGCCATCATCGTGCCCCCGCAGCGCCACGCCACCGCTGTCGTCGTTCACGTGCAACGTGATCTCGCGCAAGCGCGCGAAGGCTGCCGCAACGATAGTCTCAATCGCGCCGCTTTTCGGCTCGGAAAATTGGGCCTGGCCCCGGAGCAGATCGCCGACCTGCTGACACCGATCGCTCTCACGATCGGCCTCACGCCGCGCGAGATCGACGCCACCATACGGTCAGGAGCGCTCGCCGGAGCGCGATGAGCCGCGCTCATGAAACGGCTGGTGCCAGCACGACAATCAATGTTGTCAGCGCAATTGTGCCGGATGCGCTGTCGAGATCTAGCAAATCGAAGCCTCGGCGCAACGTCTGCAAATCGACGTGCATCGCGGCGCGGGTTTCACCCACGCCGCGTGCGCCTCGACACCATGTCTGCGGTTATGCCGCCTCGCGGCTTCGGGCCGTCATCGGCCGCTCGGTGTAACGCGCTTGGGGGAACCGCATGTAGCGCGGCACCCAGCCCTCGACCTTGGTTCTGCCGTTGCCGGTCAGCGCCCTGCGGATGATGTCCTTCTTCTTCGATCCGGTGGCGGTCAGATAGCTGTCGGCCTCGCGCGTGCCGATGACCTCGGCCAGCATGCCGCCGACCGCCTCGCGGTCGCGGGTCAGCTCGAAGAACGTATCATCGGGCTGCCAGTGCTCGGCCGCATCGACGCCGAGCGATTGGCCCAGCGTATCGATCAATGCTGTGCCCTTGGCCAGCGTTTCTGCCATCACCACGGCAAGCACCTGGAGCACCTGCTTCTCGGTCAGCTCCATCGCCTGGGCGAACACGGCGGCGGTGCGCGCGCCATCGCCATGGCACACGAGCGCGCTATCGTTGACGTCGCCAAGTCCCAGCATCTCCCGCACCGTCTCGCGCTCGGCCTCGAAACCGGCCTCGGAGGGCAGAGCGGCAGTAGCGCCGTCGATGGCCTCGCTGGCGGCCTGTCGTCGCTCCGGTTCGATCTTCCACAGCGTCGAGCCGCCGATGATGTGGGCGAGGACGAGGCGCAGCGCGATCTTCGGCGTCTTTGCCACGGCGAGCCGCACCGCGCTGTGGCGGACGAGATCAACATAGCTGGCGAGCGGTGCGCTCAACTCCGGCCGCTCGGGCCGCGCGGGCTCGTCGTTGTCGCTATCGCACGGTGCATCGCCCGCCTCGCGCAGCGCCTTGCGCGCTTCCGCGCGCGGCAGCAGGCCCTTGTGGACGGTGACCTGCCCGTTGGGCTCGACCTCGATATAGGCAGCGCCACCCTTGGACTTGGCAACCGCCTCGTGATCCCAAGTCTGGAAACGCTCGGCGGGGCCGATCACGTGCACGGTCTGCCAGCCTTTCGCCGTCAGCTCGTCGCGCAGCTTGGCGATGGCCCCGTTCTGCAACTGCCAGAACTGATCGGCATCGCAGAAGAAGCGGTCCTCGCCGAACAGGTCGCCCTTGATGTCGCCCCGATAATCGTTCTCGTCGAACAGCGCGGCCTTGGTGGCGATCTCGGCACCGCCCAACAACCATGCCTTCAACTGCCAGCGCGGCGGCGGGCTCGCCTCCGGATCGCGCAGCAATGCAACGTAGGCCTTCTGCCTCTCCCTGGTCGCCAGCGTCAGCAGCTTCAAGGTATCGCCGTCGACCTCGCCGGAGCGATAGAGCCGATGGATATCGGGGATCAACCGGGCGAGCGCCAAGCGGCGGCGCACGATGGCCGGCGTGATGCCGAACGCATCGGCAATGCTGTCCTCGCTGCGTCCCTTGGCGATCAGCGCCGCGAATGCTGTGTACTGGTCGAGTTCGTCCATTGGAAGCCGCTCGACGTTCTCGGCGAGGCTTGCCTCGATGGCGGTGGCGTCGTCTTCGGCCGCGATGACGATGCACGGAATGTCCTCGCTCGCATCCGTGCTGTCCGGCTCGGTCTCGCGGGCGATGCGCTCCAGTGCTTTGAGTCGGCGCTCACCGGCCACGACCTCATAGCCGTCGGCATTGGCCCTGACGATGAGCGGTTGCAGCAGGCCGATGGAGCGGATCGAGGCGGCAAGGCTGTCGATCGCCTTGGCGCCGTGCTTCCTGACGTTGAGCCGGGAGGCGTGCAGGCTGGCGAGCGGCAGATGGGTGAGGGTATGGGACATGGCGGAATCTCCTTGATGCCGGGATCGAGTTCGATGAGGCGTGGGCTCAGTAGTCGCTGGCGAGCATGAGCGTCAGAACGCGCACGGCGGTTGGTGCGAGCGGGTCTTCTGCACCGCTCGTCAGCGCGGCGTCGCCATAGGTGTCGATCTTGAACAGGAAGCGCTCGCCTGCGTGCTCGAATGCACCGAAGTCGTGCTCGCCGTAGGGGTCGTTTTCCGGCGAGAACGCATCGAATTTGCGCATGGCGAGGATCGCGCCGTTATGCACATCGGGCGGCAACGCCGCGACGGCGGCCGTCATCACCACGTGCCCGCCGAGCCGGTCGCGCCGCAAGGCGTCGTTGCGCTTGGCGATCTCGCCAGCGTGCTTTGTTGCGGAATCGGTCGGTGCCGTTCCGGCACTTCCTTCGCGCCCATTCGTGTCTGGTCTGATCATGGCGTCAGTCCTCCGTCAGCGGCTCGTCGGCCGGATAGGGATCGGCGGTTAAATTGTGGGGATCGAAGTGCGCGCGCTTGTCGGCCTCGCAGGCATCGCAAACGAACGCGCAGAAAATATTGTGTGCGTCGCGCAGCTCGCGGCGCGTCTGCCCCGATCCACATGGGCAGGCGCGCGCTGGTAGATGCTGATACGGCATGTGAATTCTCCTTGGTTCAGGCATGCGTCGGGGCGGTCCGGTGCACGCAATGTGCGCCGGTCATTACGGTCTCGGTTGCGGATTGATCAGGCGGCGCGGCGCTGCTGCGTGGCGTCGTGTTGCAGGCCGTCGAGATAGGCCACGGCCTCCTGCGCCTTGGCGGCGGCGGCGAAGATCGCTCTGACGTCTGACTTCATCACCTTGATCCAGTGGTGAAGGTAGCGCGCGTGATCCGGGTGCGGCTCGCTTGCGATGCCGACACGGGCGCAAAGGAATGCAGCGCCGGTCTCTGCGATGGTCTCCTCGGCGCAATATCTGTCGTCACCAAAGCGCTGGCCCAGCTCGCGCTTCAAGCGACTGTCAGCCGACGTCCAATGGATCAGCTCGTGGAATCTGACAGCCGCGAACGCAACGGCGCGCGAGCGTCCCTCGGTATCGAAAAAACGAGTCTCGTCGGGCATGTGGATGGTGTCGGTCGCGGGCCGGTAGCAGGCGCGGCTGCCACCGACGATGACACAGGCTCCGGTGGCGGCAACGTAATCGTCCGCAGCGGCGATGCGGTCGAGCGGATTGGACGGCAGCGGCGATGCGAGCGCATATCCGTCCACCTGCTCGGCGGCAAACACCCAATAGCCGCGCGCCATGCGGATGGTCTCGGTCGCGTCCTCGCCATCGGCGCTGCCGCCGTCCTTCACGCGCTCCAGCTCGCGATAGAACACGATAGGGGAGGCGGTCTCGCCCTTACGCACCTGGGCGCCAAGCGCGTTCCACTGTTTGTAGGTCGCAAATACGCCGCTCTCGTAGCCGCGTTCCAGCGCCGTCAGCCAAAGCGATAGGATGTTGACGCCGCGATAATCATTGCCGGTGGCGGCGTTCCTCGGAATGGTCGGCTTGAAGCCGGCGCGATGCCACGGCAGCACGGGCTCGCCGGGGTTCTGCTCGATGGCCGCGATGATCTTGTCCGTGATCGTCGCATAGATGTCGCGGCGGGGGATTGGGGTCGATTGGGCCATGACGCTGCCTCCTGCTGAAAACTCGACTGGATGCGCTTGCGACCTCGCGTTTCCGATGCCGATATGTATATCAAATATACCTGTTTTGTTCAAGAGAGAAATGGGCAATAAAATACGATATTTCAACGTGTTAATAGTGGCTTGATTATAAGCGGCGTACACACGCAGCGGCGTCACTTCGCGGCAGGATTTGACACCTTGGCCGCGTGGCGGCGCGGCTCGGGTCCATCACTGACCTGCTTTCTGGAGCCGCCCTTCCCCCCATGAGGGCGGCGGAAGAAAGCAGGTCATGGCCTGCTTTCTGGTGAGCCCGGACGGTTGGTGATCGTCAACGTCGCGGCGCTTTTGCGGTTGACCATCGTGGTCCGCGCCAGGGGACCGTCACCCGCATGGGCCGAGACCGGCCCTGCTCGCACAGCGAGCGGCAAAGCCGGGCTCGGGCGCGCGGCCGGTCGTCATGTCCGGCTGTGTGATCGTGTTCCCGCGCGCTAGGGCCCGGTCGCGGCCCCTTCGGCCGCGAGGCGCCGTGCGTCTGTGATGTTGCGTCGTCAGGCTGGTGCAAGTCCAGTCCATAGGAGGTCACTCAGTCACGACCTGTGAAGCCGAAGGTAACTGCGTCGCAGCAATGCGGGGTGGAGAGCAACCGGAGGCGAACGAGCAGCCCGTAGGATGACGAACCCGTTTCGGTCGGGTGGCGTGGCGAGCCTGCGGTGCTTCGGCGAAGCCCAGACCAGTCCGGTGCGCTGTCAGTGACGACGAAAGCGATACCGGGACGCCATCAGGTGGTTGGGGGCGGGATGCTCGGACGGCGATGCAAAGGAAGCAGAGAGGCCTCGGCGGCGCGTGCGATGCGGCCGAGGTGTCAGAGCCCGCATAGTACCGCAGCGGCCGGGTCCAAAACGGGCGCGGAAAGACCGGGTAGCATAAACCGGTCCGAGGGAAGGCAGGGCAGGAAGGTGGAGACGTGAAGGCCACATCCGAGGCAAGAGCAGCATCGGGAATGCCGGTGACGGCTGCGCACGGTGCAGAGGCCCGCCAACGACTTGCGGGGGCCGAAGCCGCGGTGTGGACGGAACGTATGCTGTCGGCGCTGGCGAACGGCGTCAAAGGCGGCAAATGGTTCAGTTTGATGGACAAGGTGTTTGCGCCCAAGACGCTGGCGCTCGCGTGGGCCAAGGTCCGCTCGAACAAAGGCGCTGCGGGCGTGGATGGGCAATCGATCGATCGGTTCGCAGCAAAGGCAGAACTCTATCTGTCGGAGCTGTCGGCGGCGCTGCGGGAGGGCACTTATCTACCGCAACCCGTCAAGCGGGTGGACATCCCGAAAGGCGACGGCAGAACGAGGCCGCTGGGCATTCCCACGGTCAAGGACCGCATCGTCCAGCAGGCTGTCCGTCTCGTCATCGAGCCGATCTTCGAGCATGGGTTTGCGGATGGCAGCTACGGCTTCCGTCCGGGGCGCGGGTGCCACGACGCTCTGCGGAAGGTCGATGGGCTGATCAGGGAAGGGAACACCTTCGTGGTGGACGCCGATCTGAAAAGCTACTTCGATACGATTCCGCACGATCATCTGGTGTCGCGGATCGCGGAGCATGTCATCGACGGTGGCGTGCTCGACCTCATCCGCGGTTGGCTGAAGGCCGATATCCTGAAGGGCCTGGAACGATGGACGCCGACCCAGGGCTCGCCGCAAGGTGCGGTGATCAGCCCGCTGCTGGCCAACATCTATCTCGACCCGCTGGACAAGCTGATGGCTACGAAAGGCTATCGGATGGTGCGGTATGCGGACGACTTCGTCGTGCTCTGTCGGAGCCGGGAGGACGCCGATGCTGTACTTGCCGAGGTCCGGACGTGGGTAGAGGCGAACGGCCTGACGCTGCATCCCGAGAAGACGCATATCGGCGACTGCCGCGTGCCGGGACAAGGGTTCGAGTTCCTCGGCTATCGGTTCGAAGCCGGCGCGCGTTTCGTGCGCAAGAAGAGCCTGGACAAGCTCAAGGACACCATCCGGGAACGGACGCTGCGAACGCGGGGCGACAGCCTCGAGGTCGTCATCGCCGATCTCAACCGGGTGCTCCGTGGCTGGTTCGGCTACTTCAAGCTGGCCCGGTCCCGCACCTTCATCGATCTCGACAAGCTCATCCGGCGCCGGCTTCGCGCGCTCCTGCGCAAACAGGAGAAGCGTCCGGCCGTCGGGCGGAGCTTTGACGATCAAATGCGCTGGCCAAATGCCTACTTCGCAGCCGCCGGGCTGTTCGCACTTCACGCGGCCTGGCAAACTGCGAGACGGTCTCGATGAAGCAACCACCGACTGGAGAGCCGTATGCGGGAAAACCGCCCGTACGGTTAGGAGGGAGGGGTCGGTGAAAGCCGATCCCTACCCCTATCGGATGTTGCCACGGACGCGCTTCTACTCTGCTTGCACTCTCACCAAGATATTGATCCGCCGGAAGTTTCGACCGGCGCGATGGGGCTATAGGTGCGTGGAAGAAGTGTAAGTCGTGTAACGTCAGGCGAGCGGTGAGTCTGCAGTGGACCATTTAGTACAGGCCCACGCCAATCGATCAGCGCTCTGCGACGGCTCAATGCGGGAAGAACCTGTTGTCGGGCTTCGCCAGCCCCATCGTGTCGCGCAGCGTCGTGCCAGGATAGTCGCGACGAAACAGGCCGCGGTGCTGCAACTCCGGTATTACCTTGTCGACGACATCGTCGAGCCCCGCAGGCAGATAGGGGAACATGACGTTGAAACCGTCGCAGCCGCGCTCGACGAGCCATTGCTCCATCTCGTCGGCGATGGAGCGCGGCGTGCCGACGAACGCGAGACCGGCATAGCCGCCAAGCCGCTGTGCGAGCTGGCGTACGGTCAATCCTTCGCGGCGTGCCAGCGCGATGGCAAACGCACGGTTGCCGCGGCTGGCATTCGACTCTGGGACGTCGGGCAACGGCGCGTCGGGGTCGAGCTTGGCAGCATCGTGGCCGAGCGCGATCGACAGCGCGGCCAAGGCGCTGTCCTCGTGCACCAGGCCGTCGAGCAGAGCACGCTTCTCGCAAGCCTCGTCGGCGCTGTCACCAACGACGACGAGAGCATCTGGCAGGATCTTCATGAGATCGGGATCGCGGCCGGCGCGCGCCGTGCGATCTTTCACGTCGGCGTAGAGTGCCTGACCGCCAGCGAGGGTATCGACCGAGGCGAACACGACCTCCGCTGTGTCGGCCGCAAGTTGACGGCCGGCGTCCGAGGCTCCGGCCTGTACGATCACCGGCCAGCCCTGCGGAGGACGAGCGATGTTGAGAGGCCCGCGGACGGAGAAACGGGAGCTTTTGTAATCGAGCACGTGCAGTCTCGCTGGGTCGAAGAAGATGCCGGACGCCTGATCGTGCCAGAAGGCGTCGTCGGCAAAGGAGTCCCAAAGCCCCGTGACGATATCGAAGACGTCGCGCGCCCGTTCGTAGCGCTCGGCGTGGGCCATGTGCTGTGTGAGCCCGAAATTCAGCGCCGCGTTCGGGTTCGCCGTCGTCACAATGTTCCATCCGGCCCGACCGCCGCTCAAGTGATCGAGCGACCCGAAGCGCCGGGCGATGTGGAACGGCGCCTCGAAGGTGGTCGAGGCCGTGGCGACGAGGCCGATCCGCTTGGTGATGGCAGCCAGCGCAGAGAGCAGTGTGAAGGGCTCGAACGACGTGACGGTGTGACTGCGCTTCAGCGCCTCGGTCGGCATATTGAGTACCGCGAGATGGTCGGCCATGAAGAATGCATCGAATTTCGCGGCCTCGAGCCGCGCCGCGAACTGCTTCAGATGGTTGAAATTGAAATTGGCGTCCGGGAAGGAGCCGGGAAAGCGCCAAGCACCTGTGTGGATGGTCACGGGTCGCATGAAGGCAAAGAGATGCAGCTGGCGGTGAATGGACATGGACACCTCGATATCGATCGCGAAAGAGATTGTTGCTGGTGGACCGATCGCCCTTCACAAGGCCTGTCCGAGCGCCAAGGCGCCGTCGCCGAGCATTGCCTGCACCACGAGCATCACGGCCCAAACGAGCGGCAGCTCCGAGCCACCCTCGGTGAAGAAGAAGCCCTTGCGCACCTGCCAGAAGTGGGCGGCGCCGAGCATGAGTGGCAGAGCATAGATGCAGACCCAGCGTGTCTGGACGCCGGGTATCAGCAGCGCTGCGCCCAAAAGTTCTGCCGACACGACATAGTAGGAAATGATCCAATGGTAGCCGTTGCTTGCGAAGCGTGCCCACCACGCTCGGAACCCACCATCGAAGATCGCAAACTTCCAGTAGAGATGGACGATGAACAACGTGCCGAGACCGACGCGCAGCACCAGAGCGGCAATCGGCCAGAGCGGCGCGTCACACAACGCATCGGCGCCTGATAAATCGAGTGACCAATTGTAGGAGCCGAAATCCGGCATGGCCGTTCTCCACATGCGCCGTCGACTCGATCGACGCGACCTCTGCCGCACGATCAAGCCGCGAATGGAATGCGCTTCAGTGTGGGTGTCGTCGTATCAGTCGCCGTTCAGCGATCGACGAACCGTCGTTCGCCTCGATGACGAGACGCGCTCGGCAATATTTGCTCATTGTCCGTTACGTCGCTGCGAGCCGATCCAAAAGGTGCCTTCGATCTCGACGATGTCGTCCTGGTTGAGCCGCTGCACCTCGATGATGGTGCGCGGCGGATAGGGCCCGTTGCCCCACAGCTCGGCCTGGATCTGATTCACGATCGGCCGGAACCGGTACATGTCGGCGACGTAGACGACGAGGCGTACGGCATCCTTCAATGAAGCACCTTCCGATTCCGCGATGAACTGCATGTTGCGGAAGGCTTGGCGCACGCGCGCTTCATCGCCGACGACGAGCTCCATGGTCTTCGGATTAAAGCCCCGCATGCCGGCGACGAACAGAAGCTCACCGGCGCGGCTGCCGAGGCCCCAGGTGGCGTTCGGCCTGATCGCACCCGGCGGTGACACGATACGAACACCGGGAGAGGTGGGCTGTTGCGCCCATGCCGGCATGGCGAGGGCAAATGATAGAGCAGATGCAACGGCAATGAGCTTTGGCATGTGAGGATATCTCCGCGTCGGGGTGATTTCCGGCGCGCAACTGAGCGTCGCGATGCCGGCAACGATGAGATCGACAGTGTCTCAACGCGGGCGGACGCGGCAGTTGGGAACGCGTTGAAACGCGTGCAGTCTTGTGCAGTCGTCGGCAGCGGCGGCATTGCGCTCAGCGTGCCGGGCCCGGCAGCGTGCGACCGCGATCGAGCGCCCAGGCGACACGTGCCTGCTGCACGAGCCCCGACACTTCGCGGCCGCGCATCGACTCGAGTGATACATTCCATGGTGCGATTGTGATCGAGTCAGACCGCTTGATTACGGCGAGGCGCCCAGTCGGCGTGTCGATTGTGCGCTCGAATATGCCGTTAACGCGATCACCGGGCCGCGCGGCACGCACCTCGACGTTGGTCCCGCGAGCGACGTCGACGGTGATGCGCTGCAGCTCGCGCTGGCGCAGCTGTGCCAGAGCCGATGAACGCAGCTCGAAACAGCCATCAGCAGCGACGCGGCCGAGGTCCTGTCCGATGAGCCACTGTCGACGCGCCTCGACATCACGTGCGGCCTCGCCGCCGAAGCCAGCGTGCGATTGCATGGTCGGATCAGGCGCGGCGACCATGCGATCGAGCCAGGTCGGTCCGTCGTAGGCGGGCAACCTCTCAGGTGCGGCGCGGGACAGCGTGTCGAGGCGCGGTGCGGATTGCGGCTTGCCCTCGAGTCGGTCGGCAGCGACGCGCACGACATCGCCACGACGCGGTATACGGTCGGGCGCGAGCCGGCCAAGCTCGATGTAGTGGACCCGGCCGTCGACACCATCGACGACGGCCCAAGTGCGGTCGGTGATCTCGTCGACCATGCCGACACCGAGCACCTTACCGGTAAGCGGTTGGCGGCGGGAGCCGCGGTCGAAGAGCGCATAGCTTCCGGGCGCCCGCTCCACGCCGGCTTCGACCAGCGCGCGCTGCATCATCTTGATCTTGTCGGCGCGATCACCGAGCCGACGCAGCTTGAGTTCGATCCCAGGATCGAGTGACCACACGCCCGGCTGCCGCTCGGCGGCGAGCCCCATGCGCTCCAGTGTACGAAGGCGGCCAACGCGAAGAGTATGGCGCGAGGCATCGACCTCCTCGCTCGCCTTGAGCACTAGCACGTTGTCCTTGGCGCGGCCGATGAGGGATCGGTCGAGGCGGGTCAAGCGCTCCTGGCTCACCTCGTTGCCAAGCTTGGCGAGGCGCTCGAGTTCGGTCTCAGGTCCCAGCTCCAGGGTAACGAGGTCCTGCGCTCGGCCACGGATGCCGTGGCTGATGTAATCTCGCGCCATGACGATGTCCTTGCCGCCCGCATCGCGACCGCGAACAACGACGTGGGTGTGCGGGTGGCCGGTATTGAAATGATCGACGGCGACCCAGTCGAGTCCGGTGCCGAGGTCCTTCTCGACCTGGCGCATGAGATCGCGGATCAGCGGCTTCAGATCGGTCAGCTGCGAACTGTCCTCCGCCGAAACGATGAACCGAAACTGGTGCGGGTCCTGGCCGGAGCGATCGAGGAAGTCGTGTGCGTCGGCGTCATCACCAGCGGCATCGTAGAGGCGACCCGGGGCACCATCGGGTGTCGTGCCGTCGCGCAAAATGTAGCGCAGATGCGCCTGCGCCGGGCTGAGATTACCGTTCTCGAGCCGGCTGTAGCGCGCCCTGACGATGACGCGACGAGTGCCAGGCGTGAACAACCCAGATGCGGAGATGGCCCCCTGGGCGAGGCCGCGGCGGTGCGCATTGGCATCGATGTGCCCCCTGCGCCGAAGCTGTCGTGTGGTATTGCGAGCGACCTCTCCGACGACCCGCGTCGAATGCCGGATCGCCTTGGCCCGACCGTCATCGCGAATTCGTCCGAGCCTGGGTTTGAAATCGTCAGCAGTCACGGCGCGCTCCTTCGATTGCGTTTCGCCGCAATCGAAATGTAGAGTGATCGCCGGTTTACAAGATGGGACCGAAATTCATGTTTTGAGTCATAGCGTTGGCCATGCCCTGGTGCGTAGAGAAATCGCGTGTTGCACAAAATACAATAGTAACTTCAATGCGTTGAGAAAACAACGGCACGTACTCTTTATCTTGATGTCCTCTACCCTGTTATTCCAACCGCACACAATTGCACGGAAATGCACTCGCACTTCAACTTCTGCTCGCCAACCTAAGTGGAAAAGCGCCGGTCAAATCGTCCGAATTGATGATTCGATTCAGTGCCTAGCTAATATGACGGGAAAGCCTGTCACGATTGACAACAAAGGGGATCTCTGTCCCGCGAAGAGCATCCCAATGCTGCCCTTGAAACTTCGCCGCGGGGCGGGTGGGTGGGCTCTTTCTGCCACAGCCGCAGACGCTCGAGTGACGCACGCGCCCCCGCGCCCGAAGGCGCAGGGGCGTCGATTGACGTCAGTCTTGCGGGTTCCAGATCAGCGCGAACACGTCCCGATCGGTCTGGCCAGCGGCTCGACCGAGGTTGGCGTAGAGCGTTTTGTTGCCGAGCTCGGGTGCCGCGATCGAGAGCGCCACGTACTCTTTGCCCGAGATCTGACCGGTGCGGATCCAGCCCGCACCGATCTCGATGCCCTGGCTCATGACGCGGAAGTCCGGCTGGTTGGGTGCCTCCTTGTTGCCGACCGGTAGGATCACGATGTCGGCACGGACCGATAGCGTCTTGATCTCGCCCTCGTAGCGGCCGTCCTCGTGCTTTGTTACGGAACCGATGGTAGCCATCTGACTGCTCCTGCTGTTGCTCCGGCGCGGGACCATCCCCCGCCGGCGTGCGCGATCAGCGGCGGTCGTCGACGAAGACACCCTTCAGGGCCGTAACGCAGTGGAGGACCCGTCGCGCAGCGACGGGTTGACTTCAAGGAGACGATTGCCGCACAGTCGCACGCTCATTGGTGGGGCGTGGTCTCGCGAGCGATGCTGGAGGAGTGGTGGCGGGAGGCGGAGAAGTATGCACGCCAGAGTGCTGCGGGCGAAGCAAACACAGCGCCGCCGGTGAACGACGTCACGCTCCGCACAACGGGCAACGGCACCTCCGCGACGTGAGCGCCATGAGACACGGCACGACGCGCGTGTGCCCACCGGCATCTCGGGCGGCGGGGCGACAACGTGCCCGCGTCGCCGCAAACACTCTGCGCCAATTTCGCCTCGATGGTCGACAGACACGGTTTCGCGCGCTGCGAATCCAGTTACGTCATGGTGCCCTGTCGCCTGGCGACGTGGTGGCGATTTGTGCGTGCGGATGCAGCGGGCATCGCGGGAGGGATCGTTACCCGAATGGGCCGAGACGCCCCTAGGCGGCTCGGTCGTGCGGCACTTTCTGCCGCGCGATAGAGCCCGGCCGGCCGAGGCCCTTCGCCTCGGCCGGACCCGCACATGATCGTTGTCGCATTATAGTTGTTGTACCTGGAGCTAGCTCTCGGGGGAGCACCGACAGTCAGGGTCGAAGGACACTCACCGTTTATCTTGCCCAATAGGGACACTGCACGTCGCCCATCGTAGCCGGCGTTGAGAGCCGGGCTACATCAGTCACGAATTGTCCAGAGCGGTTCAACGATGCCGATGATGGCGGAGCGCTCGACGACGCCGAAATATCGACTGTCGAAGCTGCCAGCAGCGGCCCCGAGCACGAACAGCTCATATGACCCGAGCCGACGGCATCCGGTCCAGCTCAGTAATGGCTTATCAGCGCGGTCGCGGTAGCGAGCAAGAGCAACGAGCCGGCCGTGCATCGACACGGCTGGACCGAACCGGCAAACGCGATCACCGCCTTCGGCGACAACGCGCTTCAGAGCCGGTTGATTCGGTAGCAGATATGCGCGAACGACAGCGATCGCTGCCGCGTGCGGTGGAAGACGCAGTACAACGAGTTCACCTACTCGCGGCTCGCCTCTCGATCGCAGCATGTAGAGACCGAGCGGCATGCTTGCCGTGAGATTCAGAACCAAGTGTTTGTGAGGCGGATGAATGCTCACGACCACTATGCTGGTCACCGCGAGCACCGCGGTCAGGAGGAGCATCGCTCGCCTTCTCGCTGGACGAGTGACGCCGCGAGCTTTTCGACCAGGACTCGAGATCGTCGCGATGATAGACGACGCGACCGCCGTGCTTGCAGTAGATCGGGCCGACGCCGCGACCACGCATATTGTCAAGCGTTCGCGGATGAAGGCGGAGGAAGAGGGCAGCCTCCTCGAGAAGCAAATAGGGCGAGTCTGACGAGGTGACTGACGGGGCGGGCTTGAGCTTGGGCATGACAACGGCTTCTCCAGAGACAAGCGACGCCGAGAAAATGCAGGCGATGTTGATGGCTGAGAAGGGGCGTTTGCACATCTGCCGTAAACGCCCCCTTTGTCGGTCAGCGCAGAAGTTTCCGATAGCCGCCGTTCATCATGCGCAATCCCCGCTTGATCGAACGCTTCACGCGATCCTTCATCCGCTCCGACGGATCCGACCACTCGGCGGATACGGCCGGCTCTCCATAGATGACGCTTGCGATCTCGCGCCGGGTAGCGCCGGCACACTTGCCGTCCAGGGCGATGAGCGCATCGCGAAACTCGATGCGGGTGACGGGTTGCGATTTGAATTTCGGTGCAGCCTTGCCGGAATCGGGGAACAGGACCTCGGTCAATAGCGCGAACTCTCCGACGGCTTTGGATGCGCCGTTCACGCCGACCGTCGAGAAGATGAGGCGAACCGGTGCGAGAGTGGCAAGCGCGCCGTCGACACGCAGGCCAACGCGCTTGGAGCTGGTCTTGAAGATGAAATGATGCACACCAACGATATCGATCCATAGATGCGAGTTGGACGGAACTTGGTCGAGACGGAAATCTGCGTCTCCTGCGGCTCCTGCACGGTCCGCCATGGCCGCCAATTCGACGAGCCTGTCAGGAGCGAGCCACATGACGGGCGCGTGAGGAGCGCGGATCCAAGGAGCAACGAAAGTTCGACACCTGCCAGGCTTCTGCGCGGCGGCAGCAGCTGCGCAGCCTGCATATCACCACACCTGACGCATGATAGAACGGTCGTGAACGTCGGGCCCAGTCCAGGCGAACAGCACGCTGGTAAGCGGGATTGCGACGGAGAAACTCCCAGGCGCAATCGGGCTCGTCGAGCGTCAGGACGTAGTCGTAGGCGCTGAGCTTGGGCGGCCACGCGGGCCCGACGTAAAATTTCCGGTTCGACATGACCGGCTCACGCAGCTGAGCTCGACAAGCTCGCGGTCATCGAACAGGCAAAGCTGCGGCGTTGATCTGATCTCCCATGCGCGAGAGATCAGGCGTCGAAGGGAGCCTGGACGGCGCCTCCGCGAACAGCATACGGCGCTTATTTCCACGCTCCGAGATTAGATCAATTCTATTCGAGCTTCAGCCGAATTACTGAATAACAGTAAATATTACGTTATTGATGCACTGCAATAACTTCCCGACCGCCAGTGCGCTCCTCGGGGACGCAAGCGCCGCAGCCTGCAAGTGAACTTTGCGGCACATGTGATCAAAGCTCCGACAGTAGCGACACGAGCTGTTGCCGTGTCGGCTCCGAGATGGCTCCGTCAGCCCATTCCAAGATCAACTGTGCCGTCGTCATCGGCACGACCCCGGCCTGCATCAGACGATCGATCGCGGGTTGCTTCGTCTCTGCTCGCCAATGCGGTGTCGCGTCCATCAGAACCGCAACGTCGACACCGTCAGCATTCGCCGCAAGCGCCGTGAATGTGGCTGTGCACTCGAGCCAGAAGCCACACACGACAAGGCTGTTGCGACTCGACGCGGCGAGTGCCATCCCGAACGGGCTCAAACCAAATTGGATGGATCCCGACAGCAGGTCGTGCGTGTTGGCGTCAATGATCGGCGCAGCAAGGGCGATCCAAGCGGCGGCGGGACCGAACGCGCCGTTACTGCCGAGATGTGTCGGCACACCGGCAATCTGAGCGGCGCGGTGTGCCGTCGTCAGCTTGCGGGCGGTGGGCTCACGGCTCACGATATCGAGTCGTTCGAGATGCTCTGGTCTTGGATCGAGGATCAGCAAAATGCTTCCGATCGGCGTCAATAATGGTGGCATCTCGACTTGCTCCGTCTTGCAATGTCAGGACGAGACAGTGGCGGCAATAGCGGATCAAGGGGCGACCAATGTGGCGAAAGGTGCGTATGCATAGCTGATGTGCGGTGCGCGTTGTGAAAACCTGCTCGGCAAGGGGGCTGTGACCGGCGAGTGTGTGCCAGATATTGGAACCGCCTTGGTCGACATCGATACGATCGCGGTCCACTGCGCCCGGATGCACGGCGGAGACGCTGGGCCGGTGGGCACACGAGGCCGACCGCGGCCAGGGTAAGCGTGCTGGCCCTACGATCGACGAGAACGTCTGAAGCAGCTCGAACCCGATCGGTGCTGTTCAAGATCGCTTATCGCCCGGAGTTGAGCGATACTTCGATCGCAATATCCTAGTTGCCACGTTCGCCGCCGATACCACGCGGACGTACGCCAGTTTTGACGAAATGCGATTATCAACCGCTCAGGGAGCTTCCTTGGCTCCCGCAGTCAGTGTTTCGCACGTAGAAAATTGTCGTCTAATGTCGATCGCGGCGCACGATCAAGCGTCATGAGAATGTCCGTCTGCATCAACGTGCTGTGAGACCCGAAGACTTTATCACGTCTCGGAGCCGTCCGGTTTCCGATTGCAACGCAGTCTGGAACTCATCCGCAGAGGCTCCCACGATATCTATCCCCACCACTGCAAGCGATTTAGCCAAGTCCGAGTTCTTGCCCGCTTGTGCAGCGAGCGACGACCACTTTGTGACGACCTCTGCTGGTACGTCCGATCGACCGAATATTCCAACGATAGTCGCGAAGTCATAGCCGGATATCGTTTCGGAGATAGCGGGTAACGAAGGAGCGAATGACGATCGCTCAGCACTGTTCGCCGCCAGCAATGAAATCTGTTTGCCTTCGGCTGCTCCACTCAATGAGGGAAACGCCGAGAACAGGGCCTCGACATGGCCCCCAAGCAACGCTGGCACCGACTCGCCAGTACCCTTGAATGGCACGTGCACCATGTCGAGTCCGAGAGCCTGCGCAAACGCGATCATCGACAGATGATGGGTACTGCCGACGCCAGAAGAGCCGTAATTGATCTTGCCTGGATTGGCGCGAACGTACGCAACGAACTCAGACAGCGTCTTGGCTCCGTTTTTCGGATGGGAAGCGAGAAAAAGCGGCGCACGTGCCAGAAAGGCAACCGGCTTCAGGTCCTTCTCGCTGTAGGTGAGGTTCTTGTACATCACCGGGTTGGCCGAGAAGATCGTTCCGTCGGACACGATCAGTGTGTAGCCGTCAGTGGCCGTATTCAGCAGCGTGCCCACTGCAAGCGATCCATTCGCGCCGCCTCGATTCTCGATCACGATCGGTTGACCTAAAGGCGCCTCAAGATGCTTTGCGAAGAGGTGTGCAACGTTGTCGGGCAAGCCGCCCGCCGCATAGGGAACTATGAATTTAACGGTTTGGCTTGGATAAGGAGATTGGGCCTGTGATCCGGTCGCGGCGGTAATCACAGCAAGTGCGCTAATGAGGATCGAGATCCACTTCGCTGTCATGTCGGCGTTTCCCTTCGATTGTCGTTCGGGCATCTTCTTGAAGATACGATGAGAGGCGGTTCCTGCGTTCTGAGCAACGCAAGAAGCCGTGCCATCCTCGCGAAGGACGGTACGGCTTCAAATATTGACCAATCTTGGTGGTCCGCTACTCGGCCGCGTCCAGACCGGTCGCAAGTTTGTTCATCTGCTTTGTGGCTTCGATTTCCTCGTCTGTCGCCCCAAGCGTCTGCCACTCCGAAGTCTTGGCGACGATCCCTTCGAAGGATTGCAGCTTTGCAAGCGGAACACGCGGCGACGTCGTGCCAATCGCCGGACCACCACTGACCACCTGACGTGCCGCCTCGACCATGAGCTTGCGAAATTCAACGACGGCAAGATCCGATGCTCCCAATCGATCTTGCGTACGATCGACCAGCGGGCCCATCGATTCCCACATGGAGATATCCTGGTTCGTGATGCCCGGGATACCTGTGAAGTTGCCCAGCTTCATCGCCTGGCGATCTTGCTTATAATTATTCCGCAGATTTCGCGAATTGCGATAGGTCTCGTCGAGATCTATTCCGACGCGGTTGGCGTGAAGCTTGCGCCAATCTTCTTGGGCAGGGACCGTGTCGCCGCCGAACGCCACGAAATAGAAGTTCGTCGAGTGATCATCCCGCGGCACATGGACCGTGCAGGACCGATGGAGGTTGTTGGGAGGAATGTGAACAGCGTAAGGGGCGACGAACAAGGTCGTGCGAACGTAGTCGTGCGTGGCCGCATCTTTGATCGGCCGCCGGACCGCGGCATAGCGAAAGCCGTAAGGCGTTCGCTGAACCACCATTTTAGGGGCCTTGTCCGTCGATGGTCGCTGCCATTGCACGACGGTGGATTCCGCCCGCGTCACCCGAGCGGGAACCATGTCGGATGAATGCAGTGAGGACGAATGGGCGCTGTCGATCGAGCCCTCCAGAATCTGTGCCCAGTTCGCTTCGATGATCACTTTCGTTGTCACGACATGAGTGTCTGGGGTCGGCTGCCAGACAGGAGGCTGGAAGTCCGGCATGCTTTCAGCAGGCCCCATGTACGTCCAGATGAACCCGCCCGTTTCGTGAACCGGATAGGACTTGATCTTGACCTTGTCGCAGAAGCTCGATTCCGCCGGTTCGGACGACATCTCCGTGCAATTGCCGCCGACATCGAACTTCCAACCGTGATATATGCAACGCAGGCCGCCCTCTTCATTGCGACCGTAGAAAAGCGAAGCATTGCGATGCGGGCATGCCTCCTGGATGAGACCGACGTTCCCATCCGTGTCGCGAAACGCGACGAGATTCTCGCCAAGAAGCTTCACACGCACAGGCGGACAATCCGGATCCGGAATCTCCTCGGACAGCAATGCCGGAATCCAATGGCTTCGGAAGATGCGCCCCATTGGAGCCGTCCCCTCGACGCGCGTTAGGAGTTCGTTCTCCTCATGGGTCAGCATGTCTCGTCTCCCGGCTTCTTGGACTGACCGCGAAAATATTAGAGATCTAAGATTGCGTCAAGCAAAAACTTAGCTATCTAACTGTTCGCTCCAACGAGCTGCGCAGCTCTGTACGTGCGCTTTGGAACTGCCATCGAGGAGATGCAAATGGCTGCACTGTCGGGTGAGGATAAGAGATTGAGGCCTCTCAAGATCGTACGAGCCGAATGGGTTGCACAGGACGTGCGCCTGTTCGAGCTGAGGAGCTCCGACGGGACCTCGCTTGCTCCGTTCAGCGCAGGGGCCCACATCGCCGTGCTCACGCCCGGAGGCGCAATCCGCAAGTATTCCTTGTGCAACGATCCCGAGGAGGGTGACGTCTATCAGATCGCGGTCAAGCGGGAAGCAACCGGCCGTGGCGGCTCGATCTCGATGGTTGAACAACTTCAGTCCGGCGACACCATCGAAGTCGCAGACCCAAGGAATGATTTCGAATTGGTTCTGAGCCCGGCCGGCTACACGCTGATCGCCGGCGGGATTGGAATCACGCCAATGCTGTCGATGGCGCGTGTGCTGAAGCGGAGCGGCAAGCGCTTCAAGCTCTACTATCTGACGCGCTCACCCGAGCTGACGGCCTTCCGCGAAGAGTTGATGTCCCCAACCCTCAAGGGAAACGTGACGATCCATTTTGACGAAGGCGACCCCGCCAAGGCGTTCGACCTGTGGCGAATTTTGGAGAAGCCTTCGGGTCACGTCTATTGCTGCGGTCCACGCGGGCTGATGGATGCGGTAAAAGACATGACAGGTCATTGGTCGTCTTCCGCGGTCCACTTCGAGGCCTTCCAGGAAGCTTCTGCCGTCAAGGCCGACGACCGACCTTTCCAGATCGAAATCAAGTGCACCGGACAGAAGATCGATGTGCCGGTCGGCACGACCTTGCTGGAAGCTCTACGCTTTCACGGCCTCGCAGTGCCGTCCAGCTGCGAAAGCGGTACCTGCGGTA
>CAZNMY010000031.1:22450-53362 GCA_964574325.1 uncultured Devosia sp. | reverse complement strand
CGCAGGCTCATCACGCGGGTCGCAGGCCCCTGGATCACGGGCTCGGGCTGCGGGAAGAAAATCCCATCGGCGATGCCCGACGCCCTGATCGCGTCGGCGTAGTCGTTGTTGAACTTCTGCGCGATGTCGCGGGTCAACTCCAGATGCTGCTTCTGGTCCTCGCCCACGGGAACGTGCGTCGCCCTGTAGGCGAGAATGTCGGCCGCCATCAGCGCGGGATAGGCGTAGAGACCCACCGACGCGCGCTCCTTGTCCTTGCCGGCCTTCTCCTTGAACTGAGTCATGCGATCGAGCCAGCCGAGGCGGGCGACGCACGAGAACACCCAGCCGAGTTCGGCGTGGGCCGGCACCTGGCTCTGGTTGAAGATGATGCTCTTCTTCGTGTCGAGGCCGGCAGCGATGTAGGCCGCGGTGACGTCGCGGATCGCCTGGCGCAGCTCGCCCGGGTTCTGCCAGACGGTGATCGCGTGCATGTCGACAATGCAATAGATGCACTCGTGCGTGTTCTGCATCTCGACCCAGCGCTGGAGCGCGCCGAGATAGTTACCGAGATGGAGGTTGCCGGTCGGCTGCATGCCGGAGAAGACGCGCGGAGAGAATGGCATCGGTCATCGTCCTTGTGGAGGGGCGCAGTTAGAAGGGGGTAGTGTGGTGGCGCGCCTTATGGCCGGTCGCAGCGGCGCTTGCAAGCGGCGCTCAAACCAGCGGCTGTTGCACGATGCCAGGGCCGGCGCCGAAGACGCGGCGGTAGCGGGTGACGGCGTCCGGCGGGCCCATGGCCTTGGCGGCGTTGTCGGAGAGCTTGACGGCGGGACGGCCGTTTGCCGAGATCACCTTGCAGACGATCGAGAACGGCTCGAGGCGATTGCCCGGCACGAGATCGCGGAAGTCGTTGGTCAGCAGCGTGCCCCAGCCGAAGCCGAGGCGCACGCGGCCGTTGAAGTGGCCGTGCAGCCGTTCGATGTCGTCGATGTCGAGCGCGTCGGAAAAAATGAAGAGTTTCTGTGAGGGGTCTTCGCCCCGGCTGCGCCACCAGTCGATGACGCGCTCGCCCATCGCGACGGGGTCGCCCGAATCGATGCGCACACCGGTCCATTTCGCGATCCAATCCGGCGCGTTCTCGAAGAAGCCGTCGGAGCCGTAGGTGTCGGGCAGGATGATGCGGAGGTTGCCGTCGTAGTGCTTCTGCCAGTCGGCGAGCACGTCGTAGGGCGCGGCGGCGAGCGCTGCGTCGGTGTCGGCGAGGGCTGCGTAGACCATCGGCAATTCGTGAGCGTTGGTGCCGACGGCTTCGACCTCGCGGCGCAACGCGATCAGGCAATTCGAGGTGCCGAGGAAGGCCGGGCCGAGGCCCTCGATCATCGCCTGCACGCACCAGTCCTGCCACAGGAAACCGTGGCGGCGGCGCGAGCCGAAGTCCGCGATCCTGAGGCCGTCGAGGGCCCTCAGGCGCTCGATCTTCTCCCACACGCGGCTCATCGCGCGGGCGTAGAGCACCTGCAGCTCGAACTTGCCCATGTCGGCGGTGACGGCGCGCGAATAGAGTTCCACGATCGCGGCCAGTGCCGGCACCTCCCACATCGTCGTCGCGGCCCACGAACCTTCGAACGTCAGCTCGAGTTGATCGTCCCGCATTTCGAGGTGGTAGGGGGGAAAGCGGAAGTTCTCGAGCCAGGTGACGAACTCGGGCGAGAACATCTGCCGCTTGCCGTAGAACATGTTGCCGTAGAGCCAGGTCGTTTCCCCGCGCGTGAGCCGGAGCGAGCGGATGTGGTCGAGCTGGGCGCGCAATGCACCCTGGTCGATGAGGCGCGCCAGCGGAATATGCCGGGAACGGTTGATGATGCCGAAGGTCACCGTGACATCGCGATGCCGCTCGTGGATCATCTGCGCCATCAGCAGCTTGTAGAAGTCGGTGTCGAGCACCGAGCGGACGATCGGGTCGATCTTCCAGGCATGATTGTAGACGCGTGTGGCGATGTCGGTCATGGAGCGTTCTGGTTGGGCGCTGGCGGGAGCAGGTCTTGCACGGCGAAGTGCGACTATAGCAGAGCGACAGGGGAACAGAGCGGCACTGCTCGACGCCCCAAATCGCGACCATGGTCACGGGTCGTTTGCGATAATTCGCTTCGACCGGGGCGTTCGTGTCGCGTCAATGATAGTCTCGATCGAAATCAATATCTTACCGCCGCAAACGATTGCCACAAAATGGAACGCCACGACGATGGAAGACCGGGTCCGCGCAGCTAGCCGATCGCCGCTTGGTTTTCGCAACGGGCTCGCAGCGACCGTGATGTCCTTGGCGATATCATCGATTTCGTGCTCGGCGCCGATCGCGATCGCACTGCTGGTTGGTGGCTCGGCCGGCGCACTCGCACAGGGCACCTTCGATATTTCGGCCGTCCCGCGAGCAGAAGGGGCCGAAATCGCCGACCAACGCTCCTCCTCCAGTTCGGTCACCTACGTCTATCCGGCTTCCAGAGCCATTGCGGCGCAGGCGACGGACAACGCGCTCACCAGCCAGGGCTGGCTACGCTATCGCACACCGGATCAGCCGCGTTCCGATCGCTACAAGAAGGGCCGAACCGGGATCTACGTTACGTTCAGCATGTCGCAGGGCAAAGCGGATCGATCGCGCATCAGCTACAGCCACAACAATTCGATCCCGGCGAACGTTCCGTTTCCCGAAGATGCCACCGATGTCGTCTATGACGAGAACCGGCCATACCTTCGCTGCGAAACGGGCATGCCCATCGAGGCCGCGTTGGCCTTCTTCACCAAGGGCCTCGCCGCCGAAGGCTGGTCGCCACTCGATGCCGCGACGATCTCGTCGCGCTGGCCGGGCGCAAAGCTCGACGATGCGATCGAAGGCGGCACGCGCATCTATTTCAATCGTGATGGCCGCGAACGTCTGTGGCCAGCGGTGAGGCTGACGCTGCAACGTGACGCTGCGGGAAAGACCGTCGTCGAATTGCGCACGGCCCCGTTCGCGCGGCCCCAGGTGCTGGACTTCTATCAGGAGTTCGCCGGTCTTCCGGCATCGCAGAATTACAAGCGGTCGGGGGCGAGCGGAAGCGCGGACTCGCCCCGAAGGGAAGCGACGGCGCTGGTGATCGCCGAGCTTCCCGTGGTGCTGGCGTTCTATCGCCGCGAACTGACCAGCCGCGGCTTCAAGGAGCAGGCCGACGGCGCCACCATCGGCGAACGCGCGATCCGGGTCACGTTCGCGAAGCCCGACGAGACGGCCGTGCTCGACCTTCGCCAACTCCACGATCTCATCGATGTCCGCCTGGTCGCCCAGCTTTCACAGGCGGCGATCGCCGAGCGCGCACGGGCGAAACGGGAGGCCGACGCCAAGTGGATGCGAGACGCGCAAAAGCAGGCAGAGACATTGATCGCGGCGTCGGACGCCAAGCGTCTCGCTGCCGCGGCGGCCCTCGCCAGCGCCCCGGTCGAGACGCTTCGTCCCCTCGCGCCTTCCACCACGCCGATCCCGCTTCCCGACAATGCAACCGCCGTGAAGTTCGATGGCGATGCCGGCAAGCTCGAATTCGCATCGCCATCCACGCCGAAGTCGGTCGCGCAATTCTATCGCGAACAACTGAAGTCGCGCGGCTGGAAGGAAGTGCGCTCGCCGATCGACACCCCGTCCATGGTTCGGCTGGATTTCACCAAGGCCAAGCAGAAGATCGGCTTCACCGTGATGCAGTTCGGCGGCAATGCCCGCGTTTCCGCCGACGGCACTGGATTGCAGGTGCCGGCCGATCCGAACCGCGAGACCGAGAAGCTCGAAGCCGACGAAGTGTCGGGCTTCCCGGTACCGAAGAAGCGCACGATGAGTGCGCCGGGCGCATGGAACATGAAGGGCAGCAACGTCGCGTTCCGCCGCGACTACAATGCGCAAGTGCCGTCCGACATCGGGTCGGTGCTGGCATTCTATCGCCGCGAGTTGACGAAGCGGGCGTGGAAGGAGCGGGCGGAAGGTGCGTCGATCAGGCCGGACGCCGTTACGATCGCTTTCACTGCGCCGGACGGTCCCGCCTCTCTGACGCTGGGGCGCAAGGGCAAGGAGACGACAGTGAGCCTCGTCGTCAAGAACCCCGCGGAGGCCGCGAAGGCGGGTCTGTTACCCGCGGCAGGCAGGGCGAAAGTCGTCCTGGGCAACCTCGGTGACGCGGACGCCAAGCTGACGATCAACAAGAAGAGCTTCAAGGTTGCACCCGGAACCGGCGGCTCGAAGACGCCGGACGGGCCGATGCTCGATCTCCAGCCCGGCAAGTACAAGTATTCGCTGAAGCTCGCGGGCAAGCCCAATAAGACCGGCGAGATCGTGATCGGCGCCGACGACGCCTGGGGCTTGATGATCGGCCCCGGCGGCGTCCTCGCCTTGCAGATGTACTGAAGTTGGACCGGTCCGGCCGCACGCGGCGGCTTGGACCGGGCACTGCGCGGGGGCCATCAAACCTTCTGGCCGCTATCGAGGTAGGCGTCGAAGGCGGCCCAGAAGCGGCCGCGGATCGAGTCGTCCTCCTGACAGATCTCGTGGCGGGCATTGGCCAGGATGACGTGGGTCCCGGACTTCATGCGAGCGGAGAAGTCCTCGATGGCGGACGGCGCGACGATCACATCCTTGCCGGCGATGAAGAAGAGCGCGGGCACCGTGACGCCGCGGGCGAACGCGGGATCGGCCATCTGCGCCATCGAACGCATCGCGGCTCGCAGCCAGCCGAGCGTCGGCACGCCGACGGTGAGATGCGGGGCGGCTTCGACCAGCGCACGGTTGCGCGAGTAGCGTTCGCGATCCGAGGTGAGCTTGTTGGTGTCGAAATCGATCGCACTCTCGCGCCAGTCCCTGATCCCGGGCACAGCGCGGGTGGCCATGCCGAACAGGCAGGCCGCTTCGGTCAGCGTGCGGGCGAGCGTGGGGGGCATGCCGAGCTGGGTGCGCGACAGGGCGATCATCGGCGAGGTCAGCACGAGGCGCTCGAACCAACTGCCGGGACGGGCCGCACTTCTGAGCAGCACATGGCCTCCCATCGAATGGCCGAAGGCGACGTAGGGCGGCGGGCAATCCGGCAGCACGATCTCGCGCATGAAGGCTGCGAGGTCGTTCTCGTATTCCGTCATGGAGGTGATGTGGCCGCGCTGACCGGCCGTGTGCGGGCGATGGGAACCGCCCTGTCCCCGCCAGTCCATGATCGCGACCGCGAAGCCGCGACGGCGGAGGTCCGCGATGGTCTCGAAGTATTTCTCGATGAACTCGGTGAAGCCGGTGACGAGGCAGACCGTGCCGCGGCGTGGCCCACGCGTCGCCTCGAAACGGGCATATCGCATGGGATTGCCGTCGTAGCCGGCGAACGTGCCGACAACGGCGCCGCTGGGCACCGGGTTCCTGGCCAGCGCGAAAAGCTCCATCGGGGCTCCCTTGAGATGAAGGTGCTCGCGGAGGACCGCGCGGCTCGACCATAGACGGCGATTCGGACGCCGCGCGACAACTGCGCGGCATCCTACACCATGGCGGCGACAGCGTCAGGCGGAAGCGCGGTCAATAGCGCTGGTAGGGGCGCTCGTAAGGCGGCGGCCCGTAGCGCCAATTCTGCGGGGGCGGCGGTGGGACGACAGCGGCGGCGCGTCGATCGATCAGCTCGGTCTGAATGATTTCTCCCGAACAACGGTCGAGCGTCAGATCGAAGAGGCGGCCGTTCGGACGACGTGCGCGGATATGGACGACGTTGCCCATCGGCTGGGGATCGTGGAAGTCCTGCCAGCCGCGCGCCTCCAGGCGATCGCGCACCTGCTCACGCGGCGTGCAGCCGTCGCGGCGGGGATCATAGCCGCCATAGCGCTGCTCCTGGCGGTAGGCCGGCGGCGGCGGGGGGGCCGGGACGTAGCGCTCGTCTCGATAGATCGGCGGAGGCGGCGGCGCGGGGTGGCGATAAATGTCGCTGTAACGCGGATCCTCGTAGGCCTGATCCCGGTAGCCGAGATCGGCGGCGAAAACCGGTGTGGCGGCGACTGCCGACGCGGCCAACGACGCGGCGATTACGAACTTCCTCATCGTCATTTGATCCAGCTCTCCTGATCGAGCGTTCTGGTCGAGCGTTCTGGTCGAGCGTTTTGGCGCCCCGATGACTGAAACAACCCACCTCGTGGCGAACGGCGAGCCCCGACCTCGCCGACCCGGTTCGCACCTGCAGACTGGTCCGAACCGATTTGCCACTGTGCGTCATCTGCCAGCATCAAGCTGAACGCGACATGAAAATGACGCCTTCGGAGCGACCGCGCAACCATCTCGGACGTTGAAACGCTGATGTTTTTGCCACGCGGCGATATGCTCAGAACGCGCCGATACCCAGCATACGGTCGAGCGAGAAGCGTCCGGGGCCGGTGATCAGGACATGCCAGGCGGCGACCGCCCAGAGCAGAGTGTATTCGACGCCGAGCTTGTTCCAGAACCACTTGCCGACTTTCCATCGCTCGAAGCACGCGACCGTCAGGAATAGTGCGGCGACGAGGGCGGCGGGTCGCGTGAACAGGCCAAGGACCAGCAGCGGCCCGCAAACCAAATGGTTGAAGGCGATCGCTTTCGACCAGAGCCAGCCGGGCCGATAGCCCCAACTGTCGAGGGCGGCGGCGAGTTGCGCCATGGTGCCGTTGGGATTGCCGGTGTGGGGCCACATACCGAACGCGAAGCGCAGGCCGTGCGGGATCAGCAGCGCTCCGACCGCGATGCGAAGGGCGGCGTCGGCGTAGGGCGCGAGCGCTGTCCAGTCCATGAGGGTCGGCATCAGCGCTTCACCGGTTGGAAAATCTGGAAGCTCTGCTGCGGCAGGAACGCATGTCGTTCGACGCGCGAGAAACCCGCCGCCTTCATCTCGGATTCCACTTTCGCTGCACTCATGCGCATGGCCTTGGGCGGGCCGGCCGGCGCTTCGGGCGTGGTCTCGATGATCGCGATACGCCCGCCGGGCTTCAATGATCCGGCGAGGTTGCGCATGTAAGCCGCGCGGCCGTCGATGTGGTGGTAGACGTTGACCAGCAGCACGAGGTCGACCGCTTCGGGCAGGTTCGCCGATGTGGCCCTGCCTTGCAGAGCTCGCATGTTGCCAAGGCCCAAAGACTTCGCGCGTTCGGCGAGATAGGCGACCATCTTCGGTTCGAGATCGACCGCGAAGACGATGCCAGCGGGCACCGCACGCGCAAGGCGGACGGCGAAATAGCCGGTGCCGGCGCCGAGATCGACGACCTTCATGTCGGGCTTCAGCGCGAGCGCCTTCACGACCTCGTCGGGCTTCTGCCATTCGGCGCGCTTGGGATCGTCGAACGCCTTCGACCACGCCACGGGGTCGTCGAAGCGGTGACCGTGATGATGCGCGCCGGACTTGGCCGCGTCGTGTTTGTGCTGCGCGAAGGCTGGCGTGGCGACGACGGTCAATGCGAGCGCGAGGCAAGTCGCGAGGGGGCGAAGCATGAAACAGCAGGGCATGTGGATCTCCCGATGAAGATCCGAGACTAGCGTGTTTGGTCTCCGATAGGGAGAGCGTCGCGCAGCGATCAGCTTTCCCCGATCGCCGCGTTGACCTTCGGCATGACTTGCTCTGCAAGCAGAACCATCGAGCGCTGCGCGAGCGCCTTGTCCTTCCAGTCGTGGCCCGCATAATAGAGCGTGCCGAACGCGCCGGTCTCCTCGCGGAACTTCAGGATCTCGTCGGCGACCTTGTCGGGCGTGCCCCAAATGACGAGGTCCTTTACGGCCTGCTCGGTCGTGACCACGCTGTCGGGCGCCTTCTGGTCCTTCTTGAACAGGTTCGCGCGGCCGCCCTTCACGAGCTTGTAGACCAGCGACTGATAATACTGGTGATAGGGGCCGTCCGCGTCGGTGGCGTAGCGCTCCGCCGTCTTCAGGTCATCGCAGACGAAGATGCTCTTGGCGACGCGCCAGCTCGACGGGTCTGCCTTCATGCCGATGCGCTCACGGCCGGCCACGAAGTTCGGCCAATGCGTCTTCACCCACTGCGGCAAGAGGAAGTTCGCCGAGATCATGTCCCATCCGCGCGCGGCGGCTTCCGTGACGCCCTTGGAGAACGGTGCCACCGCTGTGACCACGATCGGCGGATGCGGCTTCTGGTAGGGCTTGTGGATGTAGCCCTGGCCGATCTCCTTCATCATCGTGCGCTCGACGGAAATGTCCCAGAATTTGCCCTTGAGGTTGTAGGGCGGTTCCTTCGACCAGAGATCGAGGATCATGTTGATGCTTTCGACCAGCATCGCATTACGATCCTTGTCGAGGTTGCCGAAGATCTCGGCATCCGACATCAGGCCGCCGGGGCTGATGCCCATGATGAAGCGGCCTTCCGACATATGATCGAGCATCGCGACCTCGCCCGCCACCATCACGGGGTGATGGTTGGGCAGGTTCAGCGTGCCCGCGCCGAGCTTGATGTTCTTCGTCTCCCGCAGCAGCCACGCGATGAAGATCAGCGAGGACGTCACGGTCTCGGCCGCGTCCGTCAGATGCTCGCCGAAGAGGGCTTCGGTGAAGCCCAGCTTGTCGGCGAGGATCGCGAACTCGCGGTCCTCGTTCAGCGTCTCCACGAGCGGTCGGCCGACGGGGTGGATCGGCATGGCGAATGAGCCGAGCTTCATGGAGCGTTCCTCTGATCGATGATCGTGAGCGCGGCAAACTAGCCTCGACAGCGCAGAGGAAAAAATTATATTATACCGGCGTCTTCATCATTATTTCTAATGGATTGGAATGGCCGGCAGCCTCACCGACATCCGCTTGTTCGTGGCCGCCTACGAGGAGCGGTCGTTCACGGCGGCCGCCCAGCGCGAGAATGCGACGCAGTCGGGCGTGTCGCAACACGTCGCCAAGCTCGAGCAGCGTCTGGGGATCGATCTGTTCGTCCGGGAGAAGGGCCGCATCGCGCCGACACCTGCTGCCGAGCGCTACTATGCGCGGTGTCTCGACGTGCTCAGCGCCTACGAGGCGGCAAACGCCAGTCTCGAAGGCCTCAAGGGGCATCTCTCCGGCGAGATCTCGATCGGACTGATGCCGACGATGACGCGCTCCGCGCTCGCGCCCGCCTTGGCGCGGTTCTCGGGCGAGCACCCGAATGTCGGCGTCAAGATCGTCGAGGCTTACAGCGGCGTGCTGACGCGCGAGGTGCGCGCCGGCGCGTTCGATTTCGCGATCGTACCGGCATTTCCAGGCGATTCCGGTCTCAGCGTTCGGCCGTTCCTGTCGACGCGGGAGACGCTCGTCTCTGCAAAGAAGGGAGGGCCGCTCGGGCGTCTGCCGCATCTGGCGCCGGTGCGTCTTTCTTCTGCGGGGCCCCTTCGCGTGGTGCTGCCGGGGCCGCTCAACACGCGACGCCAGACGCTGACGACCTACTTCACGACACATGGCGTCGAAGTCGAACGGACGATGGAGCTCGACGCGATGATGGGCACACTCGACTACGTGGCGTCGTCGAACTGGGTGACGATCCTGCCGGCCGTGATGATGGCTGGCGACATCTCCGGCGGGCGCTTCAAGGTGAACCCGATCGTGGAGCCGCGGCTCGATCTCGAGCTGGTATCGATCCAGCCCTCGCGGCGCGCGCTGCGTCCCGCGGCGGCGGCGTTCTTTTCGATCCTGGCGGCGGAGACGCGGCGGCTCAACGCGACGTGGGACGCGAAGCGCTCATGAGTGGGTTTCATTGGTCGAACGTGTAATTCGCCTCTCTGGAATCGTATCCCACCTCCCCGTCGTGGTCCGCGGAGGCGGATCATCCACGGCTTCGAGCCATGGGGCAACTTCAACGGGGTGCTGTGCGCAGTTGATCGCTTCCATCTGCGATGTGTCGTGGATGGCCCGCCGGAGTTTATCCCGGACAAAGATCCGGGACGGCCGTGACGGCTTGCTTGTCAGCGGCGGGTGCTTCATTCCGAGGCGGCGGCGTTTTCAGCCGATGCGGCACTTATCCCACCTCCCCGTCGTGGTCCGCGGAGGCGGACCATCCACGCCCTCGAGCCTTGGGGCAACGTCAACGGGGTGCTGTGCGCAGTTGATCGCTTCCATCTGCGATGTGTCGTGGATGGCCCGCCTGCGCGGGCCATGACGGCTTGCTTGTCAGCGGCGGGTGCTTCGTTCCGAGGCGGCGGCGTTTTCAGCCAATGCGGCACTTATCCCACCTAATCGTCGTGGTCCGCGGAGGCGGACCATCCACGGCTTCGAGCCCTGGGGCAACTTCAACGGGGTGCTGTGCGCAGTTGATCGCTTCCATCTGCGTGTCGTGGATGGCCCGCCTGAGCGGGCCATGACGGCGTGTATTTTGATGACGGCATGGAGGTCAGTGGCGGAAGGATCGCTGCTCTTCTGCTAGTCGCGGAAGGATCGCGACATGGCATCGGTGAGCGGCTTCATGAAGTAGCTGAGGATCGAGCGGCTGCCGGTCTCGATATAGACCTCCGCGGGCATGCCGGGCACGAGCTTGTGCGCCGTGCCGATGCGGGCGATCTCCTGCGCGGGAATTTCGATGCGCGCGGTGAAGTAGGTGCGGCCCTGCTGCGTCGTGAGTTCCGCTGCCGAGACCGTGGAAACCTTGCCGGACAATCGCGGCGTCGAGCGCGCGTCGAATGCGGGAAACCGGATCATCGCGGTGAGGCCGCTGCGCACCTTGTCGATATCCTGCGGCGGCACCTGGGCTTCGATGACGAGACGCTCGCCGTCCGGAATGATCTGCATGATCTGCGTACCGGCCTGGATCACGCCGCCCTCGGTGTTTGCCGACAGCGCGTGAACGCGACCGGAATCCGATGCGCGGATCTCGATGCGCTGGAGCTTGTCGGCCAGCGTCTTGCGCTGCTCGTCGGTTTCGGACAACTGCGTCTGAACCTTGCGAAGCTCGTCGACGATCTTCTGCGTGAAGTCCTTCTCACCCTGCGCGATCTTCAGCTCGGCCTCGGCAATCGCACCCCGATTGCGCGCGATGTCGGCGATGAGGCGGCCCACGTCGCCCTCGAGACGCGCCTGCTCGCGCTGGAGACCGCCCAGTCGCTGCTGGTTGGCGAAGCCCTTGGCGAACAGCGGCTCGACGCCCTTCAACTCCTTGCTGGCGAGTTCGAGTTGGCGGCGGCGCGACTTCAATTCGATCTGCTGGCCCGACAGCTCGGCCTGCACCTGCTCGAGGCGCTGGCGCAGCACCGCCAATTCGCCGAGGTGGCTCGCGCGGCGTGCGGCGAACAGCGATTGCTGCGTCGCCAGAATGTCCTTGATCTGCGGATCGGATGCGAACGGCTTCACCGCTTCGGGCAGTGCGAATTCCGCGGCGCGATCGCGCTCGGCGACGAGGCGGGCCTGCTGGATCATGAAGTCGTTGAGGCGGCTCATGACGATCGCGAGGTTCGCCTGAGCGGTGGTGTCCTCGAGGCGCAACAGCACGTCGCCGCGCTTGACGAGATCGCCGTTGCGCACGTTGATCCGAGAGACGATGCCGCCGTCGAGATGCTGGATCGCCTTGTAGTTGCCCTCGACCGTAACCGTGCCCGGCGCCAGGACCGCACCGGCGATCGACACGACGAGCGAGATACCGATCAGGCCGGCGAACATCAAAGTCGCGGTTCGCGTGCCGAGCCTCACCCACGGCTCGGAGGCCTGCCAGTGGGCGGCAGCGTGATCAACGCTCGGGCTTTCTTTGCGCATCGGCTTGCTCCCTCAGCCCACTCGACCAGCGATCGAGCCGGCAGGAGGGCGGTAAGCGCCCGCCGACGGGGGTGCTGGTTGTGACACAGGCTGCTGCTGCTTCGATTGCGCTGGTTCCGCTGCCGGCTGGCCCTGGCGGAGCAGCTTCATGACCTCGGCCTTCGGACCGAACGCGCGCTGAACCCCACGGTCGACGTAGAGCAGCGTATCGGCGTTGCCCATCACCTGGACGCGATGCGAGATCAACACCACCGACTGGCCGCGCGCCCTCATGCCGGTCAGCGCGGCGGCGAGCGCTTCGTCGCCGGCGCGGTCGAGATTGGCATTGGGCTCGTCCAGCACGATGAAAGCGGGATCGCCGTAGAGCGCACGGGCGAGGCCGATCCGCTGACGCTGGCCCGCCGAGAGATAGGTGCCGAACGCGCCGAGCTGGGTGTCGTAGCCATGCGGCAGCGCAAGGATCATGTCGTGCGCATGGGCCATGCGCGCCGCCTCGATCACCTGGGCGTCGGTGGCGTCGTCCCGGAAACGGCTGATGTTGTCTCGCACGGTGCCGGAAAACAGCTCGACGTCCTGGGGCAGATAGCCGATGTGCTGGCCGAGCGCGTCGGGGTCCCATTGATGCAGATCGGCGCCGTCGATCGAGATCGAGCCGGACACGGGCGGCCACAGACCGACCATCGTACGCGCCAGCGTCGATTTGCCGGAAGCAGAGGGGCCGATCACGGCGCAGATCTCACCGGGCCTGATGGTGAAGTTGAGGTTGGCGAGGATCAGCTTGCGCGTATCGGGCGCCGCGACGCGCAATTGCGTCACAGCGATGTCGCCTTTGGGGGTGGGCAGCGCGGTCCTTGCGGGCGGGGCCGGCTCGTCCTTCAGGAGTTGCGACAGCTTGCCGAAAGACTCGCGCGCCTTCACGAACGACTTCCATTGCGCCACGGCTTGCTCGACCGGCGCCAGCGCGCGGCCGAAGATGATCGTACCGGCGATGATCGAGCCCGCGCTGATATCGCCGTCGATGGCGAGTGCTGCGCCGACGGCGAGCATCAGCGACTGCAACAGCAGCCGCATGGATTTCGAGAACGACACGGCCGAGCCGATACGGTCGGCCGCATGGATCTGCCAGGCGAGCGCTTGGCCAGAAAGCTTCTGCCAGCGCTTGCGGTAGGGCTCGACCATGCCCATCGCGGCGAGCGCCTCGACGTTGCGCTGTGCACTGTCTGCCATCTCGAGGCTGCGGACGGCCGCCTTGTTGGCCTCGCCCAGCGGCTCGCGCGCAGAGCGCTCGGATACGATGGTCATGGCGACGATGATGCCGGCGCCGACGAGGGCCGCGACGCCCAGCACCCAATGCACGAGGAAGATCACGATCAGGTAGATGGGCGTCCACGGCGCGTCGAAAAACGTCATCGGGGCGGGACCCGATGCGAACTGGCGGACGGTGTCGAGGTCCCGCAGTGCAGACGTGGACGCGCCCTGGTTGAACAGGCTGCGGCGCAGGGAAGCGCGGAAGATGCGATCACTGAGACGCTGGTCGATCTCCACGCCGGCGCGCGCGACGATACGGGAACGGACGAACTCGAAGAACCCGCTCATCGCGTAGAGCAGCACGGTCATGAGCGACAGCGCGACGAGCGTCGGCATGCTGCCCGAGGTCATCACGCGGTCGTAGACCTGCAGCATGAACAGCGGCCCGGTCAGCATCAGGATGTTGATCAGGAAGCTGAGGATGCCGATGCCGATGAAGGCCTCGCGGCTGGCCGAAATCGCGGCGGTGATCTCGTTGCTGTCCTTGGCCGGCTTGGGGCGGGTCGCTGCCGGTTCGGTTGCCGGTGGGGGGAGCGCGATCGGCGCGGGCTTCGCGTCGTCGACCGGCGCAGGCGCCGGCTCATGGCGCGTTACGTGGGCGTGCTCGGCGGCCGGCGGCTCGGATGCTGTCGGCTCGGCCGGTGACGGGGCGGGGGTCATCGAAGCCGCGAACGCGTCGAGGCGGTCGGCCACGTGCTCGGGCAGATGCCGCAACTCGCGCGCCGGGGAAACGGCTGCCGGCGACGTATCCGGCACAGGCGATGCCGGTGCTGGAGCCGGGATGCGGGGTGGGCGGCGGGCGCCTCCAATCGCACGCTGCATCCGCGCGTTCGGAATCGGCTCGGCCATCAAGCGGTCGCGCAAGGCCGTGGCGCCAGCCTTCGAAGGCGTGCTGGTGTCGGCTGCCGGCGAACTCGGAAAGGGGGGACGTGACACAGTCACTCTTTCAGCACGTAGTAGAAGGACCGAACACGGCTGCCCACCCCGACCGGGGAAACATCCTGCTCCAGTGTGGAGTTATGATCGCAGGACGGTGAGAATTCACTTAAGGTCGAGATCGATTCACCAATCGGCTGGAGAGCGATGTGCTCGAAATCCGCCGCGCGTTATCGATTTGTTAGCCATTCTGATGCGAACTGGGTTGCAGTCCTCGTTGCGTGTGTCCCGGAGTTACATGATGCTTTCCAGAATCATCGCGGCGTTCGCCGCAGTGTCTGCGGTCGCTGCCATCTCGACCGCCGACCCCGTGCTCGCAGACGGAATGCCCGCGAAGGTGTCGCGCCCCGTCGCCAAGGCCGTGAAGTACAATCCACGTCATCACGTCGCCTACACCTTCGTCCGCGGCCCCTGGCCGGGCGGCCCGGATCCTTACGCCTACAGCTATCAGCGCGTCGGCTACTACCCCGCCTACAATTCGGACCAATGGGTGCCGCGCAAACAGATGCTCGGCCGCAGCAAATATCCGCTGCGCATTCCCGAGTACTACTCGTCGTGGGGTTATCCGCTGGGCTGCAAGCTGCATGGCCGGCGCAACTGCGGTGTGCCGTTCGTGTCGCCCGCCGGCGATCCCCGCCACTACTATCGGCGCGACGTCCAACTCCACAGCCGCTCGGGTCACCACTGAGCCCACGAATCGCGCAGTGCCGGCCGCATACTTCCTCGTCGCGACGGCGCACGGTCGTAGCGGCGGGCATTAGAGGCAACGGATCTGCTTCGAGGTGTCGCAATGCGCCGCCGCCGGGCACACCCGCTTTTTGCTGCAGCGCAAAATCCAAACGGGAAATTAAGGGCATCTGGACATTGCGCGTGCAGCCGCGCGCTGGAAAGATGCCTTGTTCATGGCATATTCAGAGTGCAAGCGTGAAACTGCTTTCAAGCATCGCAGGGGTGCTCGTAGCCGGTGAATGCTCGCGTAATCCGACTGTAATGTTTCTTTCGCTGCACCTGAGGTGCAATCGATAACTGGAGGAACGTCAGAATGAAGAAGCTCATGTCCGTCGCTCTGGCGGGTATCGTCGTCGCTGGTGCGTTCGCCAGCAGCACGCAGGAAGCTGAAGCGCGGCGCGGCCGTGGCGTCGGCCTGGGCGTTGCAGCCGGCGTGATCGGTCTCGGCATTCTCGGCGCTGCAGCGGCGGCGAACGCCGGCCCGCGCTATTACCGCGGCGGCGGCTGCTATCCCGGCCCGCGCGAGTGCTACCGCACTCAGGGCAGTTGCTGGTACAATCGCTTCGGCGAGTACGTGTGCCGCGGCGGCCAGATGGTCTGCAACCGGCGGATGATCTGCCCGTAATTCACGGGACCGGGCCGCTGATCTCGGCCAGAACCATTCCGAGACTTCGAGAGGCGCGGTGGCTCATGGCTGCCGCGCCTTTCGGTTTGGGCCCCGGCTACCTCCGTCGTCTACTTCCTTCTACTATTTCCTTCGTCTATTTTCTTCGTCTATTTTCTTCGTCTGGCCATCGCCCCCATATGAAGCGCTACGGCGGCGGCATTGGAGACGTTGAGGCTGCCGATCGGCCCGTCGCCGCCGATCCGGCAGAGACGATCGCAGCTCTCGCCCGTCAAGTGCCGCAGTCCCTTGCCTTCGGCGCCCAACACCAGGGCCGCGGCCCGCCCTACCAGCGGGGGCGCCAGCAGCACATCCTCGAGCAGCAACTCGGACGCGCCGTCGAGGCCGATCACGATGACGCCCGCATCCTTCAGATCGGCAATCGCACGCGCGAGATTGGCGACCAGAGCTACCGGCACCAGCTCGAGCGCGCCCGACGCCGCCTTGGCCAACGCGCCACCCATGGGCGGGCTGTGACGCCGCGTCATGACGATGCCGGCCGAACCGAACACGGCCGCCGAACGCAATATCGCGCCGACGTTGTGGGGATCGGTGACCTGATCGAGCACGACCAGGGGGCCGCGCGCCGGGATCGCCTCGGCCAGCGTCTCCAGATCGACATCGGGTAGCGGCTTCGCTTCGATCAGCACGCCCTGATGGACGGTATCTGGGCCGAGCTTCCGGTCGAGGTCACGGGGCTGTACGGGCTCGTGCACCACCCGCTTGCCGATGATGCCCTTTTCGAGCCGATGCGCGGCGTTTTCCGTCGCCCACATCCGCACGATCTGCCGGGCGGGATTGGCGAGCGCTGCCTCGACGGCGTGCATCCCCCAGATCGGGACGGCCTCGTCGGCCGTCTCCGCGCGGTCCCGGCGGCTGTAGTTGCCAAGGTCCCTGCCGCCCCCCGAGGGGGTGGCTTTGGCTTTGGCCGCGTCCCGGTGCCAGTCCCGTTTCTGCTTCACGGCATCTCTCCATCGAACGCCGCCCTTGTGCCCCGTGCAGCGGACTGGTGCAACTGCCCGGCGGTGGGTTAGTTTCTACATCCAACCCGAACCCGTTCTCATCCCGAAGCGCGAAAGCACCCGCACCGATGCCTCACGTCACCGCAGCCGACGGCACGAAGCTCTACTACGAGGAGGCCGGCCAAGGGACGCCGGTCGTTTTCGTTCACGAGTATGCCGGCGACTATCGCACCTGGGAGCCGCAGATGCGGCACTTCTCGCGCCAGCACCGCTGCATCACGTTCAGCGCGCGCGGCTATCCGCCGTCCGACATCCCGCAGGACGGCAAGAGCTACAGCCAGGACATCGCGAGACTCGACGTGATCTCGATCATGGACGGTCTCGGCGTGAAGAAAGCCCACGTGGTCGGCCACTCGATGGGCGCCTACACCACCCTGCACGTCGGCATTCACCATCCCGAGCGATGCATCTCGCTGACCACAGCAGGTTGCGGCTGGGGCTCGAACCCGGCGGAGCGGGAAGCCTCGAAAGCCCTGGTGCAGGACATCGCGCGGATGTTCCGCGAGGACGGCATCGAAGTGGCGGCGGCGAAGTACGCCGATTTCCCGATGCGGCACGCGCACAAGCACAAGGATCCGCGCGGCTGGGCGGAGTTCGCAAAGATGCTCGGCGAGCATTCGGGCTTGGGAAGTGCGTTGACGATGCTGCACGTGCAGCTCGAGCGGCCGACGTTGTGGGAGCTCGAGGACGACCTGAAGAAGCTTGAGATTCCGCTGCTCATCATCGTCGGGGACGAGGACGAGTCGTGTCTCGACGGATCGCTGCTGATGAAGCGGCGTGCGCCGCAGGCGGCGTTGTGCGTAATCCCGCGTGCGGGCCATACGATCACGAGCGAGGAGCCGGCCGTGGTGAACTACGCGCTGGCCGAGTTGTTTTCGGCGGCGGAAGCGGGGCGCTGGATGTCGCACAAAGGATCGTAGGTCGGGTCAAGGTCCACTGGACCGCGACCCGACATGCTGAAACAAGCTGAACGTCGGGTCGCGCTGCGCTTGACCCGACCTTGGAACCTCGACATGACCAAGAGCGAGAATGCCACTGCAAGCGCCGGCGAAGTTCTCGTCTCGATCGACGGCGCCATCGCGACCGTCACGCTTTCCAATCCGGCGCGGCGCAACGCGATCTCGGTCGGCATGTGGGAGGCGCTCGCGCGGTTCGCACGCGACACGCACGCGCAGCCCGACATCCGCGTGGCGATCATCCGCGGGGCGGGGCGGCAGGCGTTCAGCGGCGGCGCGGACATCTCCGGCTTCGCGCAAGCGCGATCGGGCAGCGCCAACGCGCGCGACTACGACGACCTCGTCGAGAACGCGTGCCTCGCGATCGAGGCGATGCGGTGCCCGTCGATCGCGCTGATCCACGGGCCGTGCGTGGGAGCCGGCGCGTCGGTTGCGTCGAGTTGCGACATGCGGCTCGCGTCCACGGGCAGCTTCTTCGCGGTGCCGGCGGCGCGGCTCGGGCTCGGCTATGATCCGCGCGGGATCAAGCGTTTGCTGCGTGTCATGGGACAAGCGGCGGCGGGCGAGATCCTGTTTACCGCCGATCGCTTCTCCGCCGAGCGCGCGGCGCAGATGGGAGCGGTCGCTGCCGTCGCGTCGCCCGATGAGATCGAGGGGAAGGCGCTGCAAATCGCAGCGCGGATCGCGTCCAACGCGCCGATCACGGTGGCGGCAGCGAAGGCTGCGCTGCGCGGTCACGCGACGGGCGATGCTGCGACATTGGAAGCTGCGATGAAGCTCTATGCCAGCGCCGACGCGAGTGCCGACTATACGGAAGGACGCACCGCATTTCTCGAAAAGCGGACGCCGCAGTTCAGGGGGGTCTAACGCACTTTTTTCCTCGCAGGCTGGGTCGAGGGGACCGGTGCTCAGCTCACAGGGCCAAGACCCCGGCTCCCGGCTCCGCCTCGGCCGGGGACGCAAAGGTTTGAGGTGGAAGGAAGGAAGCCAGATCGAGCCACTCGCCCGACAACACCCACACTCTTGCTTCCCCGGGCGAGCAAGCCGATCATCGATCGGATTGCGCAGACCCGGGGCCTTGCCGGGTGGGGATAGGCACATCGCTGATCGGCGACTTCGAGAGAAAATCCGCATGGCGAAGGCCGTGCTCAGCTCACAGGGTCAAGACCCCGGCTCTCGGCTCCGCCTCGGCCGGGGACGCAAGGGCAAGGGAGACAACGGGGCGGCTCTCAAGCGTCCCGTCAGGTGGAAAGCAGTATAGGCCATGTCACAGCACAATCTGCATCACGCGATCTATGCGGGCAAAGGTGATCGGCCGGCGCTGTCTGTGCCGGGCGGCGCACGGCTCAGCTATGGCGATATGGAGCGCGCGGCTGCCGCGATGTCGATTTCGCTGGCGGCGCGAGGCGTCGTCCGCGGTGACCGCGTCTCGTTCCTCGCGGAGAAGTCGCCGCTGGTCGTGCTTCTCGCGCACGCGTGCCTGCGGCTCGGCGCGATCCTGCATCCGCTCAACACGAGTTACACGGACGCCGAAATCGCCGGGCTGCTCGGCGATGCCGAGCCGCGACTGCTCGTAGGCGAGGAAGGTGCGGAAGAGCGGCTGAAGCCGCTGGCCGATGCGGCACATGCCCACTTCGCGACGCTCGACGATCTCTGCACGAGGATGCCGGGAAAGCCCGCGCCGGTGGCCGATGTCGGCGGTGGCGATACGGCTGCGATCCTCTACACGTCGGGCACCACGGGCAAGCCGAAGGGCGCTGAAATCACGCATGCGAACCTGGTGGAAAGCGCCCGCGCGCTCGGCAAAGTCTGGGGCATCACGGAGGAGGACCGGCTGCTGCATGCGTTGCCGGTGTTTCATGCGCATGGGCTTCTGACCGCGCTCAACACGATGCTGGTCGCAGGCGGCGAAGTGCTGTTCCTGCCGCGGTTCGAAGCCCGCGAGGTGATCGCGGCGCTGCCTTCGGCGACTGTCATGATGGGCGTGCCGACGTTCTACGCTCGTCTCCTGAAAGAGCCCGACATCGCGGCAGCGACGAAAAACATGCGCGTGTTGATCTCGGGCTCGGCGCCGCTGCCGCTGGAACTCGCCGAGCAGTTCCGGCGCGCGACCGGGCACATGCTGATAGAACGCTACGGCTCGACGGAAGCCGCTATCATTACCGCGGTGCCGCCGGGCACGACGGATCGCACGGGCTGGGTCGGCTGGCCGCTGCCAGGGGTCGAGGTCCGCCTGTTGCGCGAAGACGGATCGCGGGAGATGCGCGGCATCGGCGTGTTGGAAACGCGCGGGCACAATGTCTTTTCGGGCTACTGGCGGAACACCGAGGCCAACGCGCAGGCGTTCGCGGAAGGCGGGTGGTTCAACACCGGCGACATCGCGGAGATCGACGCTGCCGGCTGCATCCGTCTGCTCGGCCGCGAGAAGGATCTGATCATCACGGGGGGGCTCAACGTCTACCCCAAAGAGATCGAGACGGTGCTCGATACGCTGGCGGGGGTGGAGACATCGGCGGTGTTCGGCGTGGCCCATCCCGATTTCGGCGAGGCTGTCGTGGCGGCGGTGGAAGTGCGGTCCGGTGAGAGCATCGACGAGACCGTGCTGATCGCTGCGGCGCGCGCGCGGCTCGCCGCCTACAAGACGCCGAAGCGCGTGATCGCGGTCGACGAGATCCCACGCAACCGCATGGGCAAGGTCGACAAGAAGGTGCTGCGCGAGACATGGCGCGCGCTGTTCGCCTGAGTTCCGTCCGACATCCCGCAACATCCGCAGGAATTTCCCACATGCCTCGCACACTCATACGAAATGGCCATGTCGTCACGGTCGACGCAAGCCGCAACGTCCATCCGGGCGGGTGGGTCGCGATCGAAGGTTCGCGAATCACCGGCGTGGGGCCTGCCTCGTCGATGCCGGCGGCGGCGGGCTTCGACAGCGTCGTAGATGCCAGCGGTACGATCGTGATGCCGGGCCTCATCAACATGCACCAGCATCACTGGTACACGATCTTCAAAGGCCTCGCCGACGGCATGCTGCTGGAGGACTGGGTGACGGGCCTGCTGCTGCCGCTGTCGATGTCGCTCGGCGAAGACGCGATGCGCGTATCGAGCACGGTCGCGGCGATGGAGATGGTCGCCACGGGCACGACGACATCGTTCAATCATTCGGTGACGACGACGACGCCGGCGCTGGTCGCGGCGAGCATCGAGCCGGTGGCGAAGGTGGGCTTGCGGCAGGTGTTCGCGAAGGAGCTGCGCTGCAATACGCCGGGCAATCCGCGCCATCCGCTGAGCCTGGATGAATCGTTGGCCGCTTACGAAGAAGAGTTCCGTCGATGGGACGGCACGGCGGATGGCCGCGTGCGGCTCGCGATGGTCATCGAGACCAACGCGCACTGGGTGGCGGCCGGCATGAGCACGGAGCCGCTGATCACGCGCGGCTACGAACTCGCCCGCAAACTCGGCGCGCGCATTTCGGCGCACATCGCGGGCGGTACGTTCAGCCTCGAAAAGGGCTTCCTGAAGTATCTTCGGGAAACCGGCCGCACCGACGTGCGCTATCTCATGCAGCTCGGCATTCTCGATGAGCGGTGGGTACTGGCACACTGCATTCACAATACCGAGCTCGATCTCGAGCAGATGGCGCACGTCGGCGCGAGCATGGTCTACACGCCGACCTCGGAGTCGATCCGCGGCGGCGGCATCGGGCCGGCCTCGGCGGCGCAGCGGCTCGGCGTGCTGACGACGCTGGGCACCGATGGACCGATGGTCGACTACTCCGTCGACATGGTCGAGCAGATGAAGGGCGCAATCCTGATGCAGCATGTGCGCCACCTCGATCCGACTCGCATCTCGGCCGAGAACGCTATCGAGATGGCGACGATCAACGGCGCGAAGGCGCTGGGGATGGAGGCCGAGATCGGTTCGCTCGAAGCGGGCAAACGCGCCGACATCGCGGTGTTCGATATCGCGAAGCCGTGGATCGGCGTGCAGCACCGGCCGCTGTCGAGCTTCGTCACCGCCGCGCGCGGATCGGACGCGAAGCTCGTCATCGTCAATGGCGAAATCGTCTATCGCGATGGCAAGCTCACGCACGTCGCCGAGCCGATGCGCGTCATCGCAGAAGCCGAGAAGATCGCACGCGAGGTACTGGCGAAGGCGGGACTGACGGGGAAGCTCGAGGGGGCGTGGCGGGGGTGATGTGGGGTGGTCGACGGAGAGCTCAACTGATGGCCTCTCGGCCATACGAGGGGCTGCTCGCCCCTCGTGCTCCCTCGGCAGGGCCGGCCCTGCACCCGCCCTTGGGTGCGAGGTCTCAAGCCCCCTGCCGCTTGAAGCCGGCTGCCTGCGCTTCGGCTTCGGTGCAGAACCAGCGTTCGCCCTTGTCCTGGCGGATGCGGACGCGGGTGTAGCCCGACTGCCAGGGCACGACGTAGACGCGGTCGTTGCGACTGATCTGGCCCTTGATCGGGCAGCCCTGCGGCGCAGACTTCTTGGCGGTTTCCCAAAGCCGCGCGCGGTAGTCCTCCGGCCGCTCGGGGACGCCCTTCCACAACCCGCGCTTGGCGTTGCGTGCATCCTGCTCGAGGCGGCCATAGCTGGAGAACAGGCCCTGTTGCGCGAAAACCGCGCCGCGCGTCACGAGTTCGGCGGCGATGTCCTGCGTGCCGATGCGGCAGAGGCCCTTGTCGCCGCCAGAGCCGAGTTCGCAGCGGACCTGTTTGCCGCGCACGACATCACGAAGCTGCGTGCGAGCTGCCTCTCCGCACTTCCAGCGCGGCTCGGTGCGACCTTCGGAGCGGCCTTCGCGCGCCTGCCCCGCGCACGACTGATCGATCTCGGGGGCTTCGACGCCGGAGAGCCGAATGGTCCGGCCGTTGAGCTTGATGGTATCGCCGTTCACGACGCTGGCTGAGCCCTCGGCGATGGGCCGCGACAGACCGGGAATCGCCGACACGGTCGAGAACGAGAGCTTGCCGATCGAGGCCGAGCCGGCCCAGCCCAGTCCGGCGGCGGCAAGCACCAGCGCCGTTGCCGTCAGTCCGCGCTGCGCTGAAACCGTGATGCCGCCGAGGCCCGGCAATCGCTTCCAGAGGCCGGCGGCGCGCTCCGGCAAAGCCGTGATCGCGGCGGGGCCACGGCCCGCGAATATCGGCGGCGCGACGAGCATCACGAGAATGCCCAGACCGACAAGGCCGAGCGCCAGCGCGATCGCGTCCCAGCCGTCGACCTGCGCGCGGCCGATGCCGAGCAGGCTCGCGACCAGAGCCGCCAGGCCGAGAATGGGGGCGAGCCCGCGATGCTCCATCATGCCGCCGACCGGTGCGAGAAGACGCGTCAACGCCCGACTCAGCCATTCGAGCACCGCTGCGACCGCGCGGCCCAGCCAGAGGAAAGGCGCAGTAACCGCGCGGCTCACCGCATCCAGCCCCGACGTGCTCGCGGCCACGCCCGCCTGACCTGCGCCCTTGATGCCTCCCACAGCGAGGTCGACGACGTCGTCGATCTTCTGCCGCCGCGCCTCCCGCCGGATCTTGATCGTCGTGCGCACGTGCTTGTGCCAGTCGAAGCCGTCGCCCTTCTTGCGCCAGAACATGAAGATCCTCGATGCCCAGAGTCCATGCGATGCTTCGTCCATGCGATGCTTCGTCTATGCAAAGCCTCGTCTATTCGAAGCCTCGTCTATTCGAAGCGTCGCATAATAAGAGTGTCGATGCCCGCCGTGCATTTTCATCGACGCGGTGCGGAGCCGATCGTGCCCCCGATTCGTCCATCTTGTGCCAAGAGCCGCGAGATTGCAGCGCATTCGTGGCACCCGCTGGGCGGCGTCCACAGGCGTGTCGCGGGTGTTGCCGATGTGCGCACGCCGGCTCCGGCAATTCAGACCGGGCCGGCGAGCGCCGCAGCGGAACGCGCGGCGTTGCATTCGAATGTGGAAAGGCTAACATCAACAGATCATTTCAAGCGCGGCACCAAGCCCGCGTTACGAACAATCGCGGGAGGAACATCATGCCGGGCTACGCCATGTTGCCGAGCAATGCCATGCGATGCGCCATGATCGTCGTGCTCGCCGCTCTGTCGTCGGCCGTTTCAGCGATCGTGCCGTTGCAACCGGCGTGGGCTCAGGGTGAGGATTTCTACAAGGGACGACAGATCGCGATCATCTGCGGTTTCCAGCCGGGTGGCGGCTATGACGCCTACGCGCGGCTGCTGGGGCGGCACATCGGCCGGCACATTCCGGGCAACCCGAGCGTCGTCGTGCAGAACATGGCCGGTGCCGGCAGCGTGCGCGCGTCCAACCATGTCTACGTCAACGCGGCCAAGGACGGCACGGTCATCGCTGCCGTCAACCAGAACATGCCGATGTACCAGATGCTCGGCGGCAAGGCCGCGCAGTTCGAGGCGGCGAAGTTGCGATTCATCGGCAGCCTGATCGGGTCGAACGGTCTGCTCTACACGTGGGCGACCAGTCCCACCAAATCGATCGAGGACGCGAAGAAGCGCGAAACACCGCTCGGCGGGACCGGCACGAATTCCGACAGCCACATCTTCCCGACATTCATCAACAACGTGCTGGGAACGAAGTTCAAAGTCATCAACGGCTATTCGGGCGGCACACGCGAGATCAACATCGCGCTCGAGCGGGGCGAGATCGAAGGCCGCGGTGGCAACAGCTATGCGGCACTGATCGCGGCCAGCCCGCACTGGGTCGAGCAGAAGAAGCTCAACTTTCTCGTACAGATCGGCCTGAAGCCGGAATCCGATCTGCCGTCGGTGCCGCTGCTGATCGATCTCGTGAAATCGCCGGAGGACCGGCAAGCCGTGGAAGTCATCACGGTGCCGACGGTGCTCGGCTACACCTACTGGCTCGCACCCGAAGTGCCGGGCGAACGCATCGACATCCTGCGGAAAGCGTTCGATGCAACGGCGCGGGATGCCGAGTTTCTCGCGGATGCGGCAAAGTCGAAGATGCTGGTCGCACCTCAGTCAGGCGCTGCGCTGGAGGCGCTCGTGGTCAGGGCTGCCGGCATCCCGAAGCCCGTGCTCGAGAGAACGGCAAAATTGCTGGAGTGGACGCAGTAACATGCGCCGGTGCCGGACCGATGATTTGCCGTGAGAAGGGGAGACAGAATGGCCGAAGTATTCGTCAGCAAGGCTTCCGAGTTCAAGGAAGGCGATCGCAAGATCGTCAAGACCTCGAAAGGCGAGGTCGGCATGTTCTTCGAGGAGGGCACCTTCTATGCCTACTCGAACACCTGTCCGCACCAGGGCGGCCCGGCGTGCGAGGGCATCATGATGAACAAGGTGGTCGACGTGATCGCGCCCGATCGCACCTACGTCGGGCAGAGCTTTTCCGACACGCGTCATTTCGTGTGCCCGTGGCACGGCTACGAGTTCGAGCTCAAGACCGGCCAATGTTGGGGCGACGCGCGCGTGAAACTCAAGAAGTTCGAAGTCGTGCGCCGCGGCGACGACGTGTTCGTGAAGGTTTGACAAAAAGGGGAATGGCGAGTGGCCAATGGCGAATGGGGAATTGACCTCGCCGGTCAGCCACCAATTGCCAGACACCATTTGCCAAACACCATTCGCCGCCCACCATTCGCCATTCGCCTCCAACAGGAGTCCCGACCATGGATATGCCGGCCAAGAACGAGGTCCGCGACCTCAGGTTCGACAAGTATCATAGCCACGAGCACCTCGCGAACGCCGCGCGGCAGGCGCACAGCCGCAAGTATCAGGACTTCCTGATCGTCGATGTCGATGCGCACCACTACGAGAGCGAATCCTACGGCGAGGTGTTCCAGTACATCGAGAGCCCGGTCATCAAGAAGTTCGCGACCGAGTCCGTCCATCGCGGTGGGCGGGCGTCGTTCCTCGGTGGTCAGGTCGGCTACCAGGACAGCGGCGGGCGCATCGCGCGGCACTGGCAATCGAAGAAGCAGAAATTCGAAGAAACGGGCCAGCACAAGGACATCGTGAAGACCACGCAGTGGATGGACGCGATGGGCGTCGACTATTGCTGCCTGTTCCCGACACCGATGCTGTTTTTAGGCACGCATCCGCAGCCGGAAATCGAAGCGGCGATGGCGCAGGCCTACAATCGCTGGCTGTGCGAACGCATTCTCGCGCACGAGGATCGCATCATCTCGATGCTCTATCTGCCGTTCAACGATCCGGACGCGGCATATCGCACGGTCAAGGAGTTCGGGGGCAAGAAGGGCGTCGTCGGGTTCATGGTGACGAGCCCGCGCTACAAGCCTGTGCACGACAACGCGTTCATCAAGACCTATGCGCTGCTCGAGGAAATGGGACTGCCGCTGTCGTTCCATGCCGCCTACTCGTGGAGCGACCAGTCGCTGCAACTGCAGAACCGGTTCATCGGCGTCCATGCGCTCGGCTTCATGTGGTACAACATGGTTCACATGACCAACTGGGTCGTGAACGCGATGCCGGAGCGGTTCCCGAAGCTCAAGACGATGTGGATCGAGAGCGGCCTCACCTGGGCCTATTGCCTCGCGCAGCGGCTCGACCATTCCTACAAGATGCGCGCCTCGGAAGCGCCGGGTCTGAAGCGGCTGCCGTCGGAATACATGCAGGAGATGTTCTACTCCACGCAGCCGATGGAGATGCCCGAGGACAAGTCGATCCTCGAAGCGACCTTCAAGATGATAAACGCCAAGTCGCAACTGTGCTGGTGCTCCGACTATCCGCACTGGGATTTCGATCTGCCGAGCGTCATCTACGATCTCCCGTTCCTGGCCGAGAAGGACAAGCACAACATTCTGGGCGGGAACGCGGAGCGCTTCTTCGGCCGTAAGCTGCCGCTGAAGAAGAAGATCCCCAACGTCGATTGAATCAGCCGCCGGCGCGATGGCGTCGATGGAGGGAAAGCTGCCCACTGTGCTGCAGCGAGCGGAACGGTGGAAGTGGATGCCCTCACTTGATGCCGCATGCCCCATGCCCTACAAGGCGCACACACCTATTGCCTTCCAGGGAGAACAGGCATGAAGATCCACTTTTCGAGGCGCACGCTGCTCGGTGCAGCCGCGCTGGCTGCGACGTTGCCGGCCGCTGCGGCCGCCGTCGCCCAGGACTTTCCCAGCCGCCCCATGAAGGTGGTGATCGGTTTTCCCGCCGGCAGCGGCGCCGACATCCTCGGCCGCAACATCACCAACAAGCTGCAGGAGGTTTCCGGCCAGCCCGTCGTCGTCGAAAACCGGCCAGGCGCCAACTCCAACATCGCCATCGGCGTCGTGAAGAACGCGAAGCCCGACGGCTACACGATGCTGTTCGTGGCGAATTCCAACATGGCCATGAACAAGTGGCTGTTTAAATCGCTGCCGTTCGACACCCAGAAGGACTTCACGCCGGTTGCAGCCTGGGCGCAGCTCGGCTTCGTTGTGGTGGTGGGCGCGGACAGCAAGCACAAAACGCTCGCCGATCTCACCGCGCTGCTGAAATCGAAGCCGCAGAACAAGTACGGCACGACCAACCAGACGGCTCTCGTCTCCACTGAATACTACCGTCAGCTCGCGGGCTTCGAGGCCGTCAACGTCGGCTATCGCACCGCGCCGGACGCGACGCCCGACGTCGTCAACGGCACACTCGATTTCATGATCATGGACGGCACGTTCGCGCTCGGCCAGATCCGCGCCGGCAAGATCAAGGCGCTTGCGGTCACGTCGCAGTGGCGGATCGCCGGGATTCCAAACGTGCCGACGATGGACGAGGCTGGCCACAAAGGCTTCGACTTCGCGCCGTGGTGGGCGACCTACGTTCCGGCCGGCACGCCAGCGGCCGTCATCGACAAGCTCGAGGGCTATCACAAGAAGATCACCGCCATGCCCGACATCATAGCGGCGCTGGAAAGGATCGCGTCGGTGCCGCTCTCGCTGGGATCGGCGGAGACGGCCAAGAAGCTCGCCGGCGAAGTCGACAAGTGGGGCCCGATCATCAAGGCCGCCGGCATCAAGCAGCAAGAGTGATCGCAGACAGATGCGGGATTTCGGAGGGGAGGCGGGGCACCGTCTCCCCTCGGTCATTTGCGCGCCGCGATCCTGGTTTCGATCCTGGTTTCGATCCTGGTTTCGATCCTGGTTTCGATCCTGGGCTTAGGCAACAGGCACGGCTTGTCTCGCGCAACCGCCTGAATTAGTTCTGACGCAGCAGCCGAGCCAGAAGCATCGGCCGAGCAAAGGGAGGTGTCGATGAATAGTACGAACGGGCCGTGGAACAAGCGCAGCGTATTGGCAGCGGCAGCGGTGGCCGCGCTCGGTGCGCTCTTGCCCGGCGTTTCTGCCGTAGCGCAGGAATTCCCCACACGCCCCATGCGCGTGCTGATCGGCTTTCCCGCCGGCAGCGGCGCCGATATCCTGGGCCGCCACTTCACCAACAAGCTGCAGGAGTTGTCCGGCCAGCCGGTGGTGGTCGACAACAAGCCCGGCGCCAACTCCAACATCGCGATCGGCCTTCTGAAGAACTCCAAGCCCGACGGCTATACGATGCTGCTCGTCGCGAACGCCAACATGGCGCTCAACAAGTGGCTGTTCAAATCTCTGCCGTTCGACACCGTCAAGGACTTCACGCCCGTCGCGGCCTGGGCGCAGCTCGGGTTCGTGTTCGTGGTCGCTCCCGACAGCAAGATCAATTCGATCGCTGATCTGACGGCGCTGTTGAAATCGAAGCCTCAACCGAAGTACGGCACCACCAACCAGACCGCGATCGTCTCGACCGGCTATTACATGCAGCTTGCTGGCGTGAAGGCGACGAACGTTCCCTATCGAACCGCACCCGATGCGATGCCCGACGTCGGCAACGGCACACTCGACTTCATGATCATGGACGGGACCTTCGCGCAGGGCCAGATCCGGCAGGGCAAACTGAAGCCGATCGCCGTCACATCGACGTGGCGCATCGCGGGACTGCCGAACGTGCCGACGATGAACGAGGCAGGCTTCAAGGGCTTCGACTTCGCGCCGTGGTGGGCGACCTACGTTCCAGTGGGAACGCCGGCCCCCATCGTCGCCAAGCTCGAGAAATGGTTCCAGCAGATCGCGGCGCTGCCGGAGACCAAAGCGTATCTGGAGAAGATCGCCTCGATCCCGCTGCTCGACGGCTCGGCGGCGACCGCCAAGCGTCTGCAGGCCGACATCGACAAGTACGGCCCGGTCATCAAGGCTGCGGGCATCGAACCGCAATAACAGGCAGGCGGCAGACATCAGAGAAGCCAGAGAAATGCGTCGGCTTCACAAGAAGTCGACGCGATCGATCTAATCCATTCGCCGCACCGCTTCGGCCGAGGTCGCGACGATGCGGCGAAGGAAGCGGTGGACGTGGGCCATCTCGGTCTCGCTCATCCCTGCGAACAGCACGTCGTTGGCCGCACGCACCATCGGCGTCAGACGTCGCAGGGCCTGCCGCCCTTCCGCCGTCAAACGGATATCGACCGCGCGGTTGTCCGACTTGTCGGTCCGCTTCTCGACGAGACCCGCTTCCACGAGCTTGCCGACCTCGGCGGTGACGTGTGGACCTGCGACGTGCAAGTGCTCGGCAATTCCGCGCACGCCGACCGAGGCGGTTTCGCCCGACAGGCGGCGGATCGCCAGCAGCATAGCGATCTCGGACCCCGTCAGTCCCGTCGATTTGCCCAGGCCGCGGCGCACGGCCAGCATGCCGGAAGCGGCGGCGAAAAGGTCCGCCACGAAATCGCGGAAAGCCGCGTCGTTGCCCGCGACCAGAAGCGCCTCGACGCCGATGGTGAGGTCCCGCGGTTCGACCGCTTCGGGTTTGACCGTCACTCGATCGGATTTCGAGGCCGCCGGCCGCTCCGCCTTCACCGCGGCGCGTCTCATGATTCCCATCGCTCAGCCATCGCACCATCTCGGGGACGCCTGCCCCGGTTGAATAGATAAGAAACTTATGCATTATGACGGGCGATGCGACACGATTCAAGCTATTCCGCCTTGATCCACGACAAATTCGGGAGTCAACGATGCTTCGTACCGGCGCCGACTATCTCGAGAGCCTGCGCGACGGCCGGCAGGTCCTGATCGGCAAGGAACTGGTCCGTGATGTGACCACGCACGCCGCCTTCCGCAACACCGCCCGCTCGTTCGCCCGCATCTACGACATGAAGCGCTCGCCAGAGCACATCGACGCCATGAGCTTCGAGGAGAACGGCGAGCGGCACTCGGCCTGGTACATCATGCCCCGCAGCAAGGCCGACCTCGCCAAACGCTCGGAAGCGCATCGCCGTGTCGCGCAGTGGTCCTACGGTTTGCTGGGGCGAAGCCAGGACCACGTCTCCACGTTCGTCACGGGCATGCGCATGATGCCGGAGATGTTCGAGGAGGGGCGCAAGGGCTTCGGCGACAACCTCATCAAGTACTACGAGCACATGCGGGACAACGACATCTTCGCCTGCTATCTCGTCATCACGCCACAGGGCGCGCGCGATCCCGAGATCTACAAGCGCCAAGCCACCGGCAACGCGGCGCTCAAGGTGGTCGCCGAGGACGACAAGGGAATCTATCTTTCCGGCGTGAAGATGCTGGGCACCTCGGCCGTGTTCTCCGACGAGGCGTGGATCGGCAACATCCTGCCGCTCGCGCCGGAGCAGAAGTCTCTCTCGGTCACGTGCGCGGTCAAGATGAATGCGCCGGGCCTGCAGACGTGGGTGCGAAAGTCCTACGAGCAGAACTCGGTCAGCCGCGTCGACAACTACTTCTCATCGCAGTTCGACGAGACCGACGCCGTGCTGGTCATGGACCGCACGTTCGTGCCGTGGGAGCGCGTGTTCGTGATGGACAACGCGCAGCTGTCCCGCGACATCTACTTCAAGACGCCCGCGCACATCATGGGCAATCACCAGTCGATGCTGCGGTTCGCGGAGAAGCTGAAGCTCGTGAACGGCATCGCGCACAAGGCGGCGGAGCTGTCGGGCGTCGGGCACATGATGCCGGTGCAGCAGAACCTCGGACGGCTGATGGCCGGCGAGGCCGGCCTGCTCGGCATGATCGCGGGGCAGATCGAGCAGCCGGAAACGCTGCCCAACGGCTACATGCACGTGAACCGGCGCTTCCTCTACGCCGCGCTGCATTGGACCTCGAACAACTACGCGGACATCGCGGAAAAGGTTCGCGAGATGCTGAGTGCCGGCCCGTTCCAGATCCCCGCGGACGCTTCCGTGTTCGAAGATGCTGAGCTGTCGCAGATCTACGAGGACAACTGGTCCGCGCTCGGTGCGAACGCAAAGGACCGCTTCAAGTTCATCAAGATGGCGTGGGATCTGCTGGGCTCCGACTACGCCGGGCGGCACACGCAGTACGAGCGCTTCTACGGCGGCCCTCCGTTCCTCAACGACATGTATAACTACACGTGGGCGCCGTGGGCCGAGCGCCGCGCGACCGTCGACAGCATCCTCGCCGACATGCAGTTGCCGACACCGCAGGCGAAAGCTGCGGAGTAGGCGATCAGCGCATGGCGGTGTGAGAACGGGAAGCCGCCGTCGTGGAGGTTGGCCTCACGGCCATGTGAGGGATTTCATCCCTCCCGCGCCCAGACGCGGGGCCCGGGCCCCCCCCCGCGCCGGAGTGGCCCACCAAATAGATTACG
>CAZNMY010000031.1:0-22440 GCA_964574325.1 uncultured Devosia sp. | reverse complement strand
CGCTCCCTGCGGCGGGCCGCGGCCCTCGACCCGCGCTTTATTGCACAACGAGTTCGATACGGCGGTTCCGGCTTTTGTTGGTTGCGGAGTCGTTGGGCGCGAGAGGCCGGATCTGGCCGAAGCCGATGATCGATAACTGGGAGAGTCCGACGCCGGCGTTGACGAGATGCTGCCGCACGGCTTCGGCACGACGCACCGACAGCGACTGGTTGCGGTAGTAGTCGCCGTCGGAATCGGTATGGCCCTCGATCATCACATGCACCGCCGGACACTGCCTGAGAGTGCTCGCCAGCTCTTCGAGCGGCGCCACGCCGAGCAAGGGAAGCGCTGCGCTGGCAAAGCCGAACTGGACGATCGTCGACTTCGCCAGTGCGGAAGCGCGCACGGGGCAGCGTTCGATCTCGACTGAACGAGCGGTGGGCGGCGGCGACTGCGCCTCGATGGGAACCACCGCCGGCTCGGGTGGCGATGGTGCTGGGGGCGAAGCAGCCGCCATCGGGATGACGACGGGATCAAGCCTCATAGCCACCACGACATCCTCGCGCGCCGGCTCCTGCGTCGGCGCTTGCGCTATCGGCGTGGGAGGCGTCGGCCGGCTCGTAACACTCGGCGTCTCGGCGGGGGCCGGGGCCTGCGGCTCCAGCTCGGCTGAAATCGCCTGTTCAACGATCTCCGTATCGCTGTTCTTCTCAACTGGACCTTCAGGTTCGGCGGCTCGGGGCGCTGCGGCGACATCGATCGAACCGGTTACGATGGCGTGATTTTCACACGTCGCGTGCAGGCTCCGTGCGCACGAACCATTGTCGGCCGTACTGTCGGCGATGTGCGACCAGTTCGCGCTCATGGATAGGATCGCCAACGCCAGCGTCGCCGCCAATAGCCGGGCCTCGGCGTAACGCCGCTTGCGACTGGTGCGAACCAGAAAGGGTATCGGCTCGGGCGTCGGCGTCACGTCGCGCACCTGGGGTGCAACGGCAGCGGGCGGATCGATCGCTTCGCCGGCTTCGAGGGGGAGCACCTCCGACGCTGGCGAGACGGGCACATCGATGGACGCGCCGACGGGAACGACGATGGGCCGATCGAAAATCGAGGCCAGCGCGATCTCGGCGGGCGCTTCGAATGCCGCTTCGGGTGTCATGACAGTTACGTCATCGGCAGGGGGCCGAGCGCTTGCGGCGCCAGCTTCGATGTGAACGGTCGGTGCTGCCGCGGGCTCGACCACGACCGTCAGGTCATCGTCCTCCGCCTCGTCTGCGCTCGTGTCACCCTCGAACGAGACGAGGGCACCGGGGTCGTCGATGGGAACTTCGGCGTGAAAGTCGTCGTCGGTGTCGGTGTCAGTGTCGGCAGCATCTTCGTCCGCCGACGGATCGAGGTCGTCGTCGGGAACCCAGCCGGTGACTTCATCGGCGCCAAGCTCGGCGTCGGCCTCGTTGTCGGCGTCGAGTTCGACCGCGTTCTCAGCTTCGATTCCGGTCGTTTCGATATCGACGGCTTCGATCCCGGCTGGCGCCTCGCTCACCGGGACAACCGCCGAGCCGACCTCCGCAGCGAGATCGACAGGTATCGCCGAAAGGGGATCGGTCGCCGAAATCTCCGGGGATTCTTGCCGGACCGGCTGCGCCGTAGGCTCGTGCAACCCCTGCCGCACGGCCTGCGTGTAGGTCAGCTCGACCTCGATCCAGCGCGGCTTGGTGAACCAGCGATTGGTCCGGCACGAAACGACCCGCTTCTTGGGCAGGATCAACTTCCACTTCTTGCGGGCTTTCCTGATCCGGATGATGATTTCCGTGTCCGTCACATAGTACGAACTCTTCGGATACTTCTTCGACGGGAATTTGAACACGCGGGTCAACGCACCGTCCTCGAAGGTCGGGCGCGGCGCGCGCTTCTTCTTCAGCTTGGGCGGGGCGGCTGCGGACACGGGCGTTGCGGCAGAACCGTAGGCGATGCCGACATCACGCGCGGCATCATCGGGCTGTCGGGGGGACAGCTCGGCGGACATTTCGTCGGACCCGGGCGCGTGAATTTCGTTCATCGTTTCGGTTGGCATCGCAAAGTCGGAACTGCGTCTGAAGGCCAACTTCGACGAAGATGGGGATTCCCGTTCCGGGTCAATCGCGCGGGATGCGACGTTCGGGCCGGCACGATCCGCGACAATATAAAGTCGCACGATATCAATGCCTTTCGGCATCGCCACCGCCGCGAGCCATGGATCTTTTCCACTGCAATTTCGGGTGGGAGGCGCAAGCTTCGCACCCGGGTGCGCTGCACCGCCGATTGCGCTAGACGATACGTACGACCTCAACACTCAGCGGAGCCTGCGATTCCATGACCATCGAACTCCATCACGCGGGCATGTCGGTTTGCTCGGAGAAGGTGCGCATTCTGCTCGCCGAGCGGAACACGCCGTTCGTCTCGCACCTGCTCGACCTGCGGGCGGGCGACCAGCAGAAGCCGGAATACCTGAAGCTCAACCCGAATGCCGTGGTGCCGACGATCGTGCACGACGGGAACGTCGTGATCGAGAGCAACATCATCCTGGAGTATCTGGCCGAGATCCTGCCCGGGACGCCACTCACCACATCGAGCGCGCTCGGGCGCACGAAGATGCGGTACTGGACGAAGCAGCTCGACGAAGGGTTGCATCAGCTCACCAGCGTCATCAGCTTCGCGATCGGGTTCCGCTACCAGCTTCTCGCCAAGCCGCGCGACGAGGCGCTGCTGGTGCTCAACAAGATCCCCGATCCCTACCGGCGCGACCGGCAGATCGACATCTACGAGAACGGCGTGGCTTCGTCGCATTTCGCGCCGGCCATCCGCCGCTTCGACAAGATGCTTGCCGACATGGAGAAGGATCTGGCGACATCGCCCTGGCTCGCAGGCGCCGACTATTCGCTCGCCGATATCGCCTACACCCCGTACGTCAACCGGCTCGAGCAGTTGCAACTCGCGCATATGTGGGAAAATCGGCCCAAGGTGGCTCAATGGTTCGCGAGCGCACGGGCGCGGCCGTCGTTCGCCAGGGCATACGACGGGTTCATGGCCAAGCCGGTCCTCGACGTGATGCGCGACAAGGGGCTGGAGGCTGGGCCGCAGGTGAAAGCCATTCTCGCGGGGTGAGAACTCATTCGTCGAGATCCAGGGGCGTTCTGCGGTCCGCGAGCCGGCGTGGCAGGATCAGCCAGAAGACCAAGTACGGAGTGCCAAGGCTTGACGCGGTCGGCGGCGGTCGATCAAATGAAACGAGATTTCAGGTCCTTCAGGCACCCGCCTTTCACTTCCATCATGCCTGCCAAGCACGCCTGCCTTCAAAACTGTAACGAGGGAACTCCATCATGTCGCTGATCTTCGACGCACTACGTTCGAGAAAGCCGGCCTCGGCGCTCGCCATGGCCTTAGCTGGCACCCTTCTCGCCGGGACGGTTGGCGTCACCACCGCGTCTGCTCAGCAGCCGTTCGTACTGAAGTTCGGCAACCAGACGCAGAACGACGTGCAGCACGACTTCATGAAGCGGTACAAGGAAGAGCTGGAGAAGGTGACCGGCGGCAAGATCCGCGTGGAACTCTATCCGGCGAGCCAGCTCGGGCCGTTCCCGCGTCAGATCGAAGGCTTGCGGCTCGGCAACATCCAGGCGCTCACCGGCCCGTTCGAGTTCTTCGTCGGCGTGGACCCGAGCTTCCAGGCGACCTCGATGGCCGGCCTGTTCAAGGGCAACGAGCACATCCGGGCGGTGATGAACAAGCCCGAGTTCCGCAAGATCATGGAGAACATCGGCGACAAGAAGGGCGTAACCGTCGGCGCCTTCATCGTCTACGATATGCAGTACTTCACCTACAAGCAGCCGGCGACCAAATTGGCCGACATCAAGGGCCGGCGCGTGCGCGTGCTCGCCTCGGAAGCCGAGCAGGCCTCGGTGCAATCGCTCGGCATGGCGTCGATCCCGATGCCGCTTCCAGAGGTTCTGCCGGCGCTGCAGCAGGGCACCATCGACGGCGTGTCCTCGGGCCTCAGCATCTTCACGACGCTGCGCTATTACGATGCGGCACCGAACGCGCTCGAGACGCGGCTGTGGGGCATCCTCACCGGCGTGCTGTTCAGCAAGGAATGGCTGTCCGGCCTGCCCGCCGATCTCCGCAAGCAGGTGCTCGACGTCGCCAAGGCGCTCGAAGCCCCGAACCACGCCTGGAATACCGAGAACCTCAAGAACGCGCGCGAGGTCTGGACCAAGAACGGCGGCAAGCTGGTGAAGCTTTCCGACGCCGAGCAGGCCACCGCTCAGAAGAGCGTCAGTGAGGCGACGGCGAAGGTGCTGTCGAAGTATCCTGCGGTGAAGGCGACTTACGAGGCCATCAAGGCGATTGCCGACAAGACGCCCTGATCACCTGACAATCGAGCGGCCGGAGCCTCGTGCTCCGGCCGCAATTTTTCGATTCCACGGGATGCGGTTCGAGCGAGCGTTACAGTACATGAGCGCGTTATGGCAGAGCTGAAGAGCTTTCTCGCCGAAGCCCTGGAATTCGAGGCCGGCCTATCGTCGCCCTCGAAATTTCTCGACGCGTGCTTGGCGCGGTTGACTGCAGTGGAGCCTACGCTCAAGGCATTTGTCCACGTCGCCGACCTCAAGGCCGCCAGGAACGCCGCCGCGGCTTCGGATGAGCGCTGGAAAGCCGGCAAGCCGCTGTCGCCGATCGACGGAATGCCGATCGTCATCAAGGACATCATCGAAACCCGGGACATGCCGACCGGGCAGGGTTCGCCTTTCTGGGCTGGAACGCACACGCAGCGGGATGCTGCGTCGGTGCAGGCGCTTCGCGAGGCGGGCGCGATCATCCTGGGCAAGACCACGACGACCGAGTACGCGACCTCCGAGCCGTTCCACGAGACCACCAATCCGCACGATGCCAAGCGCACGCCGGGTGGCTCTTCGAGCGGTTCCGCGGCGGCGGTCGGTGCGGGCATCGTACCGGTGGGGCTGGGCACGCAGGTCGTCGCATCGACGCTGCGGCCGGCGAGCTTCTGTGGCTGTGTCGGTTTCAAGCCCAGCGTCGGGGCGCTCAATCGCAGCGGCAGCTTCGATCATCTGAGCCAGAGCTGCACCGGCCTTCTCGCGGCAACTCCCGGCGATGCCTGGGTCGTCGCCAGCGCCATATCGGAGCGCGTGGGCGGCGATCCGGGCTTTCCCGGCCTGATCGGGCCGATACTGCCGCCGGCTGCCCGCAAACCGGGGCGGCTCGCTCTCGTCGAAACGGGCGGCTGGGCCAAGACGACGCCCGGCGCGCGCGCCGCGTTCGCCGAGAAGCGTCGCCAACTCGAAGCGCTCGGCATCGAGATCGCCGACCGCCACTCCGATCCCGATATCGAGGCATTCGAGCAGGCGATCGCCGATGCGCTGACGCTGACGTTCGACATCTACGACTGGGAATACCGCTGGCCGCTGCGCAGTTTCGCCCTCGGCGATCCCAGGATGCTCGGCCCGCAGCTGCGGGCGCGACAGGCCGAGTGCGGCACGATGACGATCGACGTGTACCGCACCAACATCGCCCGGCGCGCTGCGATCCGGCAACGTGCGGCGTGGCTGCTGCAGCGCTACGATGCATTCCTGTCGCTTTCCGCAACCGGGGCTGCTCCCATCGGGCTCGGCTGGACCGGCGATCCCGCCGTCACTGTAGCCGGATCGCTGCTCGGCGGGCCTGCCATGTCGCTGCCGTTGATGACGGATGAGGGCATGCCGCTCGGCCTGCAATTGCTCGGCGGCATCGAGAAGGACGCCGACCTGTTCGCCGTGGCAGAGTGGGTGTGGAGCAATCGCGGCACTATGGAAGGCGCGAAACGATGACGGAGACCGAGGCAGGCGCGCCGAAGCCGAGCGGGCCTCATCCGAGCGGGCCCGTGCGCTTCATGAACGCGATCTCCAAGGCGTGCCTGCTGTTCTCCGGGTTCGCGCTGGTGCTGATCGTGCTGATCAACGGCGTCAACGTGTTCTGCCGCTATGTGCTGTTCTGGGCACTGTCGTGGGCCGAGGAAGCGATGGTCTTCCTGATGATCATCGGCGTGTTCGTCGGCGCGATCACAGTGACGTGGGAACGCATCCATATCCGCATCGACGCCTTCGTCACCATGATGAAGGGCGGCTGGCGGCTGGCGGCCGAGTGGCTTGCCGTGGCGATCACCGCTGCTGTGCTCATTCCGATCGGCTGGATCAGCTTCACCGTGGTGCTGAAGCTCAAAGGCTTCGATCAACGCAGCGACGCGCTCGATCTGCCGGTCTGGATACCGCAGGTGACCATTCCGTTCGCGCTCTTGGGCATTCCGCTCGTCATGGCGCTCGTGCTGCTGTTGCGCGGTTCGGAAGACCGCAAACCGCACTGAGAAATTCTATCAGGGGCTTCGATCTGGGGATGGCACGGGGGTGCCGGCCAGCGACACGGACGCAAGGGGAGCGCTGACGCGAATGGAATTCCTGGTCCTTTTCGTCCTTCCGACGGTCCTGCTGCTGCTGGGTGTGCCGATCTTCGTGTCGCTGATCGCGTCGGCGGTGTGCGGCATGATGGTGCTGGGGCTCGGCTCGATCAGCTCGCTGCATTCGGCACTGTTCGGCAGCATCGATTCATTTCCGCTGCTCGCCGTGCCGCTGTTCATCCTGGCCGGTGAGATCATGGCGCGCGGCGGCATCGCGCAACGCCTGATCGAGCTGACGATGTCGATGTTCGGCGGCATTCGCGGCTCGTTGCCGCTCGCCACGATCGGCTCGGCCTCGGTGTTCGGCGCGATGTCGGGATCGAGCGTCGCCTGCGTCGCGGCGATCGGCAAGCTGACGCTGCCGACGTTCGAGAAGGGGCCGTACGGCCGCAAGTTCGGCGTCAGCCTCGTCACCGTGACCGGCGTCATCGACTCGATCATTCCGCCTTCGATCCCGATGATCCTCTACGGCATCACCGCGCAGGTCTCGATACCGCATCTGTTCATCGCCGGCATCGTGCCGGGCCTGCTGGTGGCTGGAATGCTGGCGGTCTATGTGGTCGGGCGCGCCTATTGGCTGCGCATTCCGCCCGAGCCTTCGACCAGCCGCAGCGAGGTGATGACCCGGTTCGTCAGAGCGATCTGGGCGCTGGCGGCGCCCGTCGTGATCCTGGGCGGCGTCTACGGCGGCGTGTTCACGCCAACCGAAGCGGCAGGTGTCGCGTGCATCTACTCGATGGTGGTGTCGGTGTTCATCCATCGCGAGATGAACGCGCGCCAGCTCGTCGACACGATCCTGGATTCAGCGAAGCTGGTGGCCCAGATCATGGTGATCGTGGCGGCGGCCGGCACCTATTCCTACGTCATCACGACCAGCGGCCTGCCGGGCAAGCTCGTGCTGTTCATCACCGATTTGAAGCTCGAAGTGTGGATGCTGATGCTGATCATCAACATCGTGCTTCTGTTCATCGGATCGGTGCTGGAGCCGCCCGGCGCGATCCTGATCCTGACGCCGCTGCTGGTGCCGGTGGTGCAGGCCGCGGGAATCGACCTCATCCACTTCGGACTGATCGTGACGGTGAACCTCGCGGTCGGGATGTTCCTGCCGCCGCTCGGGCTGAACCTGCTGGCGTCGCATGCCTTGTTCGGCGTGCCGCTGGCCGTGCTCTATCGCGGCGTGGTGCCGTTCCTGATCATCAACCTGTTCGCGCTGGTTCTCATCACGTATATCCCAGCGATCACGCTGGAGCCGCTGCGGATCATGCTGGGGAGGTGAGTGACGCGGGCCGGCCCGTTGCAGATCCGGCCGCTGGTACGGCCTCTGAATTCTCAGAGGTGACGACTGGGGCACGGCAACACCTCCATCCCCGTCGCAGCTTCGCCGCGCGAGGGTTCGCACAACAGGGAGCGGGGCGGCGCGGCCTCGCAAAGATGGGTAGTAGGATGCGGCCGACGCCGCCCCACCGCGTGAGACGAGGGTGGGCCCTCTTTACGGATCCCGGGTCCGCGAACCCCAGGTGCATCCAAATGAGCCTGGGTTGAAACGGGTTTTCGGCCCGGCCCGCAGAGGTCCAGTGGGAAAAGCTGATGTCCCCCACGGTATCCGTCACGCTCTCGTACTCCCAGACCCCCAGCTCGAGCATGGGCCCTGTCAGTCGCACGAGATGGCGCGGAGGATAGCGAGCGTTGGCGAGCCCGGGGATAACTCGTGTTTTGGACGCGGGTTGACATAGTGAGCCGACGTATCATTCCACCAGCACAACCCAACGCTCTTGCGTCCCCGGGCAAGCGATCGGACCCTCAGGTCCGAGCGCGCAGAGCCGGGGTCTTCATCGCGATCGACGGCAAGACGCTGCGGCGGTCCTATCAGGAGGGCGGCGCCAAGGCGCCGATCCACGTGGTCTCGGCCTGGAGCGCGAAGCAGAGCCTCGTGCCGCCTGGGACGACGACTTCCTGGCTGGCCTGATCGCGAGGAAACAACGTTCACCCGATTCCCCCGCCGCGGCTTGGCAACGGACATCAGAGCCTACGCCGCTACTCCAGACCCGTCGGCATCGGCACGTTCTCGGGCTCCAGCTTCAGGCCGGACTGCATGGCGATGGTTTCGAGGAGGGCGGCGAAATCCTTCTCGAGATAGGCTTTGCCTTCGGGCTTGAGGAATGCGGTGCCGTAGTGGGCCTGGATCGCCTGACGGGCAGCAGCCGTGACCGGCATCGGCACGTGCAGGTCGTGACCTGCCTTGAGGCCGAGGTCGAGGTCCTTCAGCAGCAGTTCGTGCGTGAAGGTCGTGGTCCAGTCGAGGTTCACGAGCGCGTTCGTCTTGTACTTCGTGAACATCGAGCCCATGACGGAATTGTTCATGAAGTCGAGGAACGCGTGGCGAGGAACGCCCAGCTTCTCGGCCATGATCGTGATCTCGCACAGGTTCTGGATGACGACGCCGAGCATCACGTTGTGCGCGATCTTGCAGATGCGCGACAGCTCGCCTTCGCCGACGTAGGAGACGCCGCGCGGGGAGAACACGTCGAGCATCGGCTTGACGACATCGTAGGCGTCTTTCGGGCCCGAGGCGACGGCCGAGAGCTTGCCGGCCTTGATGACCTTGGCGTTGCCCGAGACGGGGCAGGTGACGAATTGGGCGCCCTTGGCGGTCAGCTTTTCACGTAGCGCCGCGCTTTCCTCGACCGAGATCGACGAGCAGTCGACGACGATCTTCGGCACCTTCGCGCCGGTCATCACGCCGTTGGCGCCGAACAGCACCTGATCGACGTCCTTGCCGGTCGAGACCATCGTGAAGACGACGTCGCAGCTCGCGAGATCGACGGGCTTGTCGAGCAGCTTGCCGCCCTTCTTGACGAGCGGGTCGGCCTTCGACTTCGTGCGGTTCCAGATCGAGACGTCGTGGCCCGCCTTGATGAGCCGGTCCGCCATCTGCTCGCCCATCCGGCCGAGGCCGATCCAGCCGATCGTGTGAGTGGTGGTCATAGTTCTTTCCTCTTGGGAGGGCCGTAGGTTGGGTCAAGCGCAGCGCGACCCAACGTTCTCGGCGTGCGGTGGGATCCGTTGGGTCGCGGCCGGCAGTGCCGACCTTGACCCAACCTACGAGTTGCTTAGTACCTATTCGCGATCGGCAGATGCTCCGCCGGGAACAACGAGATGATCTGGCAGCCCTTGTCGGTGACGATGACTTCCTCCTCGATGCGCGCGCCGGAGAAGCCGTCGGTCGCGGGGCAGTAGGTTTCGATCGCGAACACCATGCCGGCTTTCAGCTCCATCGGATGATCGAGGGAGACGAGGCGCGAGATGATCGGGCGCTCGTGCAAGGCGAGCCCGAGGCCGTGGCCGAACTGCAGGCCGAAGGCTGCCATCTCGTCGGGGAAACCGAACTCCTCGGCCTTGGGGAAGGCCTTGGCGATGACGTCGGTCGACTGGCCCGGGCGGATCAGCGCGATGGCGCTGTCGATCCAGTGGCGGGCTTTCTTGTAGGCGTCCTGCTGGCTCGGCGTCGCGCGGCCGACGTTGAAGGTGCGGTAGTAGCAGGTGCGATAGCCCATGTACGACTGCAGGATGTCGAAGAAGGCCTGATCGCCGGGCCGGATGAGGCGGTCGGTGAAGTTGTGCGGGTGCGGATTGCAGCGCTCGCCCGAGATCGCGTTGATCGCCTCGACGTCGTCGGAGCCCATCTCGTAGAGCATCTTGTTGGCACGGGCGACGATGTCGTTCTCGCGGACGCCGGGCTTCAGCTCTTCGTAGATCATCTGGTAGACGCCATCGACCATGGCGGCGGCCTGATTGAGCAGGACGAGCTCGTCCTGGTTCTTGATCTCGCGTGCGTCGAGCATGACCTGCTGGCCGTCGACGAGCTTGAGGCCCTCGGCCTGGAGTGCGAGCCACATGCCGGGCTCGACGAGGTCGATGCCGAGCGGCATGTCGGCGACGCCGGCTTCGCGGAGAAGTCCCGCGATCTCCTTGGCGTGGGCCTGCATCAGGCCGTGCGAGGGGGGAACGGTGCCGCGCATGCCGAGCATACCGGCGCGGAAGTTCTCCGGCGGCATCCAATCGCAATAGAGGCGGTGATGGACGGCGGCCGAACCGAAGTCCCACTCGATCGGTTCCTTGTCGCCGGCGAGCAGGGCAAAGCGGCAGAGCTTGTCGCGCTCCCATTCGCCGATCTTGGTGCCGGTGACGTAGCGGATGTTGTTCACGTCGAACAACAGGAGCGCGCCGAGGTTGGAATTCTTCAGCGCCTGCTTCGACCGGGCGAGGCGGTAATTGTGGAGGCGGCGGAAGTCGACGCGCGTTTCGAAGTCGACGTTGGTGTGGCCGGGGGCGGGAACGCCGCGGGTCCAGTTCCAGTGCGTCTGCAACGATTTCGTCGCGGAGTCCGCCGTGACGATGGTCGGGTCCTTGCGCTTGGTCATGTGGGTCTCCTCCAAGGCGAAATGCGTCTCTGCGCGCTTGCCGGCGCGTGGACGAAACGGTCGTGCAGTCCTAGGGCTTCGGCAGACGCTGCGCCAGTGTCTCGAGCGTCCTGCAAATTCACGTACCGTGGCTGGCCGGCAGAGCCGACTTGCCCGGCGGCGCGCCAATGCAAACGATTGCACCGGAGGTATTAATGGCCGGTCGGTTCCAGGGTTGTCAAGTGGAATGATACCGCTGGAACGAGATCGCTGGGGCCGAAGTCTTACGTGTGGGGCAGGCGGGCAGGGGCGATCGTAAAAGGGGGCTTTCGCGGGACGGGCGCTGATTGTAAACGACGGAGACGGCTATGATTTCGCCGAACGACCGGCGTCAGGGAGTGGACCGGATGGTGCGGCGTCGGACGACGCTCAAGGATGTCGCGGAGGAGGTGGGCGTGCATACGTCCACGGTCAGCCGCGCACTCAATCCGGAGACGCGGCACTTCATCCGGCCGGAGGTCGCGGAGCGCATCCTGGCGGTCAGCGAGCGGCTGAACTACCGGCCGAATGCGGCAGCCTACAGCCTCAGGACGAACAAGACGCGCATCATCGGCGTCGTCATTCCGGATATCGCGAACCCCGTGTTTCCGCCGATCATCCGGGGGATCGAGGATGTGCTGTCGGAGCGGGGCTATCTGGCGATCCTGGTCAACTCCGAGCCGACCAATCCGCGTCATGGCGCTGTGCTCGGCGCGCTCCAGTCGCGAGGCGTGGATGGGCTCATTATGGCGAGCCTAGAACGCAGCGACAGCATCATTCGCGGGTTGATCGACGACGGTTTGCCGGCAGTGACCGTCAACCGCCGGGCCGAGGATGCGGACGTGCCGTCAGTGACGAACGACGAGGACCAGGGCATGCGGCTGATCCTCGAGCACCTCAAGGGGCTCGGGCACGTCAGGGTCGCCAACGTGGCTGGGCCGCAGAGCATTTCGACGGGCAAGGAACGGTTCGAGGCTTTCCAGGTGCACGCGCGGGAGCTGGGCTTCGATACCTCGGAGGATCTCGTGGTGTTCGCTCGGAGCCTCAACGAGGAAGAGGGCGAGCGGTGCGCGGCGGCGCTGCTCGATACCGGCCCACGGTTCACGGCGATCGTGGCGTCGAACGACCGCCTCGCCGTGGGGGCGATCAGCCTGTTGCGGAAGCGGGGGATCGCGTGTCCGGCCGCCATGTCGGTCACCGGGTTCAACGACATGCCGATGGTCGATCGGTTCGAGCCACCGCTGACGACGGTGCGGGTTCAGCAGTACGAGGTGGGGCGGCTGGCGGCGTCGATGCTGATGAAGCGGCTCGAGGGCAGCGAGCCGAGCGCGAACGAGACCCACATCGTCATGCCGGTGGAGCTGGTGGTGAGGGCCTCGACGGCCAAGCCGGCAGCTGGATGATATTCTGGACTATAAACTGATCTATTTCAGTTGTTTGCGTCCGTTTTTTCGCTATTTCTCCGAGGTTGCGGTGTTGGCATTTCGGCGGGTTGGCGCGAGCTGTGCATTGCACATGGGCCACAACGCCTGTATAAGCGCGCCATCCCCTAATTCATCAGATTATCAGGTTTCTGCGGTCCTGAAGGACTGTCCGAAACCCGGAGAGAGATCATGAGCGACCGCAAGCCTCTGATGCCGAAGGCTACCGCAGCCTGGCTGGTCGAGAACACCGCGCTGACGTTCGAACAGATCGCCGATTTCTGCCAGATGCACCTGCTCGAGGTGAAAGGCATCGCGGACGGCGACGTGGCCGCGGGTATCAAGGGCATGGACCCGATCTCGTCGGGCCAGCTCAATCGCGAAGAAATTCAGCGGGCAGAAAAGGACCCGTCGCGCAAGCTGAAGCTCGCGGAGGCCCGGTTCGAGCTGCCGGCCGTCAAGCCGAAGCGCGGGCCGCGCTATACGCCGACGTCGCGCCGTCACGAGCGCCCGAACGCGGTGCTGTGGCTGCTGCGGAACCATCCCGAGCTGAAGGACAGCCAGCTCATGCGGCTCGTCGGCACGACCAAGCCGACCATCCAGCAGATCCGCGACCGTTCGCATTGGAACTCCGCGAACCTGACGCCCCAGGACCCGGTGACGCTCGGGCTCTGCTCGCAGGTCGATCTCGACGCGGAAGTGAAGAAGTCGGCGAAGCGCGTCGTGGCGCCGGTCGAAGTTCCCGGCGTTCCCGGTGTGGTGGACGAGACGCTGCTGCCGGCTTCGGATACGACGGGCTACCAGCCCGGTGGCGTCGCCGAGCACGAACTCGGTGACGATGTCGACAAGGCGCAGGCGGAGAAGCGCAGCGAGAAGGAAGAAGAGGCGCGCATACTGGAGCAGTTGCGCGGTCTCACCGGCGAGGCGGGCGAAGAGAAGTCGGACGAAGAAGAGTAGCGTTCAGGCGACCTTGGCGGCCTTGGCGTTTTCGAGCCAGCCCTTGATGCGCTCGATGTCGGGCGGCGTGCCGTCGCGCAGGATGCGATGACCTTCGCTCGACATCGCGAAGGTCAGGACGGCCGAGCACAGCTTGTCGGCGTCGGCGTCGGCGATCGCTTCTCGGGTCCGGTAACCGGCACCGACCAGCAATTGCGCGTGCGTGCCGCGCAGGCCGGGAACCGAGCAGACGAGGCGGGCCTGATCCTGCCAATCGACGATCGTCTCGTCGTAGACGTTGCGCTGGTCGAGCTTGTCGGACAGCGCGTCCGGGTCGGCCGCGAACAGGTCGGCGACGGTCTTCACGCCCAGGGCATAGAGGCGCTCCGCCATCTTCGGGCCGATCGAAGGGGCTTTTTCGACGTCGTCGGCCGGTTGCAGGTAAAGGCGGGGCGTGGCCGTGTCGCGCTCGCCGAATTGGGCGTGGATGACTTCCGACGTCGCCGGCCGATGCGCGGCGATCTCGACGGGCATCGGCGTTTTGGGCTGGCCCAAAATGGCCGGAGCATTGGTCGGAGCATTGGCCCGTGCATCGGCGGGGGCGTCGGCGACTTCCGTGCGGGTGGGCACAACATTGCTCGCGAGCGCGGGCGGTAGCGTCGCCGGCGTCGGGGACGAGGTGGCATAGCCGCGGGCATAGCGTGAGGGCATCGTGATGATCGCGCTGCGTTCCTTCTCGCGCTCGGCCATCTGCCGCGCCAGCACCTCCTGTGCGAAGGCATCGCGTACGACGCGCTCGTCCTCGCCCAAGGTATTCTCGACGCGCCCCGTTGCTTTCAGCTCGTCGTACATCGCTTCGACGGCGCGGCGGTCTGCAGCGTTCTCGAAGCGGGCCTTCAGCCGGTTGGCCGGTATGCGAACGAGGCTTGCGAGGACATCACGCGTGAGATCGACCGCCGGCGGGCGGACGCCGGCTTCCGCGATGGCGCGGTCGAGCAGGCAGGCGAAGCCTTTGCGGGCATAGCAGATCAGCTCGGCGACCAGGCGCCGGCCGACGACGTCGAGGCCGGAGGGCGGATCGACGACCCCGCTGTTGATGTCGTAGTGGGCGATCAGCTTCTCGTACTGCTGGTTGGCAAGCTCGGCGCCTTCGACGACGAACGAGCGGAGCCATGCCGGTCCGCCACCGGGCGCGGGCTCGATCGCAGGGAACTGAATGTCGGCCTGCTTTGCCAGGGAATCATAGGATCGATTGATCGACCATTCGACGGCGCGATGGATGTTGTTCTCGGCTTCCGACTGGGCGGTGTGGAAGGGGTGGATCGGGTCCGTGTAGTAGTGGCTGAGCACGCCGGCGGCCCATACGGCTTCCGGCCAGCGCTGGCCCGCCAATTCCTTGACGAGATGCCCGTACCAGTTCTCGACCTTGTCGGCAGCGCCGCCCCAGTAGCCGTCGCGCACGTGCAGGACGTGGTTTTGGAAGTCCTTGAATTCGTCGTCGGGGGCCTTCGCGCCGCCAACGTATGCGGCGGCGTTCTTCAGGAAGAGGCGCTTCCAGCTCTCGGCGTCCGGCGAGGTGAGGTAATCGAGTGCATCGAGCGCCAGCTTGTGATGCGTGCCGCGAGCGTTCGATGCATAGATGATGCTGTAGACGAGGCTCATGGAGGAGGTGTCCTTCGCCGATGATCCGACGCCGCTGAGAGTGGGCGCCGTTCAGAAACCGTTGGGGAAGGACGCTAGACCGAGTCGCGGTCGTCAGAGAGACGCCTGGGGTGAAACAGTTGTGAATGAATGGGGCATTCAGCCGTGTGCCTTATCGGCCGGGTGGATTTGCTGGATGCCTATTCCGCAGCGACAGCGTGGGCCTGGGACTGGACAATCGCGTTGATGAGATCGCTTTCGCTTTCGGTGCGCGTGAGCATGCCCCAGCTCTTGATCCAGTCGTAGGTGCGCTTCAATTCGTCGGCCGGAATGGGGGCTGGATCGCATACGGCGATATGTGCGGGATTGATGTCACCGGGCTTCAATGCGCCGATCTCCGCGTCCTTCGCTTTGTGGTAGTCGATGAAATAGCGGGTGTACTTCGCCTTGTCCGCGTTGATGCGGCGAACCGCTTCGCGAACCGCGCGGTTGAACGCCTTGTAGGTTTCCGCATCGACGTTGTCGGAGGCGACTTCGGTGCCGTGATAAAACGCTGCGCAGACGACGCGGCAGCCCTTCTTCTCGGCGAGCGTCAGGTAGGGCTCGGTCAGGGTGACGGCCTCGACGTCGCCGCGCAGCATCGCGAGCAGGCGGCTGCGGGAGCCGGAGGGAGCCGGGACGACCTTCACGGCTTCGCGCGGGAGAAAGCCGCTGAGCAGGTGCAGCGCCAGATAGTGCGTGCCGGCATAGAAGGGGACACCGACGGCACGGTTCGCGAGTTGCTGGCCGGTGTAGACGGGCGACTCGGGGCGCACGACGATGCCGGCGTAGGTGACGATCGCGCGGCGGCCGAGTTGCCGGCTGCCGACTTTGGTGTCCTCGACCCGGCAGTAGTTGCCCCACTCGCAGGCGTTGTACATGTCGGCCTTGCCGGCTTCGAGCAGCTTGCCGTGGCTGCCGAAGGGATCGACGCCGAGCGGGTTCGCCGCATCCTTTGCGACGGCCTTGAGCGCGGTCTCGTCGCGGTCGGCCCAGACGACCTCGATGCCCTCCTTCTGGAACAGGCCTTCCTCATAGGCGACCAGCTCGGGCAAGCCCTGGAACGGCGCGGTCGATTCGAGAACGAGTTTCTTCATCGCTCACTCCTGGGCTCGAAGCGGTTAATGGATCTGCGCGTGCCGGGTTCTCTCGTCGCCGTCGTGGTTGTATGACTATCGAGCCGATGGTTTTTCCGGTCAAGTCCACTCACGGCGGGCTGGGACGGGGCCGCGCGGGGGAGAACGAGGAGAAGCCTCAATTCAGCCGCCGTTCAGGGGGATCGGTGCATTTTGAGGTTCGATCGGGTGGCGATTCGATCGGGTGCTCCCATGGCGCCGTCGATAAGGAGAACGAGCGATGCGCGATTTCGTGAAAGCGACCTTGGCCCTGGTGGTGGCCTCGATGCTCGCCGTGTTCTCCGTTGCCCCCGGTAAGGCTGCCTCGGCACGAGAGATCGAGGCGGACGCGGCTGCCACGATGCAGAAGCTCTACAACCGCGTCGACGGCGGTTACGACCTCGCCGCGCGGGCGGCCGGCATCCTGGTGTTTCCGTCGGTGGTGAAAGCGGGGTTCGGCGTCGGCGGCGAATACGGCGAAGGCGTGCTGCTCGTCGGCAACCGGTCGGCGGCTTACTACAACACGATATCCGCATCGATCGGATTTCAGTTCGGCGCTCAGGCACGGTCGGTCGTGATCATGTTCATGACACCCGAATCGCTCGCCAGTTTCCGCCGCAAGCAGGGCTGGAAGATCGGCGTCGACGGCTCGGTGGCGATCGTCACGCTGGGTTTGGGCGGCGCCGTCGACACCAACACGATCCGCAAGCCGGTGATCGGCTTCATCCTCGACAACAAGGGCCTGATGTACAATCTCACGCTCGAAGGCTCGAAGATCAGCCGCATCGATCGCTGAGCCTCTCGCACTGCGCACTTCGATCGGCCAGACCTGTTCGGGTGTGGCCGATCGTTTTTCGGAAGTTGGTGTTTCGAGACCGCCATTGCACCGGAAGGGAGGGGCCGGCAGCGCGGGCGCGTGGACGGGGGCGGGATCGGCTGGTAGCGTGGCTTCAAGGTCCGCTTTCGGCATCTCCGAGGAAACGCTCGTCCATGAAATTCGGCTACTTCACGCTCAGCGACAACCGCTATCCGAACAATCCTCGCTCGGCAGAGCAGTTCCTGCTGGAGATTCGCGACCAGGCGGTGCTCGCCGAGAAGCTCGGACTGCACTCGGCGTGGATCGGCGAGCATCATTTCAACCGCCGCGGCGTCGTGTCGGTGCCGCTGGCCGTGCTCGCGAACGTGGCGGCCGTGACGACGCGCATCCGTCTTGCGCCGGCCGTCGTCGTGCTGCCGATCCATCATCCGATCCACGTCGCCGAGGAGTGGGCGACGCTCGATCAGCTTTCCGGCGGGCGTGTCGAGTTCGCAGCGGGCCGTGGCTACGACGCGCACGAGTTCACGCCGTTCGGCGCCGACTTCCAGAAGGCGGCCGAGCATTTCACGGAAGGCATCGAATTGCTGATCCGGTGCTGGAACGAGACGAAGCCGTTCGACCACAAGGGCCAGTTCTACGAGTTCCACGACGTCGAGGTGTTTCCGAAGCCGCAGCAGAAGGACTGGCGGCCGTACATGGCATCGTTCTCGCAGTTCTCGATGAAGCTCGCCGCCAAGTACGACTGGAACCTGCTGCTCGCGCCGTTCGCCTCGACGATCCTGTTCGGCAATCTCGGCAACGCCGTGCAGGCCTATCGCGACATCTGTGCCGAAGCGGCCAAGCCCGTGCGCAAGGTGAAGTGCTCCTACTTCATCCACATCGGCGGCGGCGCGAAAGAAGAAGACGCCGCGATGGACCGGATGGTCGATTACATCTCGATGGCCGGCTTGCGCAAAACCATGAGCCAGGGCGGGCGCGGGCAACTGCCGGAGTCGCTGTCCTACTTCAAGAAGATCGGCGAGAAGCTCAATGATCCCAAGAAGGGCGATTTCGACGACAACTCGATCCTCTACGGCAGCCCGCAGCAGATCGTCGACAGCCTGAAGAAGGTCGAGGCGATGGGTGTCGACGAGGTGATCCTGTACTTCAACTTCGGCAATAAGCCCGACGCCTTCGTGCGCGAGCAGATGCAGTGGTTCAGCGAGGCGATCGGGCCGAAGTTCGCGGGCTTCGGGGCAGCCGAAGTCAAGGCGGCGTGAGGGCAGGCAATTGCAGATCTACGTCGATGCAGATGCGTGTCCGGTGAAGGACGAGGTGCTGCGCGTGGCCGAGCGCCACGGCATCGACGCGCACATGGTGTCGAACAGCTTCATGCGCTTGCCCGAAAGTCCGCTCATCAAGCGCGTCGTCGTCGGCGATAAGTTCGACGAGGCGGACGACTGGATCGCGGAACGCTGCACGGCGGACGACATCGTCGTGACCGGTGACATTCCGCTGGCGTCGCGTTGCCTGAAGGCCGGCGCCACCGTGATCGGCCACACCGGAAAACCGTTCACCGAGGCATCGATCGGCATGGCGCTGGCGATGCGCGAACTGATGACCGATCTACGCGCCATGGGCGAAGTGCGCGGCGGCAACGCTGCGTTCTCCAAGCAGGATCGCTCGCGGTTTCTGCAGGCAATGGAAACGGCGGTGCAAGGGATACGCCGTAGGGCGGGTTAGCGAAGCGTAACCCGCCGGCTTGTTCTGAGGGTGAGGGAATTCGCGGCGAGGCCGCGAGTGGGGCCTCGGCCCCACGCCCCGACCGGAGGGACGCCCTCCGGACCGCCCGTTTTTTATGACTTTGGTTCGATCAGTCGGGGTCAGACCCGGCGGGTCTGACCCCAGCCGCTCCGGCTCTCGCTGTTCGCTCGGCCGGGGACGCAAAAAAAGAAATGGCTACGCGTTGCGAATGATCTCGCGCAGCCGGGCGGGGGTGACCGGCAACTGCGTGATCGCGCCGGGGCGGCCGAGGGCGTCGTCGATGGCGGAGGCGATGACCGCGCCGACGGCGCTCGAGCCGGCTTCGCCTGCGCCTTTCAAGCCGAGAGGATTGAGCGGCGAAGGCGCGTCTTCGGTGATGAGAACGTCGATCGCGCGCGGCATCTCGGACATCGTGGGCATCAGGTAGTCCGCGAACGTGACGGCGGTGGGTTGGCCGCGTTCGTCGTACGAGAACTCTTCGAGCAGTGCGCCGCCGAGCCCTTGCGCGAGGCCGCCGTGGATCTGGCCTTCGACGAGCATCGGGTTGACGGCGCGGCCGATGTCGTAGGCGACGGCGAGACGTTCGACGGCGACGCCGCCCGTTTCCGCGTCGACCTTCACCACGGCGAGATGCACGCCGTAGGGGTAGTTCATGTGATGCGTGTGATACCAGCCTTCGGCTGAAAGCCCGGGCGTGCGATTGCCACGCTGCGGCGAAGCCGGATGCAGCGCGCGCGCGATTTCGGCGAGCGTGATCGAGGGACCGGCGCCCGTCTTCGAGCGCACGGCGCCGTCTGAAAGTTCGAGCGCGTCGGCGGGCGTCTGCAGCAGTTCGGCTGCGACCTCGATCGCCTTCGCTCTCAGCTTCTCGCAAGCATCGTAGGTGGCGGTGCCGGTCATCACCGTGACGCGCGACGCGAATGCGCCGAGGCCGAAATCGATCAGGTCCGTGCGGCCGTGATGCACGCGGATGATGCTCGGGTCCACGCCGAGGCCGTCGGCGGCGATCTGCGCCATCACCGTTTCGACGCCCTGGCCGACGGAGGCCGCGCCGGTGACGAGTTCGACCGCGCCGCTCTGGTCGATGCTGAGGCGGACGCCGTCGAACGGGCCCAGGCCGCTCTTTTCCACGAAGCAGGCGAAACCTGCGCCGACGAGCTCGCCGGATTCGCGCCGCGCTTGCAGCATGGCTTGCAGGTCGTCCCAGCGGACGAGATCGAGCGCGTGGGTCAGCAGGCGATCGTAGTCGCCGCTGTCGAGCACGAGTTCGGTGCCGAGCGTGTCGAGTCCGCGCTTGAACGGCATCTCATCGGGCTGGATGAAATTGCGGCGGCGAACTTCTGCGCGGTCGAGGCCGAGCTTGTCGGCGATGGCGTCCATCAGCCGTTCGCGCACGAAGCTCGATTCGTAACGGCCGGGCGAGCGATAGGTGCCGCCGGGCGTCTTGTTGGTGAGGCGGATGTGGCCTTTCGCGCGATAGGCGGGAACGCGATAGGGGCCGGGCAGCATCGCGGCGGCGAGGTCGGGAACGGTGGCGCCGTGCGTGCGGATGTAGGCACCCTGATCGTGATAGAATTCGTCATCGATGCCGAGGATGGTCCCGTCGCTTTTCACGGCGGCTTTGACGAAGTGCGTCTGCTGGCGCGAGTGGTTGGCCGAGATCAGATGCTCGCGGCGATCCTCGATCCATTTGACCGGGCGGCGCAGGCGCATCGCTGCGAGGCAGACGAGGACGTCCTCGGGGTAGAGTTCGCCGCGGATGCCGAAGCCGCCGCCGACGTGGCCTTCGAGGAGATGCACTTTCGACGATGGCCGGCCGATCATGCGGGCGATGGTGTCGCGGTTCCAGTGCGGGACTTTCGCCGCGCCGTGCATTTCGAGGATGTCACGGGCGGCGTCGTAGCGTGCGACAGCACCGCGCGTTTCGAGCGGTACGCCGGAGTGGCGGCCGATGGCGAGTCGCAACTCGATCGTCGTGTCGGCGGCGCGGAAGGCTGCTTCGAGATCGCCGTAGCTCTTGTCGATGACGGCGGGCTCGGTCAGGTGGGTGTCGTCGAAGGCGCTGGGTGCGGCGGTGGCGTCGAGGCAAACGGGAAGCTCGTCGATGTCGGGCTCGATGGCGTCGGCTGCGTCCTCGGCGATGTAGGCGTCGGTGGCGAAGACGACGGCGATGGGGTCGCCGACGTAACGCACGCGGGACTTCGCGAGGATCGTCTGGCGATAGGGCTCGAGGCCGGGGACCTTGGTCAGGCGGAAATCGATCGGCGGGACATCGGCGACGTCGGCGTGGGTCCACACCGCGACGACGCCGGAAATGGCGAGCGCGGGCGAGGTGTCGATGGCGCGGATGATGCCGTGCGCTACGCTGGAGCGCACGACGCGCATGTGCAGTTGATGCGGGAACGACACGTCGGCCGCGAACCGGCCCTCGCCGCGCAGCAGCGGCGGGTCCTCGTGGCGCGGGATCGAACGGCCGATCCATGATGATGGCGATTTCATGGGGCTGCTCGTTACTGCACTCTTCGGGGGCGAGTGTCCCCGTGACGATCGAGGTAGACGATGCAAATTTCTCGAAACAATGATAGGTTCGACGTGACAGTTGGAAAGGAATTCGATTGATGAAGGTCGAGCTTACGCCGGATGCTCAGCAGTGGGTCGAGGCGATGATTGCCTCTGGACGGTTCGCAACGGCCGAAGATGCCGTGCGCTTCGCGATCAACCGGGCGAAGCGAAACGATCTGCGCGGGATGCTGGAGGCCACAGAAGCCGAGGGTGGGGAGTTCTCCGCCGAAGATGCACTTCTGCATGTGCGTGAGCATCTCGATGGTGCCGCAACGGCCAAGGCTTCCTGAATGCCAACGCTGCGGTTCAGAGCTGCGGCGCTGCGGGATCTTGCTCAAATCGCCGAATACATCGGCCGCGAGAGCGGAGATCTTGCGACCGGTGAGGCGTTCGTGAGCAGGCTGATCGGCTATTGCGCGCGGATCGCGGCGCTTCCGCAGGAAATGGGAAGATCCAGGCCGGAACTGCGGGAAGGCTATAGGAGCCTGACTTTCGGCAGCTACGTCATCTTCTTCCACTATGTCGATGCGGACGGCCCGCGCAGTCACCTTTACGTCGGCAATGTCATTCATGGGCGGCGTGACCTCGATGCGTTTTTCGCGACGGGAGACAGCGAGCCGGAAGACGACTAGGCTTTCAGGCTAGGCTTTTCGCTTCTCTGCGCGCATCGTCTCGGCTGCCGCTTTCACCGATTTCAGGATGTTGTGATAGCCGGTGCAGCGGCACAGGTTCGATGAGAGCACGTGGACGAGTTCTTCCTCGGTCATGTCGGGTTTGGCTTCCAGCGCGCCCGCGGCGAGCATCAGGAAGCCCGGCGTGCAGAAGCCGCATTGCAGGCCGTGATTGTCCATGAAGGCCTGCTGGAGCGGGTGCGGCTCGTCGCCTTTGGCGAGGCCCTCGACGGTGCGGATCGGCTTGTCCTTCGCCTGCACCGCGAACATCAGGCAGGCGCGCACGGGCTCACCGTTGACGAGGACCGTGCAGGCGCCGCAGACGCCGTGCTCGCAGCCGATGTGCGTGCCGGTGAGACCGCAGTCTTCGCGGATCGCGTCGGCCAGCGTTTTGCGCGCTTCGACCGAGATGCGGTAGACGTCGCCGTTGAGGTGCAGGTTGATGTCGTGGCGGTCGGTCATGCGATTGAACCTGGTTCCCCCTCCCCCTTTGTGGGGAGGGGATAGGGGTGGGGGTATTTCTGGCGATAGCGTTGTCACCCCACCCCCGACCCCTCCCCATCGAGGGGAGGGGGGAAGAGGTGTGCACGGCC
>CAZNMY010000030.1:0-53573 GCA_964574325.1 uncultured Devosia sp. | reverse complement strand
AGCGCGTGCTGCGCATGCGCTTCGGCATCGGCATGAACACCGACCACACGCTGGAAGAAGTCGGTCAGCAGTTCTCCGTCACCCGCGAACGCATCCGCCAGATCGAAGCCAAAGCCCTGCGCAAACTGAAGCACCCGAGCAGAAGCCGGAAGCTGCGGAGCTTCCTGGATAATTGAGTTTTGACCAGGGCGCGGCTACTCCCGGCCGCGCCCTATTTCTAATGGTCAAAGCGACGTGAACAGGCTGCCTATGTCGACCACCACCCAACAGATCGACGCCCTCGTGACACGAGCCAAGCGCCTGCCGGAAGAACAGCAGCGCGAAATCGTAGCTGCGCTGAGCGAGATTCTCGACGAGCCCTACCAGCTTTCCGCAGACGAATTGGCCGTTCTGCAGCCCGCGCTGAAGGAGGCGCTGGCAGGGGAGAATACTTCGGACGCAGCGACTGATGACCTGCTGACCAAGCCCTGGTCATGACGACGTGAAGGTTCTGCTGCACAGTCGCGCCCGGTCCGATCTGGCGGACATTCGTCGCTATATTTGTGCGCAAGGCGACCCGAACGCAGCCGAACGAGTTCGTCAGCACCTGCACGGGCGCATCGTTCGCCTGGGTCGGTTTCCGGGCAGCGGCACGCGAAGCAGCGATCCGGCCATCCGCATTCTGTCACCCACAAAGTTTCCCTACCGGATCTACTTCACCGTGACTGCAACCGCAGTGGTCGTGCTCCACATCCGGCATACGTCGAGGCAATTGCCGAATACGTCGGATTTGGAGCGTTGAATTCAGCGTCAGCCTATCCCCTGGTCAATTCTCCCGTCATCCCGTGCGAAACGAGCCTCTGCGAGCCAATCCCTTCGACACGCCCAGAAGGCCTACGTTGAGGCCGAGCGCCGGATCGAGCAGGCGCGTAGGAGCGGCGCGACCGAACTGGTGCTCGGATTTCGTTATGGCCTAGCGGAGGAGCCGGCGCTGCAACGACTGAAGCGGCTGCCGCCGAGCATCGCCGGCCTCACCAGCCTTTCGTCGGTTGCTCAGGCCGACAGCAAGCCGATCACACAAGGTGTGCGCTTCGACGCGACGCCCGTGGCGCAAACCACTCCCTTCGATGTGCTGGTCTCGCTGCAGCAACCGGCATCGACGGTCGAGACCATCAACACTCTCCGCCGCCAGCAGGGCCTCCCGGAATTCTTCCCCGAGGGCTACGTGCGCCCCGACGGCTTCGTGCCGCCGGAGATGCGCCTCCGCAGCCCTCCGTCGACGAGCTGCCTGCCCCCGGCAGAATTCCGCAGCAGGTGCCCACGGGTCTCCAGTTCGGCGGCGCGGAGACGAAACCGATCGGCCTCGTCACACCGGCCGGCGAGACGCCGGAAGACAACGCTGCCCAGCGCGAGTTCTATGCCGAGATCAAGGACAAGGCGGGCGCACTGATACGGGGCATCATTCGGGATCTGCCCGCGCAGGAGACGTTGACGACGATCCTCAACTTCATTCTGCGCGTGGCGTCTTGAGCGATTGCCGTTCACCGATGCTTCGTTTCGGCTTAAGAACTTCGTTTATCGGCAGCCTGTCTGCTCCCTTCTCCGAGCTGGAATCCCCCCATGTCCTTCTGGAAATCACTGTTCGGCGGAGGGAAATCCGCCACCGATGTGCCCGCCGGGCCGGTGCGCGGCGAAGACTACGAGGGCTACAGAATCGAGGCGGCGCCGTTCAGGGATGGCGATCAGTTCCTCGTGGCGGGCACGATCTCCAAGGAGATCGACGGCGAGCGGAAAGAGCACAAGTTCATCCGCGCCGACCGCAGCCCCGGCATCGACGACGCCGCCGAGATGACGATCCGAAAGGCCAAGCAGATCATCGAGCAGTCGGGCGACCGGATGTTCCAAACCGGTTGATCGGGCCAGCGTCTCCCTCAACCCTCTTCCAGCGCCTTTGCGACCGACGATGTGATCTGATCGATCGGCAGCTTCACGTAATCTGCCGCGATTTCCTTCGAGATTCGCCGTTGCAGTTCGTGGCCGAAGGCCTTGCGCATGACGCCCAGCGCCACGGGCGGGGCGACGATCACGATGTGCTCGAAACCGTTGGCGGCAGCTTCCTTTTCCAGGTCCGCGACGATGTCGGTCACGAACCGATCCTCAGCCTTCTGATGCGGATCGGGTGCCTCCACCGACGAGCGATGCTGCCCCATGGACTCGTGCACCCGCCCGGGCTGATCGCGCCCCTGCTGGTGCGACGGGGGGTTGTCCTGGCCGTACCGTTTACGCACCGCAAGCCGCGGTTCGAATGCCGATCCCTCGTTGACGAGGATCAACCCGTGCGCGCCGTCGACGACTGCGACCCACATATTGGCTGCCAGCTTCATCGTGTTCCACTCCGCTCGGTGTGCGTGTCGATGGGCGTGATCGCCCGAAAGCCGATCTCGCCTCTCATTTACGCACGACGAAAGCGGCGATCATTGAGCCAGGGCAATCGCCCGCCACGCTCCAGGCGTTCGTCGCTGGTCTGCAGGCAACGAACGCCTCGCAATTGCGTTCCCATGATGCGAAAGCCCGGCCCGCCGATGGGCATTGCCTTTCCTGCAAGCAGGCCGCGTGGGTGCTTCACCACCGCGACTTCCTGCGCGCCGCGGCTTGCTTGCGGTCCTCGACGAGACGTTCTGCCTCTCGCCGCAGATCGGCCTCGCGGATCACCCTCGAGGTCAGACCGGGCGTGCCGATGTCGAACTCGACGACGATGTCGCCGGACTTCCCGACCCTGCACGAGAACGCGAGGACGTGCCCGTCCCATTCCATCTGCTGATGGGCGATCGCGAACCCCTGGCCGTGCCGGGAAACGGCGCGCAGCGCGATGACCGCGACTGAAGGGAGATCTGCGCCGATGATCGCGGCGGCGGCCGGACTGGCAAAACAATGAAACGGAAAAAGTGCACGTGCCATGGAAGGTCTCCTTTGCCCACGACGAGGCGCACGCCGGAATGGCGTGACCCGGGGGATGGCAAAGGAAGAATGATGGCTAGGTGCTCATGAGCGGCTTTCTGCCAGCCGTTTGTGGCAAGTTGCGGGCGCACCACCTAGGTGGCGCATCCCGCGACGCAGCCCGCCTCAGAGACCCTCGACGATCCGGATATCGCGATCCGCGCCGTCGCCCAGCGCCTTCAGTGCGGCCTGATAGCCGGGGCTGTCGTGCGCGGCGATGGCGGCTTCGACGCTCGGGAACTCGGTGACCACGGCGCGCTGCATCAGGCCGTTCTCGAAGGTCTTCGCCGGATTGCCGCGAACGACGAACTTGCCGCCGCCGGCTTCGATCGCGGGGCCCGCGAGCTTGGCATAGGCCGCGAGATTGTCCGGCTTCGAGATCGAGCGATAGGTCGTGATCCAATAACCCTTGGCCATGATGGCGTCTCCTCTGGGTGATGATGGGTGGATGGGGATGGCCCACCTTACCAACACCCCAGCCGCAGACAAGCTCGGCGCGGGCGGCGTGGCGACACCCCGTCTCGGGGAGAGGCGCGCGGCGATGCTGGAAAACTAAATTCGCAAGCGGATGAAACCGGCAGACTCGATCTACGTATCTCCTGCAGTTTCAGCAGAGGGCTCAACCCACCATGCGCGCACTTTCCATGACCGCCGTCGCCGCCGTTGCACTTGGGCTGTACGCGGCCGAAGCCTCAGCACAGGACCGCTTCGAGGCGTGGCCCGTCCTGCGCTCGACCTTCCCCTCGACGGGTGGCGGCGGCATCATCATCAAGGGTTACGATCCCGTCATCACCGGAGCGAAGTGCATCACCACGTTCATGGCCGTGGAGCCCGGGCCGAACCCGAATGTCTATACGAACGTGATCGAGTTCGAGGCCCAGCCCGCACAAGGCGGCACACTGTGCACCAACGGCAAGTGGAAGGCGTTCGAGGGCGGTGCGTCAGGCACGACGCCGTTCCGCGTGTTCTTCAAGGACGGCGTGTTCCGCGGCAGTCCCTGACCGGCCGAAATCCGATCACCTGCCCCTACTTCATCGTGCGCGGCAGCCAGAGGACGATTTCGGGGAAAATCATGATCAGCGCGGTCGTGATGACGATGGCGAGCATCAGAACGCTGGTGCCGGCGTAGACCTTCGTCAGCGCGACATTGCCCGTGGCACTCACGACGAACGCGATCATGCCGACAGGAGGAAAGACCAGCCCCATCGCCACCATCATCATCGAGACGACGCCGAACCAGATCGGATCGAAGCCGAGCGACGTGATCAGCGGGAACGTAAGCTGCAAGGTCAGCAGCAGCAGCGGGATCTCGTCCATGAACATCGACACGATGAAGTAGACGAAGATGATCCCGAGCAGCACGACCCAGCGGTTGAGGCCGAGTTCGGTCACGTAGGCGACGACCTCGTGGGGAATGCGCGACAGCGTCATGTAGTAGCCGAAGATCGTCGCACCGATCAGGATCAGGAAGATCATCGCGGACGTGCGGATCGTCTCGCGCAATGCATCGATGGCGCCGGCCATGGTGAGGCGTCCGAATGCAGCACCGATCACGGCCGCCAGCAGCGCGCCCAGCGCGCCGATCTCGGTCGGCGTCGCGAAACCGCTGTAGAGCATGAAGATCACGATCACGATCAGCATCAGGCTCGGCCACACCTTCATCATGCTGGCGCGGCGCTCGGCACGCGGCACACGGAATGTCGCCGGCGCATGATGCGGACTGATCAGCACCCAGACGTAGATCAGCACGGCGAGCAGGATGCCCACGAGAACGCCGGGAATGATACCGGCGATCAGCAGTTGTCCGATCGAGGTCTGCGTGGCGATACCGTAGATCACCATGGCGATCGACGGCGGGATCAGGATGTCGAGCGTGGAGCCGACGCCGATCGAGCCGGCGGCGAGCTCGTCGGAGTAGCCGTGGCGACGCATCTCGGGCATCGCGATCTTCGACATCACAGACGCGGCCGCGACACTCGCGCCGGACATCGCGCCGAAAATCCCGCAGGCGAACACCGTCGCGATCGCAAGGCCGCCGCGGACGTGCGACAGCGAATTGGCAGCGGCGGTGTATAGATCGCGCGCCAAGCCGCTCGACGCCGAGAAGTAAGCCATCAGGATGAACATCGGGATCGTCGTCAGCGCGTAATCGCCCACGGTCGAGTATGGCGCGAGACCGGCGATGCCGATCACCTTGGAGATGTCGCCGGTCACGACCCAGATACCGAACGCGCCGCACGCCGCCAACGCGATCGCGATGGGAACGCCGAGCAGCAGGCAGACGACCAGCGCGATCAGCGGCAAGGTGACGAACATCGGATGACCCGGTCAGAATTCAGGATTTGTCGGTCGGGCTCTCTTGCGAGAACAGAAGCGCCTCGCCGGAACTGACGCGCTTCATGTCGATGAGCAGCAGGATCAGGAGACCGAGGAAACCGACCGGAGCGATGAGTTGGGCCGGACCGATCAGGATGGGAAGAGTGGCCATCGTCGTTGCATCGCTCAGCGATTGCGTCGCCTGCAGCACGGTGGCGTAGAGCAGGAGCCCGCAGCATGCCACCGACACGAGGTAAGCGAACCAGTTCGCGGCAGCCTTGAATGGCGCGGGCAGCATATCGACCAGAAACGTGACGCGGATGAACGCGCCGCCGCGATAGGCGTAGGTGAAGCCGAGGAAGATCGCGGCCACCATCAGGTATTTCTCGGTGACCTCGTAGGCCCCGAGAATCGGCTGGTTGATGGCATAGCGCATCAGAGCATCGGCGCTGGTCAGCAGCATCATGATGCCCGTGGCCAGAACGGCGACGAGAATCATCCCGTGCTCGAGGCGGTTCGAAAATCTGGACATGCTTCGGGTCCGCCTCTCCTGGAGCACATTCGACTTCAGATGCGTCGCAGGTTCGTAGGTTGGCTCGAGCACTGCGAGGCCCAACATTCATGCGGCTTGCCGCAAATTGTCGGGCCGCGGCCCGCAGAAGACGCGGGGCCTTGACCCGACCTACCTGGACCGCGCTCCAACGCCGGCTGCGCTACTGCTTCAACATCGAGATCGTCGTGTCGAGGATCTCGCGCGCCTGTTTGTGGCCCTTCCCTTCCATGCGCTTGACCCACTCCTCGTGGATCGGCTGCGCGGCCTTGACCCAGCGCTCCCGCTCCGCACCGCTTATCTCGAACTTCTCGATATTGCGGTTGGCCTTCTTCAGGTCGTCGTAGACACCGGCCTCTGCGGTATCGAAGAAGTTCTTGCCCCAGAACGTCGAGCCCTTGGCGCCACTGACACTCATCAACTGCGCGCGGACGTCGGCGGGCAAGCTCGCAATCTTGGCGCGGTTGGCGCAGATCGAGAAGTAGACCGTCGAAAGCGGCGCCAGCGTCACGTACTTGCCGACTTCATAGAGCCGGAAGGCATGCACGGCCTCCCACGGCGCACCGGCGCCGTCGATGACGCCCTTGTCCAGCGCCTGATAGACATCGGGCATCGGCATCGGCGTCGGCACGATGCCGAGCGACTTCGCATGCGCCGTCGCAGGCCCGCCGACGATCCGGACTTTCATGCCTTTCGCGTCTTCCAGCGTCTTGATCATCTTCTTCGACGAGATGATGAAGAACGGCGTTGCGGTATAGAGCGCGAGCGGCTGGACCTGTTTGTACTCGGCCTGGATAGCCGGATACTTCTCGTAGAGCTTCCAGAGCACTTCGCTGGTTTTCTCCGCCGTCTTGAACGGCAAACCGGGAAGCGAGATCACATCCGAAAGCGGCGTGTTGTCGGGCCAGTAGGACTGCACGCACCAGCCGATGTCGATTGTGCCGGCGGCCGCGGCCTTCCACATATCGATGCCCTTCACCAGCGTCTGGGAAGGATAGACCTGGAGCTTCAGGCGGCCCTTGGTGGCTTCCTCGACCTGCTTGACCCAAGGGTAGAGCGCGTTCTTCGGACCCCAGCCCGTCGCCGAATTCTGATCGGCGAACGTCAGTTTGATTTCCTGCGCCACCGCCGCGGTGTGGACGAGCCCGAGGCTCGCGAGGGCACTCATCGCCCCCAGAATTCCGATCCGACTGGTCATGAATTTCCTCCCGTTGCGGCCCTTCTTGGAGCCCAGACAATCGCGATCAGTCTGGCCGCACTCACGGGAATTGTCCATGAGACAATGAACCGACAGGAGCCAATGAACCTTCACACCGCGTAACGGCAGCTCTCGCGCTCACTCGATGTCGATCGTGATCGCCGTGCGCGTCTGAATGTCGGGGGCGCGGGCCGCCGGATCGGGCACACCTTCGTTGGGCCGGCCACGTCGGCGAAGTCTGGCGGGAGGACGGGGCGTATCGGTCGCCGCATCGTCACGGCGAGCCTCGCCCATCTCCGGCGGCTCGCGCAGGAAAAGCTGCCAGTCCCCGAGCACCGTGAAGCGGAGCCGGTCATAGTCGTGCGAGATCCCAACCGGGGACTTCTGGTTCACCGAGCACATCGCCACGATTGTCTCGCGCCCTTTATCCTTGAAGCGGAAGCGATAGGGCGCCGCTGCAGCGGGCACCTCGACGAGTTGGCCCTCGCCGATCCGGTTTTCCGGCGCCAACTCGTTGGGAAACAGCACCATCGCCCGGCCGTGTCGATCGACGTTGACGAGCGTCAGATGGCAGTCGCGATTGGCGACCACAGCGAATGTCGCGGTATCCCCGGCCTTGTAGGCGGTCTTGTCCGCGGCCAACGCGATCCCGAACTGAGCCGACGGCTGAGGCTGGCGCGCGCCGGCGGGGGCCTTGACCAGCGCGGTCATGAACAGGCCGAGTTCGTTACGGCGCACGACCGAGCCGGAGCGGAGCAGCATAGCCTGCGCCCGGTCTTTCAAAGCTCCCCAGCCCGGCAAATCAGTGAGCTTCTGGCCCACCAGACCGAGATCGGCGGTGACACGGGCGAGGTCGGCTGGCCGACGCCACGCGTGCGCCAGCGCATAGGCCAGCGGCAGCCCCCACAGCCGCTCGGCATCGGCCGGAGCGGGCACAGCAACCGGCGCATCCACAGCATCCGCGAACCAGTCCGCGTGCACCACGGCGACACTGGTCCCGGTGACGTCGGAGACGGGGGCCGGTGTCGCGGCCGCCGATATCGCCTGCAGCGGATAACCGGCGACGAACGCGGTCCATTGTTCCGACCGCCAGCCGATCGCCGTCAGCGAAACCTGATAGACGAGCCGTTCTCCGTCGATGGGCCGTGCCCACCCTTCAGCGGGCTCGGCCGCGCCTGCAGGCGCAAGTCCGGCCAACAGGCTGGGGATCGCGCGGCGGAGTGCCTCGATCTCTGAGCCGGGAAGGCAGGCATTGAACAGATGTGCCAACGAGACGAAACGGGTCTGCCGCGCGCGCTCCGGCGACATCGTCTCGAGCGCGGTCGCGATCATCGCCCCGACCTGGGCCTGGGACACCGGCGACCTGCCGCCGCAGCGATCCGCAGGCTGCGGCGGGAGTTCCGCGATCCAATCGCGCAGGGCCTGCGTCTCCAATGGCGTCGGAATCGGCGCGGCGGGATCGTTCAGCGCGGCATGGTGCAGCTCGCGGGTCAGCGCCACGTTGTAGATGCGTGACGCATCGGGAACGCCGGGTCGGACGAGCGAGGGATCGCGCGCGATTTCATCGAGCGCCAACAGGTTGGCGATACTGGCATCCGGTGCGCGGCCGGCGAGCCGGCCCCACTGGTGACAGGAGGCGCAACTCCGCTCGAGCATCCCGTAGGCCTTGGCAGCGACGACATCGACCGGCGGTGGGGGGGCCTCGCTCGCCGCTCCGTTTGCAATGCCCGGCTGGGCAGTTGCGGGCGGCGCCGGTTGGGCTCTCGTGGTCTGGTGCTGTTGCGCCCGGGTCGGCTCTGCGGCCAGCACATGACACATCGTGAAGGCTGCACAAGCGTGCAACCAGAGCCATCGGCCGCCCCCCTTCATCGACGTCGCATCCTTCACCCGCAGCCGAGCCGCCAATCCCCTCGGGCTCGCGCACCTTGCCCCGGACATTATGGCGCAAATTCAGCGCCGCCAGAGATTTAGCATCGAGACGGCGAAACTGGCTAGTGTGGCGTCGCGCCTTGATCGACCGACGGCTGCGGCAAGGGCGGTGTCGATCGAGGCGCGATAAACGACACACACTAAGCCTATGATTTACCTAGTGGCCCTTGTGTCGCGCCAAAATCGAACTCGGTCGCGGCTATGCTGCGATTTTGGCGCGACGGGCCACTGGTGTGGCGTCCGCAAGTCACCCCACGTCAAATCCTAACAAAGTATTGAATTAATCTTTGGCCGATTAAACGTACTTCATGACTTGGTTAGACTAACCCGTCGTTATCGGTTATCAATCTGATCACTGAACTACAGACATCGAATACTCAACTGACGCGACGACAAAGGACTTGCCTGATGGATCTGCAAGCAGCTCAGTCGATGAAAGAAAAGAGGGGCTTGCTCAGCCGCGTAACGGTGACCTTCTGTCTCATCCTGACGGCCGGCCTGCTCATCAGCTCCCTCGTCGGTCCCAGCCGCGCCCACACCAAGCAAGCCAACTCTCCCGCCGCTCTCCTGGTACAGCTCTGATCCCGACCTCTCCCAGCTCTGTAACTCTCCCACTCTCCCATTTGCTCTCCCAGCTCTCCCCATCCACTGCCGGCTCTCCCAAGCCGCACCATTCTCCCGAACTCCTGACAACTTTTAGCCCGTTCCTTCGTTGGAACGGGCCTTTTCCTTTGTTCAACCGCTCTCGTGGAACGCTTCCCACTCAAGACCAATCAGCATTCATGGTTGCAGTCCCACCACCTCAACCGCTATCCGTCATCGATCTGCAAAAAGCATAAGCGAAAACGGGAACGCCACGATGCCCCCCGCGAGCACACCTTCGCCGACGCATCCCACGACACCACCGGAAGGATCACGCCTCGAGGCGCTGAGCAAACGTGGCGCCGGTCTGCTCGACACCATCGGCGACTTCTGCCGCCTCAAGACGATGGCCGAATCCACGTTCGGCCGGCTCGCGGTGAACGACGGCAAATTCGTCTCCCGCCTGCGAGACGGTGCCCGCATCACGCCCGAGACGCTCGACCGCGTCACCCAGTTCATGGCCCGCCACGGCGTTGCAGCCCCATCCGACCCGCCGGAATTGATGCCGCTCCTGCGTGTCGACGGCCGGTCGAAAGACGCTTCCCCCCCAGCCGTCGCCGCCGATCCCGCCGCGAGCCAGACCCGGAACTTCCGGTTCTTCGACAATCGGCAGAAGTATCTGCTGTTCGTCAACACCTGCAGCGAGAAGGAAGTCGTCGCCAAGCGCGTCGGCATGGAACTCGCAAACCTCCATCCCGAGCCGCCGGCACTGCGCATCTTCGACGCCGGACTGGGCGACGGCACCGTGCTCACCCGCACCATGCGCGAGATGCACCGCCGCTTCCCGACCGTGCCGTTCTACATCGTCGGCAAGGAGATCAGTCTCGAGGACGTCCGCCTGTCGCTCGACAAGATGGCCGACCGTCTGTTCGAGCACCCGGCGACCGTGATGGTCGTCACCAACATGTACTATACCGAGGCGCCCTGGCTGCAGCCGCGCTCGGTTACGGCAGCAAGCTCTCTCGAGTGGAAAGAAGTCGCGCTCACCGGCACCACCGCCAACGAGTTCGCCGACCAGATCACGGAGCTGGAGCCGTTCCTCAACAAGAACTGGCAGGCCAAGCACAGCGCCAAGACCGGCAACCCGATCTATGAGCGGCCCACGGCACTCGTGATCTATCGCGAGGACTATCGCTTCCTGCTCGACGACGTGATCCCCAAGCGCGGTGCTGTGCGCGCCGACTACGATCTCGTCATCGCCTCGCAGCCTTACCGGCTGCGCGTACCCGCCGAGTTCAAGTCCTCCAAGGTCATCACGCCGCTGGCGCGCGCGCTGCGGCCGGGCGGCCGTCTGATCGGCATCCACTCCAGCGGCGGCGATCCCGGCCTGGAAATCGTGCGCAAGGTGTGGCCCGACGAGAACCCGTTCCAGCACGACCGTCACGACATCCTGCGCGCCGTGCGAGCCGATCTCGGCAAGGATGCGCGGCACTACAATTTCAACGCCTATGCCGATGCTCGCTCGGTGTTCCGATACGACATGCACGCGCTTCCGAGCGAGGTATCGTCGAGCATCGGCACATCGACGCTGTTCGCGGCCTGGAACGCCGCCGTCTACGTCAACCAGATCGAAGACGACCGCCTCACCGAAGCGATCGGCGACCGCCGCTATCTCGACGGCACGCGCGACGTGCTGCAACAGTACGGCGGACTGTGGTTCAATGACGAATCCTTCGTCGTCTCCCGCAAGCGGGGCTGACCCCATGACGAACCTCGTGACCGGTGGCGCCATGACACAGACGAGCCAGGAAATCGCGAACGCAGCCGAAATCAAGCGGCGTTCCGCGGAGCTTGCGACGTGCGGCTCGCTCGAGATGGGCGCCCATCGCCCGGAGGATGCCGTTCGCATCGCCGAGTTGCTTCCGACCGGCACCCGCGTCTACGTCAACCATCTGCCGCGCCACTCGCTCGACGTGACCTTGAACAGCTCGATCGCAGTCAGCCGCGCCGGGCTCGAAGCGGTCCCGCACATGGCCGTGCGCCGCATCGGCTCGCGGGCGGAGGCCAAGAGCTTCCTCGAGCGCGCCGTCAAGGAAGCTGGCGTATCGAAGGTGCTACTGTTGGGCGGCGACCTCGATCCGCCGGCCGGCCCCTACGAGGATGCAGCGGCGCTGCTCTCTGAAGGTCTCCTCCGCGACGCCGGCATCCGCGAGGTCGCACTTGCCGCTTATCCCGAAGGCCACCCGCGCATCCCCAACGATGTTCTCTGGTCGGCGCTCTCGGAGAAAATCGGCATGGCCCGCGCGCAGGGGATCGGCCCCTATGTCGTCAGCCAGTTCACGTTCGCGCCGAGCCGCATCATCGATATGTGCGTGAAGCTGGCACGGCTTCACCCCGACGTTCCCGTCTACGTCGGACTGCCCGGTCCGACATCACCGGCCAAGCTCATCAAGTTCGCGCAGGTCTGCGGCGTCAGCGCCTCGCTACGCGCGATGACGGCGCAGGGCATGGGCGCGGTACGCCTGTTCACGAACACCGACCCCGTCGATCAGCTGCACGCGGTCGCCCAGCATCTCGACGGCGGCGCAACCTCGAACGTCGTGGGCATCCACATGTTCACCTTCGGCGGCATCGAATCCGCCGCCCGCTGGATCAACAAGCAGATCGCGACGGAGTGAAGGGTGGGCTAGCCGCGGCTTCCACCAGCAGATGACCGAGCAATAGATGAACGAGGCAAAACCTCGAAGTTTCTCTTTTGTTCCGCTCGCCGGGCGAGTACGCTTCGCGAAGCGTGGCGGGACCGAATCAGATGTTCATAACAGCACTCTTCGCAGGCATCGGCGGGATGGAACTCGGCTTACATCAGGCCGGGCATCGCACCATAACGACGTGTGAAATCTGGGAGCCGGCGGTCGAGGTACTGGCGCATCGATTTCCACTCGTCACCAACCATCTCGACGTCGCCGCGATCTCGTCACTCCCGGCCAAAACCGAGCTGCTGACGGGCGGCTTTCCCTGCCAAGATCTCTCTCAAGCCGGCATGACGGCCGGAATCGAGGGGCGCAAATCAGGGCTTGTCGGGCACGTGTTCAGATTACTCGATCAACGGCCGGTGCCCGTCGTCGTTCTCGAGAATGTGTCGTTCATGCTGCAACTCGACAAGGGAGCCGCCATGAACCGGCTCGTCGACGCATTCGAGGAACGTGGCTACCGGTGGGCGTATCGAACGATCAACTCACTCGCCTTCCTGCCGCAGAGACGCGAGCGCGTCTTCTTCGTCGCAAGTCGTTGTGATCTCGACCCCGCGGGCGTGCTGTTCGCTGATGAAGCCAAGCCACCGGAATGCAAGACAACTCTCGATACTCACGCCCACGGCTTCTACTGGACCGAAGGGACGCGAGGGCTGGGCTGGGCACCAGATGCTGTGCCCACACTCAAGAACGGTTCGACAGTCGGAATCCCATCCCCACCGGCGATCCTCCTGCCGGACGGCCGCGTGATCAAGCCGGACATCAGAGATGCCGAGCGTCTTCAGGGCTTCGATGCCGACTGGACGATAAGTGCACCGGAACGACTTCGTTGGTCTCTCGTCGGCAACGCCGTATCGGTTCCGGTCGCCAATTGGTTGGGCAAGCGATTGAAGAAGCCAGGTCGGCACGACGCTGGCCGCGATTTGGAGTGGCCTTCGAAGCCCGGTTCTTTCCCGCGGGCAGCCCGCTTCGACGGTACGCGTCGCAGCGCCGTCGACATAAGTAGCTTCCCAGTATGGAAGAAGCGCGAACCGCTCGAACAATTTCTGAGATATGCAGGAACGCCCCTGTCGGTGCGCGCAACAGCGGGATTTCTATCGCGTGCCGAAGCATCGAGTCTGAGATTCGTGCCGGGCTTTCTCGATAGAATTCGAGCCCATCTGGAGCTTATGCGGCGTGAGGAAACTGCAAAAATCGTTGTTGCCGGCAAAAGGCCAACTCGCCGAAACACCAAATCGCCGGCACTCATCGCTGCGGAGTGAACCCTGCCGCATTTGATCACAGACCCGAAGCGGCGTTCGCTCATGCAGCGCGTGCGCCGGTCTGGAACTTCGGCAGAAGATCGTGTCGCTGCCGCGTGTCGAAAACTTGGGCTTTCTTATAGGCGCAACGTACGTACACTCCCCGGTTCCCCTGATCTGGCGAACAAGTCGAAAGGCTGGGTCATCTTCGTCAATGGCTGCTTCTGGCACCAACACTCAGGTTGTAAGAGGGCCACGATTCCCAAACGAAATCACAATTTCTGGAAGCAGAAATTCGCAGAGAACAGGCGTCGCGACGCCAGGAAGATTCGACAACTCAGATCCGCGGGGTTCCGTGTCGTTCTCGTCTGGGAATGCGAGGTCGACAATGCCTCGTGGCTGGGCCACCGGCTCTCAAATCTGCGCGAACCGCGTATCGTATAGGCCGCGCATCCGATCGATCATCGTTGTGTAATGATAGTTGTCCTGTGGCTGCGGTGCTGGTGGCTTCGTATGAAGTCTCACTTCCGAACCGTCGTTCACACAGTCGATGACGACGATACCGAGCGCGTCATAGCCTGCAATTCCCGTCTTTGAACGTCTCGGCAGTTGGCCGACCTTGTCCATCGTAATTTGCACAGACCGCGGTTGGACGTGCGTGCTCCAATCGGGGTCGGTCGCCCTATTCTTCTTGTTGAGATCGGGGCTCAGAAAGCGCTCGGAAATGTTGATCATCACGACGCCTGCGGCAATTGCGGCATCGTGTGCTCCGTGTACCGTCTGATGGCTCGAGTTCAACTCGTCGTACAGGCGCGGCAGGGCACGCTGATGTGCAGTCATGCAAGCCTTTGCTTCCAACGCTATCAGAACATTACCGACGGGCATTTCTCGAAGCACGGGTAATTCTGCCAGTTCCTTGCGCTCAGACGTTGTCAGATCAATACCATAGTGCAGGGCAAGATCTTCCATGGTCCGCCCCGATGACGCCCCGCTCGCCGGGAGGCAGATCACCAGATCGAGGTTCTTCTTTCGATCGTGTTGGAAATCCCGCATTTCGTGATTGATCCCGAAACCGACCCGCCCTTCATCCACGTGTTTGCGGAACAAGGGAGACGCCCGCAAGACGTCGAACAGAATCGCCCAGCACGCCACTTTGGAGTGATGGTCGCTGCGGCTGTGATAGCTCCACGCGTTTCCATGCTTGTCGGTAACGTGTGGGCTCGACAGAGTTCGGACTAAAATGTCGGGACCGGAAATGGACATGGGAGCAAGTTACACTCTCCATGTCCGATTCGACACCACGAACAAATTCGGCGATCGGTCGGCCGCTTCACCCCTCAAACCTTCTCGTAGAACTGCAGGCTCTTGTAGTCGGGCAGGCGCTTGACCTTGCCGGCTGACGCCGCTGCCATCATCGTGGCGGTCGCCTTGTCTCCCGCGAACGAGCCCGTGAAGACCGACACGAGACCACCCTTCGGCATGGTCGACAGGCATACGTCCACGACCTGGGCATCGGTCAGCCCGCCGTAGGCGTCCTGACTGTCGCCACGGAACTCGTGCAGGTGGAACAGCGTGGCGATGTCGATCTTCGGCAGCAGCTTCGGGTTCAGCAGGTAGATGTCGCCGAACAGCACCTGATAGTGGCGCGACAGCTCCGCATGCTCGATCGCGAGCTTCACGAAATCGTCGAACTCTTTCGGGCTCGCGGTGATACCGAGGATGTCGTTCGGCGTGCCCTTGGCGTGGTTGGCGAGACCGATGTGGTGGTGGCCGCCAGTGCCGAAGTGGAACACGGTCTTGCCCGTGACCCCCTGCTCCTCGAGCCATTCGACGAAGTGTACGTCGCAGGGGCACTGCTCGACATCGAGATACCAGTTCACGTCCCAGATCTGAAGCATTGAAATCCCGTCATATGTTGGCCGGATCGGCGATCAATCGTACCCGCCGGACTTGTCCTGTGATGACATCTGCCACCGCCAGGAGATAGTCCTGCGCTGGAAATGCTGCTCGACGGAGCATGGCCCCGATGTCAAACTTGTGGCACGGGTCCCGTTCGAGCAGAAAGCACTTTCAGGTGGGCAGCGCCTGCCGGCCCAGGTGAGGTAAAGAGACCCGTTGTCCGATCAGAGCACATATTCAGCCCAGCCCGGCCGCGCCGCCATCTTCCTGCGCATCGTGACGAGCTTCTGGACCGGTCCGTCCCGCGCCGTGGCATGGCTGCTGGCGCTGGCCCTGTTGTGCCTGGTTCTCGTCAGCGTCACGTTGCAGGCCCTCATCAACACCTGGAATGCCAGCTTCTTCAATGCGCTGGAAAAAAAGGCGCCATCCGAGATCACGCCGCTGCTGTGGCAGTTCGCGGGCTACGTGCTGGCGGCCGGTCTCCTGATGGCTGTGACCGTGGTCGTCCGGATGTACCTGATGGTGCATCTGAGGAAGTGGGTGACGGCAGCGATCTACACCCACTGGCTCGACAGCGGCGCATATCTCAGGCTCGACCGCAACGCGGCGGGCGCGGAAACGCCGGAGTTCCGGATTGCCGACGACGTGCGCGTGGCGCTCGATCAGATGGTGGACCTCGCGGTCGGCTTCTTCACCTCGGTGCTGCTGGCGATCACGTTTTTCGAGGTTCTGGCGCGCGTCGGCGGTTCCCTCCGACTCGAATCCGGTTTCACGGTGCCAGCCTATTTCCTGGTCGGCGCGATCGTCTACGCGGCGATGATGTCGGGCATCGCCACCGTCCTGGGCGCCCCGCTTGTCGGCCGCATCCAGCGCAAGAACCATCAGGAAGGCGTGTTCCGCTACGAGTTGATGAAGGTTCGCGAGGACGCGCGTGAGATCTCCGCGTCGCGCGGAGAAACGAGGCAGACGGGAATTCTGGCCGGCGCCCTCGACGAGCTGGTGCATCAATGGCACCGGGTGATAGCCTGGCAGGCGCAGGTTCTGGGCGTCGCCAGCTCGAACGCGGTGCTCGTCGGTGTGTTCCCGGTCATTCTGGCGATCCCGAAGTATTTGTCCGGCGAGATGACGCTCGGCTCCGTGATGCAGCTTGCAACCGCGTTCGTTCAGGTCCAGATGGCGCTGAACTGGATCGTCGACAACTTCGTGCGTTTCGCGGAGTTGCGCGCGTCCGCCAATCGCGTCGGCGAACTGGTGTTCGCAATGGACGGGATGACCGACGCCGAAGCTGTGATCGCAGCCGCAAGCGAGGCCGCGGCGATCGCGCCGTCGACCACGCCGTCGACCTGAGCCTTCGAGACGAGATCGAAACGACCTGATGGTCCCCGTAGCAGCCTACCTCGCGCCCGATGGCTTCGTGGACGATCTTGTCCGCGAGGTGGGCGAAACCGTGCGCGAGGTGCATGGCCGGCTGGTGATCGCAGAGGGCGAGCTGCTCGCGCCAGCGTGGGCCGCGAACGTGTGGCGCGCACCGCAACGGATTGCCATCACCTCGATCGGAGACGCGGCGACAAAGCTGCGCGCGATCCAGCGCAACTGGGCGCTCTATCCGCACGCGCATCACCGGCGTGCGGCACTGATCGAAGAGCGTCTGCCCAAGGTTTCCGCCAAACCGTTGGAGTTCGGCACGCCCGCGCCGACCGCCCCGTTGGGATCATGGACCCTATTGGCGCCAGACATGATGCTCGCCAGCGCTTCGTGCTCCAGCGCGTTTCCCAACGGAGAGGTGCGCTTCGTCGAGGACAGGGTGTCGAGCCCGAGCCGCGCGTACCTCAAGCTGTGGGAAGCATTCACGGTGCTCGGCGTCAAACCGCAGCCCGGCGACCTCTGCCTCGATCTCGGCGCGTGTCCCGGTGGCTGGACGTGGGTGCTCGCCAACCTCGGCGCACACGTCATCAGCGTCGACAAGGCCCCGCTCGATCCGCGGATCGCCGCCATGCCCGGCGTCGAAGTCCGGCGCGAAAGCGCGTTCGGGCTCGATCCGAGATCGCAGAGCACGCCTACCGTCGACTGGCTGTGCTCGGACGTGATATGTTACCCCGCGCGGCTCCTGGGCCTCGTCGAGCGCTGGCTCGCGACCGGGAAAGCGCGCCGCTTCATCTGCTCGGTGAAGTTCCAGGGCGAAACCGACTTCGGCGTGCTGAACGCCTTCAAGGCGATCCCCGGCTCGCGGCTGATGCACCTGTCGGCCAACAAGCACGAACTGACCTGGGTGAAGCTCTGAGTGAGCGCAGGGATCACTTCGCCGGCAACAGCTCCGGCCGGTACTCGAAGTGCATGGTGTCGTAGTGATACCACTTGCCGCCCCAGATGAAGCCGTGACGCTCGAAGATCTCGACGATCTCGAACGGGATCGAATTCCGATGGCCTTTGACCGCGCCGGGCTTGCCGCCGTCCCAGCGCCAATAGTGCGCGCGGCCGATCGCGATATCGACCGCGATGCCGTGTCCGTGCGCGCTGACACGGTTGGTGCCCGCAATCGGGCGGCAGTTGTACGTGCCGGCCGGTGGCTTCAGATAAACATCGAAGCTCGGTGCTAGAATATCCAGCTCCGCCGACACAGCCTTCAACTTCTCCGCCACGCCGTTGATCCGCGTCACCTTCAGCGTCTTCGCCCATTTCTTCGGCAGCCATACGACGTCGACGAGATTGCCCGCGACACCGCCCTTCGTGCAGTCCCCGTACATCGTGTCGAACAGCGCCGCGTTCCGCGCCCGACCGGGGTCCTCGTTCAGCGTCGGCGGAGCGGCCGGCTTTCCCGCCACATAGCGTTGCGCGAACATGTCCTTGATGTCGGCGGTGGCGAGCCGCGTCTCGTGATCCTTCGCACCTTTTCCGTCATCGATCTGCATCCGCGTCCCATCCTTGAAGACGAGGAAGTTGCCGTCGATGCGCTCGAGGAAAGTGGGATAGGCGGCGACGAGGCGGGTCAGGTCGGTAGCACTTTGAGCGTGAGCACCGGTCGCGAGCAAGCCGGAGAGCGCTGCGATCGCCGCCAACGTCGTTGCTGCGCGGCCGCAATCGGGGCCAGCCCCCCGCTGGAGCAAGTTTGGTCTCGCAGGCCGGACACCCGCCGGACCGCCCGATTTCTTTCTCTTCAAATCAACCCCCGCGCTTCTTCCGCAATCCATCCCAATACGCCAACCGCTTGCGGATCTCGCGCTCGAAGCCTCGTTCCGGGGGATCGTAGAATTGGCGCCGGCCCATGATCTCCGGGAAATAGTCCTGGCCGGAGAAGCCGTCGGGCGCATCGTGGTCGTACTGGTAGCCCTCGCCGTGGCCCTGCTCGCCCATCAGCTTCGTCGGCGCGTTGAGAATGTGTTTGGGGGGCGCGAGAGAGCCGTTCTCCTTGGCCGCCCGCATCGCCGCTTTGTAGGCGACGTAGACGCCGTTCGATTTCGGCGCCGTCGCGAGATAGACCACGACCTGCGCCAGCGCGAGCTCGCCCTCGGGCGAACCGAGGAAGTCGTAGGTGTCCTTCGCGGCCAGCGCCTGGGTCAGCGCCTGCGGGTCCGCGAGGCCGATGTCCTCGACCGCCATCCGCACGAGGCGGCGGCACAGGAACAGCCGGTCCTCGCCGCCATCGAGCATCCGCGCGAGCCAGTACAGCGCCGCATCGGGGTCCGATCCGCGCACAGCCTTATGCAGCGCCGAGATCAGGTTGTAGTGACTGTCCTCGCTCTTGTCGTAAAGCGGCGCGCGACGCTGCACGAGGGTTGCCAGCGCATCCCGGCCGATCGGCGCTGTTCCGGCCGGGAGCGCCGAGAACACCTCGTCAGCGAGATTGATCGACGCGCGGCCGTCGCCGTCGGCCATCGCCTTCAGCGCCTCGCGACCGCCTGCATCGAGCGGCAGCGGACGGCCTTCTTCCTTCTCGGCACGCACGAGCAGGTCCTCGATCGCCTCCGCGCCGAGACGGTTGAGCACCAGCACCATCGCGCGTGACAGCACGGCGGCGTTCAGCTCGAACGACGGATTTTCCGTGGTCGCACCAACGAGCGTAATCGTGCCGTCTTCCATGTAGGGCAGAAAGCTGTCCTGCTGGGAGCGGTTGAACCGATGGATCTCGTCGACGAACAGCAACGTGCCGCGCCCCTGCTCGCGCCGCGCCTTGGCGCGATCGAAGGCTTTGCGCAGATCCTGAACACCGGAGAAAATCGCCGAGAGCTGCTCGAGTTCGAGCTTCGTCTGGGCTGCGAGCAGGCGGGCGATCGTCGTCTTGCCGCAGCCGGGCGGCCCCCACAGGATCATACTGGGCACCCGGCCGGCTTTCAGCATGCGCGTCAGCGTACCCTCCGGCCCGACCAGATGATCCTGGCCGGTGACCTCGGCGAGCGACTGCGGACGCAGACGATCGGCGAGCGGCCGGGGCGCTGCGTTCTCGAGACCGGCTGCCTGGAACAGGTTCGTCATCGCCGGCATCATAAACCGGCCGGCCCTTCCGCAGAAGAGCGCATCGGCAACGCCTCGCTGCACTTGCGTCCAATTCTCTCAATCGTATCCAGCGTTTTTTCACAAATTTCCATCAACGTGAGGCTCCTTTGCAGCCTGCAGAGCGACACTCCCACGAACGGTTCTCACGGATGAGCGATGCGGTCAGAACGGGTGCGCCCCGGCACCAGGGCTCGACCCGCCTCGAACGGCCACGGCTGATGGTTCGCTGGCCGGTTGTCGTCTGGGCTACCGCAGCCGTCCCATTCGCCGTGAGCGTCGAGCCCTTGCCTTTGGAAGCCAAGGCTCCCGGCGTCTCGCACTGCTACCGACGCGTCTGCCACCACGTCAAAACCGTGGAGCAGACCCGCCGTATGATCGGCCGGACCTTCGTGGTCGAGACCTCCTTCTACGACCTGCCGGGTCTCGACCGTTACAACACCGGCATCTACACCTCCAACGGCGAGCGCTTCGACGCCAACGATCCCGCCCGGGTTGCGAGCGCCGATCTCCCGGACGGCACGGAACTGCTGCTGCGCAACCCGGTCAACGGCCGCGTCAGCCACGTCCGCGTCAACGACTTCGGTCCGTTTCGCGGCAACCGCCGTCTCGACGTCACGCGGCGCGTGGCCGAAGACCTCGACTTCCGCCACAAAGGCGTCGTGCGGCTCGACGTGATCGTGATCGCGGCGCCGGAAGAGGACGATCTCACGTATCGCCGCAACCGCGAGCGGCGCGCCACCCGCGGCCACCTCGGGGTCGTGTTCGAAGGCGAGATGCCGGGCCTCGTGTCGAGCCTCGTCACCGAGCGCAATCCCGCCGTCGAGCCTCCAGCCGTTGTCGCATCGCTCGAGCCACCCCCAGCCGCAACGCCCGGGATGGAGACCGCGAGCCAGGCCGAAAAGCCCGCAGATCGGCCGCCCGACCGCACCGGCGAAGCCCGGTTCGAGCGCGTAGTCTTTCGCGACGCCCCAGCACCGTCGAACGAACCGGAGCCGTCGATCGAACAGGCATCCGAGGCCGAACCATCGGCCGAGACCGAAGCGGCCGTCGTCCTCTTCGCCGACGCCACCGAGGTCGTCGACGCGGAAGTCGATACGGAAGTCCACGCCGCTCTGCCGGACACGCGGCAACCCGGCAATCGCAGCCCCTTCCCCGCCGACAGCGGCCCTGGCGTCGTCGCCCGTCTCGACCAGCCCGAGGCACCGCAGGCCGGCGCCCCCGGCATCGAAGCCGAGCACACCGCCGACCCTCCCGCTCCATCGGCCTCGCCATCCAGAATGCAGGTGGCCGGCTTCGTTTCCACGGCCGAAGCGGCCTCCGACACCGGCGGGGCCGCCCGCGCCATATCGGCCAACCGCAATCTGATCCTGGTCCTTCTCGCAGGACTGCTGAGCGCGCTGCTTGCTGCGTCTATCGCACAGCACCGCAGGTTCGCCCGCAAAGCGTTCCCACGGCTGACCGGCACGGCACCGTCGCCCCGGCAATCGAGCCTCATCGCACGCTCAGCCGGTGATGCGCTGCCGTCTGCCGCCGCGGTTGCGCGCCCCGCCGCACCCGTGCCATCGACCGAAGCCGCCGTCACCGTGCGCGTCCCTCGATCCCAGCCGGCCACCGTCCCACCCGATCGCGCGCTCTCACGCATCGCCGCCCATCTCGAAATCGAGGGCACCTTGCGCTCATCGGGCCGCATCGAGGTCTCCGGCAAGGTCAAGGGCCGGATCGAGGCCGACGAGGTAATCGTGCTGCCGGGCGGCTCCATCGAAGGCGATGCGATCTGCCGCGTGGCCGACATCGCGGGTACCCTGACCGGCGCCGTCTCGGCTCACCAAGTGCTCGTCCGCGCCAAAGGCCGCGTCGACGCGACGATCGAGACCGCGTTCATCACGGTCGATGCATCCGGCTGCCTCGAAGGCCATGTCCGCCGCCGCATCGCCGCCCCCAAAGGGGACATCTCAACTTCACATCACGTGAACACCTGACCTGCGGGCTCTCCGCTCGCGCTGGACATGAACACGCGCCGAGCATCTGTTTGCGCTGGAACAAGCCCTTGCCCTCTACGATACACACCATGAGAAAATATCGGCCTGCGACGCCCGCCTCGAAGCCGTCATGAAGGACCTGAGCATCGGTCGAGGTCATGACGCCGGTAGTGACGGCGTTGGCAACCGCAAACCGGTTGAGCGAAAAGTGTCGATGGCTGGCGATTGATCCCCCCGCCCGGCCTCGCGCGACACTATGAAGGGCGCGATCCCAAGCGCGATAGAGACGGCTCCACAATTTCGGACGGTGCGATGAGTGGAGTCTCTCCCTGACGGCGCCCACGATTGTGCATGCGGATCAGGAGCTGACATGACGACGAAGCGAACACCCCGGACTACTCGCCGGACCTAAAGGCCAAAGTGGCCCTCGCCGCGTTCTAGGGCGATCGGACGATCGCTCAGCTGTCGGCGGACTCGAATAAGTCTGTCGCCGAGCCGAACCGAGAAGAGCGCAATCCAGCGCCCGCAATGATGAAGCGCAATCGAGGAGGGGGGACTAGCCTCAAAGCCCGCACATGCGACGTGTCGCTCCCGTTACTCTTTCTTTACTTTTGAGAGGGAGGCACTCAGGCAAGCCTCTGATTGTATTGGTCGGAGCGGGGAGATTCGAACTCCCGACCCCTTGCTCCCGAAGCAAGTGCGCTACCAGGCTGCGCTACGCTCCGCCCGACCTAAGGTCACCCGGTAGCTGCGAGCGGGCCGCAGGCGGCCAGGGCGGCCGGCGCGGTCTATAACGCGAAAGCGACGGCAAGTGCAAGCACTGTCACACGCCCGGCATTGTCCCACGTTTGCCCACGCGAAGTGCGGCGCAACTTGGGGCCTTGCTCTAGTGGCCCGTCGCGCCAAAATCGCAGCATAGCCGCGACCGAGTTCGATTTGGCGCGACGCCACACGAGCTACACGCCGACGGCGGACCTGCACCACGAGTTGCATAGCCCGGATTTTTTTTATCCCCTGATCCCGGCACACTCGAGCGGGCTCGCACAGGTCACGGATTGCCGGCTCGATGCCGACGTTTCGAGCCCCGCAGGTGTCGATACGTATCGAGCGAGCCGCAGCCGTCGCGAGACCGATCACAAATACATTCGTTTCATCACGAGCCCGCGAGTACCTGTTTCCAACCGGCCTCCGGCCTGCCAGTTGTACGACGACCGCTTCACGCGTCTGATCGTGGCGAGCGCAGCCCCGAAGATGACCTCCCTCGTTCAGTCGACTGCTGGCCGCACATCCGAAAACAATTCAGGACACCATCATGACCAGCCCGCCGTCTGCCGCCCCACCTTCTTCCGCTTTGCGCAGGTGGCTTCCCGTTCTGGCACTCGGAGCCGTCATGGCCTTTGCCTTTGCCATGGGCTGGCACCGCCTGCTGTCCTTCAAGACCATCGGGCTGAACTACGACGCCCTGAAAGTCTACATCGCCGGCAACATGGCGCTGTCGTTGCTGATCTATGTCGCCCTCTACGCCGTGATTGTCGCGATCTCGCTTCCCGTCGGACTGTTCATGACGCTGGCCGGCGGTCTGCTGTTCGGCTGGCAGATCGGCGCCCCGGCCGCCGTTGTCGGCGCCACCATCGGCGCTGCCATCGTGTTCAAGGTCGTCACGACCTCGTTCGGCGAGACGCTGGCGCAGAAGGCCGGACCTTTCGTGGCGAAGCTTCGCGACGGATTTCACGAGAACGCGCTGAGCTACCTCCTCTTCCTCCGCCTCGTCCCTGCCTTTCCGTTCTTCATCATCAATCTCGTTCCCGCCCTCCTGGGCGTGCGCCTGTCGACGTTCGTCATCGGAACCGGCCTCGGCATCATTCCCGGAACCACGGCTTACTCGCTCGCAGGCAGCGGCCTCGGCAGCGTCATCGAAGCGCAGAACGCCACCTACAAAGCCTGCCTCGCGACCGCGCCCGCGACGCCGGACATCTCCTGCCCGTACACGATCGATCTCACCCAGATCGTCACCCGTGAGCTGATCTGGGCCGGCATCGCGCTCGGCGTCGTCGCCCTCATCCCCGTCGCCATGAAATTCTGGAGCAAGCGCCATGCAGCAGCTTAATTCACCGGCCACCACCTCCCCCGCAGCCGGCGCATCCCCCGCGGAAACCATCACCTGCGACCTGTGCGTGATCGGAGCGGGCTCCGGCGGGCTCTCGGTTGCCGCTGCCGCCGCCGCTTTCGGCGAGAAGGTCGTGCTGATCGAGCGCCACAAGATGGGCGGCGACTGCCTGAATTACGGTTGCGTCCCCTCCAAGGCGATGATCGCCAGCGCCAAGCGCGCCCATCTCATGCGCTCGTCTGGTCCCTTCGGCATCCGCGCCGCCACGCCCGAGGTGGATCACCGCGCCGTCCACGACCACGTCAAGTCGGTGATCGCGGCGATCGCGCCGAACGATTCCGTCGAGCGCTTCACCGGGCTCGGCGTCAAGGTGATCGAAGCGACCGGCAGATTTCTCGACAAGGACACCGTCGCTGCCGGCGAAGTCCGCATCAAGGCCCGCCGCTTCGTCGTCGCCACCGGCTCCACCGCCGTCGTGCCCCCGATACCCGGCCTGGACACCGTCCCCTACTTCACCAACGAGACGATCTTCGACAACGCCCAGCGCCTCGATCATCTGATCGTCGTCGGCGGCGGACCGATCGGCATCGAGTTGGCACAGGCCCATCTGCGGCTCGGCAGCCGCGTCACCGTCGTCGAAGGCCTGACGGCACTCGGCAAGGACGATCCCGAGCTGACCGCGATCGTGTTGGCGTCGCTGCGCAAGGAAGGCCTGTCGATCCGCGAGGGCACTCTCGTCCAGCGCGTAGAGGGCCGAGCCGGAGCTCTCCGCGTCCACGTGAAGACGGGCGAGACGCTGGACGCCATCGACGGCACGCACCTGCTGATTGCCGCCGGCCGACGGCCGAACCTGACCGGGCTCGATCTCGAGGCCGGCGGCATCGTCTACGAGCGCAGCGGCATCAAGGTCGACGCCCGTCTGCAGACCTCCAACCCTAAGGTCTACGCCATCGGCGATTGCATCGGCGGGCTGCAGTTCACCCACGTCGCGAACTATCACGCCGGCATCGTCGTCCGCCGTGCACTTTTCCGGATGCCCGCCAAGGTCGACACGAGCCGCGTCCCCTGGGTCACCTACACCGATCCAGAGCTCGCCCACGTCGGCCTCAGCGAAGCCCAGGCGCGCAAGGCCGGCCACAAGGTCAACGTACTCCGCTGGCCCTATCACGAGAACGACCGCGCCCAGGCCGAGCGCGAGACGGAAGGCCACGTCAAAGTGGTCACCGGTGCCAAGGGCCGCATCCTCGGGGTCAGCATCGTCGGCTCCCACGCCGGAGAGCTGATCCAGATGTGGTCCCTCGCCATCGCGCAGGGCTTGTCCATCAAAGCCATGACGGACTGGATTTCGCCCTATCCGACGCTCGCGGAGATCAACAAACGCGCCGCGATCAAGTATTATGCCGACGTGCCCTCCAGCCGGATGGTCCGCCGTGTCATCGGCTGGCTGAAGAAACTGGGCTGAGCTGGCATTCCGTTCGTTGTGCGCCTAAGTGTCATGCGCGACGACGGGATGTAAAAACGGGAAAGCCGACGCGTGCAGCATAAGCCGATCGACGGCCCGAAGCCCGCGGCCAACACTCTGGCCGCGCGCTTGCTGTCGCCTGTCGCCGAGCGCCTGCCGTGGGTCACCAGGCGACAGCCCGCCGATGCGACGGCCGAGGCCGCACGCGTCGGCCTCGGTCTGTCCGCCAAGCTGCTCCTGCTGACGGCCGTGTTCGTGATGTTGGCCGAAATCCTGATCTTCCTGCCGTCGGTGGCAAATTTCCGCATCAATTGGCTGACCGATCGATTGACCGCCGCGCGGCTCGCCTCTCTCGCTGCCGACGCTCACCCCGACCACGACGTCCCCGCGAGCGTGCGGCAGGAACTGCTCAACACCGCCAAGGTCCGTTATGTCGCGATCAAGCAGGCCGACATGCGACGCCTCGTACTGCCGCCGGACGGCCCGATCGATATCGACCGCAGCTACGACCTGAGGCAGGATCCTTCCTTGTCGTTGGCGATGCGCTTCGCTCAGCGCGTGCCCCTCATCACCGATGCGCTGAGCGTGCTGTTCGGCCGCGGCACCGGCACCATCCGCGTCTTCGGCCACCCCGCGAGCCCTGCCGGCTCGACGGCCTGGGGCATGAACGACTTCGTAGAAATCGTGCTGCCGGAAGCCCCGCTCCGTTCAGCGATGGTGTCTTTCGCCCTCAACATCCTCGCACTCTCGATCATCATTTCGCTGATCGCAGCCGCCCTCGTGTACGTCGCGCTCAATCGCCTGCTGGTTCAGCCGATCCTGCGCCTTGCGGGTAATATGGAGGAGTTCAGCCGCTCGCCCGAGAATGCCAGCCTGATCATCGAGCCCTCGAACCGCCGTGACGAGGTCGGCACCGCCGAACGCGAGTTGCAGCACATGCAGCGGGAACTGCGCTCGATGCTCAACCAGAAGAACCACCTCGCGGCCCTCGGCCTCGCCGTCAGCAAGATCAGCCACGACCTCCGCAACATCCTCGCGACAGCCCAATTGCTTTCCGACCGGCTGACGACGGTAAAGGACCCTTCGGTCCAGCGGTTCGCGCCCAAGCTGATCGCGTCGGTCGATCGCGCCATCGCGCTGTGCAACGACTCCTTACGCTACGGCAAGGCGGAGGACCCCGAGCCCCGGCGAACTCAATTCGGCCTGGCCCACCTCGTCGAGGAAGTCGGCGAGGGCCTCGGCCTGCCGCGTGCCGAGATCGCCTTCGCCAACGACGTGCCCCCCGGCCTCGTCGTCGATGCCGATCGCGATCAGTTTTATCGCGTGTTCAACAACCTGATCCGCAACGCCGTGCAGGCCCTCGAGCAGCAACCCGGCAGCGTCGCCAGCCAGATCCGCGTCACCGCCGATCGAACCGGCGCGAACCTCGTCTGCGACGTCGCCGACAACGGTCCCGGCATCCCCGAAAAGATCCGCAAGACCTTGTTTCGCGCCTTCCAGAGCGGCACCCGCAAAGGGGGAAGCGGGCTCGGCCTCGCAATTGCCGCCGAACTCGTGGCCGCGCACGGCGGGCGTGTCGAGTTGATCGATACCGAACGCGGCGCCAGCTTCAGGATCACCCTTCCCGATCGCGGCGCCAACGGCGCCCGGAACTGATCCGACGACCTCGAAAGCGAATACGTGACGCCCCTGATGGACCAGAATGTCGCACGAGCCTAATTTCGCGGCATCCAATGGCCGCCGTTCCGGAAGAGAACGGGCATTAGAGGGAGGCAGCACATGATCAAGCGATCCATCGCCGCGCTTTCTGGACTTACCCTGAGCGTGACCGTCCTCGCACAGACGGCCCTGGCCCAACGGCCGCCATCCGGCAATCAGGGACCGCCGCAGATGTCCCTGGAGCGTGCCTGGGCGTGGCTGATGGCCCGCCCCGGCGTCATCGTCGCCGTCGGGATCTGCATCGTCGCGATCCTCTACCTGGTGATCACGAAGCGCAAATCCAGCACCTGAGCCGCTACGCCAAACCAGCTCTCCCTGGCGTTTTTCGAACGCCGGGGGACTCAGTTGCGCTTCGGCATCGGCGCCGACAGGTAGACCGCGAGCGCTCCGAACGTGATGACCGCAAACGCCAGGTGCAGCTGAGCCCAGACGGCCTCGACCGGCATTCCAGAAGACTTCAGGGAAGCGACATAGAGCCCGGACAGATACTGAACGAGCCCCGCCCCGCCGATCGTGAGGAAATTCGCGAACGTCATCCCCCTTCCCAGCAGATGATCGGGGAAGAAGCGCCGCGCATGGGCAAACAGCAGCGGCTGGCACAGCCCCATGAACCCGATCGCCGCCACCGACAGGACAGCCGACCACAGCGGCGGCCGCGGCACCAGCCAGAGCACGGCGAAGAACACTCCCGTCAGCCCCGTGCCGACGATCACCAGCAGCTTCGGCCGCCCGAGCACCCTGTCGATCGAGCCGAAGGCAAACGCCCCCAGCGACATCGCCACCGCCATCGCCAGAACCGAATTTCCGAGCGCGACCGGTTCGAGCCTGTGCACCTCGGCGAAGTAGGGACCGACCCACAGCCCCCGCTCCACGACCACCGCGGCATACCCCAGCATCAGCAGCGGCATCAGCGCCCAGAAGCCCGGCAGCGTCACCACTTGCCGTAGCTCCGACAAAGCCGACGCCCGCCGCCCGACCGGCCGCTCCGCCGGCGGCGGATCTCTCACCATCCCCCAGAACAGCACCGCCGCCGCGGCCATCACAGCGCCGATCGCCAGCACCGTCGGCCGCCAGCCGAACCACTGCGCCGCCACCGCCAGGGGCGTCGCGGCCAGCAGGTTCCCCAGCGAACCGATCCCCAGCATCAGCGACGACACGAAGCCGAAACGCTGCGGGCTCTCGGTTCGCCCATAATAGTACAGCGCGCCCATGTAGATCGGCGAACAGCCGAGCCCGATCAGCGCCATCGCCGTGATGCAAACCGCAGCACTCTGCGCGTGCGCCAGCAGGAAAGCACCCGCCACGCCTGCGAGCATCAGCGCCGGCACGGTGCGGCGTGGCCCCAGCCGGTCGAGGGCCACACCGAGCGGGAACTGCACGACTGCGAACACGAGATAGAACGCCGCCGACATGTTCGCGAGATCGGCCGGCCCCAACGCGAGATCCGCCGTCAATCGCGGCGCGATGACCGCTAGGAACGCGCGGAAGAATTGCGACAGCACGTAGGCCAGCAAGAAGACGGCGAACAGGGTCAAGGTGGGTATCCGGGCAGGGTTGGGAATGCCCGCTACCGTTGCACTTGGGAGACATCACCGTCTACCGCCTTGACGGCGCAGCCGGCCAGCGTAGGCATGAACCGAGCCTCGACGAACGGACAGTCCGGGGCACCGAGTTGTAAAGGACCGATCCACCGTGGCTTCGACCTCCGGCATCTTCTCCCTGCCACTCAGCCCCCTCGACGTGCTCGCTGTGATCTGGTTCGCCCTGGTCGTCATCGGCTACCAGAATATGTCGAGGATCCCCTCCCTCGAGCAGCGCAGCATCGCCGGCGCCGTGCAGCGCCACCGCGTCGCGTGGATGCGCGAGATGGCCCGCCGCGACAACCGGATGTCCGACAGCCATCTCATGCAGCAGCTCGGCCAGGGCAACGCCTTCTTCGCCTCGACCTCTGCGATCGCCATCGGCGCCCTCACGTCCCTGCTCGGCGCCGGCGACAAGATGCACGCGATGATCGAGAAACTGCCGTTCGTCACCCCGACCCAGGCCGTCGTCTTCGACATCAAGCTGCTGTTGCTGATCTCGGTGTTCGTCTACGCTTTCTTCAAGTTCGCCTGGGGCTTCCGGCTCTCGCACTATTGCGGCATCATGATCGGCGCGACCCCTCAGATTACGCCGGAGAACGCCGAACGCTGCGAGAAGCACGCCGACGCCGTATCCGCCCTGATCGGCATCGCCGCCGACCACGCCAATCGTGGGCTGCGCTCATTCTATTTCGCCATCGCCGCAATGACCTGGATATTCCATCCGTGGCTGTTCATTATCGCCACGACCTGGGTCCTGGTGATCTTGATCCGCCGAGATTTTTTCTCGAAATCGCGCAGCGTGCTGGCATCCTGAGATACCCAGACCTAAGACCACATTGACGCCATAAAGCGAATACGCGACCGTCGAATTACCCCTGGCGAAACAATCAGATATACTCACGTCATTTAGAATCCGAGCAACACTGTGTTGCCGGAATAGATCTGGATTGCGTTAATGCTTCCAATAGGGATATTCCTTCTCGCTTAGCTATCCGGGAGGAATGCCATGCCGCGTCGCATCGTCGGATCCGCCAACTTCGACCTTTACGCATCCCTCACCGTAAAAACCGAAAAAATCTTCCTCCGCCTTTTTGCGGACATAATTTACAAAGTCGTCGACGCCGAACTCAGAGGCGACCTCAGGGCACGTGGCATCGAAAGTGACTCGAGCCGCCTGGGCAAGTATCGCCTGCGCGCCAGTATCATGTTGGCCGACGACACCATCGTCGTCCGCGCCACATCGTTCTCCGGCCCTGGTACCGAGGACGACGAAGACGACCGAAACGACGATTACGACATCTGCGAATTCGAATTCGAACGTGGCCGTGGCCAATGGCGCCTGGTCCAGGTTTCCGGAATTCCCCTCCCGGTCCCCGACCTCGTCAATCGAGCGGCGTCCCCCGAGCCGACATCTCATTCCGTACCGTCAGTGCCCATCGAGATCGACAGCCGCACCACAATAGCGTCCAACGTCGCGTCGAACTTCCGCCGGCTGATAGCATCGGCGGCGCCCTACATTCCAAATATCGACATTCTCAACTTCGATCGCGTTACACTAAATCTGCGGAGAAAATCACGACTTCACATCTTCATTTCGCATTCGAGTGCCGATTGTTTCATTCAGCCGATAACCAGAAAGAAAACTCATACACCCTCGACACACATGACGCTGCCGCAATTCACCATTCAGACGGAAGCAAAAATCGCATATTCTATTTTGAACAGCCTGCACGAAGCACTTCGGGGCAAGCTCAGCATCAACGACGCGCTCTGGCTCAGAACGAGTAAAGCTGTAACCGACCTGATTCGCATGGAAACGGCGCTATTCCGCAAACTGAGCCATTTCGACCCGGACAATAAGCTCTTGACGCTCGTACTAGCGGATATTTTGCGGAGATCACCCGCGCGAGCAGAAGAATTATTGTTCAATCTCGTGGAACTTGCCGCTGGAAAGAGCACCACATTGCAACTCCGGCGCACTAATCACGCCACATGGAAAGCTCTCATAGTGCGCCCATTGAATAGAATGTGCGACAATCCGGAAGCTTGGAGGAAAACCAAAAACAATAACCCATATTATATCACCACACATAATATGCGTTCGAATGCTGCGCGAAAGTCTATCGTCGTGTCCAAGTCTGCAGTATCCGCGAAGGCCACCGATAGCGGCCAGAGTCACTCATCCAAATAGGGTCAAAATCTCCTTTGGTGACGGCAGCTTACAACCGCTCTTTGATATCGACGGAAATCTGTTCCGGAACCTGCCGTGGCGACGAGCCATCGCGCCTTTCGCCCCATACGTCGGGCTGATCGGGCGTGGCAACGCTGCCCTCGCCCAGCGCGGTCGCGTCCCTGTATTGCCCGCGACGCCGAAATGGCACACGCGAAGCCGGTTCTATTGTTTATGGCGAATTGGAAAAGCCGCATCGCGAAACACCGATCTGCGAGTCGACGCTCGTTTCCGGCTCGAAGCCCCCAGCAACCCAAGCCATCTCGTGATTTCCCCGACGTCTCTTATTCGACCTCGAGGGATTCGCGGCTCCTCGGCGACCTGCGCCGTGGATCACGCGGCTGAACCGTGTGATGACGAACCGCGCCAAAACGGTTGCAATTCGACATCCAGAACGGGCGATCAGACAGAACAGGTGATCAGAACGCCGGCCCGAACTTGTTCGAGCGCGGGAAACCCTTCGGCGCGACGCGGCCGGCCTGTGATCGCTGCCCGACCCAATCACCGAGTTCACGCCATTCCAGCGTGAATGTCCGGCCGGCGGCATCGAGCCACGTCAAACCTTCCTTGCGGACGAACGGACGCACGTCGATCAGAACACCGTCCTTGATCTTCTGCAGAATGACGCCCTTGCCGCGAACCATCTCGTTCACCTCGTCGAGCGGGAACACCAGCATTTTCCGGTTTTCACCCATCGTAGCCACATGATCGGCGCCCGGCGGCACGGGCACGCAGACCTTGGCTTCGTCGGGGGCATCGACGTTCAGCACCTGCTTGCCCTTGCGGGTCGATGCGAGCACCTCGTCTTCCGGCACGAGGAAGCCGTGGCCCGCCGTCGATGCCACCAGCAGCTTGCGCCCGGGCTCGTGGATGAACACCTCGACGAAATCGGTGTTCTCCTCCATGTCGATCATCAGCCGCACCGGCTCACCGTGCCCGCGACCGCCTGGAAGCTGGCTCACCTCCAGCGTGAAGAACTTGCCGTTGGTGGCGAACAGAACCAGCTTATCCGTCGTGTACGCCTGGATCGCGTGCTTCAGCTCGTCGCCCTGCTTGAAGTCGAGCTTGCTCGTGTCCTCCAGATGCCCCTTCATCGTGCGGATCCAGCCCTTGTCGGACAGGATCACGGTGACCGGCTCCTTCTCCACCAGCGCCTGATCCAGATCGAACTCGATCGTCGGCGCATCGGCGAGAATGGACCGGCGGCGGCCGATCTCGGTTTTCTTCGAATACTTCTCGCGAACACCGCGAATTTCTCCCGAGATCTTGTCCCATTGCAGATCGTCGGAAGCCAGCAGCGCCTGCAGTTCTCGCTTTTCCTCGGAGAGGCGGTCGTGCTCCGCCTTGATCTCCATTTCCTCGAGCTTGGACAGCGACCGCAGCCGCAGATTGAGGATCGCCTCGGCCTGCACATCGGTCAGCTTGAACGCCGACATCAGCTTCTGCTTGGGCTCGTCCTCGAACCGGATGATCCGGATGACTTCGTCGAGGTTGAGGTAGGCGATCAGATAGCCGTCGAGCACTTCCAGGCGATGATCGATCTTGCGCAGACGATGCTCTGTCCGCCGGATCAGAACCTCGACGCGATGCTCGAGCCACTGCTTGAGGACGTCCCGCAGCCCCAGCACGTTCGGGATCTGGCCGCCCGAAAGCACGTTCATGTTGAGCCCGAAGCGGATCTCCAGCTCCGTCAGCTTGAACAGGCTCTCCATCATCACCACCGGGTCGACGACGCGCGTCTTCGGCTCGATGACGAGACGGATCTCTTCCGCCGACTCGTCGCGCACATCTCCCACCAGCGGCAGCTTCTTCTCCCCGATCAACTCCGCGATACGCTCGTAGAGCCGCCCTTTGAGCACCTGATAGGGAATCTCGGTGATGACGACCTGCCAGCCACCCCGCCCCGTCTCCTCCTTCTCCCACTTCGCGCGCAGCCGGAAGCCGCCGCGCCCCGTGCGATAGGCTTCGAGAATGTTTTCGCGCGGCTCGACCAGCACGCCCCCGGTGGGAAAATCCGGCCCCGGCACCAGCTCGACCAGTTTTTCGATGCTGGCGTTGGGATGCTTGATCAGATGCAGCGCAGCAGCACACAGCTCGTCGAGATTGTGCGGCGGCACGTTCGTCGCCATGCCCACGGCGATCCCGGAAGAGCCGTTCGCGAGAAGGTTCGGAAACGCCGCCGGGAGCACTGCCGGCTCCTGCCGCTTGCCGTCATAGGTCGGCGCGAAGTTGACCGTGTCCTCGTCGAGCCCCTCGAGCAGCGCGCCCGCGATCTCCGTCATCCGGCTTTCGGTGTAGCGCATCGCCGCGGCGTTGTCGCCGTCGATGTTGCCGAAGTTGCCCTGCCCGTCCACCAGCGGATAGCGCACGGAGAACGTCTGCGCGAGCCGCACGAGCGCGTCGTAGATCGCCTGATCGCCGTGCGGGTGATACTTGCCCATCACCTCGCCGACCACCTGCGCACACTTCGTATAGGGCGCGTTGGCTTCGAGCCCGAGTTCCCGCATCGCGTGCAGGATGCGCCGGTGCACCGGCTTCAGGCCGTCGCGCACGTCGGGGAGCGCGCGCCCCATGATCGTGGACAGCGCATAGGAGAGGTACCGCTCTTCCAGCGCATCTTTCAGCGTGATCTGCTCGATGGGAGCGCCCGGCGAGGAAGGCGGCGGGGGAGGATTCGGTTTCTGGGTCATGGATGCAGGGGTTAACGTGCGTCGGCCACCCCGTTCAAGTGCGTCGACGCCACGGGGCGCTGTTCTTGTGTTGGATAACTATTCGGGAAGCTTCTGAAGTGTGCGCATCCGGCAACATCGACAAAATTGCGACTGACACTCCCACCCCCAACTGCGATAACAAAAATGACGTCATCGCACCAACGATTCGCTGATAAGAACTTGAGCCCGATCGACATGCGTTCGAAAGCCTGCGCCGCCGCTGCACTTTTCGCAGTGGCGCAGACCTGTGCTTCGGGGCCTCTGTCGGCCGATGACGCTCCACGGGACGGCATCTCCCCGCCGTCGATCGCAACGAGCCTGCCGCAGAACGGCGATCCCACCGGCGCCCGCAAGCGCCTTGCCGAGCGCGGCATCGTCTACAGCCTCATGTACACCAACGACGTCCTCGCCAACGTCGACGGCGGCCGGAAGCGCGGCACGATCGTCCAGGGCAAGGTCGAAGGCACGCTCGCCATCGACCTTGAAAAACTGTCCAACCTGAAGGACTTGACCTTTTTCGCCAACGTCTTCCAGATCCACAACACCGGCCGCATCCGACGCGATTACGTCGGCGGCATCAACACCATCGCCGCGATCGAAGCCGTCCCGTCGACCAGGCTTTCCGAGCTGTGGCTCGAACGCAAATTCTCGAACGGCACCGCCAGCGTCCGCGTCGGACAGCTCGTCGCCGACAGCGAATTCTTCTTCTCTACGGCGCACCTCCTGTTCCTGGAGAGCGACTGGGCCACGATCGCCGCGGTCAACCTTCCGAGCGGCGGACCGGCATATCCCCTGTCCACGCCAGGTGTTCGCGTGAAGTGGGACCCCCATCCGAACTTCAGCCTCCTCCTCGCTGTCTTCAACGGCGACCCCGCCGGCCCAGGCGAAGGCGACGAGCAGATCCGCAATCATCACGGTCTGAACTTCCGCGTTCGAGATCCCGCCCTCTGGATGGCCGAGGCGCAGTTGCGCGCCAACCAGGGCAAGTCCGACACCGCGCTCGCCCGCACCTGGAAGCTCGGCGCCTGGGGGCATGTAGCCTCCTTCGACGACCAGCGCTACGCCTGGGACGGCTCGCTGCTCGCCGATCCCGCCGGCGTCGGTGAAGCCCTTCGCCGAAAAGGCAATTCCGGCATCTATGGCGTGCTCGAGCAGCAACTCTACCGGCCGGCCGGAGGCGACGCGGAAAGCGGCATCTCCGTCTTCAGCCGCATCTCGGCTAGCCCGTCCGACCGCAATCTCGTCGACTTCTTCATCGACGGCGGCATCGTATTCGCCGGTATGATCGCCGCCCGGCCGGCCGACAGATTCGGCGCGAGCTTCATGTATAGCCGCTTCTCCGACAGCGTCCGCGCCTTCGACCGCGATTCGATTCTGTTCAACGGTCCCGGTGGTCCGATCCGGGACTTCGAAGCGGCTGTCGAGGTCACCTATGCCGCCCAGATGGTGCCCGGCTGGATCGTCCAGCCGATGGCAACCCACATCTGGCACCCCAGCGGTGACGCCTCGCGCGATGCCACCGTCGTCGGCGTTCGCACGTTCCTGAAATATTGAGCCGCACGTCCGGCAATCGGACAGCCGATGACGGGATGGGACATGCGCCAACTGCGCACTCGTTTCGCGCGGGCCTACCCGCTATAAGCCCGGCATGACCCAAACCGAATCCCTCACGCCCAATCCCCGCGTCACCATCGGCGGCGTCACCTTCGCCAACGATGCGCCGATCGCGCTGTTCGCAGGCCCCTGCCAGATGGAGAGCCGCGCCCACGCGCTCGACATGGCGTCCGCCCTCAAAGAGATCAGCGCCGAACTCGGCATCGGCCTCGTCTACAAGACCTCGTTCGACAAGGCGAACCGCACGAGCCTGTCGGGCAAGCGCGGCATGGGGCTCGACGCCTCGCTCGCCGTATTCGCCGAGATCCGGGACAAGCTCGGCCTTGCCACGCTGACCGACGTGCACACGGAAGAACAGTGCGCCATCGTCGGCCCGGTCGTCGACGTTCTGCAGATCCCTGCGTTTCTCTGCCGCCAGACGGATCTGCTGGTCGCCGCCGCGAAAACCGGCCGCGTGGTCAAGATCAAGAAGGGGCAATTCCTCGCCCCCTGGGACATGAAGAACGTCGTCGCCAAAGTCACGGCGTCCGGCAACCGCAATGTGCTCGTCACCGAGCGCGGCGTGAGCTTCGGCTACAATACGCTCGTCACGGACATGCGCGCCCTGCCGATCATGGCGGAGACCGGCGCGCCAGTGATCTTCGATGCCACCCACAGCGTGCAGCAGCCCGGCGGCCAGGGCACGTCCTCGGGCGGCGACCGCCGCTTCGTGCCGGTGCTGGCGCGAGCAGCGGTCGCTGTCGGCGTCGCCGGCCTCTTCATCGAGACCCACGACGATCCCGACAACGCCCCCTCCGACGGACCCAACATGGTTCCGCTGAAGGATTTCTCGGCCCTCGTCTCCGAGCTGATGGCCATCGATCGCGTCGTCAAAAAGGCGGCGCGATAGACCAGGAGCGGCGTTCGTGCTCGGAGCCGGCGCGTTCCGGCGCACCGGCTCGGCTGCGGTCACCGAGGCTTTTCAGGATGAGAGAGAGGGCCGGGAGGGCGCTGAACTCGACGTGGTCGCGGATCGGGATGAAGGATGGGTAACGGCGATCAGGACGTGCGCGCCGGCGCCTGGACGACCTTCATTCGAGCACCTGCGTTGCCGCGCATCGCGACAGCGCCGCTGCAGTCTCTGGCCGAGCAGAACGACCCGTCCCACTTCAGCGGGGCGACGTTCACCGCGGCATAGGCGGCAATGGTAGTGAAGAGGCTCAACGTCGTGGCACAAGCCATGACGCCGACGGAACGCATCACAAGTTCGCAACTCATGGGCACTTCCTCGCACGCACACTGGGTTTCTTATCGAGTGCACCTGAGCCGCCATTCGCAAACTTGGGAGAGTTGGGAGAGCTGGAAGCGGGTGCACGTTCATAGTGCGGCAAGGTCGGTAAACAACCCGTTAAGGTTGCCGGGATGTAAACGCGCTGCCACATGAAATTCGGATCTGCGTATCCACACAGCGCTCGGCGAGAACGACTTGGGCTGCGCACGCGCGGCAGAAAGGAACGGACACCCCGATGGGCAACATCACCTTGGAGCAAGCCGTCTGGCTGCTGGCTGCTGCCGCGATCGCAGCGCCGCTGGCGAAAATGCTCAGGATCGGCAGCGTCCTGGGATACCTCCTCGCAGGGGTCCTGATCGGCCCCTTCGGCATCGGCAAGATTTTCAGCGAGAACTCCGCCGAGAACCTGCTGCACATGGCTGAGTTCGGCGTCGTCCTCCTGCTGTTCCTCATCGGCCTCGAGCTCAGGCCCCGCCGCCTGATGACGATGCGAACCGCGATCTTCGGGCTCGGCGGCGCGCAAGTCGCCATAACCGGCGTCATCATCTCGTTCATCGCGTTGACGGTCGGCCAGCCGTTTCTGCCCGCACTGTTCATCGGCCTCGTGCTGTCGCTGTCCTCGACCGCGTTCGCCCTGCAGGTCCTCGAAGAGCGCGGCGAACTCACCACCAAGCACGGCCGCCTCGCCTTCGCCGTCCTGCTGTTTCAGGATCTCGCCGCCATTCCGCTGATCGCGCTGACGCCGTTCTTCGCCGTCGCCGTCGTCGGCACGGCCGCGAAGATGGACATCGCGGCCGCCAGCCGCGCGCTGCTCACGATCGTCGCGGTCGTCGTCGTCGGCCGCTTCCTGATCGACCGCGTGCTGCGCGTGATCGCGCGCACGAAGGTCCGCGAAGCCATGACGGCCGCCGCCCTCCTCACCGTCGTCGGCGCGGCCCTTGTCATGACGAAAGCCGGGCTGTCCCCCTCGCTGGGCGCGTTTCTGGCCGGCGCCCTGCTCGCCGAGTCGTCCTACCGGCACCAGCTCGAGGCCGATATCCAGCCATTCGAAGGTCTGCTGCTCGGCATGTTCTTCACCGCCGTCGGCATGTCCCTCAATCTCGAGCTGATCCTGACCGACCCCCTCACGATCCTGGTGATCGTGCTCCTGCTCGTCGCGATCAAGCTCGCAGTCCTCTACGGCCTCGGCCTCTGGCAGGGGCTCGAGTCCTGGGCTGCGCGCCGCATGGCGATTTCGATCAGCCAGGGCGGCGAATTCGCGTTCGTGCTGCTGGCGGCCGGCGTCGCGGCCGGCGTGATGACCCGCCATGTCAGCGAGCCGCTGGAGGTCGCCGTCACGCTGTCGATGGCGATGACGCCTTTGCTGCTGATGATCGACGACACTCTGTCACGGCGGTCCGCGTACGCGCCGGCCTTCGTCGCCCCGCCGCCCGAGGAAGCGCACGTCATCATCGCCGGGTTCGGCCGCGTCGGCCAGATCACCGCCCGCGTGCTGCGCGGCAAGCGCATTCCGTTCACGGCGCTCGACATCAATCCCGAGCAGATCGCTTTCGTCGAGCGGTTCGGCTCGAAGGCCTTCTTCGGCGACGCAAGCCGCCTCGATATTCTCGAAGCAGCCCAGGCCGGCAAGGCCAAGGCCCTCGTGCTGGCCATCGACGATGTCGATGCTTCGCTCCGGACGGCTCGCATCGTGCGCGAGCATTTCCCCGACCTGCCGATCTATGCGCGTGCACGACACCGCAACCACGTGCATCAACTGATGAACATCGGCGTCAAAGTGATCCGCCGCGAAACCTACCTGTCCGCGCTCGATCTCACCCGCGAGGTGCTGCGCGGCATCGGCATGCCCGAGCCAGAGGTCCGCTCGACCGTCGAGACCTTCGCCCGCCACGACGAAAAGCGATTGACGGAGCACTACAAATTCTACACCGACGAGCAGAAGATGATGGAACTCGCCCGCAGCGACGCCGATATGCTGGTCAAGCTGTTCGACGAGGATCAGGCCGCCGAAGCAGAGGCCAGATCGGCCGAAACCGCAGCCGAGATCAAACCGAGAAAGGCCAAAGCGCGGGCCTGACAGGAGTTTACGCGAGGCGGCACCTTCTTGTGGTCGTACTCCTCCGCAAAGCTCCCGTGGTTGACATGAGCGCAGTCCGACGGCCACTTGGCCCCCAATGCGAGGCAGCGAGCGCGCCGGCCCCTGGAGCAACGAGAGATGAAGCGCATCATCTGCGTGGGACATGCCGCGATCGACCGGATCTACCGGATCGACGAGTTCCCGGCCAAGCCGACCAAGATCCGTGCCCTCGAACACCTGGAGGCGGGCGGCGGCATGGCTGCCAACGCGGCCGCCGCGATAGCCCGTCTGGGTGCTGAGGTCGAGCTGTGGAGCCGCGTCGGCGAAGACGACAACGGAGTCAAGATCCGCCGCAGCCTGAAGGCCGCGGGCGTCGATACGCGATATGTCCAGGCCTTCGAGGACAACCGCTCATCGACGTCCGTGATCCTCGTCGACGGCCGGGGCGAGCGCATGATCGTCGGCTCACGCGATGTCGACATGCCCTCGGCCACCCAGTGGCTGCCGCTCGAGCGGATCGACGATGCCGGCGCGGTGCTCTCCGACCTGCGCTGGCTGGAAGCAACCCGCGTCGCGTTCACCGCGGCGCGGCGCGCGGGCGTGCCGACCGTTCTCGACGCCGATCTCGGCGGGCGCGAGGCACTGTCCGAACTCCTGGCGCTGACCGACTACGCCATCTTCTCCGAGCACGCGCTGGAAGAATTCGCCGCCGAGGAAGCGATCGAAGACCGCCTGCGACGGGTCGCGAGCCTCGGCCCGAAGCACGCCGGCGTCACGCTCGGCGCCAACGGATACGTCTGGCTCGAAGGCGATACCGTGGAGAACTTCCCAGCCTTCACTGTCGACGTCGTGGACACCACCGGCGCCGGCGATGCCTTCCACGGCGCGTTCGCAGTCGGTGTCGCCGAGCGGCGTCAGACCCGCGACATCGTCCGGCGTGCCTCGGCGACGGCCGCCCTCAAGTGCACGAGACTCGGCAGCCGCGCGGGGTTGCCGTCCATCGACGAACTCGCGACTTTCCTGCTGGCCCATCCGACAGCCCGCAAATCCCCGCCATGAGTGCTGCCGGCCAGCAAACACTTCGAAACGGGAGGAACCCCATGCATTCCGTGATCAAACTGACGCACGCCCTGGTCATCGGCGCAGCGCTGTTGGCGACATCTGCCCAGGCCCAGACCTATCCGCAACGCCCGATCAAGCTGCTGATAGGGTTCGCGCCGGGCTCGTCGGCGGACGTGTCGGCCCGGATCGTCGCCGATCAGATGAGCAAGAGCCTCGGCCAGCCCGTGGTCGTCGAAGTCCGTGCGGGCGCTTCGAGCAATATCGCCGCCGATGCGACGGCCAAGGCCGATCCGGACGGATACACGCTGTTCCTGGGCTCCGTCGCCAACGTCATCAGCCGCGGCATGAAGCAGTCGGGATCGCTCGACATGAGCAAGGACCTCAAGGCCGTCGGCCTCGTCTGCGCCGTGCCCAACATCCTCGTCGTCAACCCGACCGTGAAAGCGACGACCGTCAAGGAACTGATCGCCTACGCAAAAGCCAATGCGGGCAAGCTCAACTACGGCTCGCCGGGTCCCGGCACCATTCCGCATCTGTCGGGCGAACTGTTCAACGTGATGGCCGGCGTATCGATGGTGCATGTACCCTACAAGGGCACCGCCCAGGCAGCACAGGATCTCGTCGGCGGTACGCTGCAGGTGATGTTCGCGCCGTCGTCGACCGTGCTCGGCCTGATCGAAGGAAAACAGGTGCGTGCCCTCGGCTGGACGATCACGACGCGCGGCCCTGCGCTGCCGGATCTGCCGACCGTCGCGGAAGCTGGACTGCCCGGTTTCGATACCTCGATCTGGTTCGGCATCAATGCACCGCCCGCCACGCCGGATGCCATCGTCGCCAAGGTCGGTGCGTCGGTGGTCGCCGCCGTGAAGAGCGAAACTGTCGTAAAGGCTTTCCGCTCGCAAGGAATCCAGCCCCTTTCGGGCGGTCCGGCCGAGTATGCCAAGTACATCGCCGGTGAAACCACCAAGTGGAACGGGATCGTCGTGAAGGCGGGATTGGTGAAGTAGCACCTCGTCGGGGTCAGACCCTGCGGGTCTGACACCAATGGAACGCCGTATCCCGTGCATGGGGTCAGACCCGCAGGGTCTGACCCCGACGAACCCACAGCCCGAGCCCCCCCATGCCCCGCATTACCGCCTTGGAATGCCGTCCGTTCTTCGATGCCGTCACCGCGAAAGCCCTGGAGATCGGTGCGCCAGTTTCCATGGCGGTGGTCGGCCCCGAAGGCCACCTGATCGCGCTCGAGCGGATGGACGACGCCGGCTTCATCACGCCCGAAACGGCGCACGCCAAGGCCTATACCGCCTGCGCGTTCCGCACGATGAGCCCACGCTTCCCCGATGGCATGGTGATCCAGAAGTGGTTCATGGAACGCAATCCGCAGATGATGGTGGCGACATCGATCATGAAGGGCGGGCTCGTGGTCGCGTCGGGCGGCTGTGCGCCGATCTTCAAGGGCGACACGCTCGTCGGCGCCTACGGCATTTCCGGCGGCACCTCGCAGCAGGACGAGGAGATGGCGCATTTCGCGTGCGCTGTGGTCGGTTGGTCGATCACGGCGGCGACCGACACGACGCCCGATGGCGTCAAGGCGCACATCAAGGAGTTGTATGAGAAGGCCGGGATCAAGAAGGAGAAGATTTGACCGATTGCCCCGTTGCCTTCGAGATTCCCTCCCAATTCCCGTCCTGGTCGGCGAAGGCGGACCACCCACGACACTCAGAAGTCCCGCCGCTTCGGGACTGCGATATCGCGTGCTTCGTGGTGACTGTGAGGAGCTGTGGGTGGCCCGCCTTCGCGGGCCATGACGTAGTGTTCTGTCAAGAGATTTGAAGGCCACCGCTCTCCCGTGGAAACTTCGCCACACCGATTGGCCACCGCCGCGCCGCCCCTGTAAACTCCGCCGATGCGTCCCGATGTGCTAGCGCCGCTCTATGCTTCCGCCCTTGGTCTCACGGGCGTGGGTCCCCGCGTGCTCGGCTTCCTCAAGAAGGCGCTGCGGATGCCGCCGGGCGTGGCCGATCCGCGTGTGATCGATCTCGTCTGGCACACGCCGACCGGCGTCATCGACCGCCGCGCCGAGCCCACGGTGGCCGGGGCCGTGGCGGGTACGATCGCGACGTTCAAGGTGCGCGTGCTCAAGCATCGGCCGTCGCCACGCGGCAACAAGAAGGCGCCCTACAAGGTCCAGTGCGAGGACGACACCGGCCGCATCGATCTCATCTTCTTCCACATGGAGCGCGCGTTCATAGAGCGCCAGTTGCCCGAAGGGGAGGAACGCTACGTCTCCGGCCGCGTCGACCGCTACGGCGATACCGCGCAGATGGTCCATCCGGACTACATCGTGACGCCGGAAGCCCGCGCCGACCTGCCTTCGTTGGAAACCGTCTATCCCCTCACCGCGGGCCTCTCGGGCAAGATCCTGCACAAGCTCGTGCGACAGGCGGTGGCAGCCGTTCCCGATCTGCCGGAGTGGCAGAACCCGACCGTTCTCACCCAGAAGGGCTGGCCGCCGTTTCACGACGCGATCTCGGCGCTGCATCGGCCGATGGACCCCGCGGACATCTCGACCGGCGGCCCGGCGTGGCAACGGCTCGCCTATGACGAACTGCTCGCGGGCCAACTCGCCCTCGCCCTCGTCCGCCAGAGCGCGAAGGCCCAGCGCGGTCGCAGCCTTGCCGGCGATGGCCACATCCGCGCGAAGCTGAAGGCCGCGTTCCCGTTTGCGCTGACCGGCAGCCAGGTGACGGCGCTCGCCGAGATCGAGCAGGACATGGCGAGCGAGTTCCGCATGCTCCGCCTGCTGCAGGGTGATGTCGGTTCGGGCAAAACCGCGGTCGCGCTGATGTCGATGGCGATCGCCGTCGAGATCGGCGCGCAGGCAGCGCTGATGGCGCCGACCGAAGTGCTCGCGCGCCAGCACGCGGAAACAATCCTGCCGCTCGCCGAGAAGGCCGGGCTTCGTATCGGCCTCCTCACCGGCCGCGAGAAGGGTCGGCCGCGCCGCGAACTGCTCGAGCGGCTCGAAAGCGGCGAGATCGACATCCTCATCGGCACGCACGCGGTGTTCCAACCGGACGTGCATTTCAAGGATCTCGCCTTCGCCGTGATCGACGAGCAGCATCGCTTCGGCGTGCATCAGCGCCTCGCGCTGCAGTCGAAGGGCGGCAGCGGCGGCGCCAACGTGCTCGTCATGACCGCGACGCCGATCCCGCGCACGCTTCTGATGACGCACTATGGCGATCTCGATGTCTCGCGCCTCACCGAAAAGCCCGCCGGCCGTAAGCCGATCAAGACCACGATGCCCGCCGAAGGCCGCATCGAGGATGTCGTCGACGGCCTTCGCCGCATGCTCGCCCAGGGCGCGCAGATCTATTGGGTGTGCCCGCTGATCGAAAGCTCCGATGTTTCGGAGCTTGCCGCGGCCGAAGAACGTCATGCCTGGCTCGCCCAGATGTTCGGCGCCGACAAGGTCGGCCTGCTGCACGGCGCGATGAAACCCGCCGACAAGGACGCTGTGATGGCAGCGTTCTCGGCCGACCACCTGAAGGTTCTCGTCTCGACCACCGTCATCGAGGTCGGCGTCAACGTCCCCAACGCCACCGTCATGGTGATCGAGCAAGCCGAGCGCTTCGGTCTGGCGCAATTGCATCAGTTGCGCGGCCGCGTCGGCCGTGGCGACCGGCAATCGTATTGCCTGCTTCTCCACGCCGAGCCGCTCGGCGTCACGGCACGGCAGCGGCTGGAAATGATGTGCGCCACCGAGGACGGATTCCTGATTGCGGAAAAGGATCTAGAATTGCGCGGCGGCGGCGAGTTGATGGGCGCGCGCCAGAGCGGCATGCCCGAGTTCCGCGTGGCGGGCGTACCGGGCTTCGAGGATCTCCTCGCCGTCGCCCGCGACGACGCGAGCCTCGCCTTGAACCAGGACCCTCACCTCATGAGCCCGCGCGGCCAGGCCCTTCGCACGCTGCTCTATCTGTTCGAATGCGACGAAGCCGTGCGCCTGTTCAGGGCTGCCTGATGCCTGCTCGCGCCTACTTCTTCGCCGGTCCCACCTTCGTCGACCACCCGCGTGGCGCGCTCTGCAGTGTGTTGATGTAGGCGACGAGCTTGTCCACCTCGGCCTCGCCCAGCGCGAACTTCGGCATCTCGTCGTGCGGCGCGGCGATCCCGCGCGTCAGCGGCTCACGCAACGCCAGGATCGGATGCCGCTGCTGCATCACGCGGAATTCCGGCGCCTTCGGATTGGGGCTCTGCCCGCTCGCGCCGACCGCGTGACAGCGCGCGCAATTACCTTCTGCCAGCACCTTGCCTTCGCCAACGGCCTTCTCACTCAGTCTCGCCTCGTCCACGCTCACCTTGAGCCGCTTCAATCCGGCCGACGCGCCGACCAGAGTCCGGTCGAGTTGCAGCGCCCGGCTGAAATCCGCGACGGCTTCCGACTTCGCACCCTTGGATTCGTGCGCATACCCTCGATTGAGGTAGGCAATGGCGTAGATCGGATTGAGTGAGATCGCCGTCGTGAAATCGGATATCGCCTGATCGAGGTTGCCCTTCCGGCGCCAGGCAAGCCCCTTGTTGTTGTATGCGGTCGCACTCTTCGGATCGATCAGGATCGCGCTGGAGAAATCGATGATCGCCGCATCGACGTTCCCCTTGACGAGGAACGCGTGCCCGCGCGCGACGATGAACGACACGTTCCGGGGCTGCAGCCGCATCGCCGACGAGAAATCCGCGATCGCCTGGTCGGTCGCGCCCTTGGCGAGCCGCGCATGCGCCCGCGTGTCGTAGGCAACGGCGTCGTTCGGATCGAGCCGCAACGCCTCGTTGAGATCGGAGATCGCCTGATCGAGCGCGCCCGCGTCCGCTCGCGCCAGACCTCGATGACGATAGGCGACCGCCTTCTGATCGTTGCTGTAACCGGCCCCCGAAACGATCGCCGAGCACGCCGCAACCCGCGCCGTCAGGTTGCGCGACTGCCCGCAGTCCGACACCGCATCGGCCGCAGCAGTATCCGCCAGCAGCACTGCGACAACCACCAGCCACGCCGCCTTGATGATGCGCCTCACGGATACCCCCTTCCCCCAGAAGAACCGCCCGCAAAAGTCTGCGACCGCAATGCTTGCTAACCCCGCCCCGCCACGGCGCATTTGATCCCGCTCAACCAACCGCCCGAGCCTGCCCCCTGGCCTTCTCCAGGTGCGTTCGGCTACTTAAGCGAACACCGCCAATCGCGAGGACCACATGACCACGCCACGACGCCCATGGGGGCCGCGCAACCCGACCACCGACATCAAGGCCGAGATCGAGCACGGCACTGCTTTCGCTCCGCTGTTCGACCGCGACGGCCTGATCCCCGCCATCGTCACGGACCGCACCACACGCGAAATCCTGATGTTCGCCTGGATGAACGACGAGGCCCTCGAACGCACGCTGGCGACGGGTTACGCTACGTTCTGGACACGCTCGCGCAATCGCCTGTGGACGAAGGGCGAGGAGAGCGGGAACCGGTTGGCGGTGAAATCACTTCTCACTGATTGCGATCAGGACGTCATTCATCTGGAGGTCCAGATCGAAGGCGATGGAGTTGCATGCCACACCGGTGAACGTTCATGTTTTTATCGGGAAGTAGATATCTCGCCCGCTGGGCCGCGCCCACTTTCACTCAGATCACATCGGCCGGTAGCGAAGCCTTGACCCTCCCGTGGTATCGTTCGAACAAGGAGTTGCCTCGACAGAGCGGCTCGGGCGAGCGCACGTCCCACAACGGGTCGGACGTGCGGTCAGGGTGGGATGCGGAGGCCTTTCCAATGGCCGCAAGTGAAAGTGGTAGAGGCAAGATCGGACTAGCCCTAGGCGGCGGAGCTGCTCGCGGCTGGGCTCACATCGGCATCATCAAGGCCCTCGCGGACGCCGGCATCGTCCCCGACATCATCACCGGAACCTCGATCGGCGCCGTCGTCGGCGGCTGCCACCTCGCCGGACGTCTCGACGAACTGGAAGCGTTCGCCCGCAGCCTGAATCGGCGGCGCGTCATGAGCCTGCTCGATTTCAACCTGTCGGGCACCGGCCTCATCACCGGCAGCAAGCTCGGCGCGCTGCTCGATCGCCATATCGGCGACCGCACGATCGAGCACCTGCCCAAGCCCTTTGCAGCCGTCGCGACCGAGCTGGGCACCGGTCACGAGGTCTGGTTGAGGCGCGGCGGACTTGTCGCCGCCATGCGTGCCTCCTACGCCTTGCCGGGCATCTTTCCGCCCGTGGAGATCAACCGCCGCTGGCTGTTCGACGGCGCACTCGTCAATCCGATTCCCGTCAGCGTCTGCCGCGCTCTGGGAGCCCGCTATGTGATCGCCGTCAATCTGAATGCCGATATGTGCGCCCGCGGAACCGTCGTCCCGGGCTTCGACGAGCATGTTCCCGTGCCCGCAGTCCCCGTCGACGAAATCGAGGCGGCACAACCCGCCGGCAGCATGCGCTCGCTCCTGCGCCGCCAGTGGTTCGGCTCTGAAAAGGACCCCAAGGACCACAGGCCCGGGATATCCGCCGTGCTGGTCGATGCGCTGAGCATCGTCCAGGACCGCATCGCGCGCTCGCGGCTGGCGGGCGATCCGCCCGACGCCATACTCAGCCCGCGCCTGTCTGGCATCGGCCCGTTCGAGTTCCATCGCGCGGAAGAGCTGATCGCCCACGGTCGAGACGCGGCGCGCCGCGAGACCGACGAGCTGAAGCATCAGCTCGATCTCAGGGCACGCCTGTCGCGATCACCGTCTCAACCAGCTACGATATAGCCGCGCAGCGCGCTCGCCTCCATCTCGACCTCGGCGATGTGATGCTTGACCACGTCGCCGATCGAGACGATGCCGACGAGCTGACGATCTTCCACGACCGGCAGGTGGCGAAACCGCCCGGCCGTCATGCGCGCCATCAGTTCATCCAGCGTATCGGCGACGTCACACGTGATGACCGACTTCGTCATGATTTCGTGTGCCGGTTCCAGCAGCGCCTTGGCGCCGCGCTCCGATATCGCGCGAATGATATCCCGCTCGGACACGATTCCGTCGATCCGCCCTCCCGCACCGACGACGACGACCGCGCCGATACGTTTCTCCGCGAGCTTTGCAGCAATCTCTTCCAGGGTAGAACTCGAACGCGCCGTTACGACGTTTCGTCCCTTGGCGTTCAGGATCGCGGCCACATTCATGCGCGTCTCTCCCGGTTACGGCGAGGCGAACCGCGACAGTCACGGGCGAGGGCCATTCGGGCAGTCTATCGCCCGCACGTAGCTGGGCTCGAAGTCAACCTCGACGTTGTTCGACCAGCCCTCGAATGGGATCCCCGAGGACCCCACGAAAAGTATCGAGGCAACGACTTCCTGATGCAAGCCTCTCGACGAGCATCTCTGATCGAAACATCCGATTGCATCACGCGGAACCGTCGGTGGAAACCGCATCTTCGGCCCGCCCCCGGTCGAAAAGATCGAAAATGAAGAGGCCGGCGAAAAATCCGCCGAGATGAGCTTCCCAGGCGATCGGCATGCCATCGCCGAAAACGCTGGCGCCGACGCCGAACAGCACGTTGATGCCGACCCACCCGGCGATCGCCAGGAGCGGCGCGCGCCGCGTCAGCATGGCCGCGATCCCGAGCCGCGGCGCTTCGAGCGGCCGTTCCCTGAGGAGATGGCGTCCCATGTCGTCTTCGGCCGCATACATCAGCCTGAAGACCGCCGCCATCAGCCCGGAAATCCCGCCTGAGGCCCCGATCAGCGAAGCATTAACGCCGGGATGCAGCAGCATGAACATCAGCGCCCCGCCGGCAGCGCACAGGCCGAACAGCCCGAGAAACGACAGCGCCGGCATCCGCCGCGCGATCGGCGTGCCGACCGCCAGCAACCACGCCGAGTTGACGGTCAGATGAAAGAAATCGCCATGCAGGAAGGCATGGCTGAAGAAATCCACCGCTCCCGCCCATGCGCCACCCGGCAGATCTATCGGAGGACCGCCGTACCGCGCGGGATTGAACGCGAGTAGATGCACGAACTCGGTATCGGCCCTCGGATCGAGCACCTGCCGCCCGGCATGCACGGCCACGAACACCGCGACGAGCCCCGCCACGACGGCGGGCACATTGAAGATCGGCTCGCGCTGACCGTCCTGCATGATTACTCCATTTCCGATCGGACCCGCCCATTAACTCCACCCGGCGACCGGAGCAAGGCGAACCGGCCGCGCACGCCCCACGTCGCGTCGATGGCATGGAAGCTGCTCTCGATGGTGACAGTCCGTCCTGCAGTCTGAACGCTGTACCCGATTGGCACAGCACCGGACATCCGCTCCCCTTGCCGCCGATACCGAGAGCCGAAATGAAGAACCGCACGACCCAGATCATCTACGGTTACTGGAACGAAGTCCGCCACGGCAGGCTCGCTCCCAAACGGTTCGACATCGAACCCGCGCGCATCGCCGGCATTCTCGCCGAGACGCTGATCCTTGAACACGCGACCGACGGCATTCGCTTCCGCCTCGCGGGCACCCGGATCGCCGAGCAGTTCGGCGCCGAGCTGCGCGGCATGGACTTCCTCGAGCTGTGGTCCCCCGACGAGCGCCACGAACTCCGCCACCAGCTCGATACCTTGCGCAAGCAAGGCGGCGCCCTGTTGTTCGAAATCGACGCCCGCACGGCCGGCGACCGCAGCGTCACTTTCGAAGCGATCCTGCTCCCACTGGTGCATACCCGCGACGAGGTCGACCGGTTCCTCGGCTCCATTTCCTGTGCAAACCCGCCCTTCTGGCTCGGGACCGAACCGCTGACGGCGCTGCATCTCGTATCCAGCGAAATCATCTGGCCGGACGGACGCCCGCACGGCATCGCCGAGCGCTTTAGTCATTCCGCCGCATCGAATGTACCGGCGCTGGCCGGTCATTCAGCGAGCCGCGTCGTCCGCTTCGACCGCCGCCAGTTTCGCGTCCTCGACGGCGGCCGCAAGCTCGAGCCCTGAGCCGGTCGTCCGACATTCGGATGAATTGGTTCGACGCCTCGCCGGGATCGTCTCAAAACCACGCAATCGCTTAGGCATTCATTAAGTGCTCCCCCCCATAATCCCAAGCATTGAAAAGCGGTCGCCCGTCCTTGCCGGCCGTTTCCCCATGCAACGCGATTTACGGTCGGAAACAAATGGATTCCGTTGTCAAGCGCACACCTGAGCGTCCGACATTCGGCTTCGGCCCCAATGCCGCAGCCGATCGCCGCCGCCACCGCCGCGTCGCGATCACGCTGCTCGGCCGCTTCATGCGCGCCAACAAACAGGAATTCTCTTGCAAGCTCGTCGACATCTCCGTCGGCGGCGCTGCGATGCATACGCCTGTCGAGGTCGATATAGGTGAGCGCATTCTCGCGACCTTCGACAATCTGGGCGCCATCGAAGGTCACGTTGTGCGTACCTTCGCAGGCGGCTTTGCCATCGAATTGCAGGCCACGCAGTACAAGCGCGACAAGCTCGCTGCCCAGATCACCTGGCTGATGAACCGCCACGAACTCGGCGGCGCCGCCGAAGTGCGCCGCCACGAACGCATCGCGATCGCCAATTCCAAGAAGGAAACGACGCTGAAGCTCGACGAAGGCGTGACGATCCCGGTCAACATCCTGGATTTCTCGATGTCCGGCGCTTCGATTGCGACGAACGCTCGTCCGCCGATCGGTCATCAGGTGCAGGTCGGGAAGATCAAGGCGCGCGTCGTCCGCCATCACAACGACGGAATTGGCGTCGAGTTCCTTTCTGTCCAGGCCCAGGAAGCCGTTCAGGCAGACCTCGCGTGAGTAGTGGGATCGAGACCGCAGTCAGTGTCTCGGGATCATCTTCGTTGGCCAAGTAGGGGTGGCGTAATGAAGCGGAGTATCTTTGCAGCGGCAGCGATGGCCCAGGCCATGCTTGCCGGCAATCTCTCAGCCCAACCGGAGCGTGCGAACCGCTCGGCCGAGCCGTCTCCGTTCATGCGGATCTACGGCACGTCGCCGCCGCCGTTCGGATTCGTGCAGTTCTGCGAGCGCTGGCCTGGAGAGTGCAATGCGAGTTCCAACCACGAGAACCGCATCGCCGCCACGCCCCAGCGCCTGAGCGACCTCGACGAGATCAACCGTCACGTCAACACGGTGATCGCGCCGGCCACCGATCTGGAACTCTATGGCACGACCGAGCATTGGACGATGCCGAGCGACCGCGGCGATTGCGAGGATTACGCCCTCCTCAAGCGCCAGATGCTTCTGGCGCGCGGCTGGCCGTCGAGTTCCCTGCTGATGACCGTCGTCCGCGACGAGCGTGGCGATGGCCATGCCGTGCTCACGGCCCGCACCACGCAAGGCGATTTCATTCTCGACAACAAGGTTCCCGACATCCGCATCTGGCACAAGACGGGCTATCGCTTCGTGATGCGCCAGTCGTTCGTCGAGCCGCGCCTGTGGATGTCACTGGTGCCCGACAGCAATGCACGCGCCGGCGCGCTCGCCAGCACCCCGTCCAGGCGCTGAAACACGCGCTGGGGAAACGCCCCGATCACCTCGACGGCTCGAGCCCGGCCGCGTAGCGCTTCCAGCGCTGCTGATAGCCCTGCGCCGTCCGCTGCATCCGCGCGACGTCTTCCTCGCCGAGCGTCCTGACCACGCGCCCGGGCGAGCCGAGGATCAGCGAACGCGGCGGATAGGTCTTGCCTTCCGGCACCAGCGTTCCCGCGCCAACGAGGCACTCCTCGCCGATCACCGCGCCATTGAGAACGATGGCGCCGATGCCGATCAGGCTGCCGCGCCCGACCGTGCAGCCGTGCACCATCGCCATATGGCCGATCGTCGAATTGGCTTCGAGCGTCAGCGGGAAGCCGGGATCGGCATGCAGCACCGAACCGTCCTGGACGTTGCAGCCGGCGCCGATACGGATCTTGTCGAGATCTCCCCGCAGCACCGCGTTGAACCAGATGCTGGCGTCCTCGCCGATCTCGACATCGCCGATCACGACGGCACTGGGCGCCACCCAGAAGCTGCCCGTCGGCGCCGTCTGCGGCGCTACGCCATCGAGCTTGTAAAGCGTCATGCGCGGCCCGCCCTCTCGACTGATCGGTTCAAACGTCTTCGAGATCGATATCGAGGATCGCCATCTGCAATTGATAGCAGACCTCGCCGTCCTCGTCGTCGAGCGTCAGCGTTCCGATCATGTCGTCGCCGATGAACACTTCGCCCATGTCGGTCTTCTTCGGCGGCATCACCACCTTGAGAGCCGGATTGTTGAAACGCTTGCGCAGATAGGTCTGCAACTTCGGCAAGTCCTGCTTCATCGCCATGGGGAAGTCCTTCGATCATCGAGCATATCGTTTCGTCGCAGCCAGCTAACAGGCCCACGCGCCCCGGGCAAGCCGGATCGCTGGGAGGCAGTGCCTCACTTAGCCATCGCGCACCCGCAATCGGCGTAAAGCCGACACCGGTCGAAGCGTGTGCTACGTGAGTGACCCCAAGGAGACGCGGCGGCTGCCCTTGCACGATGCTTCAGCGGCCGTCTACGATCGATCGCCGTAGCTGTTGCCTCGGCCCCGTAGGAGCCGCTCGATTGTAGCTACGGGTGAGCGCAGCGGAACCCGTAGATCGAGGTCTCCCCTGGTCTGGTCGAGCCCCGCAAGGGGCGAAGGAGTTTCGATGCCAGGCACGTATTCCCAGCTTCTGCTCCATGTCGTTACTTCGACAAAGGGCCGCGCGCCCTGGATCTCGGCGACTGTTGCGGAACGCCTATATCCTTATATGGGCGGCATCATCAGAGCGGAGAAGGGCGTCCTCTACGAGATCGGCGGCGTCGAGGACCACGTGCACATGTACATGCGATGGCGGCCCGACGGCGCGGTGTCGGACTTGATGCGCAAAGTAAAGTCGGGATCGAGCAAGTGGATGCACGATACGCTTCCCGAACTGTCTGGGTTCGCCTGGCAAGAGGGCTACAGCGTATTCTCCGTCAGCAAGTCTCAGGAGGACGCGTTGAAACGGTACATCAAAGGACAGGCCGAGCATCACAGGACGGAAGACTTCAAGTCCGAGCTGTTGCGCATGCTTCACGCGAACGCGGTCGACTTCGACGGGAAGTACGTCTTCGATTGATCGGTGTGAAACCAATTCAGCCGCCCCTCCGGGGCGGACATCGATTGGGGACCCTGCCTACGGGTTCCGCTGCGCTCCACCCGTAGCTACAGCCTTCAGGCCCCTCCGGGGCCCCGGGCAATCGCATATAGCGCTCAAGCGTGGGTTGGTGCTGAGCTCACTTCGCTCGAAGCCTGACAGTGGCGTTGGGCTTCGGCCGCCTGAAACCACGACCTCAACCCCAACCCACGATCAATTGCGATTCCCCCGTTCCCGGAGTCAGTGTCAGCTTGTGTGGCCCATCGCATCTGCTTTGGAGCGCACGGTAGCGGCGCGATGCAGACATTTTCAGACTGAGGCGCCACCCACCGGGGGACCGTTTGCCCGGCAACACCACAACTACATGCCGAAAAGCTGTTGCCGGGAGAAACCCCGCCAGATCAGCAATCGCAACCGCCGAGTTGCTGATCCATGGTCCGCGACGGCTCGGGGCAGCCGGACGGGCCGATCACCTTCGCCGGCACGCCCGCGACCGTCGTGTTGGCCGGCACGTCCGCCAGAACCACGCTGCCCGCCGCGATCCGGCTGCACCTGCCGATCTGGATGTTGCCGAGCACCTTCGCGCCCGCCCCGATCATCACGTTCTCGCCGATCTTCGGATGGCGGTCGCCGCCTTCCTTGCCCGTTCCGCCGAGCGTCACCGAATGCAGCAACGAACAGTTGTCACCGATCGTCGCCGTTTCGCCGACAACGATACCGGTGCCGTGATCGAACATGATGCCCGAACCGATCCTGGCCGCGGGATGGATGTCGACACCGAACATGCGTGAGGACTGGCTCTGCAGATAGAGCGCGAAATCGCGGCGACCAGCCTTGTAGAGCGCATGCGCGAAACGATGCGTCACCAGCGCATGGAAGCCTTTGAAGTACAGCAGCGGCTCGATATAGCGCGTGCACGCGGGATCGCGGTCCCGGACTGCGAACAGATCCGCGCGAAACGCCCTTCCCAGATCGGACGAACTCTCCAGTACCTCTTCGAAGATCTTGCTGATCAGATGCGCATCGACATCGGCATGGTTGAGCCGCTGCGCCAGTCGATGCGCTACCGCATCTTCGAGCCGGTCGTGGCTGAGCACGGTCGCGAAGATGAAACCGCCGAGCGCCGGCTCCGCCGCGATCGCAGCCGATGCCTCCACCCGCAAACTGGCCCAGATCGGGTCCACCGATTGAAGCTTGTGCTCGTTGCGCGCATTGCTCGTCGGCATCACACCACCCCTTTCGAGCGCGCCATCCGACGGCGCACCGGGAACACTCGCACGGCAGGCGAGACTTCCATGTGGCACCGATACTGCCGCGTTTCAATCATCACGGGAATTGAAACGATGCGCCGAACAATCGACCCCTCAATTCGCTTTTCTTCAAAAACAGCTTCCGTAAGAACAAATCTTCCACAACCTCGCGTGATAACGAACATCGCATTGCACACAGTCCCGAACGAACGCGACAAGCCACTGTTCTCGGAACCTTTTCGGAAGAATTCATTATCTGGAACGGGTTTTGTCCAGCGTGTGGACATCGTCGGAATTGACGCGCTGCAGCAACGGTTCCGTCTTGCATCCTGCAAATGAGGACACGATACTGAACCCTGCGTGAACGTAGTCACGTGGATCCTCAGCGCCGGTTCACCGGCAAGGGAGGCTCATATGCAGTCGAACC
>CAZNMY010000029.1:0-53627 GCA_964574325.1 uncultured Devosia sp. | reverse complement strand
CCTTCTTGGCCTGACGGGCCTCGCGCTCGCCCTTCTGCACGTTGCGGACGATGCGGCGGTACTCGGGGATCTCGAGGCCGGTTTCGGTCGCGAGCTCGTGGATCTCGGCGCGGATCTTCTCGACCTGCGGACGCTCGTGCTTGAGGAAGTTGCCCCAGGTCTTGCCTTTCGTGTTCATGCGGTCGAGCCAGGTCTGGTCCAGCTCGTTGCCGTAGTATTCGTCGATGAACGCCGCACGCGACACGCCATAGCTGTCGGCAAGCCGCATCAGCCGGCCTTCGAGGCCGACGAGGCGCTTGTTGATCGCATAGAGCTGCTCGACGAGGCTCTCGATACGGTTGTTGTTGAGCGACAGGCTCTTCACGTTGGCGACGATCTCCTCGCGGAGCTTGTCGTAGGCCTTCTGCTGCTGGCGCGTGCCCTGCTCGCCCGCGACCTGCTGCTCGAGTTTCTTGTCCTGCTGGCGGCGCAGCTTCTTGTAGTCGGCGGCGATGTTGTCGAAGGTCTCGAGCACCTTCGGCTTCAGCTCGGCCTCCATGGCGGCGAGCGACAACGCGTTGTCGAACTCGTCGTCCTCGTCCATCTCGCCTTCGGGCGGGGCGATCTCCTCGCCATCCTCGCCGCGCTGCGTGGGTTGTCCGCGTGCAGCGGCGACGGCCGCCATCGGAGACGGCGGCGGCTGCGGCGGCTCACCGGGCATGACGACCGGCGGCACGGCCTTCGCCTCGGGGCCGGCGTAGGTCGCTTCGAGGTCGATGATGTCCCGCAGCAGCACCTTGCCTTCGTTGAGCTCGTCGCGCCAGATGATGATGGCCTGGAAGGTCAGCGGGCTCTCGCACAGACCGGCGATCATCGCCTCGTGACCGGCCTCGATACGCTTGGCGATGGCGATTTCGCCCTCGCGCGAGAGAAGCTCGACCGAGCCCATCTCGCGCAGGTACATGCGAACGGGGTCGTCGGTGCGCTCGCTCGGCTCGGGCTTGGTCTCGGCGCGGGCCGGCACGGAGGAGGCCTGCGGGGCGAGGGCGCGGCTGCCCTCGTCGTCCTCGCCGGCTGCATCGCTGGTCGCGTCGCCCTCGTCGTCCTCCTCCTGCTCGACGACGTTGACCCCCATCTCCGAGAACATCGCCATGATGTCCTCGATCTGCTCGGAGGTGAATTCCTCGGATGGCAGAACGGCGTTGAGTTCGTCATAGGTGACGTAGCCGCGGGTCTTACCGACCTTGATCAGCTTCTTCACGGCCTGATCGGAGAGGTCCAGGATCGGACCGTCGCGCTCCGGCGCCTCCGCGGTGGCGGTGCCGCCGTCCTCGGGCTTGTCGGCCGGGGCGGGTTTCGCGGCATTGCGGGGAGTGGTGCGCGGTGAGGGATTGGCCAAGGCAGGGCTCCGTTCGGATCGTGGCTGCAAGTCCTGGAAAAGGGCCTGCAGCCTGTTCGCGCTAGTGTCGACGCCGGTGCGCCATCGAAATAGGCTCGTCCGCTGTCCCGCGATCACTGCGCCGGCGCATGGGCCCGAGGCGCGTTGGGGAAGGGGTGGTGCCAACGATGACGAACATACGCCGGTTCTCGAAGTGAACAGTCTTACTCTATCGTGATCGTGCTCCGCCTCGGCGCCGCCGGTCTTGTGCCGGCTGGACCAGGGCAGGGGGAACTCGGGCAGGCATTATCGGTCGGGTCGAATTCGAGGCCGTGCTCACCCGGCAGGTCGACGGCAAATCCACGACGGCGCGTGCTTGCCTCTGCCATTGGCGGTCACCTTTCGTCCGGAAGCTGCAGGTCCTCCGAGCTTGCCAATTGGCGTTGAATCTCGACGATACGGGACAAGGCATCTTCACTGCCTTCCGCATGAAAAGCCTGTTCGGCGGCTGCCAGGGCCTTGCGCAGACCGGTCTGCTGCTCATGAAGTGCGAGGGTGTGGCGCCAGCCTGTTTCCACCTCGACTTCGGCAGCACCCGGCTCCGCGAACCGATCGCTTCTGTGCGTAATTGCCCGCTCTAGGAGTTCCACCACCTTATCCAAGCCCGCAGAGGTCAGTTGGGATCGGATCGAGGAGCTGTCAAGTGGAATATTGCCGGACAGCAACGATATAAGTGTGTCGCGTAGCCGGGACAACGCACCCGAGGAGAAGTCGATCGTCGAGATGCGCTCCGCCTCGGCCTCGATCATCCAGGGGTGGTTGACGAGCGTGCGCATCAGCAGGGCCTCCCGGTAGGCGGGGCGGCCGGAGGGGGTGCCGACCATGCTGGCGACGAGGCTGGATTGCCGGAGGCTGTGGCTGGCGGCCGGCCGGGGCGGCTCGCCCCCACGCCACGGGCCGCCGCGCCCGCCGCCGTTGCCCTTGGCCCCGCCGCCGAACCTGGGGTTGCGGTCGCGCGGGAATGGTCGGCCCTGAGGCTGGGAATAGCCCGGTTGATACCCGCGATCGTAGTCGCCGGGGATCTGGTAGGGGGCAGCCGCTGCCGCCGACACCATGCGGTTGGTCGAATAACCGTCTGCCCCGTGGGAGCGATCACCCCGGCGGTTCGTCCCCCAAGCCTGGGCCAGCCGGTCACGCATGGCGGAGGCGTACAGCCCGCGCACGGCCGGATCGGCGATCGTGTTCACGAGATTGGTGATCTGTTGCTGCAACTTGGCCTTGCGCTCCGGTGTCGACCAGTCGCCCGAGTTGAACTCGCGTTCCCACAGCACTTCGGCCAGCGGCACGGCGCGCGCCAGGATGTCCTTCATCGCATCCGCCCCTTGCTGGCGGATGAGGTCGTCGGGATCGAGCCCGTCGGGCAGGAAGGCGAAGCCGGCGCTGTAGCCGGGCTTGAGGTGCGGCAGCATCGTGTCGATGGCGCGATGAGCGGCTTTCTTGCCGGCGCTGTCGCCGTCGAAACACAGGATCGGCTCGGGCACGAACCGCCAGACGAGCTGCATCTGGTCCTCGGTCAGTGCAGTGCCGAGCGGCGCCACGCTTTCGTCGAAGCCGGCGGCCGCCAGCGAGACGACGTCCATGTAGCCTTCGACGATGATCAGCCGGTGCCGGTCGTGCGCGGCCGAGCGGGCCTTCGCCGCATTGAAAAGGATGTGGCCCTTGTGGAACAGCGGCGTTTCCGGCGAGTTCAGGTACTTCGCCCGCTCGTCCTTCTGGAGCGCACGGCCGCCGAACGCGATCGGCCGGTCTTTGAGGTCGGAGATCGGGAACATCAGACGATCGCGAAAGCGGTCGTAGGGCTCCTTGATGTCCTCGCCACCGATCAGCATTCCCGAGCGGATCATCTCCTCGACGGTGTAGCCGAGTTTGCCCAGATGCGTCTTCAGTGCTGTGCGCGACGGCGGCGCGTAGCCGATGCGGAACCGCCGGATCGTATCCGGGCTGAGCCCGCGCGTGCCGACATAGCGACGCGCTTCCGCACCGGCGGGTCCGCGCAGGTTCTCCTCGAACCACTTCGCCGAGACCTCGAGCAGCGACTGCAGCCGGGAGCGCTCGTCCTCCCGCTCGACCGATTTCGCGTCGGGCTTGGGCAACGGCACACCGGCTTCGGCCGCCAGTTGCTCGACGGCCTCGGTGAAGCTGAGGCCCTCCGTCTTCATCACGAAGGTGAAGATGTCGCCGTGCTCGCCGGACGCGAAGCAGTGGTAGAAGCCCTTCTGGTCGTTGACGTAGAAGGACGGCGACTTTTCCGTCTTGAACGGCGACAAGCCCCGGAACTCGCGGCCCGCGCGCTTCAGCGCGACCTTGCGCGACACCACCTGGCTGCACAGCAGCCGGGATCGGATTTCATCGAGCAGGGCGGGGGCAAATCTCATCTTCGTCTTATGCGCCGATTCGGTCCCCGACGCGGGAGGCCCGCAGGCCCCGGCCACCCGTTCTATACCCGCTATTCACAGGCCGACTCATGCGATAGCGTCATGATTCTGGACTATGAGAGCAGCATTCTCCCGGGGGCCGTCATCGACACGACCGGCGAAATGGGGAGGCGGAAACCGGGCTTGCTGTCGCTGGCATCCGGTCTGATGCTTTCGGGGGCTGGTGCTCAGAGCTTGGGGGACATCGTATGAAGGGTATCGTGCATCCGCTCGCGGATGAGCTGGGAGGGCTCGTGGAGAACGAAACGCAACACCGGCCCGAAGGAGACCTCGAGCCGGATACGTCCTGGCGCTGGATGATCGGCATCGCCGTCGTCGTCGGGCTCGTGGCGTGGTTCACGAGGTAAGAGGTGCGAGGGATCGGCGCGGACGCGCTCGATCTCGGATCACGCCCACGGGTCCACGGTGCAATGGATCGCGTCGGGTTCGCCTTCGCCGCCGACGGTGCGGATGGCGAGATCGGTCTGAGCCAGCGGGAAGACGTGGGTGCACATCGCTTCGAGCGGGAATTTGCCCGAGGCGATCACCTGCATGGCGAGTTCGACGGCCTCGAACGAATGTCCGCGCACGCCCATCACGGTGAGCACCTTGCGCACGAGCACGTCCGGATCGAACTCCGGGATGGTGCCGCCGGCGCGTCCGCCGAGGATAACGCGGCCGCGTTTGCGCGCCAGTTGAAGTGCGGCGATCACGGCTTTCGGGCCGCCCGATGAGCAGTCCATGACGAGGTCGGCCATCTCGCCGCCGGTCAATTCGGCGACGCGCTCCAGCAAGTCCTCGCTGTCGATGTCGATCACGTGATGCGCGCCGAGCTTTTTCGCCAGCGCCAGGCGCTTCTTGTCGGTGGGCGTGCCGCGTCCGGTGACGATGACGAGGCCGGCGCCGGCTTCCCGCGCCATTACGGTGCAGGCGAGACCCTGCTGTCCCGGCCCCTGGATGACGACGGCCTCGCCGACTTTGACCTTGCCCTGCAGGATCGACCATTCGACGCCGTTGCCGAGCGGCAGCGCCAGCGTCGCGAGCTTGGCCGGCACGTGATCGGGCACCTTGTGGAATACGGAATTGGGATGCAGGTACTTCGCCTGCGCGAAGCCGCCCCAGAGTGACGGCGCAACGCCGATCGGGGTCGAGCCGAATCGGATCGTGCCTGCGCGATTGAGCGTGTCGGTCTCGTCGCACAGGCGGAAGTCGCCGGAGCGGCACCAGCGGCAATGGCCGCAGGGCAGGTATTCCTCGAGCGCGACGCGGTCGCCTTCCTTCACGCCGAAGCGGCGGCTGGCGATAGCGCCGACTTCCGCTACGCGTCCCACGGTTTCGTGGCCGAGAATGAGAGGACCCTTCGATTGCGGATATCGCAGGTAATAGGGCCAGTCGCTTCCGCAGACGCCGGTCAATTCGACGTGCAGGAGACCGGCGTCTGCGGGGATCGCCGGGCGCGGGAACTCGCGGATCTGGGTGTCGCGGGGCGCGAGTGAGACAGCGGCGGCGATTGGCTTGGCGGACATGCGGGGGCTTTCGAGAGTGGAATTCGGCGGCGGTCGGCGCGTTGGAGCAGGTTATGCGTTCCTCGATCAATTCAGCGCGATCCACCCAGGGCGAACCAATGCATCCGATGCAGGGTCACCCCGGCACTTGTTGCCGGGGGCCAGATTGCGTCAACCCAAAGCATTGCATTTGGAGCACCATGGATCCCGGTGACAAGCACCGGGATGACCTTCGTGAATTGAATTGTACCCGCTTTCAACTCTCTTTCGAGAGCACGCGCACGTGTCCCGGCAGTACCGCGACGAACCGCTCGGCCGGGATAGCCCGGTCTGCGAGCGCCTTGGCGAGATCGCGAGGCGGCCGGTCGTGCGCCTCCGAGGTCAATGGAAACGTGCCCCAGTGATGCCCCAGCGCCGCGCGTGCGCCGCTGAGGCCGAATGCTTCGACGGCCTCCGCCGGGTTGATGTGCTGGGGGTGCATGAACCATCGTGGCTCGTAAGCGCCGATGGGGATGAGAGCGAGATCGAGGCGCGGATGGCGGCGTGCGATCTCGCGGAAGCTTGCGCCATCGCCGAAACCGGTGTCACCGATCGCGTAGATGATGCCGGCGGGTGTATCGACGACGAAGCTCGCCCACAGTGCATGCCGGCGGTCGCGCATGCCGCGCGCCGACCAGTGCAGTGTCGGCTCGGCGTGGACCCGCAGCCGAGGCGACAGCTCGGTGCTCTCGCGCCAGTCGAGCGTCGTGGCGGTGACGCCGGGCATCGCCTCGCGGATGATCGTGTCGTTGCCGAGAGGGGTGACGACGCGCGGGCGATCCCGCTGCCACAGGCGGCCGAGCGTGTGGTGGTCGAGATGGTCGTAGTGGTTGTGGGTGACGAGCACGACGTCGATGCGCGGCAGGTCCTGGAAGGCGATGCCGGGCGGGCGGATGCGCTTGGGCCCGGCGAACGAGAACGGTGACGCGCGTTCCGACCACATGGGATCGACGAGGATGTTGAGCCCTGCCGTTTGGATCAGCCAGCTCGCATGGCCGATGAAAGTGATGCGGGTAACCGCATCGCCGATCTCCGAGGGCGGGCGATCCGGCTTCACGTCGGACAGGCGGACGGGCCACGGCTCCCACTGCTCGGTCATGTAGAGATTGAAAGCACGGCCGAAGCTCGGCGGTTCCGTTCCGCCGGGATTGAAGAAGCGCACGCCGTCGAAATGATCGGTGACGGGGCCGCTGTAATAGGCGTTCGCCGGCCGTGACCGCAACGTCAGGCCGAGACCCGCCGCGCCCAAGGCGCCGGCAGCAGCGAAGCGCTTCCAGAATGTACGTCGAGAGATCGGGCGCATGGTTCAGCCGTGAGTCTTGAAGGGGTTGGGAGGCAGACAGGATCGGTGCGGCGAGAGCATGGCTGGGCGCCGATGCCGAAACGTATGGGAGAATCCGCGACCGAGCGACAGCAGAAAGCGGCGGGGCCGCCGAATCGTATATGGCTTTCCACGGAGCTTTTTCGGGTCGAGATCATGAACACGTGCAGGTGCTGCGGACAGGTCGTTCTACCGGGCGATGCTCCGCGGGCGGCGATCAATGTCGACGAGGCGCTGCTGCTGCTTTGCAACGAGGCTCATCGGTTCGCCGAGGAGCAGGCGAGCGCATCGGTCGAAATCGCGCATCTCGTGTGCTGTCTGACTTCGGCGCGGGTGCCGGACCACGATTTTCAACGCGCTGGGATCGACCGGCGGCGCTTGTCCGAGGCCGCCCGTGCCTGGCTCCATGGGGCGGGGCGGGCGCCGGATGGGCGGAAGCCTCGAACGTCAGACGAATTCAAGGTGGCGCTGTCGCGTGCGGAAGCGGTAGCCGTGCAGGAGGCGCGCCGGTTCGCGGGGCCGTACGACTTCATCCGGGCGCTGGTGCAGCGGAGCGGCGATCTGGCGTCGGCGCGCTTCGTCGTCGAGGCAATCGAGCGACGTGCGGGGGCCGGCGAAATTTCTGAGCGGGCGGCGGAGGAGCCACGCGGGCATGATCGCGTCGAGACGCGTCGTGCGGCGATGGGTGAGCGCGGGCCACGTCCGGCGCAGCTTCAGTTTCGTTTCGAACGCAGGTATCGGCCGCACGTCGGCACGCAGGCGCGTCAGGAATCGCAAGACGGGGCCGGCGCTCGAGCGGGGCACGGGGCTGCCGAGTTGCGGGACCGCGACGGACAGGAACGCGGGGCGTCGGGCGAGGTGCGGGACAGCCGGTTGGCCGAAAGGCTGCAACGTCAGGAAGCGCTGGTTGCCGATCTCGTCGGTCTGATCTCGCGCGTGATCGATACGCGCGGCGATGCCGGGAATGCGCGGGCGGACATGGCGCCGGGGCATCAGCGCGACGGAGACGACGGCGTTTCGTCGGAGGTGTGTTCGAATGGGGCGTCCGGCAACAGCAACAGCAACAGTGGAGGCAGCCGATCCTTGCGCTCGGGGCGCGGCCGCAGTCGGCTGCGGTTCAAGCGGCGGCGGACGCTGATCCTCGGGGGCAGCAGCCTGTCATCTACGTCATGGGGCGAGGGGGGCGGCAGTCGCAAGCAGGAAGGTCTGCTGCGCGTCGTCTCGCGCAACGAGCCTGCGGCAGCCGACAGGCGTCTCGGGGCCGTCCGGGCGCAGGCGCAGGATCCCGACGAGGGGATGGGATCGGCGGCGGAGATCGACACCGACGACGATGGTTACGCGCTGGGGGACAGCCTCGGCGACCGCATGAAGCGATTTTATCTGTCGCCCGATGACGATATCGTCAGAGCGCCGTCGATCGGCCCCAAGACGGCAGCCAGGCTGACGCCGGTCGGGCTCGTGCTCGTGCGGGATCTGCTGGCCTGCGATCCGGAGGACATCGTCGCCCGGACGGGGAACCGCTACATCACGGTGGGACGGATCGCGGATTGGAAAGCGCAGGCGCGGCTCGTGTGCACGATCCCGTGGTTGAGGGGCACGCACGCGCAATTGCTGGTGGGGGCCGGCTACGACACGCTCTCGAAGCTGTCGCGCGCGGATGCGTCTTCTGTGTGCTCGGCGATCCTGCGGTTTTCGGCGACGCGCGAGGGGCAGAGTATCCTGCGGTCGGGGCCGCCGCCCGAGATCGACCGGATCGCGTGCTGGATCGAGAACACGGCTCTGGCTGAGCCGGCGCGGGCGGCCTGATCGGCCGCGCCGTCCGTTCCAACGCCGAGCGGCAGCGCCGTTGCCGACACTGCCGCTCGCAGGGTTCGGGGTTTTGGGTTCAGGCGCGGAAGAGCGCACCGGCAACCGAGCGTGCGCGCTCGCGGACGCGGCCGCCGTCGTTGCCCGACTTGACGATCCACTGGCCGTTGGCCGCCTGGCCGGTGATCATGCCGACGTGGTGACGCCAGACGACGACGGCGCCGACGTGCGGCGTGGTCGGGCTGCCGTAGTGACGCCAGTTCCAGGCGAGGTTGAAGGCGGGGCCGCCGCCGAGCTGCGTGCGCATCCACCAGCCGCACCAGGCGCGGGGACGAGGCCCAACGCCACCGCCGCCGGTCAGGCTGGCGGTTTCGAAACGGCTGCCGTCGTTCCGCGAAGCGCGGGATGCGCGCGCCGACCGGCTGCTCCGGGTCGCGCGGGCGCTGCGTTCGGCCCGCGTGGCGCGCTGAGCGTAGGTGGAACGGGATTGCGGATAGACGGCGGGATTGAACATCCCGCTCTCCCAGTTCATTCCGGCATTCTGGCTCGCGGGCCGGTTGGCGTCGCGGCTGCGAGAGCGCTGTGCTTCAGCCGTATCCGAGGTGGCGAGCATGCCCAGGAGCGCGATCGCACCTGCGGCGAATGCATAGACGAACTTCATCATCATCATTGGTCCTTGCCTGTTATACACAGGCAGGCGTCAGCAACTCCAATTGTGGCGAAATCGTGATTTTGACCGCGTGGGGCGACGATCCGCCCTCGAGAGTTCGACCGGAGCGCTCAGGTAAAGATTGCGTAACCGTCTGAGGTTTCGCTGCTAAATCGCGTTAACTCTGGATGATGATATGTTGGTGCAATTCGGGTGCTGCGGGAGCTATCGGCCCGAAAGCGGTGTCCACAGCACTTGGTCGATCGAGGTCGCGGCGGTTGCCAGCATGACGAGCCGGTCGAACCCCAAGGCGCAGCCGGACGCCGCGGGCATGTGGGCGAGGGCTGCGAGAAAATCCTCGTCGATCGGATAGCGTTCGCCGTAGATGCGGGCCTTCTCGGCCATGTCGGCTTCGAAGCGGCGCCGCTGCTCGGCTTCGTTCGTGAGTTCACCGAAGCCGTTCGCGAGCTCGACGCCGGAGACATAAAGCTCGAAGCGTTCGGCGACGGCGGGGTGGTCCGGCGCGCGGCGGGCAAGTGCGGCTTCCGCGTGCGGGTAGCGATGCAGGATCTCCGGCCGGAAGTTGCCGAGATAGGGCTCGATCTTCTCCGTCAGGACCTTGCTGAAGATGTCCGACCAGGTGTCATCGGGCATGACGCTGATGCCCACGGCGGCCGCTCGCACCGCGAGGCCCGATCTGTCGGTGCCATCGGCGTCATAGGTTTCGTGCAGGTCGATCGAGGCGAACTGTGCGAACGCCTGATCGAGCGAGGTGTAGTCGTATTTCGCCAGTGCATCGCACGGCCGGCCGCGCCAGACCCAGTTGCGCTGTTCCGTCGTCTCGGCGGCAAGCCGCACGATGTCGGCGCAGTCCTGCCAGAGCTGCTCGTATGGCTCGCCCGACCGGTACCATTCGAGCATCGTGAATTCGGGCGAATGCAGTGGCCCGCGCTCGCGATTGCGGAAGGCGGGGGCGAACGTGAAGATGCGCGGCTCGCCGGCGGCCAGCAGCTTCTTCATCGCGAATTCCGGGCTCGTATGGAGATACAAGTCGCGGCGGCTGGCGTCGGTGCCGATCAACTCGGTCCGGAAGGCGTGAAGGTGGGTTTCGTTGCCGGGCGAGACCTGGAGGCAAGCCGCGTCGATTTCGACGAAGCCCTGTTCGTCGAACCATCGACGGATCGCCGCCTTGATCCGATTGCGCGCGAGCAGGATCGGCCGGCGGTCGGCGTGGCGCTGCCGGCTCCACCACGGGGACAGTGGGGCAAGCGAGGGGGGAAGTGTTTCGGTCATGCCGGGGGCGTGGCCCAGACGCGAGCGGCCGTCAAGCCGAAGGGGATCGCGCGAGAGGCTTGGCCGAAGCGCGCGAACCGCGTATGAACGGCGCCAATTCGTGTCGACAGCGGCTGTTCCCCGTGCCTGAAGCCGGGGCCGCTCAACATCAGAAATTGGAGAATTCCGTGGCCAAGAACATCGCGAGCTCGGTTCGCAAGGGCAACGTCATCGATCTCGACGGCAAGCTGTGCGTCGTCATGAGTGCCGAGAACATCCACCCGGGCAAGGGTACGCCCGTGACCCATCTCGTGATGCGCCGCATCTCCGACGGCGTGAAGACCGAGATGCGCTACAAGACGACCGACACGGTCGAGATGGCCTACCTCGAGAACCGGGACTACGACTATCTCTATGAAGACGAGATGGGCTTCAATTTCATGCAGCCGGAGTCGTTTGAGCAGATCTCGATCGGCAAGGACGTGATCGGCGATCAGGCGCAGTGGCTGCAGGAGGGTATGCGCTGTGACGTGCGGCTGCACGAGAACAACCCGATTTCGCTCGAGCTGCCGCCGCGGGTGACGCTGGAGATCGTGGAAGCCGATCCGGTGGTGAAGGGCCAGACGGCGTCGTCGTCATACAAGCCGGCGAAGCTGTCGAACGGTGCCCGCATCATGGTGCCGCCCTACATCGAGGCTGGCGTGCGCGTGGTGGTCTCGACCGAGGACGGTACGTTCCAGGAGCGCGCCAAGGACTGAGCCGGCGAGAGTTTGAAACGGCGTTTCATGTTGCGGTGCAGCGGAGTAGCCGCTGCATCTGCTGCCTTGACGGAAGTGCAGGCGCGGTATGCGCCGGGCGATGGTCTCGTGGTGGCGGGACCTACTTCACAACGCCGTGAGTTGCACTAGGATGCCTCCGAGACGGCCGGTCCAATTCCGAACCGAGCGCACGCAATCGCGTTCAGAGCCGTTCTAGGGAGGATACCATGAAGGCGAGAGTTCTCGCAGGGTTGCTCGTTGCCGCCGTGCCCGGTTCGGTTTGGGCGCAGACCCTGGACGACCTGAAGCGTGATCACCAGACCCCGGGCGACGTGCTCGTGTATGGGATGGGATACAATGCGCAGCGGTACAGCCCGCTGAGGCAGATCAACAAGCGAAACGCGGCCCGCCTGTCTCCGATGTGGGCCTATTCGATGAACGATCAGCACGGAACGGAAGTGTTCCCCGTCGTGAAGGACGGCGTGATCTACGTCACGTCGCACAACATGACGGCTGCCGTCGACGCTCTGACCGGCAGGCAAGTGTGGCGGACGGCGCATGATTATCCGCCGGAAGCGCTGCGTACGGTGTGCTGTGGTATCGTGAACCGCGGCGTCGCGATGTACGAGGGCAAGCTCATTCGCCAGCTGATCGACAATCATACGATCGCGCTGGACGCCAAGACCGGCAAAGAGGTGTGGCGGACGAAGTCGCCGGGCAATGTCACGACGGCGACAGGCTATGCGATGACTTCGACGCCGCTTGTCGCCAACGGCGTGGCGGTGGTCGGTGTCGCTGGAGCCGAGTTCGGCCATCGCGGCTTCATCGAGGGCTATGACGCCAACACGGGCAAGCACCTGTGGCGGCACTGGAACGTTCCCGCTCCCGGTGAGAAGGGCGCGGAGACCTGGGCCGGCACGACGTCGCTGACGGGTGGTGGCTCGAGCTGGGTCACGGGTTCCTACGATCCGGATCTCGATCTGGTGTTCTGGGGCACGGGCAATCCCTCGCCTTGGAACCCGCGCACCCGTAAGGGCGACGCGTTGTGGACGAACTCGACCATTGCAATCCGGCCGAAGACCGGCGAGCGCGTGTGGTTCTATCAGGCGATGCCGGAGGACCCGTTCGATTACGACAACACGCAGCAGCCCGTCATCGCCACGCTCAACGTCGCGGGCAAGCCGACCAAGGTCGTCATGCAGGCGAGCCGCAACGGCTTCTTCTATGTGCTCGATGCGGCGACAGGCAAGCTGATCGCCGCCAATCCGTTCGGCAAGGTCAATTACGCAGATGGCGTCGACCTGAAGACCGGCCGCCCGCGCTACAACGACGTTTACAAGAAGGCGATGGAGGGCCAGAAGGTAGAGGTCTGGCCGTCGGTGAGCGGCGTCACCAACTGGCAGAGCATGGCGTTCAGCCCGCGCACGGGCCTTGCCTACATCAATACCCTGCATGTCGGCATGACCTACGAGGCATTGGCCGCGCCGAAGGAACCCTATAAGCCCGGCCAGCCCTCGGGCGCCGGCACGGTGCGACGGACGGCGGTGTTCGAGGATCCGAACGTGCGCGGCTATCTCGTCGCGTTCGAGCCGCTGACCGGCAAGTACCGCTGGAAGGTGCCGCAGAAGAGCCCGAGCTACGCCTCTACGATGGTGACGGCAGCCGATATCGTCTTCTCCGGAACCATGCAGGGCGCCTTTGAAGCGCGCGATGCCAATACCGGCAAGCTCCTCTACAGCTTCCAGACACCGTCCGGCATCGTCGGGCAGCCGGTAACGTGGTCGCTCAAGGGCAAACAGTACGTCACGATTCCCTCGGGCATCGGTGGCGTCTACGCCCTGCGCTCGGGCGACCCGGGCCTCGCGAACGTGCCTCAGGGCGGCTCACTGTGGACGTTCGGCCTGAAGTGATCTCGCACGTCAGTTCGGGCGGGCAGGGGATCGTCCTTGTCCGCCCACTGCTTTCGACCGATTGGAAGACATGAGACGAACGGTACGAGCAGGGCTTGTGTCCGGCTGTGCACTCGCGATTGCAGGTGCTGTGTCCGCTATCGACGTGCCGGGGGCTGCGGCTCAGGCGACCTGCGCGCATTTCGCGGAAGTGAAGGCGGCGATCGACAACGTCATCGACAAGGACGCGAAGCTCGGGGCCGAGTTCCGGGCGAAGTTCAAGGAAGGTGAAGAGTCGATCAATATCATCGAAGGCATGGTCGGTGCCGACGTGGCGAAGAAGGTCGATATCTGCCGCTACGACGTGGCCGAGTATCTGACGAAGCGCGGTTTTCCGCCGCCGCACTGAGCGGGCGGAGGGTTCACAGGGCTTTCCAGGTGTCCTCGGAGGCGACGGCAGGAAGGGGCGGCCACGAAAAGGAGATGATCGAGGGATGAGCGTCCGCAGTTTTTTTATATCGCTGACGGTGTTCGCAGGCCTGATGTGCCCAGCCGTGGGTGCAACCGCCGATGAGAAACCCGACCCGGTAAAGGCGGAGGAGGGCGAGCGGGTCTATGGTGACTACTGCCAGACCTGCCACGGCGAAAATCTCGTCAACGTCGGTCAGACCTTCGATCTGCGGCGCCTGAAGCCCGACGAGCGAAAGCGTTTCGATACGTCGGTGCAGAACGGCAAGGGCCAGATGCCGCCGTGGCGCGGAGTGATCGACGCGGAGCAGATGGACAACATCTGGAACTTCATCATGTCGAAGCGGAGCTGACAGCGTTTCGAGCGCCATCAGCCATTTCGCGGCAGAACGCGCTCGATGAATGCGAGTGAGCGCTGCCATGTCAGGCCGGCGGCAGCCGCGTCGTAATGCGCCTGTTCGGGATTGAAGAAGGCGTGGCCGGCGCCGGGGTAGACGTGCATTTCCACGCCAGGGTTTGCCGTGCGGATGCGCTCGACATCGGCGATCGGCACGACATGATCGTTGTCGCCGTAGTGGATGACGGTCGGGCAGCGCGGATGGAGATCGAGGTGTCTCGATGCGACGTGGCTGCCGTAGAAGTTGACCTGCGCGGCGATGCCGTCGAGCTTCGCTGCGGCGACCCAAGCAGAGCTGCCGCCTGTGCAGAAGCCGGACACGACCACGGGGCCGCTGCCACTGGCGGCGAGCGCATCCCGGCAGGCCGCGATTTCAGCCAGGATGTTGGCTTCGTTCGTCGCCGCATAGGATTGGCGGCCGGCCTCCGCGCCGTCGGCAGCGTAGCCGAAGACGCGGCCGGGGCCGATGCGGTCGAAGTGCGCTGGCGCGACGGCGGCGTAGCCGGCAGCGGCCCACTTATCGCAGACGCTGCGTATATGATCAGTGAGGCCGTAGATGGCGTGCAGCACGATCACGCCGCCTTTCGGCGGGCCTGCTGGATCGGCGCGGGCGATCTCGAAGCGATGGCCGTCGGCTGCGGTGATGTGTTGAGGCGTGCTCATTCGGCGGCCTCCGCGCGTGGCGTTGCGGGCTTGATCTTCGGCATGACCTCTCTGGCGAACAGGCTCTGCGTGCGCATCGCGTGCTCGTAGGAAAGGTTGCCGAAGAACATGCCCAGCGTCATGTAGTTGATGCCGAGTTCGTCGACCTGCCGCTGGATTTCCTTCGCGACCGTGTCGGGCGTGCCGACGATGATCGCGCCTTCCGCCCGAGCGTCGTCGATACTGGCGATGGAGGCGCGGGCGACCGGTGTCGTCGCATGGTTCTCGCGCCACAGCTTGGTCAGGCTGGCGTGGAACATCTCGTGCGCGGGCTTGGCGATGCGCATCGCCTCGGCTTCGGTGTCGGCCATCACGAGGTGGCGGTTGACCCCGATGGCGACGCCCTCCGCGAACGCCGATCCCGGCACCTGCGGGCCGCCGCGTTTCGTATAGGCCGCTTTGAAGGCGTCGATGTTCTTCCGGGCTACGGCACGGGAGCCCAGCGTCATGAAGTTATAACCGCGCTCGCCGGCGAAAGCCGAGCCCTCCGGGTTCGACGAGGGATACCAGATCGGCGGATGCGGCTTCTGGACGGGATGCACCTCGATCGGTACGGCTTTGTAGGAGAACCGCTTGCCCTGATGGTCCAATCGCTCGGCCGGCATTCCCTTCTCCAGCACGTCGAGGATCTCGAGGAACACCTCGCGCGAGGTCTCGGGATCGACGTTGTGGAAGTTCAGCTCGAACGGGGACACGCCGCGGCCGACGCCGAGATCGAGACGCCCATCGCTCATGTTGTCGAGGATCGCGATCTCCTCGATCAAGCGCAGCGGCGAATAGAGCGGCAGCAGGTAGCACAGCGGGCCGAGCCTCATGCGCTGGGTCAGCCGCGCGACCGCGCCGAGATACACACCCGGCACCGGCACGAGGTTCAGCGGCGTACAATGATGCTCGGCAACGTGGAACGCGTAGAACCCCGCCTGATCGCCCGCGACGAGGAACGCCAGCCGCTCGTCGATCGCCTTGTTGAACGGTCGCTCGCCGCGGTCGAAGTGGTCCCACAGGCCGAATTTCATGAGCTTTCCTCTCCCGGGCAGTCGTATCGATCCGGCGATGTTGAGCACCCCGGCCAGCGCCCGTCAAATGCGAAACCGTCCCAAACGAAGGGCGCGTTGACCCATCGTGGAACCGCGGCATAGTGGGGACTGCAGCAGGGCTTCTCACGGCCACGCCATCGACGATCGGGATCAACCGCCATGTTCACCACCGCGATGAAATTCGGGCTCGGCGACGACATCGAGGCGCTGCGAGAGAGCGTGCACCGCTTCGCTCAGGCCGAGATCGCGCCGCGCGCTCATCTGATCGACAAGGACAACCAGTTCCCGCCCGATCTCTGGCCCAAGATGGGCGCGCTCGGCATTCTCGGCGTGACCGCGGACCCGGTCTATGGCGGCGCCGGGATGGGCTATCTCGCGCACGCCGTCGCGATGGAGGAGGTCTCGCGCGCGTCGGCCTCGGTCGGCTTGTCCTACGGCGCGCACTCGAACCTGTGCGTGAACCAGATCAACCGCCACGGCACGGCTGAACAGAAGGCGCGCTATCTGCCGAAGTTGATCTCCGGCGAGCATGTCGGCGCGCTCGCTATGTCCGAGCCGGGGGCGGGTTCGGACGTGGTGTCGATGAAGCTCGCGGCCGTGAAGCGCAACGACCGCTACGTGCTCAACGGCACGAAGATGTGGATCACCAACGGACCCGACGCGGATACGCTGGTGGTTTACGGGAAGACGGACAGCGGCGCGGGATCGAAGGGCATCACCGCGTTCCTCGTCGAGAAGACGTTCAAGGGTTTCTCGACCGGCGCGAAGCTCGACAAGCTGGGTATGCGAGGCTCGAACACGGCCGAGCTGATTTTCGACGACTGCGACGTGCCGCTGGAGAACGTGCTCGGCGTCGAGGGGCGTGGCGTCAACGTGCTGATGTCCGGCCTCGACTACGAGCGCGTGGTGCTTGCAGCCGGCCCCGTGGGGATCATGGCGGCAGCGCTCGATGTCGTCGTGCCGTTCGTGCACGAGCGCAAACAGTTCGGCCAGTCGATCGGCGAGTTCCAACTCATGCAGGGCAAGCTCGCCGACATGTACACCACGATGAACGCGTGCCGCGCCTATGTGTATGCGGTTGCCGCTGCGTGTGATCGCGGCGAGACCACCCGCAAGGATTCTGCTGGGTGCATTCTCTACGCTGCAGAGAAGGCGACCCAGGTGGCACTCGAGTCCATCCAGGCGCTGGGCGGCGTCGGCTACACGAACGACTTTCCGACAGGTAGGCTGCTGCGCGATGCCAAGCTTTACGAGATCGGCGCCGGCACGAGCGAGATCAGGCGGATGCTGATCGGGCGCGAGATCTTCGGGGAGACGAGGTGAATTCGCGGGCCAAGGCCGCGAGCGAGGCCAGCCTCGCGCTCCGTTGGCGGGACACCCGCCAAACCGCCTTTTTTTGTCCCTTTGACGAGTGGCTTACCAAGCTCTTGCGTCCCCGGATGAGCGGTCCGACCATCGGTCGGGGCGCGGAGATTCGGGGGCTTGACCCGCTGCTGGGGAAGATCCCGGCTCTCGGCTACGCCTCGGCCGGGAACGCAAGACTATAGGGAAGGTCTTTCCTCCCCTCCCGCTTTCCCGGAGGCCGAGCCGTGCGAGGCCATCCGGGATCTAGCCCCGAGGGAGTTGAGCACTGACGTTGTCGCGTGATTACCTTGGGATGGGCGGGGTACGCGCGGGACGGCAGATGGTGCAAGATGCTCGCGCGCGGTGGCCGCGCTGACCCAACCTACGGAACTGTGCATGTCCCGCATCCACTCCCAGATCTCTCCCCGCTCCGAGACCTTCCGCGCCAACGCTGCGGCGATGGCGTCTGCCGTGAAGGTCGTCGAGGACGCAGCAGCGCTAGCGATGGGCGGTGGGGGCGAGGGACCGCGCAAGCGGCACACGGATCGCGGCAAGCTGCTGCCGCGCGACCGGATCGACAGGCTGATCGATCCGGGTGCGCCGTTTCTGGAATGCGGGTTGTTCGCGGCACACGGGATGTATGATGGCGATGCGCCGAGTGCGGGCATCATCACGGGCGTCGGCGAGGTGTCGAGGCGCGCGTGCATGATCGTGTGCAACGACGCGACGGTGAAGGGCGGCACGTATTATCCGCTCACCGTGAAGAAGCACCTGCGCGCGCAGGAGATCGCGGAAGCCAACAATCTGCCGTGCGTCTATCTCGTCGACAGCGGCGGCGCGAACCTGCCCAATCAGGACGAGGTGTTTCCGGATCGCGATCACTTCGGCCGCATCTTCTACAACCAGGCCAACATGAGCGCGAAGGGCATCGCGCAGATCGCCGTCGTGATGGGCTCGTGCACGGCGGGCGGCGCCTACGTTCCGGCAATGTCGGACGAGAGCATCATCGTGAGGGATCAGGGCACGATATTCCTCGCCGGGCCGCCGCTGGTGAAAGCGGCTACGGGCGAGATCGTGTCGGCGGAGGATCTCGGCGGCGGCGATGTGCACACGCGTTTGTCGGGCGTCGCCGATCATCTCGCGCGCGACGATGCGCACGCGCTGGCGCTGGCGCGACGTGCGGTCGCCAATACGAATGGTGCGTTCAGGCAAGCGCTACAACTCCAGCCACCGGAAGAGCCTGCTTGCGATCCCGCTGAATTGCCCGGCGTCATTCCAGCCGACGTGCGCACGCCCTACGACGTGCGCGAGGTGATCGCGCGGATCGTCGATGGCTCCCGGCTCGACGAGTTCAAGGCGCGCTACGGTGCGACGCTGGTGACGGGCTTTGCGCATATTCATGGAGTGCCCGTGGGCATCATCGCCAACAACGGCGTGCTGTTTTCGGAAAGTGCGTTGAAGGGCGCGCACTTCGTCGAGCTGTGCTGCCAGCGCCGGATACCGCTGGTGTTCCTGCAGAACATCACGGGCTTCATGGTCGGCCGCAAATACGAGGCGGGCGGCATCGCGAAGGACGGCGCCAAGCTCGTCATGGCGGTGGCGACGGCGCAGGTGCCGAAGCTGACTGTCATCATCGGCGGCTCGTTCGGTGCTGGGAATTACGGGATGTGCGGGCGATCTTATGCGCCGCGCTTCCTGTGGACGTGGCCGAACTCGCGCATCTCGGTGATGGGCGGCGAGCAGGCGGCAGGTGTGCTCGCGACCGTGCGCCGCGACGGGATCGAGCGCGCAGGCAAGTCGTGGAGCGCTGAGGACGAAGCTGCCTTCAAGCGGCCCATCGTCGAGCAGTTCGAACGGCAGGGCCACCCGCTCTATGCGTCGGCGCGGTTGTGGGACGACGGCATCGTCGATCCTCGCAAGACCCGGGGCGTGCTGGCGCTGTCGCTGTCGGCGGCGCTCAACGCGCCCATCCCGGAAACGCGGTTCGGCGTGTTCCGGATGTGAAACCGGCGAGATAGCGGGACTTCGAGGGGGAGTTCCGGCTGGTTCCTGTGCCGGCGGGAACAGCATCTGCGGCCGATGGAATGCATAGTGGCTCTACGATCTGCGGGCCCTGTCAGGGGGCGTTCCGCCCGATGTGGAGACATCCCTCATGTTCACGACCTGCGAGCCGTTGCGCCGCGTGTTGGCGGGCGTATGCGCCGCAATCGGTCTGGCGACCTCGGCTTCGGCCGCGACCGTGACCCGGATCGAGAACGGCCGGCCGGGAACGGCGACGTTCCTGTTCGAGGGCTCCATCGTGGCTGGCGATTTCCAGCGGATGACGAAGGCCCTGGAGAAGCTTCCGATCGGCACGAACGTGTCCGTGATCCTGGAAAGTCCCGGTGGTCTGGTGAGTGAGGGTCTACAACTCGGCGTGTTGTTCCATCGCGCGGGGATAACAACGGTGGTGAAGGGCGACGGCGCCATCTGCTACAGCGCCTGCGCGTTGGCTTTCCTGGGTGGTCGCGACCTGCGAACGGGCGCGCCGGCACGCATCAAGATGTCCGGCGGCAAGCTCGGTTTCCATCAGTTCCGCCGCACCTACGATCCGCTCAAGGTCTACACGAAAGCCGACTACGAGGCGGAGGTCGCGCGTGCGCAGGTCACGACGGGCAAGATCGTCACCTATCTGAAAGACATCGGTGAGGACCTCTCGAAGCTGCAGTTGATGCTGCGCGCGCCGTCGGAGGGAATGAACGTGATCTCGAACGAGGAATGCCTGAGGCGTGGCTTCTTCGTGCTCGACGAGGCGACGGGCCGTCTGACCCGCGCCGAAAAGCCCCGCGCGCAGCGTCTCAGCAGCCTGGACTGAGAAACCTGATCCTCCCTTCCACCTTCGCCCGAGACGGACGGTATTGTCATGGCTCAAAGTTTCAAATCGCGGTTCGGCGTGCTCGCTCTCACTCTCGGGCTCGGTATCGCCAGTATCGCGCCGGCACAGGCGGCGACCGTGGTCGAGACCGTGAACGACAACGGCTCCGGCGTTGCGGTCGTGCAGATCACCGGGTCGATCGAGCGAGGGGATGCGCAGCGTGTGCAGGCGCATCTGGCATCGCTGGGAACGGGCAGGCAGATCGTCGTGAAGCTGGATTCGACTGGCGGTTCGATCGACGAGGCCCTGCGGATCGGAAGGCATCTGCATGCCAATCGGATCAGAACCGAAGTCGCCGGCAAGGGCCGCTCGTGTCTCAGCGCGTGTGCCCTGACGTTCCTGGCGGGGCGTGACGCGAGCGGCGCGCCGTGGCGTGTGAAAGGCACGGAAGCAGAGATCGGTCTGCACGCCTTCAAGCGGCACGTGCCGGACAAGGAGTTCACGGTCGCCGACATGCAGGAAGCGGTCGCGACCACACAGCACATGCTGCTGGCGATCGCGGACTATCTCACGGCGATCGAGGCGGACATCGAGTTCATGAGCATGATGCTCGAGAAGCCGAACAGCGAGATGAACTATCTGGGCAACGACAAAGCGCTGACGCTGGGCGTCCACGTTCTGCAGGAGCGCTCGGGCCAGCTCGTCAAGGCTCGGGCGGTGGGCCGGTGACGTGCCTCACGCGCCCCGTATCGTGTCGATGACCGCGAGGCAGTCGGCGGGCACTGCAGACCCGCGCCAGGCGACGTGGTAGTCCGGCCGGACGAGGACGAGCGGCTGCTCGTAGGTTTCAACCGCGGCGTCATCTGATATCGCGACCTCCCGCATGGGGACGCCGCGCGCCTCGGCGGCTGCGAGCAGCGAGCCGGCGTCGGGTGGGTTCGCGCCGAGCCGCATGAGCACGAAGCCGTCGCCGAAAAGATCGAGGGTGGAGCGCTCCTTTTCGATCCAGGCGTGCGGTGCGCGTGCGCCGGGGCGGGTCGATGCAATCGGCTTGGCGGGTGCGCGGTCGAGCAGGGGGGAGCCGTCGTCGACGATGACGGGCGAGCCGACGAGGGTCGGACACGATCGTACGTGATCGGGGATGGAGTAGGTCGACAGGTTGGTGGTGCGCCACGCAGCTTCGGTCCGCACCTGCGGCGTCGGCGGGATCGAGCGCAGCGCGCGGTAGGTCTGTGTCGACAGTTCGATGTTGCGTGCAGCGACCGGCTTGCGCTCGGTCTCGTAGGAGGGGAGCAGCCTGGGCCCACCCCAGCCTTTCAGCACGGCTTCGAGCTTCCACGCGAGGTTGACGGCTTCCTCGATGCCGGTGTGCATGCCCGCGCCGCCGGTCGGCGAAGACTGATGCACGCTGTCGCCGGCCAGCCAGACTCGGCCCTCGCCGTAGCGCGAGGCGACGGCGTCGCGGCGTTCCCAGAGCAGGGTCGAGATGATGTCGCAAGGCACGTCGAAACCGGCCATCCGTTTCAACGCGGCGCGCGGGTCGTTCTCGTAGCGGGGATCGTCGAACACGGTGAGGCGCCACAGCTCCTTGCCGTCGATCGGGATCAGCTCGGACCAGCACCCCTCCTCGTCGATCGGCCTGTAGATTCTAGCCCAACCCTTGTCGTGCAGTTGCTGAAGCTCCGGCGAGCGGAAGAAGATGTTGACGCTGTTGGCGATGCCGCCTTCGCCTTCGAGGGTGATGCCGAGCGCTTGGCGAATGCTGCTGTGGGCACCGTCGCAGCCGACGAGGTACTTCGCGCGGATCTGGCCACGCGCTCCGGTTTCGACGTGCGAGAGTTCGGCGGTGACGCCTTCGGCGTCGGTCGTGAAGCCGTCGACGCCCGTGTCATAAAGCGTCGTGACGTGATCGAGACGGGCGACGCGGCCGGCGAGGATCGGGTCGAAGAAGATCTGCGGACACTGGCACATGCCTTCCGGCGTCCAATCGGGACGGCTTTCGGCGTAGGAGGGAATTCGGATGCGGGTGAGCTCGGCGCCTTTCAATGTTTCCATGTAGACGAAGTCGAGGGCGTGATGCTCCGACCAGACGGCGGTCCGGACGGCGTGCGCGATGCCCCATCGCCGACACAGCTCCATTCCGCCGGCGCTGACGAGGCTCATCTTGGGCACGTGGAGCTTGCCGTCCCGCTTTTCCACCAGCGTGCAATCGATGCCGCGAAGGCCCAGTTCGCAGGCGAGGGCCAGCCCGACGGGGCCGCCACCGACGATCAGCACCGACGTCTCCCGTGTGGGTTCAGGCTTCGTCTGCACGTTCGCTCTCCTTCGATCCGTCACGCATCGCCGCCGACAATGCGGTCTTGCAGGCGGGGGGGCAATACGGCAGGCACGGGATCGGCGATGACGGGCTGTCGCATGCCGGGGCCGCACGCCACTTCCGGGGCGGCATCGGCCAAGCGGCAAGGCTTGTACCGGCGGCGGGGGTGTCGTTTAGTGCGTCCGAACCGCGCCGGAGTGCGCCGCGAATGGGAGGTCATTCTATGTTCATGGGTTACCGCGCTGCTGTTGCCGCGGCCGTCCTTGCCGTGGGCGCGGGCGGCGCTGTCGGCCAGGAGTGGCCGACGAAGCAGGCGATCAAGGTGATCGTGCCGTTCACGGCCGGAAGCTCGACCGACATATCGGCTCGCGTGGTGTTCGATCAGGTCGGCAAGCAGATCGGCCAGACGTTCGTCGTGGAGAACCGGACAGGGGCTGGTACGACGATCGGCTCGGGCTTCGTCGCCAAGGCAGATCCGGACGGCTACACGCTGCTCGTCAATTCCTCGTCGCATGCGGCGGTCGCTGCGACGTACTCGAAGATCAGCTATCATCCGGCCGATGATTTCGCTGGCGTCGCGATGCTCGCCAATCTGCCGATCTCGGTGGTCGCGCCGCTCAAATACAAGACGCTCGCCGATCTCGTGGCAGCGGGCCAGAAGGGCTCGCTGAATTTCGGCTCGGCGGGAGCGGGCAGTGCGGGGCATCTGTTCCTCGAGCGCGTGCGTATCGCCGGCAAGATGAATGCGGTGCACATCGCGTTTCGAGGCACGCCGGAGGGCGTGACGGAGATTCTCGCCGGCCGTCTCGACTTCTACGTGGCGCCCGTTCTCAACGCCGTGCCGCTGGTGCGGGAGGGGAAGATGAATGCCCTGGCCGTCGGCTCGGCCAAGCGTGCGCGATCGATGCCGGATGTGCCGACCACGGCGGAGGCCGGGCTGTCGAATGCCGGTTATGAATTCTGGGTGATCGCGCTGGCGCCGGTGAAGACGCCGCGGCCGATCGTCGAGAGACTCGGCGCGGAAGTGCAGAAGGCACTGTCGCTGAAGGCGATCGAAGCGAAGATCGAGGGGCTCGGCGGCGAGCCGATGCCGATGAAGCCGACGGAAGTGGACGCTTTCCTGCGCAAGGAGATCGCCGTCAACATCGGTATCGTGAAGGCGGCGGGCTTCAAGCCGCAATGACGACACGCAATAGGCAAAAGGGATCTGGTGCGACCATGAAACGGCGTTTGGTACTGACGGCAGCCTTGGCGGCGGGTTTTGCCATGGCTGGGAACGCAGCGGCGAGCGCGCAGAGTGCCGCCGAATTCTACAAGGGAAAGACCGTGAGGTTCGTGGTCGGCGTGGGGGTCGGCGGCGGGTTCGATGCCTACGCGAGAATGCTTGCGCCGCACATCGGCAAGCTGCTGGATGCGACCGTGGTGGTCGAGAACCAGGTCGGCGCGGGCGGAATACTCGCGATGAACCAGTTGATGATCGCGCCGCCCGACGGCCTCCGGATCAAAATCGTCAACGGTACGCCGACGCTGCTGGCGCAGTTGCTGGGCCAGGAGAACATCAAGTTCGACTTCACCAAGATGCCGCATCTGGGTTTGATCGCGGCGGAGCCATGGGGCGTGCTCGTCAATCCGAACTCCCCGATCAAGACGCCGGCCGACCTCGTCAAGTCCGGCCAGAAGATCCGCTGGGGCGGCACGGGGCCGACGGGTGGCCCGTCCGACGGCGCATCCATTACCTGCGAGGCGCTGAAAATCGATTGCCGCGTCGTGCTGGGCTATCGCGGCAGTGCCGAAATCGCGCTGGCGGTACAGCGCGGGGAGGTCGATGCGCTGTATGTCACCGATACGTCGGCGGCCAATTACGAAACGAGCAATCAGGCGCGCGTCGTCGGCATCGCTGCCCGCAAACGGTCGGCGCTGTTGCCGAATGTCCCGACGTTTTACGAAGCCCTCAAGCTCGACGATGAGCAGAAGTGGTGGCTCGATTTCCGCGCCGAGTTGAACGAGTACGGCCGCGTGCTGTTGACGACGCCTGGAATTCCCGCCGACCGGCTCGCGCATCTGCGCGCCGTCATCGGCAAAGTGCTGGCGGATCCCGCCGTGATCGCGGAGGGCAAGAAAACCAACCGTCCGATCGAATATCGCGATGGTCCTGCGATGGAGGGGATCGCCCAAAAACTGCTGACGCAGCTTTCGGACCAGCGCAAGGCCCAGGTGCGCGACGTCGTGCTCAAGAAGTACATCGGCAACTGACGCGAGACTGCTGACCCCGCTTCAGCGCAGGCCCATGATCTGACAGATGACCAGCGCAGTCGCGCTGGCGAAAAGCGGCAGCACGATCGACGACATCAGGCGGACGCCGACGAATTGCCAGCCGAGAAAGGCGACCTCGTAGGTCAGCACCCGGTGCCACGCGAATACGCTCCACGCCGTGAGGAACGCGACGATCTGGGGAAGGCCTGCGTCCGCGTTGCGCAACACGACGACAACCGGAAAGGCGACCATCGGGCCCGACGGCATCATACCGCCGAACAGCGTGGCGAGCGCGATGCCGCGCCAGCCACTGTCGTAGCCGATGAGGTGGCCGATGGTTTCGGAGGGAATGAGCTTGGCGATGAAGCCGGCGAGGATCATGGCGACGCACAATCGCGGCAGAACGCCGATCAGCGTCAGGCTGGCCGAGCGCAGAGCGTCCACGAACTGCAGGCGGTCGCGGCGCGCGACGAGGACCCCGAGGACGGCGGCTATCCCCCACAGGACGACGGCGCTGTCGATCATGGTGCGCTGCCTTTCGTCTGCTTCAGCGGCATGGGCTCCGGCACCGGATTCTGCACGGGTTCTGGTTCCGGTTCTGGTTCTGGCGGGAGCAGGCGTGAAATCAGACCTGCGATGAGCGGCAGGGGCAGCGACGACACGAGCCGCAGCAGCGCGAAGTCCGGACCCATCAGCGGCAGCTCCCAGTTGAGGATGCGCTGGAAGCCCATCGTCGACCACGAGGTGATGTAGGCGACGAGGGCGCTTCGCCCGGTGCCGACTTCGCGTAGCGCGCGAACGAGCGGGAACGATGTCATGGGACCGCCGGGGGTCATGCCGCCCGCGACCGTTGCTATCGCGACGGCCTTCAAGCCGGCGCCTTCGCTGATGTAGCGAGCGACCTTGTCGCGATGAATGAGCTTCTGAAGGAACGCGGCGATCACCATGCCCGCGCCGAAGCGTGGCGCGATGAACAACAGCAGATCGATGTCGCTGGCAAAGCTTGCGCGGAAGACGTCGGCGCCTTTGATGTTCCAGCAGGCGGCGCCAGCGATGCAGGTCGCGACCGCCATGATCCAGAATGTCGTACCGAAGACCTCGCGCCAAGTCAGGGACTGGCGTGGCGGCGACAATGGGATGTGTGCGGGCGGCTTCGGTGCGGCGCCGGGAAAGACGAGCGCAGGCGGCGGTCCGCCTCGCGCCATCTGTCTGCCGCGCATCCGCCGCGCGCGCCGCTTGCTCATCGTCTGGGACCCGCGGGCAATGTCACGCGCGCATCGCGTGCAGCATTTCCTCGATGTAGTCGTTGTCGCTCGCCACCACGAGCATGCGGGCGAGAGGACGCATGCCCAGCAGGGTGCGCGACAAGGCTTCGTCGTTGACGCCGCCGGTCTGGAGGATGAGGCCGATCATCGTCTTGTGACGCAGACGGCAGGCCTCGCCGATGATGGTCGCCGCACTCGCGTCGGTGCCGGGGCTCGCCAGCACGACGACGATATCGGCGGAATCGATTTCGGCGACGAGATCGCTGGCGTGGCCGGCGACGTCGCCGAGCCAGGCCTGCATTCGGGTCTTGTCGCCGACCGAGCCGGTCGCCGCCGGGAACGTCAGGGACGAGAAGAAAACCGCGCGGTTCCACGTCTTCTTGAGCGCGAGCTCGGAGACGATACGGCCGGCTTCGGCGTCCAGCGCGATGACCTTGATGAGGCGTGGCGTGGAATTGGGATATTGCACGCGGAATGCGGCCTCGTGAGCCGTCGTCACGCGCGCGGATTCACTGAGGATCATCGGGGTCTCTCCTGGGGTGTCAGACCCTCCGGGCCTGACACCGATGCACATCTGTTCGGCGCAAGTTGCACGGATTCGTCCCGGTGTCAGACCCGGAGGGCCTGACACCGCCGGCATTCAGACCGTCTGGTGCTTCTTGCCGGGGGCCGCGCGGCAGAGTTCGGCCGCGACGTCCTTGTAGGGTTGCGAGCGCGGCAGCACGACTGCGATCGAGCGGATCATTTGCTCTTCCGGGCTGCGGCCCGGGGGAAGCGTGCCCTTCTCGGTGAGCGCCTTGGCCGCGCGCATCAGCTTGTGGCGCGCCATGATGATGCCGTTGTCGGTGCCGACGAGGTTCTCCTTCGAGCGGTCGACGACGGGCCCCATGCTCTCCTGCAGCGACTGGTCCTGCATCGCGATGCCTTCGACGCCCGAGAAGGTCTTGCCGGCCTTCTGCGCCGCGCGGTCGACGAGGTAGTCGTTGTCCTTGTTGGCGAGCGGACGGAACGTGCCGGGGACGTACTTGACGAACGTTCCCTTGCCGTCCTTCGCGGCTTGCAACTCGTAATCGTGCAGCGGCCGGGTCGGATGGTAGAGATAGCTCCAGGCCCAGCAGCTCTCGTCGTCGATCGGCACCCAGAAGTGGCCGTGCAGCGGGTGGTCGGCGCGCGGCGGCACCATCGTGAAATTCGGGAACACCCACTGCGTGATGCGCCAGTAGTACTGGTCGTCCTCGGCGTTACGGCGTGCACCGACGTAGAGACCGCCGGGATGCTCGACGACCTCGAACACCGGCTTCATGTCGCCGAAGTTATAGTTGTTGGCGCGGTCTGCGCCCTTGAACAACGGGTCCGTCGAGAGATCGCCGCGATGCAGGAACGAGACGTGGCTCGAGTCGATGCCGCCCTCGAGCGCCTGCAGCCAGTTGCACTCTGAAATGCGCTTGTTGGAAACGCAGTGCTTCTCGGGGACTCCCGTGAACTCCCATGCCGGCTCGGGGGGGCGCTTCTCGGGGGGACCCATGTAGGTCCAGACGATGCCGCCCTTTTCGACGATCGGATACGATTTCAGCGCGACCTTGTTGCAGAAGCCCGATTCGGCCGGCTCGGAGGGTACTTCGAGGCACTTGCCGTCGATGCCGAACTTCCAGCCGTGATAGGGGCAGCGCAGGCCGTGCTCTTCATTACGGCCGAACCAGAGCGAGACACCGCGATGGGCGCAGAATTCATCGACGAGGCCGATCTTGCCGCTGGTGTCGCGGAACGCCACCATGCGCTCCGACAGGATCTTGACGCGGACGGGCGGGCAGTCGGGCTCGGGCAGCTCGGAAGAATTGAGAATCGGCTGCCAGTAGAGCCGGAAGAGGTCGCCCATCGGCGTGCCGGGACCGGTTTGGGTGACGAGATCGTTCTGCTCTTTGCGCAGCATCGCTGTGGCTCCCTTGATCGGTTGTCGCGGGCACTAGCGCCGCGGTCCTCGTTTCGTCGTCGTGAGCGCTACGCAGACACCGCGTGGCGCCCTTCGAGTGTTGCCTCGCCTGCGCGGACGGGCCGCGTTGCCAGATGACAAATGTTCTGCTATGCGGAACAATGTTCCACTTTCGGAGCTTTGGTTTCTACACGCCACCCTGGCTTGCGTCAACGTGGCGTGCGGCGGCCGAGCGTGTGTCAACGAGGAGACCCCGAGCGATGTCGCAACTGATTGCGCTGTGCAAGACCGACGATATAGCCCCCGGCACGGCGCTGAAGGTCGAGACGGACGGCTTGACCGTGGCCGTTTTCAATCTGAACGGCCATTTCTTCGCGATGGAGGACGTGTGCAGTCACGGACCGGGATCGTTGTCGGAAGGCTATATCGAGGGTGAAGAGATCGAGTGCGATTTCCACAACGGCCGGTTCAACATCAAGACGGGCGAGGTGACGTCTCCGCCGTGCATGATCCCGCAGAAGATCTATCCGGTGACGGTGACCGACGGCACGGTGTTCATTTCAGCCTGATGGCGGCGGTGTCAGCGCCCGTGGGTCAGACACCATCCGGGAGGCCCAATGTCTAAGATCGAGCAGATCCCGATCCTGCTGCTGACCGGGTTTCTCGGGTCGGGCAAGACGACGCTGCTGGCGCGCTGGCTGCAGGCGCCGGAGATGGCCGGCGCGATGGTCATCGTCAACGAGCTGGGCGAGGTCGGGCTCGATCATCGTCTGGTCGAGGCTTCGTCGGACGTGCCGCTGCTGCTCGAGAACGGCTGCGCCTGCTGTGCCGCGCAGGAGGATCTCATTGGCACGCTCGAACGGCTGTTCTGGGACCGGCTGCACCGGCGCGTGACGCGCTTCAACTGGGTGCTGATCGAGACGACCGGCATGGCCGATCCATTGCCGGTGATCGATGCCATTCAGCGGCATCCGCTGCTGGGCGAGCGCTATCGCATTGCCGGCGTGCTCACGGCGCTCGACGCCAAGCGCGGGCTGGAGCGGCTTTCGGAATTCCCGGAGTGTCGCAATCAGTTGCTCGCGGCGAATGCGGTCATCGTGACCAAGACGGATCTCGCCACGGCGAACGAGATCGCGCACATCCGTTCGCGACTGCCGGATCTGGCGCCGCACGCGAAGGTGCTCGCGAGCGCCAACGGCGCGTTGGCCGTATCGGAGCTGCTCGGCGTGCTGGCCGCCTGTCCGCGGTGCGGGTCGCATGCGCATGACACGGAAGGGCATCCCGACCACGACCACGCGCACGAGCACGAGGGCGCGGACGATCACGCAGACAACAGCGCGCGCATTCAGGCGCAGCACGCGGACGGCGTGACGAGCGCGTTCCTGCCGCTGCCGAAACCGCTGGCGTGGGGGCCGCTGATCGCTGCTCTCGAGACGCTGATGGCTGGACACGCCGATACGCTGCTGCGGCTCAAGGGGCTCGTGCGGCTCCAGGGCGCGCCCGGTTGGCATGCGGTGCAGGCGACGCCCGGCCAGGGCATCACGCGCAGCGAGGTTCCCATCGAGCCCGATGAGACGCCGCGCACCGGCTTCACGTTGATCGCGTTCCACGAGCCGGCGGCGTCCATCGCCAGCTCGCTCAATGCGCTGATCGCGATCAAGTCGGCGCGTGATGAAACGGCGGTAACCGGCGGCGAGGCTTCATGAGCGATGTCGGCCGCGTGAGAGCACCGATGCGCGGGCGTCCGGGGAAGGCATCGCGGAGCGCTGCGGCAGGCGGCGAACGGGGCCGTCGGCTGTCGTCGGTCGGCACGGCGATCGCACTGCTGAAGTGCTTTTCGGCAGAGGAGCACGAACTCGGCGTGAGCGAGCTGTCACGCAAGCTCGCGGTCGCCAAGAGCACGGTGCATCGCCTTGCGCGCACGTTGATCGCCGACGGGCTGCTCGAACAGAATCCGGAAAACGAGAAATACCGGTTGGGGCTGGCGCTGTTCGGTCTCGGCGCGCTCGTTCGCCGCCGCATGAACCTGTCGAGCGAGGCGCGGCAGGACCTGTTCGCGCTGCGCAACGCGACCGGCGAGACGGTGCAGCTCGCGATCCTCGACGGCGCCGACATCATGTTCGTCTACAACCTGGAGAGCACGCAGGCGATCCGCGTGAATTCGGACATCGGGGTGCGCAAGCCCGCGTTCTGCACGGCGAGCGGTCGCGCGATCCTGGCTTTTCAGCCCGATGATGTCGTGGCGCTCGCATTCGCCGCGGGGTTGTCGCGCCGGACGCCGAAGACCGAGCTGGAGCCTGCGCGGTTGCGGCGGTTGCTCGCGGAAGTCGGCCAGCGCGGCTATGCCGTGGAGGACGAGGAGAGCGAGGTGGGTATGCGGGCGATCGCGGCGCCTGTGCGCGGCGCGGGCGGCGTCGTCGTCGGTTCGGTCGCCGTCGCAGGCCCCGTGCAGCGGTTGTCGAAAGACACGCTGGCGCGGATCGCGCCGGAAGTGATCCGCACCGCCGAACTCATCTCCGGTCGCCTCGGCTATCAGTTCCGGTCGGGGTTTTAGGCACGGGCTGCGAGCCATCCGAGCGAGGCTTTTCCGGCGGCGGCACCGGTCGAGAAGCACGCCTGGAGGAGATAGCCGCCCGTCGGGGCTTCCCAGTCGAGCATCTCGCCGACGACGAACACGCCGGGGCGTTTTGCGAGCATGAAGTCGGGCTGCACCTCGTCGAAGGCGACGCCGCCGGCCGACGAGATGGCGCGGGCGATGGGCGCGACGCCGGTCAGGCGCAGGGGGAGCGCTTTGATGAGTGCGGTCAGCGCAGGCGGTGTCATCTTTGCAAGGGAGTGCGATGTGGCGTGCGCGTGCTCCTGCAACAGTCCGATCGCTGCCGGTGAGAGTTGCGCGGCCTTGCGGATGAACGACGAGAACGACTGCTTGCCGGGGCCGGCTTCGAGCGCGCGCTTGATGATCTCGTGGCGCACGTCGGGTCTGAGATCTAGCGTTACGGTGGTCTCGCCCGACGACAGGATCGCATCGCGGATCGGGCCGGAAAGTGCATAGATCGCGCCGCCTTCGATGCCCGACGCGGTGAGGATCGCCTCGCCTCGTACGGTTTCGCTCCCGTGTGTGATCGCGATGCGCTTGAGGGGTTCCCCCTGAAAACGCTCGCGCATCACCTGCGACCACGACACCGTGAATCCGCAGTTGGATGGCACGAGTGATGCTACCGCGATTCCGGCCCGGCGCAATGCTGCTGTCCACTCGCCATCGGAGCCCAGGCCGGGCCAGCTAGCACCGCCGAGTGCTAGAACGACGGCGTCTGCTGCAATGTTCTGCGGACCGTCTGGCGTCTCGAACGTGAGGTGGTCCGCGTCGGTCCAGCCGGTCCAGCGATGACGTGTGCGCAGTTCGACGCCGCGCTCGCCGAGCCGGCGCAACCAAGCGCGCAGCAACGGAGATGTCTTCATCGCCTTCGGGAATACGCGGCCGCTCGACCCGACGAACGTCGGCTGGCCCAGGTCTTCGCACCAGGCTTGCACGGCCGATGGGGGAAACGCTTCGATGGCAGTCCGCAGCATCGGTGCGCGCTTGCCATATCGCGCGAGGAACGCTTCGAGGTCTTCGCCATGGGTGAGGTTCAGCCCGCCGCGTCCGGCCATCAGGAACTTGCGCCCGACCGTCGGCATCCGGTCGTACAACGTCACGCGAGCGCCGCCCGCCGCCGAGATCACATCGGCCGCCATCAGTCCGGCGGGACCTGCGCCGATGATGGCGACGTGGTTCAAGCTGCCCACCATCGCGTCGGCACGGGGAACCGCCCTGCCGCGTCTTCGATCGCCTGGGAAGCGCGCAGCAGCGTGCTCTCGTCGAACGGCTTGCCGATCAGCTGCAGGCCCAGCGGCGTGCCCTGGCTCGACAGGCCCGCCGGCACAGAGATGCCCGGCAGTCCCGCCATGTTCACGGTCACAGTGAAGATGTCTTCGAGGTACATCGCGAGGGGATCGCCGCTTTTTTCGCCGGCAGCGAACGCCGGGCTCGGCGTCGTCGGTGTCAGGACGACGTCGACCTTCGCCCAGGCCACGTCGAAGTCGCGCTTGATGAGCGTGCGGACCTTCTGCGCCTTGATGTAGTAGGCGTCGTAGTAGCCGGCCGACAGGACGTAGGTGCCGATCAGGATGCGGCGCTTCACTTCCTTGCCGAAGCCGGCCGCGCGGGTGTTCTCATAGGTTTCCGTAAGGTCACGGCCGGGTACGCGCAGTCCGTAGCGCACACCGTCGTAGCGCGCGAGGTTCGACGAGCATTCGGCCGGGGCGACGATGTAGTAGGCCGGCAGCGCGTATTTGGTATGGGGCAGCGAGATGTCGTGGATGGTGGCGCCGGCGGCCTTCAGCCACGCGATGCCCTTCTGCCAGAGCGCGTCGATCTCGGCGGACATGCCCTCGACGCGATACTCGCGGGGAACGCCGACGCGAAGGCCCTTGATGCCCCTGCCCAACTCGGCCTCGTAGTCAGGCACGGGCGTGTCGACGGAGGTCGAATCCTTCGGGTCGTGGCTCGACATGTGCCGCAGCATGATCGCGGCGTCGCGGACTGTCTTGGCGATCGGTCCGGCCTGATCGAGCGAGGAGGCGAATGCGACGGTGCCCCAGCGCGAGCAGCGCCCGTAGGTGGGTTTGATCCCGACGGTGCCCGTGAGGGCGGCCGGTTGGCGGATCGAGCCGCCGGTGTCGGTAGCGGTCGCGGCAAGGCACAGGTCGGCGGATACGGACGCCGACGAGCCGCCGGACGATCCGCCGGGCACGAGCTTGTCGGTCGACGGCTTCCCGTCCGGGCCATTGCGGCGCCAGGGGTTGACGACCGGACCGAAGGCGCTCGTCTCGTTCGACGATCCCATCGCGAACTCGTCGCAGTTGAGCTTGCCGAGCATGATGGCGCCGGCATCCCACAGGTTCTGAGTGACGGTCGACTCGTAGGTCGGTGTGAAGTCGCCGAGGATCTTCGAGCAGGCGGTGGTGCGGAAGCCCTTTGTCGCGAACAGATCCTTGATGCCGAGCGGCAAGCCTTCGAGGGGGCGCGCGTCGCCGTTCGCCAAGCGGGCATCGCTCGCTTTCGCTTGCGCCAGTGCGTGGTCGGGCGTCGGCAGCACATAGGCGTTGAGCGCGGCGTTGCCGTTCTCGATCGCGGCGAGGAAGGCCTTCGTCAGCTCCGTCGATGTGAACTGCTTGCGCGTCAGCCCGTCCAGGGCTTCGGCCAGTGTCAGCCGCGTCAGATCCGTCACGTCGTCACTTCCCCTTGCCCACGTCGCAGCGCGTGTAGCGCACCGCCTTCTTGTCGCCCCTGCGCTTCACGTCGAAAATCCCATCGCCTTTGAGCACCCACGTATAGACTTCACGCGTCGTTCTCGGCCCGTCGTGGCAGACGGCCGAGATCCGCCACTCCACGCCCTTCTTGCGTTCCGTGATCTGGCGATAGCCGCATGATCCCTCCCAGTGCCCGATGCCCGTGCGCAGGACGTGCCAGGGCACCGTGCTTGCATTCTTCGGACCGCCGGCTTCCAGCGCCTTCAGTTTCGCGCACGCTGCCTCGGACATCGTGTAGGGGCCGTCGAGGAACGTGGCCGTCATCTGGGCGTGTGCCGGTGAAGCCGCACATGCTGCTGCCAACACCGCCGTGGCGAGATATCGTTTCGCGATCCGCATGTCCGATGTCATCCGCCTCACGACGACCGGTCGGAACCGGTCTTGTCCCGCTCCACGATGTAGCGCTTGCGCGAATAGTAGAGGCTGACGAGGCCGAACAGGATCGAAAGCGGCGCGTTCACCTGCTCGGCGAGATTGCGCGTCTGCACGGCGAGGCTGACGACCTGCTGGGTGTTTATGCTGCGCGACTGCGCGCGGGGCTCTTCCCTGGGGATCAGCAGCAGTACGCCGCCGGTAATCAGCAGAAGCAGACCGAAAACGGCGAAGATCACGCGCATCTGAGCCTCCGTTGGTTGGGTTTCGGCGGTTAGCGTCGAAGTGCGGGCCGCGGTTTATTCGACGACCTTGGGGACGACGAAGAAATGGTTTTCCGACATCGGTGCATTGCGGGTGACGTCCTCGGCGATCTCGCCATCGGTGACGATGTCCCGGCGCTGCTTGAGGTCGATCGGCACGACGCGCGTCATCGGCTCGACGCCGGTCGTGTCGACCTCGCCGAGCTGCTCGACCCACTTGAGGATCCCCGTCAGCTCGCCTTCGAGGCCCTTCGCTTCCTCGTCGGTGATCCTGATGCGAGCCAAGCGCGCGATCCGCCCGACGGTGGCCTGGTCGACCTGCATTGAACGAGCTTCCCCGGTGCCAGTGAAATCAGTGCGTGGTGAACGCGAGGCGAGTCTTATCCCCTGGCCGGTTGCGGTGCAACCAAACCCGATCGAAGCCGGCGATCACATGGGGAAGACGGCGGCCGCGCGCCGTCTCAGGGCCGACCGCGCCAGCGCGACATGAACGGGGCGAGGATGTCGGAGAAGTCGTCGGTCCAGCCGCGCATCCTGGTGGCGTCGAATTCGCGGGCGATTTCGAGCTTGCGGAACGGCTCCAGCGTCGCCTTGTCGGTCGATAGCACGCCGGCCGTCGACTGGGTCGAGCCGTAGCTGCCGTCGGCCTCGTTGTCGATCAGCAGAATGCCGTCCATGTTCGGCACGAGGCCGGTGGTGGCCGCCAGTACGCTTTCGAGATCGAGGTAGCGGTTGGAAATGTGCAGAAGCATCGCGCCGTCCGGCTTGAGCTTGCTGGCGTAGAGCTTGATCGCGTCGGCTGTCAGCAGATGCACGGGGATGGCGTCCGACGAGAACGCGTCGACGATGATCAGGTCGTAGGAATGGTCGGGCTCCCTGGCGATCGTCAGACGGGCGTCGCCGAGCACGAGGTCGAGCTTGGGCTGGCAGTTGCTGATGAACGAGAATTTCAGCGGATCGGACGCGATGCCGACGATGACGGGATCGATCTCGAAGAAGCGCCACTGCTCGTCTTCCCTGGCGTAGCAGGCGAGTGAGCCGGTGCCGAGACCGACGACACCGTAGCGGCCCTTGCGGCCGGCGCTTTCCAGGCGCTCGCGCACGACGTCCACGGTTTTCGCCATCGGGCTTTCCGGATGGTAGTAGGTGCCCGGCGTCGTGTCGTTCACGATCGCGCCGGTGTTGTCCATGATGCGCTGGGCGCCGTGCAGCGTGGTTCCGTGCGTGAGCACCTGGAACTGGCGATCGTGCGATACGGATACGCGGTAGACGCCGAAATAGCTGCGCTCGGCTATCGCGTTGAGGCCATAGCTGCGCTTTACCGACGAGGGCAGCGTGACGATGGCGAGGCACATCACGAACGCGGCGACGAGTTGGCGGGCGGGATATCGGCGCCAGTAGAGCAGCAGGCCGGCGAACACGAGCGCGATCACGGCGGCCATGCCGTAGAGGTACATCTGCCGCAACGGCTGTGACAGCCACTTGCCGAGATCGAGAAACGTCAGGTTCTCGGCGACCGAACCCGACCACGCATACAGCTTGTCCTCGATGTCCATGAGCCGCGACCACCAGACCGTCAGCGCTCCCGCGGAAGCGATCAGCCAAAGCCACAGCAGCTCTTCGCGATCCTTCAGCGGAACACGCAACGCGCCGGGCCGGCAGGCCATCGTGAGGGCGAGCAGGATCGGATATTCGAGGACCTCGCTGAACAGTTGCGGCGCGACGAGGGCCGCGAACAATCCGCCGAGTACGCCGCCCAGTGACATCCACAGATAGAACTCGGTGAGATGCCGGGCGGGGGGGCGCGCGTCGTAGAGCGTGCGATGAGCGACCAGCGCCGACAGGAAGAAGGCGGCGACGCCGGTGGCCGACGAGATGAAGAGGTTGTCGTGGCGGGTCTGGGAGAGCTGCAGCAACGCGACCAGCAGCGCGGCCAGATGGAACGTCAGCAGCCATTGGGACGACGTCAGCAACGGGCGGCTGTAGGCCCAGGTGAAGAGCACCGATGTCGTGATCGCGCTTACGGCGGGGAACCAGCCGGGCATCGATAGCGAGCTGAAACCCGGCAGATTGAACAGGACGCCGGGAACGAGCGCGTAACCAGCGGCCGCGGCCGCGAGAAGGCAGGGCAGGTAGACGATCGGGCGGTCGCGGAAGACGAGCACGAACGTCAGCAGGTAGAGCGACAGCGGCCCGACCCAGATCAGGGGCGCGGAAGCGACGTCGGTGGCGATATGTGTGGTGTAAGCTGTGAGCAGGGCGGAGGGTACGAGTGCGAGCCCGATCCATCCCAGTCTCGCGGTCCAGCTCGGTGATGGTTCGGCAGGCGCGGTCGCGATCGCTTCGGCGCTAGTCGTGCTCGTGCGAGGATCGGCCGCGAGCCGCAGCAGCCAGAAGCAGACGGCGATGGCGAAGCCCAGCAGAACGAACCCGAGCGTCCATTGCCGCGACAGCGCGGTCAATCCGAATTGCGGCTCGAGCAGCAGGGGATAGGCGAGCAGCGCGAAGAAGCTGCCCAGATTGCTCGCGCCATAGAGGAAGTAGGGATCGTTGCCGTTGGGGTGTCCGGTGCGCGCGAACCAGGCCTGCAGCAGTGGTGCGTTGGCCGAGACCGCAACGAACGGGATGCCGACCGCGACCGCGAACAGGCCCATCTGCCAGAAGTAGGGATCGCCCGGCGGCGGCTCGCGCCATCCCAGCGGCAGTCCGATCGGCAGTGCCGTCATCGCAATCGCGAACAGGGCCAGATGGATCAGGCCGGAATATTTCCACGGGGCGTAGCGGTTGAGGGCATGGGCGTAGCAGTAGCCCGCGAGCAGCGCGCCCTGAAAGAAGCACAGTGCGACCGCCCACACCGACGGCGCACCGCCGAGGATCGGCAGCACCATCTTCGCGAACATGGGCTGGATCGAGAACAGCAGGAGCGCGGACAGAAACGTGGTCAGGGTGAAAGCGCCGACGAGCAGGAGATTGCTCGGGCCCACCCGGCCAGCCGTCGGGGCGGTGTCCCTCGTGGACTGGCTGGCGGCGGTCGTCTCGGTCATTGCGGCTCCTGTCGGCAGGTGAGACGCGTTGCTGGTGAACGGTCTCCAGTTCCGGCGGCAACTTAAGGGAAGCTACGCGGTGAACCAAGCACGAAGCGTCGCCGGGAAGATGCTGCGTTTCGGTCTCGTCGGGCTTGGTTAAGGCGGCGAAATTGCGGGTTGCGCGGCGTTGTTCCATGTTAGGAGACGCGTGTCGACACAACCCGAGGTGACCCGGTGGGCGAGACGCATTTCGATATCGAGAGTTTCCGCGCCCTGTTCGTCGGGCACGCGCGGCTGATCGGGCTCGATCTCGGCACGAAGACGATCGGGATCGCGTTGTCAGACCTGACCCGCATGATCGCTTCGCCTCTGGAGACGATCCGGCGCACGAAATTCAAGGCCGATCTGGTGCGGTTGCAGGAAATCATCGCCGAGCACGAGATCAAGGGCCTCGTTCTCGGCTTTCCGATCAACCTCGACGGTTCCGAGGGGCCGCGGGCACAGGCGACGCGAGCCTTCTCGCGGAACGTCAATCAGGCGGTGGATCTGCCGATCCTGATGTGGGACGAGCGGCTGACGACGGCGGCGGCCGAGCGGATGCTGATCGAGGCCGACCAGAGCCGCCGACGCCGCGCTGAAGTGATCGACAAGCTGGCGGCGACCATCATCCTGCAAAGCGCGCTCGACCGGATGGGGCCGCGGTAGACGGAGCGGGCGCGGACGGAAGAACCGCAGGGAGGTTCGCGCCTCGCTGCGGTTCCGGGTTCCCGTTGCGTTGTGCCGGGTCGGGATCAGTTCGCGTTGAGCTGAACCTTGTCGACGATTTGCGTCGTCGTCGTCGTCTGGGTTGCGCTCTGGATGTCCTTCTGCGGCATCCGGTTCGGCATATTGCTGGCGGCGTTCCAGGCCTTGAGGTCGAAGCGGCCGTTGCCCTGGAACTGGAAGCTCTTGGCCACGATGGAGAAGAAGTTCGAGTTGGCGTTTACCTGTCCGCCGCCGGTGATCTCGATGTGCTGGGTCGGAGTGTAGATCATGCCTTCGATGCTGAGCTCGGTTCCGCCCTGGATGTTGGACGTCAGGCCGCGCCACGCGTTGGGATGGGCGATCAGGACGAAGCCCTTGAGGCTGTCGGTGCCGGACGTTCGGCCCTTCAGCCGGACGTAGCCGCCATTGCCGGAGCCGACGATCGAGAAGCCGGATTGGATGCCGTTCAGATAAAACAGCACGTCATTGCCGGTGACCTTGGCACCGGACTGGAAGTTGAGCTGGCCGCCGTCGATGTAGTAGACACCCGGCTGGAAGGTCACGGTCGCGTTCGCCATGACCGTGATGCCGCCGCAGTAGCGCCCGGGCTCGAGGGTGAAGGTATTCTTCTTCAGGTTCAAGCCGCTCGCTTTGCAAGAGGACGGCATCTCCGGCGCAGTGAACGTCGACTGATAGGACGAGTACGGCAGTGTATAGGCGCTGACCGTCGCGAAGGGGTCTGCCACGACGCTGGCGCCGACGACGGGAGCGGGCGTGTAGATCGCATCGGCATCGGGGCTCTTGCCGCCGACCGCACTCGTGCCGGCGCCGATGACGATCGCGCCGGAGCCGCCGCCGGTGACAGCGCCGGAGTTGTTCGAAGCGGGCTTGGTCGAATTCGTGTGGGCCCAGCAGTTTTCATAGTGCACTTCGGGAGTGCCCTGCGACTTGAAGCCCTCGACGGTGCTGCCGGGGTCCAGTGCGAGCAGGCAGACGCCTGCGGCAGTCGTCGATGAGGTTGTGGTGGTCGTGGTGTTGCTGCTGTAGGAAACGGTGCCGCTGGCGCTGCCACCGACACTCAGCGTATCGATGCGAGCGATCCTCAGAAACGAGGTGGGCATGGCGGACGTCGCCGTCAGGGAGACGGTATTGCCGGTCACCAATGCGGATGCTGTGATGCCGCTCATTCCAGTGGTATTTGCCTGGAAGACGTTTACGGCCAGGGCCTTTCGCGCAGCTTCGGTGGCATTGCTCGGCAGTCCGGCAGCGGCGAGCACGGCAGCATCGGCAGCGGATTGTACCTTCAAGCGCGCCTTGTAGGCATTGCCGAAGTCGATGGCGCCGCCGACGAACATGACAGCCGGCATGACGATGAGGCCGAACGTGATGGCGACGTTGCCACGGATGTCGCGGGTCAATGAAGATATTGCAGATGTCTTGATTGCCATGATGTATTCCTTTCTGGGAGAGCAGGCTGTCGTTTCTTGTTGTCGAATTGTTTTATGAGATGCGTTTCTTTTTTTTGCCAACTCTCGTGCGATGATTTATCTAAAAATGCCAGCAATCGGGGCTTTCCGCCATTCTTACAGGAAATGTGACGGGAGACGTTCGGGTGTGGTTTAAAATTGGTAGATCCCAATTGCTGGATTTTATGAGAGTTTGCCGAAAAATGGCTGGCGCCGTTTGGCTGGGTTTTAATTCGACTGATATAGCTTTGCGGTATCAGCACAACTCGAAAGGAACTCTCCCATGCTCTTCAAGACCAGGTTCGCAGCCCTCGGCGTCGCAGTGGTCGCAGCTCTCATCGGTGTCGGCGCAGCTTCGGCCCAGCAGCTCAATCCTGGCATTTCCTGCATCGAGGGAGATGTGGGGCCGGCCGATTGGGCGGAACTCTCGTCCAAGTACAAGGAGTCGATGTGGGATACGAAGGCTGCCGTGAAGCTCGAATCCTCAGGCTCTCAGCTCGAGCTCACAGTTACCGACTTCTACGGCAATGACGTCTGCGAGCAGACTGCGGATTTGAAAACGCGCTGCAAATTCAATTTCCCGGCCAGCTACACCGGCATCTTCAATATTCGCGTGGACAACAAGATGTCTGTTCCGAGCCCGTATAAACTCTGCGCTGAATAATCCGACGATTTCCCGAGACTTGCCGGATAGACGAGGCGGGTCCGTGTGATGCACGGCCCGCCTCGTTGTTTCTGATTTCTTCAATTTCTCCGCCGAAGCGGTTTTACCGCTCGTTCAGAGGCCATCGCCCCGCCATGGTTCGCCCCGGATAAGTGGACGAATTGCACCGTGTCGTGGATCACCCGGCTGAACCGGGCGATGACGGACCCCGGCCATGCCTATCCCCTTGCCTCAGGCGTGAGCGCGGAAATGGCTGCGATATCAACCAAGTGGCACGTCGGCCCCATGATCTGCACCCGACCACCTATGACGTTGGTCGGCCATGCGATTTTGAGCCAGCGCCTGAGGCAAGGGGATAGGCATGGACCCCGGCCGCGCACTATTCTCGACGCGGCGCGGCGCGACAGCCTCGATTCTACCGGCGACAGTCGCTAATTCTGGGCAGCGCCGATGAAGGCGCGTTCGCGCCAGTCGGCCGCTGCGAGTTCTGCGGCCGCGCGGTCGGATGAGGACATGCGCTTCACCTGTCCATCGAGGCCATCGTCGGGTAGCCCCTGCTCGCGGGCCAGGATGCGCCACTTCGCGGCTTCGCGGGGGTTTTTCGCGCCGCCGAGCCCTTCGAGCAGGGCGTGGGCGAGGCGATTCTGGGCGGCCGCGAGGCCTTGTTCGGCGGCGGCGCGCAACAAGCGCAACGCATCGGGCCGGTCTTCGTTCAGGCCGCTTCCCTTCAACAACAGGACGGCGTAGTCGAACTGGGCTTCGGGCATGCCGAGGTCGGCTGCGCGTCTCAGCCAGCGCGAGGCCAGATAGCCGTCGGCCGGCACGCCGTGGCCGTTGACGAACAGCGTCGCCAGATCGTACTGCGCGGCCGGAACGCCCTTCTCGGCGGCATAGGCGAGGTGCTGCGCGCCGCGAATGGGGTTCTCCGGCTTGCCGCGGCCCGACAGGAACATCAGGGCGAGATTGTAGTTCGCCCAGACGTGGCCCTTCATCGCGGCTTTTTCGAAGTAGGACGCCGCGAGGTCGTAGTCCTTGGGAACGCCGCGGCCTTCCACATAGATCTGACCGAGCGCGAATGCGCCTTCGGGATCGCCCAGCTCCGCTGCACGCTGGTACCACTTGGTGGCGAGCGCAGGGTTCTTCGGCACGCCATGCCCCTCGGCGTGGATGCGGGCGATGAGGGTGTGGGCCTCGGGCTCGCCTTTCTCTGCAGCCTGCTCCGCGAGTTTCAGGGCCGTGATGAAGTGGGCGTGATCGAAAGCGAAATAGGCGGGATCGCTGCCTCCGCTGGTGGAGGCGGTACGCGCCTGGACCGGGCCTCCGCTGCCCGGCTTCAGGGCGCTGGCCTTGGGCTCGGATCGGCCGGTGATGGGGGCCTGTTTGGTCGAGGCTTCCGGGCCGGTGTTGAGCTGGCGGGCCTTGGAGCCGGGGGGCCGCGGCATCAGGACGACGCCGGGCGGGGGGGACGGGGGGGCTGCTCCTTCCGTGCGGGAGGTCCAGGAACTCGTTTGGGCCTGTGCGGCGGCGCACGAGCCGGCGACGAGCGCGAGTGCAGCGAGACTTGCGAGCGGCCGGGCGCAGGGAGATCGTGTCATCGCTCGCTCCTCGACGAAGAGAGATCGGGCTTGGCATCCCTGATGGTGGCGGCTGCTTCCAACGCTGCTGCAATCGCGCGGACGCGGGTGGCCATGGCGTCCGCCGAGAGACCTGCCTCGGCTTCGATGCCGATGAAGTCGGCACCGCTGCGCGCGAGGGCCTCGGCTTCCTCGACTGTGCGAACATCGAGGGCGACACAGGGGATCTCGAAGACCTCCGCCCACCATTGCACCAAGTCGTTCTGCCCTTCGATGTCTTGTGCGCCTTCGGCTGGAAGCGGCGTCCGTCCGAAGGCGACGTAGTCCGCGCCGGCTTCAGCCAGGGTCATGGCAACGTGCCGGGAGCCGGATGCCTCGACACCGACGATGTCACGTGGGCCGAGAGCCTTGCGCGCGGCGTCGTAGCGGTCGTCCAGGTCCTCGCTCCACGGCAGGTGGACGCCGTCGGCGCGGGTGGCCTTCGCGAGTGCGGGATCGCCCGCGACGAGGGCGGCTGCGTTGTGAGCCTGCGCGAGAGCCACAAGGGCTTGCAGGGCGGCTTGGTCGCGCGCGCTTCCGGAGGGGGGAGAGATCATAACGGCATCGAAGGTCGCGGCCGAAAGGGCCGACCTGAGACGCGCCTCGGCTCCCTCACTGCTGGCCAGCATCAGGTAGAGGCGGGTCTGGGAACTGGACTGTGAACGGTGGGCTGACACGTCTTGCGGACTTCCGGTGCTCGAGGGGCTCGGTCCAGCGCTATCTGGCCAAATTCCGACAATATCGCGGCGGGCTCGAGTGTCGCCCTCGAACTCCCTGCTCGGATGCGGCCGAGACTGGGGAGTGGTGCATATCGGCATCATCGCCGTTAACCATCATTTCGGACGAAGACTTTGCCTGGGGAGCTGCAACCTTTAATTGGCCGCCCCGAGTGATCCGCGGCACGCGACTGCTGCCCCCGACGCTCCGGCTCGCCGCTCTGGCAGCCGATCCCGCTGCAGAACCGCAGCGAAGCGCCCGTTCATCCCGGCACCTTCAGACCTTCCCGCGTGCCAACGGGCCATCCAACCAGGAGTGACTGTGATGATCACGAGACTCTGTCTCGCGCTCGTAAGCGCATTCTGCGTCCTCGCCTACGCCGCCGGTGAAGCCGAGGCTCGCGTGAGCTATGGCGGCAGCGGAGGGGCATCGACCAGCCGCGGCTGCCTGACCGGCTCCACCCGGGCGCTGCTCAACCGGATCGAAGCCCGCTTCGGCGCCGTCAAGATCGTGTCGACCTGCCGTCCCGGCGCCCGCATCCGCGGAACCCGTAAGATGTCCAAACACGCCAGCGGCCAAGCGGTCGATTTCCATGCCCCGCGCGGCAAGAAAGCCGAGATCGTGCGTTGGCTGATGGCCAACCACACGGCCGGGGGCACGATGACCTATCCGGGCATGAACCACATCCACGTGGATATCGGATACCGCTTCGTCTCGCTCGCCGGCCGGCGCGTGCGCGCACGCGCCTGAGATAGGGCTCGACGAGGATCAGGCCGCATCCGGATCGACCGGGTGCGGCCTTTTCGTGTGCTCACTTCTGCGGCGGCGTTTCGGTTCCCGCTTCGGCTTCCGACAGCTTCGCGCGCCAGTCCTTGTGCTGGCTGAAGGCCGACCACATCGACATCAACAGCAACAGTGCCGAGATCGAGAACAGCACCGCGGCGAACGGGCGCTGGGCGAAGATCATGTAGTCCCCGCCCGACATCACCAGGGATTGCCGCAGGCTCAGTTCGAAGATCGGCGCGATCACGAGGCCCAGCACCAGAGGTGCAGGATCGAAATCGAACTTGCGCAGGAAATAGCCGACGACGCCCATGATCAGCATGATCCAGACGTCGATGAGGGAGTGGTTCACCTCGTAGACGCCGATGATGCAGAACATGATGATGATCGGATAGAGGTAGGCGTAACGGATCCGCAGAACGCTGACGAACAAGCCGACCAGCGGCAGGTTCAACAGCAGCAGCATGAGATTGCCGACGTACATCGACGCGATGAAGCCCCAGAAGATCTTGGGGTGCTCGGTGACCAGTTGCGGCCCCGGCGAGACGCCGTGGATCATCAGCGCCGCCATCAGAACGGCCGTGATCGGGCCGGTCGGCAGGCCCAGCGACAGCATCGGCACGAATGCACCGGTCGAGGCGGCGTTGTTGGCGGCCTCCGGTCCCGCGACGCCGGCGACGGCGCCGTGGCCGAACTCCTCGGGCGTCTTCGAGATCTTGCGCTCGATCGCGTACGACATGAAGCTCGAGATGATGTGCGCCGAGCCCGGCACGATGCCGACGAGAAAGCCGAGCACCGAGCCGCGTGCGATCGGCATCGCGGATTGGCGCCACTCGTCGCGCGTCGGCATCAGCTCCGAGAGCTTGGGCTGCAGAACCTCGCCCTGGACCTTGCGTGATGGCGTCGACAGGATCTCGCCGAGACCGAACAGGCCCACTGCAACCGGCACGATGCCGACGCCGTCGGCCAGCTCCTTGATGTCGAACGCATAGCGGAACTGGCCGCTCATCACGTCGATGCCGACACACCCCAGCAGAAGTCCGACACACGCCATCAGCAGCGTCCGGACGAGCGAGGTCGACGACATATACGCGAGGAAGACGAGGCCGAGCACCAGCAGGGCGGTGTATTCGGGCGGGCCGAAACGCAGCGCGAACGACGCGAGCGGCGGGGCGAGAAGCGTCAGCATCAAAATGCCGAAGGTTCCGGCCACGAAAGAGCCGACGGCAGCGATCGCGAGGGCAGCGCCGGCGCGTCCCTTGCGCGCCATCGCGTAGCCGTCGAGGCAAGTCATCACGGAGGATGCCTCGCCGGGTATTCGCATCAGGATCGACGTCGTCGAGCCACCGTACTGCGACCCGTAGTAGATGCCGGCGAGCATGATGATCGCCTTGGTCGCGTCGAGGCCGAACGTCACCGGCAGCAGGATCGATATGCCGGCGAGGGGGCCGACGCCGGGCAGCACGCCGACCAGCGTACCGACGAGGCAGCCGAGGAAGGCATAGAGCAGCACGTCGGGCTGGAACGCGACGGAGAAACCCAGCATCAGGCTGTCGATTGTCGTGCCCAATTCGTTCTTCCTTCGTCACAAATAGCGAGCACAGAAGCGATGAGACCACTTCTTGACTTTTTCGGTGCAGTATTTTTCTGCGGCATTTCTGGCGACCGGATGCAGAATTTGGAGTTGTGCAGCATTCATAACATCGTACAGCGAGGCGCGGTCAAAGTTGTATTTTAGAGCCTCTGCGACGTCATAGCGGAGGGCAATGATCTCCTGTCTGCCCACACTATTTTTGTACTGATCAACCAACTCGGCGGTCCAGGTCAAACGGAGAGTCTTGATTGCGTCTGGGTTTGCGGCAGCGGACTTGTACGCCTTGAGGAAGTTGAATGCGAAGTCTCCGATCATGAATAGGTCATCGGACGCCGGCCGTGGATTTGGGGTAATCTCGAGAATCCCCGATCGATATTCAACATTCTTTAGATAAGACCAGTGCTTCTTTGCCCAAGTCAAAACAGCGTTTGGTGACTTGGCGTCAATCCGATCCTTGGACGCGCGATTGTCTTCGCATCCCATCAAAAAGAGAGCACTGCAGACGATTGCAACGGCCACGCGCATGGTCACAAATGATCCACTAGATGCCGAAGATGCCCTGGGGCATCGGTTGTTTGAGAAGCGACTTGAGCAGCATGTAGGTGGCGCCGGTCATGCCGATGGAAATGGCCAGCGAGGTGACGAGCGGCATGCGCTCGACGCCCCAGATCAGGCCGAACAGCAGCAGCCAGATCGTGACGGGAAAGCCCAGGATCGTGTAGGCCGCTGCCGCCGCCGCGGTCGCGACGACGACGATCAGCGCATGCGGAAGATCGTCCCATGCGATGGTGGCCAGCGGCGGGCTGGAGCCCGCCATCAGCAGCAGCACCAATGCCAGCGCCATCATCAGGCCGGCGGCCAGCGTCGGCAGCATGCCCGGTCCCGGCGACGCAGGTGTGCCGAACGGCAGGTCGTGGCCCAGCAGGAATACCGCGATGCCCAGCACGATGAGCGCGGCGGCGGCGATGTGATCCCGGCGGATTGTCAAGGTAGCCTCGATCGACGGAGGGAGGGATCGCAGGGCAAATCAATGCTGAGCGTCACCCCGGACGGCGAGCCGTTTTTCAGCGGCGCGGTCGATCCGGGGCCTGGGACAAGGAGCGGCTGGGGCTCCCCATGGTGCGCTTCGCGCTCTTCTGGTGCCGGGTCCGGGTTCGCGTTCGCGGCTGACGCGCCGCTCATTGTGGCCGGGACGACGTGAGTACCGACGTGTGCTGTCGATACTCAGATCTTGCCGATGGTTCGCACCGCTTCTATGACGCGCTTGGCGTCGGCATCCCAGAACTTCTTGAAGTCGGCGGAGTCGAGATACGCGACGGACTGGCCGAGGTTCTTGATGGCGCTTTCGAATTTTTCGGTGACGACGGCCTTTTTCACCTCACTGCGCAACGTGTCGACGATGGCGGTGGGCGTTCCCTTGGGCGCGAACAGGCCGACCCACAGATAGAACTCGATATCGTATCCGAGCTCCTTCAGCGTCGGCACGTTCGGGTGGTTCGGGTCGCGCTTGGCGCCGAACGAAGCGAGTGGCCGCGCCTTACCGGCCTTGATCTGGGCGTTGGCGGCGGCGAACGACGAGACCAGCACCTGCGAGTTGTTGCCGATCAGCGCGGTGAGCGCGGGGCCGCCGCCGTTCGTCGGCAGATGCTTCAGCTTGATGCCGGCGGCTTTGTTGAAAAGCGCCATCGGCAGGTGCAGAGCGCCGTGCAGACCCGAAGACGAGAAGATCAGCGAATCCGGTTTGGCCTTGGCTGCGTCGACCAGCTCCTTCAGGGACTTGTGGGGCACCTGGTCGTTGACGAGGAGGACCATCGGGTCGGCGATCAGCCGCGCGATCGGAATGAAGTCGTCGTTGGTGAACTTGACGGGGCGGCCGTAGACGCGATCGACCTCGGAGAAGCCCGACAGGGATACGATGTGCACGAGCAGCGTATAGCCGTCCGGTTTGGCGCTCGCAGCGACCTGCGCGCCGACAGCGCCCGCTGCACCGGCCTTCGTTTCGATCACGACGGGTTGTTTCAGGATCGGCTCGAGCACTGCGGCCAGTGGCCGTCCGACGACGTCGGCGGCGCCGCCGGGGGGGAAGGGATTGATCAGTGTGACGGCGCGTGAGGGATAGGCGCCTTGCGCGAAGGCGGCGCCCGTCGAAAGTGTGGTTCCGGCAAGTGTAGTTCCGGCAAGTGTGGCTCCGGCGGCTGCAGTGCCGGCGACGAATGTACGGCGGTCCATGTGATCCTCCCGATGACGTGACGTTGGTTGCTTCCGTTGCGGAGAGCACCGTCTGTTTGCGCCAGGTTCCGCTCTAGCCCGCTCCGTTCGGCAGGGTCAACCCGGCCAACCGGCGTGTCGGCTCAGCGGCGAGGTCGGGCGTGTCTGGACGTTGCTCGACCTCGCGTGCCGGGGAATGCCGCGCTTGGGCTCATTTCGCATTGGGGAGCTTGATGCCGGCATCCTGGATGATCTTCTTGAACATCGGCACTTCTTTCTCGATCCTGTCCATGTGACCCTTGCCGGTCCGGGCGGTGACCGTGAAGCCGGATGCGAGCAGTCTCGCCTTGACGTCGGGCTTGTTGAGCGCGGTCAGCGTCGCCTTCTCGAGCGTGGCGACGATGTCGGGTGGCGTCTTCGCCGGGGCGAGGAGAGCGGTATAGGTTTCCGACACGAAGTTCTTGTAGCCGAGTTCGACCATGGTCGGGATGTCCGGCAGGTCGTGCCAGCGCTTGTCGCTCGTGACGGCGAGCCCGACCACCTTTCCGGCCTTGATCTGCGGATGGGCCGGCGCGAGAACGCCGATGCTGATCTGGACCGAGTTCGACAGCAGCGCCTGCAGGGCTTGCCCGCCGCCGGTATGGATGATGACGGCGACATCCTTCAGCTTGTTGCCGGCCTTGAACAGCTCCGCCGCGAGCTGCGGCGTCGTGCCGACCGGGGGCGTCGCGATGTTGAATTTCGACTGATCCTTGGCAGCGAGCGCGACCAGATCCTTCACCGTCTTGGCGCCCAGCGACGGCAGCACCGCGATCACGTTGGGCGACACGCCGAGCTCTGCTATGGGCGCGAAATCCTTGAACGGATCATAGGGAAGCGTTGCGTAGAGACCGGGGTTCACGACGTAGCCGCTCGTCGACAGAAGCAACGTGTAGCCGTCGGGTTCGGAGCGCGCCACGCGGCCCATGCCGATGTTGCCGCCGCCGCCGCCCATGTTCTCGACGATGAACGAGCTGCCGAGCGCCTGCTGCAGGAGGGGGGCGACGGTGCGGGCCATGATGTCGGATGGTCCGCCCGCGGAATTCGCGACGACGATGCGCACGGGCTTGTCGGGATAGGCCGCGCGGGCTGCGGGGGCTTGAAACGCGAGGGGGGCTGCAACGGCTGCAGCGCTCGCGACGGCGAGCATTCCGCGGCGTGAGATGCGGCGGCGGTCGTGGCGGTGAGCCATCGGGCGTGCGGTCATTCGGTCCTCCCATGAGGCGCTTTCGATCGGGCGCCGGTCGTGTTCAGTCGTCTCGTTGGCCGAGGTGTAACACGACGCGCCGTGAGCGCGAAGGCCGCGAGATTATGTCGTCCGGCTATGCCGTCCGCCTATCGGGTGGTCTTGGCCCATGCCAGGGCCTGCTCGAGGCGGTCGTCGCCCCAGAACAGTTCGCCGGTCTCGGTGACGAAGCTCGGTGCGCCGTAGATCCCCTTGGCCTGTGCGGCCGCGGTACGCGCCTTCAGGCTTTCCTTGACCTCGGCGGAATCAGCGGCGTCGAGAACCGCGGGAGCGTCGAGCCCGAGGCTCGTCAGGATGCGCGTGAGCACGGCGGCGTCGGCGATGTCGGCGCCTTCGCCGAACCCGGCTGAGAACGCTGCCCGCGTGAAGCGTGGCGTCCAACCTTCGTCCTCGCCCGTGTGCGCGATGCGTACCGCGGTGAGACTCATCGCGGGAAATGCCTTCGGCATCACGAACGGGAGCCCGCGATCCGCCGCGATGCGCTCCATGTCCCGGACCATGTTGCGGCCCTTGGCGGGATAGAGATTGAACGGGGAAGTATTCCAACCCTGCGCCTTGAAGATCGGCCCGAGCAGAAATGGCCGCCACACGATGTCGACGCCTGCGGCGCCAGCGAGCTTGTCGATCCGCATCGCCGAGAGATACGCGTAGTTGGACGCGAGATCGTACCAGAATTCCAGTCGCGGCATGGCGGGCTCTCCGGCTCGACATTACCCTGGTGTTGGCACCCTGGTGTTGGGACCGAGATGTTGGCACGGGTGTGCTGGCGTGCGCGGGTCAGCGTGCGGAGATGTTGAACTCGATACGACGGTTGCGCGCCATGTTCGCTGCGCTGTCGTTGGGCGCGACCGGGCGCGTATCGCCGTAGCCGGTCGCACTCAGTGAGGTCGCCGCCACGCCCACCCGCAACAGGTAGTCGCGCACGCTCGCTGCGCGGCGCTCCGATAGCCGCTGATTGTTGGCGGGCTCGCCCATGCTGTCGGTGTGGCCTTCGACCTCGACGATGAAATCCGGGCAATTGCGGATGATCTGCGCGAGCTTGTCGAGCGTCTGATGGCTGGCGAGATCGAGATCGGCGCTGGCGGTGGCGAAGACGATGCTACCGGTATCGGTAGCCTCGATCAGCGCCCATTGGCAGCGCCGGGCTTCGTCGGGGCGGCGTCCCTTGGCGAGCGCTGCTTCGATCGCGCGGCGGATCCGGCCTTCGCTCGACCAGGTCGACAGGGTGATGCCGGTCGGGGCCTTTACGGCGGTGGGCGCTGCGCCGGGGCGGCCGAGGCTTCCCGAAAGGTAGGCCATGAGGTTGGCGAAGAGGACGGTTGCCGCCATCACGCCGGCTGCCCACAGCCACATCTTCAGCATGGAGTTGCCCGGCCGTCGTTCACCGACGGTAACGATCTGCGCGGGGCGCACCGCACCCAGCAGCGCCATCGCGTCGAGATCGAGGCGATCGGGTGCGATGGTCCGGGACTTCACCGAGGCGAGTTGGGTGAGGTCGACGGGGAGATCTTCGGGCTTCAGCGGCGCCGGCATGGTGTCGGACCGACCGACCCGGACGGGGATCACGGTGACCCCGCGGCGCAGTGCGGACGCGATCAGGCTGCGGACCTCGTCTCTCTCGCCGCGCGCATCGTGCCCGCGCATCAGGTCCAGCCAGCGCCGGCCGAGGACGACGATCAGCGCATCGCCTGCCTCGGGCGGGCGGACGAGCGGCGTTACCTCGTCGGCCATCGCAACGCCGCTGCGGCCGACCTGGGAGACGATGGCGTCGTGGATGCGATGAGCTTCCGCCGGGACGTCGTCGCGGCGGTAGGTGATGACGATGTTGGTCACGCGGGTGATCCGGTCCAGGAGCAATGGGACCGCGATGTTACCCTTGGGATCTGGGCGCCGCCATGACGATATCGGTTGAGATTAACGGCGGCACCCGGCGAGCGCGTGCGATGGTGCCGGACCGACGGCGTCCTGCACCTCCGCGATCAGTCGTTGCGCGGGAGCGTGACGGGCTCGTTGCGCTCGGCCGAGATGTCGGCTGCGACATACACCTCCATGACCTGCCGGGCTTCGGCAGGCTTGACCATCACCGGCTTGCCGCGCGCGACGCAGTCGATGAAGTAGTTGGTCTCGGTCGCCATGGGGCCTTCGAAGACGTGGCCGACGAACTCGCCGGGCATCGTCGACATGGGATAGCGGATGCCGTGCTGCACGGTGTTGAGCGTCACTTCCGAGCGGTCGTCGTAGATCGTCAGCGCGCCCTCGGTGCCGATGATCTGCATGTAGGTCTGGCAGTACTGCGGATGGCCCGGCGGCATGATCGCGCCGGCGCCCACCGTGATCGTCGTGCCGTCGTCGAGGGTCACCATCAGCCACTGGTGGTCGGGCGCGTTCGACGTGCCCTTGGCGATGCGCTTGGCCGCTACCTGGCTGTAGACGCGGATCGGCTTTCTCGGCGCCAGCACCCACAGCAGGAAGTCGAGATCGTGCGTTGCTTCCATCGTGGCGAGCGAGAGCTTCGTGCGGCCCTGGATACGGCCGCCGAGATCTGAAGCGAGATTGCGCGAGGACAGCGCTGTCACGGGTTCGCCGATGGTGCCGTCCTCGACGACCTTCTTGATGTAGGCGATGCGCGGGTTGAAGCGCTGCGAGTAGCCGACGGTGAGCACGAGGCCCTTCTTCTCGGCGAGCGCGATCAGCTCGTCGGCCTCGTGGCGCTGGGCCGCGATCGGCTTTTCGATGAGGACGTGCTTGCCGGCGAGCAGCGCGTCCTTGCAGATGGGGTAGTGCGTGCTTTCCGGGGTCGTCGAGATCATCACCATCTTGATGTCGGGGTTGGTGAGTATCTCCCGATAGTCCGTCGTGTAGGTGGCGGGCTTGGAGAGCTTGACGACCTCGGCCAGCCGGTCCGGCTTGATGTCGCAGATGTGCAGCTTCGAGATCTGCGGATTGTCGGCCGCCGTGATCGCGCGGATGCCTCCGCACCAGCCCACGCCGATAATGCCCATCTCGAATGCCATGATCCCGGTCTCCCTTGGAAATTCTTTCTCTCGCCGCCCTTCGGGGCGGACCCGGCGCGTTTTGCATGGCTTGAGCGAGCCTGTCCAGGGGGCAGGTTCGAGCACTTCGCGATCGGGGTGGTCTGGCGATCGGCCGGCGGCGTGCGCGAGGAGGCGGAATTCGAGCCGTACTCGTCATGCGGGGCTGGCGGCGGCGACGGCAGCCGGGCTACGAAGGTCCGGTAGGCGTCCGGACGTTGGCATCGACGGACGATCGGACGAGATCAGCATGGGCAGGAAACAACCGACATGACGACGGCAAAACGTACCATTCTCACGTGCGCGGTGACGGGTAATCTCACGCGGCTCGACATGAACCCGAAGCTGCCGTGCACGCCCGAGCAGATCGCCGACGATTGCCTGGCGGCGGCCGATGCGGGTGCCGCCATCGTGCACATCCACGTGCGCTATCCCGATGGCCGGCCGTCTATGGAGCTGTCGCACTACCGCGATACGGTGGCGCGCATCCGCGCCAGGAACACAGCGCTCGTCATCAATCTGACGACAGGTCCGGGCGGCCGATTCCAGCCCGGCGAGGAGAACCCTGCGATCGGTGGTCCGCGCACCAACTTCCTGCCGCCGATGAAACGCATCGAGCACGTACTCGAGCTGAAGCCCGACATCTGCACGCTCGATCTCAATACGATGACGTTCGGCCAGGAGGTGGTGATCAACATTCCGCCGAACGTGACGAAGATGGCGGAGGCGATGTACGGCGTTGGCGTGAAGCCGGAGCTCGAGCTGTTCGACACCGGCGACATTCATCTGGCGCAAGATCTGTTCGCCAAGGGTGTTCTGAAGAAGCCCGCGATGGCCTGCCTCGTGCTCGGCGTGAAGTACGGCTTTCCAGCGACCGCTGAAACGATGATGTTCGCCAAGTCGATGCTGCCGGGCGAGGTCGAGTGGACCGGCTTCGGCATCGGCCGTGCCGCATTTCCCATGCTGGCGCAGTCCTGGATCCTGGGCGGCAACGTCCGCATCGGGATGGAGGACACGGTTCACATCGCCAAGGGCAAGCTGACCTCGGGTAACGGCGAACTGGTCGAGAAAGCGCGCTGGCTCGTTGAGGCCATGGGCGGCGAACTCGCCAGCGCCGAGGAGGCACGGGAGCGGTTGGGCCTGTGATCGGCCGGCTTCGTCCCGGTTCAGGGACGTCTGTGTCTGACGGAGATAACGGTGTTGCCTCTGTTCACGGTGCAAGTGACCGAGGTGCCGCCGGTCGTCGTTTCGGTCGGTTCTCCCAGTGATCGGCTTCCCGCTGAGACGCAACGGTCGAAGGCGCCGCGGACGGCCGTGCCCGTGTCGCCGGTCATCCTGGAACCGAATGCCGCGATGGCGCTGCGGGCGTCGCTGAGCAGCCCCCGCCCCTCCTGCCAGGTCAAGCTGACGGACTGCACGGCGCCTTCTGCATCGCACTTGAACGTCGTTGGCAAACCGCGCCAAGCGTAGCCGTCGGCCGTGGTGGAAAGCTCGGGCAAGTGCGCGCTGAGGTCCCGGATCGCCTGCTGGCACGCTACGGTCGGTGGGACCCCCTGTGCGGTCAGCGCGACAACGAGGAGGGCGGATGCTGAGATCATGCGAATTGCACTCCACCCGCTCGCAGCAGGATCGGCCGCTACGGTAGAAAGGTCTACCGTGCCGCATATAATTTCGTAAGGACCATACTCAAGGTACGTTCACACACGGAAGCGCATCAGTGCCCGATCTCGGCGACGGTGTCACGGCGACGGTGCTTGACCCCCGCCCCGCGCTGGGCTGAAAGTCTGCCCCGACATCCCATTCATCACCCTGCCAGCCCAGAGGAACACCTGCATGCGCGTCGTCGCACTCGAAGAGCATTTTACCATTCCCTCCGCCGTCGCGAAGATCTCCGACGAGGCCAAGGCCAAGCGCGGCTTCGTCGCCCGCGTCACGGGGGCGACGGGGTACAACCCGCTCACGTTGCTGCCCGATCTGGGCGAGAAGCGGCTGAAGTCGATGGACGACAACGGTATCGATGTGCAGGTGCTGTCGGTTTCAGGCCCCGGCGCGGAATTGATGGAAGGCCAGACCGGCATCGATATCGCCAAAGGCGTCAACGATGGCCTGAAGGAAGCGATGTCGAAGCATCCGACGCGCTATCAGGGCTTCGCTCACATGCCGCTGCGGTCGCCCGACGTTTCAGCGAAGGAGCTGGAGCGGTGCGTGAAGCAGCTGGGGTTCTGCGGCGCCATCGTCAACGGCACGATCGACGGCAAGTTTCTCGATGATCCGCAGTTCGACGCCGTGCTGTCGATGGCCGAACAACTCGACGTGCCGGTCTACATCCATCCGCACATGCCACCGCGCAGCGTCTACGAGGCGTATTATTCCGGACTGCCCGGCAGTGCCGGCATCGGCATCAGCACGGCGGGCTGGGGCTGGCATTCCGAGACGGCGATCCACGTGTTGCGGATGGTGTTCGCGGGGACATTCGACAAGCATCGCAAACTCAAGGTCATCATCGGCCACATGGGCGAGGGCCTGCCGCTGATGCTCGCGCGGCTCGACGACGTCGCGACGATCCACGCGAAGCATCTGAGCCGCAAGATCAGCGAGACGATCCTCGATCAGGTCTGGCTGACGACGTCGGGCATGTTCACGACGCCGCCGCTGCTGGCATGCCTGCAGACGTTCGGCCTCGACCGCGTGATGTACTCGGTCGACTATCCCTACGCCCACAACGAGCAGGGTGCGGAGTTCCTGAAGAAGCTCGACTTCTCGCCGGCCGACATGGCGAAGTTCTGCCACGGCACTGCGGACGCGCTGCTGAAGCTGAAGGTTTGAAGGAGTGGTCGCCCTCGCACCCCGTCATGGCCCTCGCAGGAGGGC
>CAZNMY010000028.1:46463-54974 GCA_964574325.1 uncultured Devosia sp. | reverse complement strand
CGACGGTTCGGATCAAATCCGGTCGTGGCGGCCTGAGCTAAAGGGATAGGCCTGCCAATGAAACCAAGAAGAATGACGTGCACGTCAAGACACTGAACGATCAGATTGTGCAGAGCCTATCGCCTCCCGGCCCAACTCAACCTGGTGCGAATATCGCGGCGGATCGGTGCGATGACTTAGCGGCAAATCCAGCAGAAAAAGACGCCCCCAAAGGGAAGGGCGCCACAATGGATCAGTTAGGTTCCAATTATGATCCTGCAATAGCTGCCTGCGAGGAGGCGACGAAACAGTTTCCGACAATTTGGCGCTATTATTATCAGCTAGGACGTGCACTTCACGCGAGAGCTGTAAAAGCGCCCCAAAAAGCTGACGATACAAAACGTTTCGAGCGCGCTGCAGCGGCATATCGGAAGGCCGCCAACGGTGGGCACCCTGCGGCATTATGCAATTTGGCCCTGTACTACGCGAGGACAGATAGGCCTCCAATTCAACAGGATCATGCTATTGCCTTCGCATATGCATTGAGAAGCTTCGAGTTGGAGGCTACCACTTGTGTTTCGGTTGTTGGTGACTATTATCGTGACGGGCTCAACTTCGCAGCCGATTACAAGAAAGCGCGGCAGTATTATGGGACGCTGGCCGGTCGCGGGGGCCCGGATGCGGTCGGGCGGATTGCGTCTATGTACGCCTTAGACAAAACTGTAAGCGGCACAGAATTGCAGGATGCCAGATATATTGGCCTTGCGCGCGAGGGCAATCGATTTAGGTCATTTGTTTTTGGATTATTTGCCGATCAAGGCATTGGCGGTTTCGCGAAAGACCCAAAAGTGGCAGCCCAGTTTCTCCTGGCTTCCATCAAAAGTATTTCCAAGGAAACGACGCGTGAATTCACTATCGTTGCCGAGTTTTTTAAAAATTCGGCCCAGCATCGCTTGGCACGCGAAACGAAACAAGAATTCCAGCGCCTCCTGTATGCGACAACCAATACTCATGAGCCGACTGATGGAAATCTGCTATCGTCGGCCGCTCAGGATGCAATTGCGAGCTTCGCGAAGTAGTTTTCACATAGCCTCTGCCAACGGCTCTTTCTTGCATTGCCAGATTAATGTCGTGAGAGCAACGGTTCGCACATTTGCGGCGGATATCAAGCACGTCGGCAATGCTGTCAGGGCAATCAGCTTCAAGCCGGAATAGGTGAGCGGTCGCGCGCCCTCTTCCTATCGATGAGCCACTGGCGGTCTGACCTCGACAACCTCTCATTCACGAACAGCGCCTTACGGAATGCCGGGCACCACACTGGTGCTGGCCTTCTGAGGCGGGGCCTTTCTGGCGGTTCGCTGGCGAGCCAGGCGCGCCTCCAGTTCCTTGCGCGACCGCTGGGCACTTTCCCGTGCGTTTCGCTCCTTGGCCAGCTGCCCGCGCGCCTCTGCCGCAGAGCTTTCCGCGACCTCGCGTGCACGACGCTCGCTATCGACCCGACCGAGCGCGTCTTCGACAGTACGCTGAGCGGCCTCGCGGTCGGCTTGCTCACGGGCGAGCAGCACCTGCGCCTGCCCGGTTGCCCGCTCGGCCTCAACCCTGGCGGCGTTCGCTTCTGCCAACGCCCGCGCCATAGCCTGCTGCAATTCTGCTTTCGCGGCCTTCTCGTCGCTCTCTCTCTTCAGTGCCTGAGCGAGCAAGTCTCTCGCCCGAGACGCCTCCTGCTCCGCTGCGTCTTTCGCGGTTCGCAGAGCTTTCGTGGCGCTTTCTATGGCGTCCTCTTGCGGGTCGGCGACTGCTTTCGTCGATGCTTCCGTGGTTGGAGGGACCGCGATCGCGGGGCGCTGGATCGGATCGATCTTTATCGGATCGATATTGTGCGACCATCCCAGGACGACCCACCCCATGATGCCGACGGCGGCGATCATCGTGAAAGAGAAGACCATGGAGACCGCACTCAGGACGCCGCTCGCGCGCGAGCGGTCGTGGCGTTCGGCTCGATCAGACGGCTGGCGGCGCAAGGCAGACTGCCTGCGCGGATCGTATGTGCCGAAACTCCAGATATGCCCTTCCGGATCGCGACACGAGTAGCTCCGCTTGACGTGGTCCTTGTCGTCTTCGTCGAGCACGATGTCGACGCCGGCTGCCTTTGCGCGCTCGAAATGCGCGGCCGTATCGGCAACGAAGAAATAGGTGATCTGGGTTGCAGCACCCCCGATCTCGTCGGGCTGGATCATCAACCGATCCAGCTCGGTGGTCTGAACCGGGGCCAGCATGACGATGCAGCCGCCTAGCGCCAACTGGGCCAGCCGCAGTGAGCCACCTTCGCCCTTGACGATCAGGTGCTCTTGGAAGCCGAGATTTCGGCACAACCAATCGACCGCAGCGGCCAGGTCGCGGTAGCGCAACACGGGAATGGCGGTCGCCGTGTCATCAATGCCGGTAGCGGGCATCGTGCTCTACAAATCGCAAGATCAAAATTCCTCGGAACCAAGCGATCGACGCGAGAACAAGTCGCCTGAGCGGAACTCGTCGTGTGACAACGCGTGTCTTCTGAATATATTCCGTAACGGCTCGATTCGTCTCGTTCGCGGTTGTGGCTCGGCCCGCTGCGAAGTGCGGATCACGCAGGGATCGGCGCCATGCGGGACCCGATGTGTGCGGCGGGCCGGTCTCTGGCCGGTCTCTGGCCGGTCTCTGGCCGGTCTCTGGCCGGTTTTCTCGTCACCCGTGGCCACCGATCGCTGTGTTCTGGCCTCCGTGTCTGGCCTCCTGTTGACAACCCGCCCTGCCTCGACCATACCTCCGGCCACAGCAGGACCGTTCGAAAACGATCCGCCGGGGTGTGCTTGGGGCTGATGCCCGCCGATGCAACCTGGTCCCCGCTCGCCGGCGAGATTCGCCCGCGGGCGTGTTTTCGTTTGGAACATGACTGCGGGCTTCGACCTACTGGATCTTCCTTGAGCTTCGACACGCAACCATATCTGCTACTGCTGCCGAGCCCTGCGAGGCAAACGCGCGAACGCGCGTCGCGCCGTCGGCGCGCCCCCGCGGAGGCCCTGAGCGCAGCGAAAACGGGCCGTGAGCGATAAAAATGTTCCAGAACCTCTCCGACCGCCTGTCAGGCATATTGTCGAAGCTCACCGGCCGCGGTGCGCTGACGGATAGCGACGTCGCCGAGGCGATGCGCGAGGTCCGCCGCGCGCTGCTCGAAGCCGACGTGGCGCTCGACGTGGTCCGGAACTTCGTCGACGAGGTCCGCAAGAAGGCGGTCGGCCAGGAAGTCGTGAAGTCGGTCACGCCCGGCCAGATGGTCGTCAAGATCGTGCACGACGAAATGGTCGCGATGCTGGGCTCGGATGCCGCGCCCATCGACCTCAATGCGCCGGCTCCCTTCGCGATCCTGATGGTCGGCTTGCAGGGCTCGGGTAAAACGACGACGACGGCGAAGATCGCCTACCGCCTGACGCAGCGCGACAAGAAGCGCGTGCTGATGGCCTCACTCGATACCCGCCGCCCGGCAGCGCAGGAGCAGCTCCGCGTTCTCGGCACGCAGACGGAAGTCGCCACGCTGCCGATCGTCGCCGGCCAGACGCCGCTGGAGATCGCGCGCCGCGCGATGGATGCAGGCCGGCTCGGCGGCTACGACGTGGTGCTGCTCGATACGGCCGGCCGCACGACCATCGACGAAGCGCTGATGAACGAGGTAGCCGACGTCAAGCGCGCCACCAATCCGCACGAGACGCTGCTCGTCGCCGACAGCCTCACCGGCCAGGACGCGGTCAACACCGCGAAGGCGTTCGAAGGCCGCGTCGGGATCACCGGCATCGTCTTGACCCGAGCCGACGGCGATGGCCGCGGTGGTGCTGCGCTGTCGATGCGCGCCGTCACCGGCAAGCCGATCAAGCTGATCGGCACCGGCGAGAAGTGGGACGCGCTCGAGGACTTCCATCCTTCGCGCATCGCCAATCGCATCCTCGGCATGGGCGACATCGTCAGCCTCGTCGAGAAGGCCGCCGCCAACTTCGACGCCGCCAAGGCCGAGGCGATGGCGGCCAAGATGAAGAAGGGCGAGTTCGATATGGACGATCTCGCCGATCAGTTGCGCCAGGTGCAGAAGATGGGCGGCCTCGGCGGCATCATGGGCATGATGCCCGGCGCCGCCAAGATGAAGGCGCAGATGGCCGACGCCAACATCAACGAGAGCATGCTGAAGCGCCAGGGCGCGATCATCTCGTCGATGACGAAGCACGAGCGCCGCAACCCCAAGCTCATCGACGGCAAGCGCCGCCGCCGCATCGCGGCGGGTTCGGGAACCAAGGTCGAGGACGTCAACCGTCTGCTCAAGATGCACCGCCAGATGGCGGACATGATGAAGTCGATGGGCAAGAACCGCGGCCTGATGGGCAAGCTGTTCGGTGGAATGGGCGGTGGTGGTGGTGGTGGCATGCCGCAGCCGACGCCCGAGCAGATCGAGCAACTGAAGAAGGGCGAGATGCCGAAGGGGCTCGGCCTTCCCCCCGGCGGTTTGCCGAAAGGCCTGCCGGGTATGCCGGGGCTCCCCGGCGGCGGCATGAAGTTTCCAGGTTTCCCGGGGCTCCCGGGGAAGAAGAAGTAGCGCCGTAGGTTGGGTCAAGGGCCGCCGTAGGCGGGCCGCGACCCGACAATTTGGCGTGCACATGAGAATGTTGGGTCGCGCTTCGCTTGACCCAACCTACGAAAGAGAAACATAAGGAACGACCCATGACCGTGAAGATCAGGCTTTCGCGCGGCGGCACCAAGAAGCGCCCGTACTACTACATCGTGGCCGCCACCTCGTCGGCACCGCGCGACGGCCGCTACATCGAGCAGATCGGCACCTTCAACCCGATGCTGCCGAAGGACCACGCCGACCGCCTGAAGCTCGACCTCGACCGCGCCAAGCACTGGCTGTCGGTCGGCGCGCAGCCGACGGACCGCGTCGCCCGCTTCCTCGACCAGAACGGCCTGATGAAGCGTACCGTGCGCAACAACCCGCAGAAGGCGTTGCCCGGCAAGAAGCGCCAGGAGCGTGAAGCGGAAGCCGCCGCGAAGGCCGCAAAGGCCGCCGCCGAGACGCCTGCGGAGTGATCTGAAGTGGTGCCGGTCCCGGAGGGGCTGGCACCGTGACGGTGCCTTCCGCATCGGGTTCGAGCGGAAAAATGCTTGCGTTCACTTTTTGTTTCGGTATAGTAAGTCAATGTTCGGTCATCGGAGGAACAGGCGATGAACGAGGACTACGTCAAGTTCGATGAGAATAAGTTTAGAGTTGTGGTCCATTTCGTTTGTTCGAAATGTGACCCCGACAAACTAGGCAATGTAAAGCTTCACAAGATTCTGTATTTTGCGGATATGTTGCATTTCTCTGCGACAGGAAGCCCTTTGACCGGCGCGGATTATGTGAAGCAAAAGTTCGGCCCCACGGCGCGGCACCTGACGAAGGCGTTGAGCTGGCTCCGCGATTCTGGATTTCTGCGAATTGAAACGAGTGATTATTTTGGCTTTGAGAAGAAGGCTTATCATAGCCTTCGTCAGCCGAAGCCTGGGGTGCTATCCAATTCAGAGGTCAGTCTTATCGAAGATGTCATCGACTTTGTGTGCGCGAAGTCAGCGCGCGAAATCAGCGATTTAAGTCATGACTTAGCCTGGGAAGTTTCGTCCATGGGGGAGAGAATCCCCTACGCAGCTGTAATGGGTTGGCACGCCACAGAAATTACGCCTCGCGATATTGAAGTTGCCATTGCCGAGGCGAAGAGAATTCGCCCAATTATCGAGGCGACGCGTTGTGCGAGTTGAGTTTTCGGAGTTGGCAGAGGCGGCGCTTCGAAAGTTGTTCGACGAAGGGCGAAGAGCAAGCTATCGCGCGAGTCTTGCGTTTTACCTCCGAGAGAAGCACGAGGAGCACTCGGAGCGATGTCCAGCATTCTCCGACATTGAGCTGTTCGTGTATCCGCTCGGCCCCAAATGGAGAGTGTTGTACGAGCGGAATCCATCTCGAGTGCTGGTTTGGTCAATTACCGAGAAAAGTGCTGAGGAGGATTAAATGATCCTCCTCGGTCGCATCGTCGGCGCGCATGGCATCCGGGGCGAGGTTCTCGTACACTCGTTCGCGGAAGAGCCCGGGAACATCGGCTCCTACGGCGCGCTCTCCGACAAGACCGGCACGCGGACCTTCAAGTTGCGCGTACTGCGCTTGACGCCGAAGGGCGCCATCGTCGCGCGCATTTCAGGCATCTCCGACCGCAACGCCGCCGAGGCATTGAAGGGGGTCGAACTCTACGTCGCGCGCGACAAGCTGCCGGAGCCCGACGAGGACGAATTCTACCATGCCGATCTCGTCGGCCTCGCCGCGGTGGCCCCGGACGGCGTGCCCATCGGCGAGATCGTCGCCGTCCAGAACTACGGCGCAGGTGATCTCATCGAAATCCGGATTCCCGGCCGCAAGGACACCGAACTCGTGCCCTTCTCCGACAGGTTCGTGCCGGAGGTCGACATTCCAGCCCGCAAGGTCGTCGTCGTCATGCCGGTATCGGCCGCCGATGAAGATAAGGACGCTACGGATAGATAGTGCTGCTCGCGTGGCGACCATCGCGGGGCTTCACACCGGCGCTTTCACTTGGGCTGGCGACTGCGGGACGGGGAACAGCCGCCCTCGCCACGCGAGCACCGCCGTTCGCGCCAGCACCACGCCGATGAACACGTTCGCGAACAGGAACACCCCCGGCGCGATCTGTGCGAGAATGCCGGTGCCGCCGCGCTCCACGAACGTCGCCGTCGAGATCGCAAGCGCCGCGATTCCGAACGTATAGGCCCATATCGCCGGCGCGAACGGCTGCTCGGCGAGCCATCGCCACAGCCGCAGCATGACAAGCGCCTGCAACAGCGCATATCCGAGCAGCATCTGCGACAGGCGGTCTGGCTGACCGTCCGTCAGCGTCAGGTAGGCGACGCTCGCAACGGCACTCGGCGTCAAATGGATGCCGAACGTCGCGCGCTGGTGCACCGGCATCGTCTCCGTCGCGAGCCGGTGCAGCACGACCGACTCCCAGATAAGCCACGACGCGATGCCGACGCCGAGCATCGGCCACGCGATGTCCGGATGCCCGAACGTCTGCGCACACATCGCCACGACCAGGGCACCGCCGACGTTGGGCATGTAGATCGCGGGCGTCGCCGTCGTCACGGGACGGCCGCCCTGCCACACGAGCCCCGTCGTCCAGATCGTGAAGGCGACCGTCCCCAGCGCTCCGGCCGCGAACATCCACCACGCGATCTGAGGCGCATATGGCTTCGCGCACAAGCTCGCGATCATCGCCGCCATCGGCACGAGAATGACGACGAACAACAACGTCGGCTCGGTGATCTCGGCGCGTGCGGGGCCGGGAGCAGCAAGCCACTTCCAGGCGAACAGCACGGTCCACACGAGCCAGATCGCGACGGCCGCGAGACACAGCACATCGGCGACGATGATTGGCAGGTTCCACACGCGGCACGCCACGCGCCACGCATTGCCGAGCCCGCCCACGCCCAGCACCATGCCGAAGAACATGGCCGGCACGAGCGGCGGCATGCGAACAGGTGCGTCGGCTTGCATCGCGATCCCCCGATTTCAGCCGATCTTTTCGCCCGGCCAGATGTCGCGAGCATACGCGATAAGCTCGCGTGCGATGAAGTCCGGTTGTTCGGCGATCGCTGCATGGCTGGCATTGGGAACGATCACGACTTTGACGCGGCTGCCGTTTTCGCGGCGGAAGATTTCCGCGTCCTCGACGTGCGCGAGGGGATCGTGGCTCGGCTGGAGGTAGAGGATCGGCTTGCCGCCGCCGGCATAGTCGCGCGTGCGCGGAGTGCGGTCGCCTGCCACGCGCTGATGCGCCAGCACATGCGGATACCAGCCGTCGAGCCAGGCTTCCGCGTCGTTGCCCGGCGCGAAGAACGCGAACCGCAGCGCTTGCAGGCGTTCGTCGCGCGGCAGGTCGGGATTGGCGCTGTTGCGGATCGCGGCGCGAACGTCGGGCGGGCTCGGCGCATGGCCGACGTTGGCCGCGATCAAGGAAACCGCCGCGACGAGGTCGGGCCGGTCGGTCGCCAGCAGGCGCGATACACGGTTGCCGAACGCGTGCCCGGCGAGAAACGCAGGTCCGCCGCGCCCGTCCTGCCGAGCGGCCTCGATCACCGCCGCGATGTCCGCGGCGCAATCCTCGATATCCTGATAGGCGCAGCCGTGGCTGTGGCCGATGCCGCGCGGCTGCGGGCGCAACACACGCAAACCCGCTGCCGCGAGCGCCGCCGCGATCGGCTCGAAATCCTCCGCTCCCCGCCCCAACGACGGCAACAGCACGATCAGCGGCGCCTTCGCCGGCCCCTGGGCCAGCACCTCGATCACCGCGATGTCCCCGCGTCGCACGAGGCTGCGTTCGACCTGTGCAATGGTGTCAGCCCCTCCGGGTCCGACACCGTCTGCCGCCATCTCCGGCATGGAGCGTGCTCCTTCATCGGCCATACTGCTTCTTG
>CAZNMY010000028.1:0-46363 GCA_964574325.1 uncultured Devosia sp. | reverse complement strand
GTTCCGACCGTCAGGTCTGTACGTGAAGAGCCGGGGTCTTCACCCCTCTCATAAGCGTAATGATCCCGGATAGCCTCGCTTCACTGGGCTTCCGGGAACGCAGGGTCTTCTATGTTGGCGACTTCGGTGTCAGACCCGGAGGGTCTGACACCGCTGCTTCCTCAATTCGATCATAAACTGCACCGGATTTAGCCTCCGCTCTCGCGGCAGTATCAGCGCAACACCTCGAATGCGTTCGTAAGATTCTGGCCGAAACGATAGATCACGAAATCGTCGTCGAACGACACCACCTGTGAGATGGCAAGGCGTTCCATGATGGCAAAGCTGATCCTGTCGACAATCGAGAACGTCTGGTCGGGAAACCGGTTGGCAATCACGGATGATTGCCGCCAATCGTCCTCGCTCGCACCGACAATGGTGCAGCTGCCGTCTCTGACGCCGCTCGAGAACCGCTCCGCGGTCGCAAAATCGATGCGACTGTTGGTCAGCAGCCATGTCTCGACGATGACGAGATCCGAGGTCACCAATGGTACCTTGGCCCCCAACAGCTCGATCGCGCGCGAGTGATGCCGATCACGGCGGTTGACTGCCGCGAACCAAGCCGAGGTGTCCACGAAGTTCATTTGGTCTGCCGCGTCTTTCGCAGATGTTCCTTCCAAACGGCCTCACTCACCAACGCATCCTTGTCGCGGCCGACGTCGGTTGGTTCGGCTGAAGCTCCGATCCCGAAAATTGCTGAAATGTGCGGCTTGTCGACAGCTATCGGCGCCGCGGCGGGCAAGCCTCCTTGCACGAGGCGCGAAAGATACGCTTCGAGGCTGACCCCGAGGCGTTCAGCTTCGCGACGCGCGCGCTCCAAATGCTCAGCGTCCAGTGAGATGGTGACATGTTCGGTCATGGCAGAACTGCCTCTTCGACATTTCGCGTCGCGGCTTATCCTCGAGCACATCGACAAGAAATCCAACCCGCTATCTACGCCAGCCGCGGATTGAAAAAAAGCCACGGGCACCTCGCCGATGCCATGGTGTCAGCCCCAGCGGGTCTGACACCATCTGCCGCCATCTCCGGCATGGAGCGTGCTCCTTCATCGGCCATACTGCTTCTTGCGCCCCCGGACGAGCGTTCCGACCGTCAGGTCTGTACGTGAAGAGCCGGGGTCTTCACCCCTCTCATAAGTGTAATGATCCCGGATAGCCAAGCTTCACTCGACTTCCGGGAACGCAGGGTCTTCTATGTTGGCGACTTTGGCGTCAGACCCGGAGGTCTGACGCCGCTGCTACCGTACCACCTTCGCGCCGGTCGCCTGCAACTGCACGCGGATGTCGCCTTCGTACGCTTCGAGGAACTTCCTGGATTCCGCCGCCGACAGATAGCCGTCCTCGAAGTAGTTGTTGGCGATGTACTGCTTCCAGCCCGCCGATTGCGACAGCCTCTTGAACAAGCCCTCGTAGTAGGCGAGCGCATCCGCCGGCATGTTCGGCGGGGCGACGACGCCGCGGATCTGCGGGATCTTCGGCAGGTCGTAGCCGCTCTCCTTCACCGTCGGCACGTCTTTGAAGGCGGGAATGCGGCTATCCGCGAGCTGAGCGAGCACCTTGAGCTTGCCCGCGCGCACCTGTTCGATCCCTTCGCCCGGATCGATCATCATGATATTGACGTGGCCGCCCAGCAGCGCCGCCATCCGTTCGCTGCCCGAAGGGAACGAGATGAACGCATAGTTTGCGCCCGTCTGCTTCATCAGGATCTGGCGGACGAGATTTTCGCGCGCCGTGATCGAACCACCGGACATCTTGAGCTTGCCGGGATTGGCCTTGGCCGCATCGAGGAATTCCTTGAGCGACTTCCAGGGCGCGTCGGCGCGGACCACGAACAGACCGGGCTCGATGACGACGCGGGCGACCGGCGTCAGCGTCTTGTAGAGGTTCACCTGGGCCGCCTGCTGCACCAGCGGATCGGTCAGCCAGATGTTCGTGAACACGCCGAGCGTGTGCGTGTCGCCGGCCTTGCCCGCGAGATAGGCCGACGCCGTCGTGCTGCCGCCGCCCGGCTTGTTCGACACTTGAATGCGGACGTTGACGAGCTTCTCCTTCTCGAACAGCGCCGCCAGCGTGCGCGCGAAGCCGTCGTTGCCAGAGCCCGGACCGCCGTGCGCGACGATCTCGATCGGCTTCGTCGGCTGGAATTGCGCCAAGGCTGGCGTCGCCGCCACGGCCGCTAGTCCGCACAGGGTGGCAACAATCGTGCGCCGGTTTGCATGCATGTGACGGTTCTCCCTCGGGTTTTGTGCAATGGGCGTGTTCAACCGCCCTCGATGGCTTTGGTACGCCAACGGTTGAAGTAGCCCAGGAGCGGTGTCAACAGGACGAAGGCCGCGATGGCCAGCATGGCAGCCGCGACCGGCCGCTCCAGGAACGTGCCGATATCGCCCTGGCTCATCATCAGAGATTGCCTGAGCGCGCGCTCCATCGCGTCGCCGAGCACGAAGCCCAGAATCAGCGGCGCGGTCGGATAGCGGAACTTCACCATGAGATAGCCGAGCAGGCCGAAGCCCGCGAGCAAGGCCAAATCGAAGATCCGCCCCGACGCCGAGTATGCGCCGACCATCGCGATCCCCAGGATCATCGGGAACAGCACGAACACGGGGATGCGCAGGATCTGCGCGAACACCGGCACCAGCGGCAGATTGAGCACCAGCAGCATCACGTTGCCGATGTACATCGAGGCAACCAGCCCCCAGAACACATCGGGCCGCTCTTCCATCATCAGCGGGCCAGGCTTCACGCCCCACAGCACGAGCGCGGACAGCATGATCGCGGTGGCGCTGCCTCCCGGCAGGCCGAGCGTCAGCAGCGGCACGAGCGCGCCGCCCGAATCGGCATTGTTCGCGCCTTCCGGAGCGGCAACGCCTTCGGGCACGCCGGTGCCGAATTTCTCCGGGTGCTTCGAAAATGCCTTTTCGATGCCGTAAGAGATGAACGACGCGATCGTAGAGCCTGCACCCGGCAGCACGCCGACGAAGAAGCCGACCAGCGAGCCGTTGACGAACGCGAACCGGCACGCCTTCAACTCGTCCCACGTCGGCAGCAGGTTGAGGATGCCGCGCGGCACCGGCAGCACCTTCGTCTCGTCGCGGTTCTCGATCGAGGACAGCACCTCCGACAGGGCGAACACGCCGATCGCGACAACCATGAAATCGATGCCGCCGACCAGCACCGCCTGTCCGAACACGTAGCGGGATTCCGCCGTGAACAGATCCGTGCCGATGCTGGTCAGCCACAACCCGATCAACAGCGACAGCACGCCCTTCACGATCGAGGCACCCGACAGCAGCACGACCAGTGACAGCCCGAGCAGCATCAGCGCAAAATATTCCGGGCTCGAGAACGTCAGCGCGATCTGCGCGATCGGCGGCGCCATCAGCGTCAGCAGGATCACGCCCACAGTGCCCGCGACGAAGGAGGCGATCGCGGCAATCCCGAGGGCGGCGCCTGCGCGGCCGTTGCGCGCCATCTGGTAGCCGTCGAGGCACGTCGCGACCGACGAGGACTCGCCGGGGATGTTGAGCAGGATCGACGTCGTCGAGCCGCCGTACTTGGCGCCGTAGTAGATGCCGGTGAGCATGATGATGCCGCTCGCCGGGTTCATGCCGTAGGTCAGCGGCATCAGCATCGCGATGGTCGCCGCTGGGCCCAGGCCCGGAAGGATGCCGACGATCGTGCCGAGAAAGCAGCCGAGGAAGCACCACATCAGGTTGACCGGCAGCAGCGCCACCGAGAAGCCCTGGACGAGACCGTTGATGATGTCCATGGCCTCAGCCGATCCCGAGTATTCGCAGGACGGGCGTCCACGCGTAGCCGGCCGGCAGGTTGAGGCCGAGCACCAGCGAGAAGACGATCCAGAAAGAGGCGGCGCTGACGACCGCGGTGACGAGCGCAACCCAGAGGGGCTTGCCCATCACGAGACAGATCGTGCCGGCTGCGAGCAGCGCGAACGCGAGCGGAAACCCGAGCGGCTCCATCAGCGCGATCGAACCCGCGAACAGACCCCAAGTCGCAAGCGCCCGTCCGACGCCCGACCAGTCGATGGCGGATCGCGCGGCAGGGTCGGGCTTCACTGCGGATTTCACGACGAGGTAAAGCGACAGCACGATCATCAGCGCGCCGTAGCCGACCGGAAAGAACCCCGGCCCAGGCCCGTCCGGCCCGATGAAGTTCCACTGCAACGCCTGGCTCAGGATGAACACGCCGAGCGCGGCCAGTGCCGCTCCGGATATCACGTCGCGATCTCTAGCGATGCCCATCGATCCTCCCGCCCCTGTTGTTGGCATCACTTGTAACCGATCGGCGGCCTTTGACGAGACCGCTGATCGGCATAATCTCATCCGCGGGCTCCCGGCGTCCGGCGGCCTGCCGAACCCACCGTGCAGAGCGCGTTGCCGCTGCTGTCCGCCCCCGCGCGACACCGATCCCTTTCCCGCAAGCGCGGGTTGGAAGACGGGCTCGGCCCCGCGCGATGGGCCGTTTCCCTCGAGCTTCTGGCGATGGATCGGGCGTCACCTGCCTTCGCTGAACTTCGCCTTCGGGCTGAATTGACCGGCCTGAACATCGCCGGTACGGTCCCCCGCAGTTTGCAACCCGGGCAGACCCGACCACGTCGGACAATGGTCTTCGTTCCGGGCAGGGAGGATATCCATGCGTAGTCTCGCTTCGATCATCGCGACAGGCGCAGCCGTGCTCGCCGCCATCGCTACATCCACGGGCGCGCAGGCGCAGGGAACTGTGAAAATCGGCCTCATCATGCCGTATTCCGGCCAGTTCGCCGACGCGGCCACCCAGATGGACAATGCCATAAAGCTCTGGGTCAAGCAGAACGGCGATACGGTCGCGGGCCGGAAGCTCGAGTTCATCCGCAAGGACACCGGCGGCATCGCGCCGGACGTGGCCAAGCGGCTCGCGCAGGAACTCGTCGTTCGCGACAATGTCGACATCCTCGCGGGCTTCGTGCTCACTCCCAATGCGATGGCGGCCGGCGACGTATCGCAACAGGCGAAGAAGTTCATGGTCGTCATGAACGCGGCGACCTCGATCATCACGACGAAGTCCGAGTTCATGGTGCGGACCTCGCTGACGACGCCGCAGCTCAACGGCGCACTCGGCACCTGGGCGGTGAAGTCGGCCGGCGTGAAGAAAGTCTATTCGATGGTGTCGGACTTCGGCCCGGGCCTCGATGCGGAGGCGGCCTTCATCAAGGCTTTCAAGGAAGCCGGCGGCGAAGTCGTGGGGCAGGTCAAATTCCCGGTCGCGAACCCCGACTTCTCCGCTTTCGTGCAACGCGCCAAGGACCTCAATCCCGAAGCCATCTATGTCTGGGTGCCGGGTGGCGCACAGCCGGGCGCGATCGGCAAGGCATTCGCCGAGCGCGGGATCGACGCACGCAAGACCAAGGTGCTCGGCCAGCTCGAACTCACCGACCCCAACGCGATCAAGTCGATGGGCGAAGCGGCCCTCGGCATGATGGTGGCCTCGCACTATGACGCCGCTCAGGACACCCCGCTGAACCAGAAGTTCGCGTCCAGCTATCAGGCCGAATACAAGCGTGCTCCCGACTATTTCTCCATCGGCGGCTGGGACGGCATGCACCTGATCGCCGAGGTTCTGAAGAAGACCGGCGGCAAGACCGACGGCGGGGCGATGATCGCGGCCGCCAAAGGCATGAAATGGGAGAGCCCGCGGGGGCCGATCTCGATCGACCCGGAAACGCGCGACATCATCCAGAACGTCTACATCCGCCGGACCGACAAGGTCGGCTCCGAGATCAAGAACGTCCAGATCGATGTCGTGCGGGACGTGAAGGACCCCGTCAAGGCCGCGATGAAGAAGTAGAACTCTCCCTCTCCCCATCGCGCCTTCGCGACCGGGAGAGGGGGAAACCCCATTCGCGCAGAAACTTCTATGTGAGCGCTTGTGGGGGTGACCCCACGAACGGCCGCACATGAAACTCCAGTAGTGGTGTCGGCCCCTCAGGGTCCGGCGCCGACGCAGAGGAAATGAAGATGACCGCCAAGCCGCCATTCCGTGCCGACCATGTCGGAAGTCTGCTGCGCCCTGCGGCATTGAAAGATGCGCGTGCGCAATTCGCGGCGGGCAAGATCGACCGGGCGGCGCTGACGGCAGTGGAAGACCGCGAGATCGACCGAATCATCGCCAAACAGGCCGAAGTCGGTCTGAAGTCGTGCACGGATGGTGAATTCCGCCGCTCGTGGTGGCATCTCGATTTCCTGTGGGGGCTGGACGGTGTCGAGAAGCTCGATCTCGGCGAGGGCGTCACGTTCGCGGGCATGAAAACGCGAGCCGAAGGCGTACAGATCACGGGCAAGATCGGCTTCACCTCACACCCGCACATCGAGCACTTCAAGTATCTCGCGGCGAAGACCAAGCAGACGGCGAAGGTCACGATCCCCGCGCCCTCCGCACTCTACGGCCGGCCGACCACGATCCCGATCAACCGGTCGATCTATCCGACCAACGAAAAGATGTTCGAGGATCTCGGGCAGGCTTACCGCAAAGCGGTGCGCGCGTTCGCGGACGCGGGCTGCCGCTATCTGCAGCTCGACGAAGTATTCATCGCGATGCTGTGCGACGACAAGTATCGCCAGCAGATGCGCGACCGCGGCGACGATCCCGACGCCCTCGGCGTGCTCTATGGCGATCTCATCAATGCGGCGATGTCGGATATTCCCGCCGACATGACGATCACGATGCATCTATGCCGGGGCAACTACCGCTCCACGTGGCAGGGGCAGGGCGGCTACGAGAAGGTGCAGGAGATCCTCTTCGACCGGATCAACGTGCACGGCTATTTCATGGAATACGACAGCGAGCGCGCGGGCGGCTTCGAACCGCTGGCCTTGCTGCCCAAGTCGAAGAAAGTCGTTCTCGGCATCGTGACCACGAAGACCGGCCAGCTCGAAGCGAAGGATGCCGTCATCAGGCGCATCGAGGAGGCCGCGAAGTTCGCTCCGCTCGAGCAATTGTGCCTGTCGGGTCAATGTGGATTCGCTTCGACCGAGGAAGGCAATTCGCTGGCCGAGGACGAGCAGTGGGCGAAACTGCGGATGATGGTCGACGTGGCGAAAGACGTGTGGGGCGCAGGCGCGTAGCGTTCTGCTCGGGGTCAGACCCTGCGGGTCTGACCCCTTCTGGGGCCGGGAGTCGAGCCCGGGGGGCCAAAAGCATGTACATCGAGGGTCGTTGGGGGTCAAACCCGCAGGGTCTGACCCCACTTCTGCGGGGGAGAAGGAGAGTATGATCCCCTTCCTCGGCGTTCTGTTCGACGGCTTCGCCTACGGCATGCTGCTGTTCCTGCTGTCGGTGGGGCTGTCGGTCACGCTCGGCATGATGAACTTCGTCAATCTCGCGCACTGCTCGTTCGCGATGATCGGCGCCTATGTCACGATCACGGCGACGCAGACGCTCGGCATCCCTTTCCTCGCCACGTTGCCGCTGGCGTTTCTCGCCGCGGCGGTGGTCAGCGTCGTTCTCGAGCGCGCCTTGTTCCAGCGGCTCTATCGCGCCACCGACCTCGATCAGTGCCTGCTGACGATCGGGATCGTGTTCGTGTCGATCGCCGTGGTCGCCTATCTCTACGGAACGACGCTTCAGTCGGTGAAAGTGCCGGGGTACCTGCAGGGCTCGTTCAACGTCGGCGGCGTGACGATGGGCGTCTACCGCCTGTTCCTGATCGCCATCGCGCTGTTCGTCGCCATCACCCTTGTCGTCGGCATCGAGAAGACGCGCTTCGGCGCACAGATCCGCGCGGCCGTAGACAACCAACGGATGGCGCGTGGCCTCGGCATCGACGTCGACCGCACGTTCGCGCTGACGTTCGCGCTGGGATCGGGCCTTGCCGGCCTCGGCGGCGCGCTCGCCATCCAGATGGTGGGTCTCGATAACGATTTCGCGTTCCGCTACCTGATCTACGTGCTGATCGTCGTCTCGGTCGGTGGGCTCGGCTCGATCGGCGGATCGTTCGCGGCAGCCGTTCTGCTCGGCGTCTCCGACGTCGCCGGAAAATACTACGCCCCGCAGTTCGGCGCGTTCTTCATCTACGCCGTCATGATTTTGCTGTTGATGTGGCGGCCGCAGGGCCTGTTCGGGAGGCGGTAAGCATGGCCGCGGTGGCTGGTCCGTACAGTCCCGTCACAGCACTCGACGAGCGGTCGCGCTGGCGGGCGATCGAGGTGGTGCTGTGGCTTTGCGCGCTGCTGCCGTTCTGGCTGGCGCCGACGCATCTGCAGCTCGCGAGCCAGATTGCGATCACGGCGCTGTTCGCGATCTCGCTCGATCTGATCCTGGGCTATGCCGGCATCGTGTCGATGGGGCACGCGGCATTCTTCGGCCTCGGCGCCTACACGGCCGGTATCATCTCGGTCAAGCTCGGCTGGGGCGAGCCGATATCGGGATTGCTGATCGCTGGAACCATCGCTGGCATCGCGGGCTATCTCTCGAGCCTGATCGTCTGCCGCTTCCGGCACCTGGCGCTGATCATGATCACGCTCGGCATCGGTGTGATGCTGCACGAGATCGCGAATACCTCGCACGGGCTGACCGGCGGCGCCGATGGACTTCAGGGCATTCGCACCTGGACGTTTCTCGGCGTCTGGTCGCTCGATATCTACGGCTACGTCGCCTACAGCTACGCGCTGATCGTGCTGTTCGTGTGCTTTCTCGTCGCGCGCCGGATCGTGCAGTCGCCGTTCGGGCTCGCACTGAAAGGCATCCGCGAGAACTCCCTGCGGATGCCGGCAATCGGCGCGCCGAGCCAGACGCACCTGCGCAAGATCTATACGATCGCCGCGGTCATGGCGGGCATGGCTGGCGCAGTGCTCGCGCAGACGACGGAGACGGTTTCGCTGGAAGTGCTGAGCTTTCAGCGCTCGGCGGACGTGCTCGTGATGCTGATCCTGGGCGGCACGGGCCGGCTCTACGGCGGCATGATCGGCGCCATCATCTACATGCTCGCACGCGACCAACTTTCAGGGCTCAATCCGCAGTACTGGTACTTCTGGATCGGGCTGTTGCTGATCGCGGTCGTGACGCTGCTGCCGAACGGCATTCTGGGCGGGCTCTCCAAGCTTCGTGCGCTCGACTGGATCCATGACCTGCGCCTGACACCGCGCGGGTCCTCCGATTCGCGGCAGCGGGGGTCCGCATGAGTCCCCCGGCTCTCGCCACTCGCTCTCTTTCCAAGAGCTTCGGGTCCCTGGCTGTCACCCAGCACGTCGAGATCGCGGTGCCGCAGGGGGCGCGATATGCGCTGATCGGGCCCAACGGCGCGGGCAAGACGACCCTGATCAACCTGATCACCGGGCTGATCAAGCCGGACCAGGGCGCGATCCTGCTGAACGGCGAGGACATCTCGGCGCTGGAGCCGGACGCCCGCGTCAAGCGCGGCCTGACGCGGACGTTCCAGATCAATCAGCTGTTCCCGAACCTTTCGGCGCTGGAGGCGGTGACGCTCGCGGTGCTGGAGCGACAACGGACATCGGGCGTGTGGTGGCGGCCCCTGCCGGCGTTCAGTGCGGCGATCGAGGAAGCGCACGCGATCCTGCAGTCGCTGCGGTTCGGTGCGGACAGCGAGCGGGTGACGCGCGAATTGCCCTACGGCCGTCAACGGCTGCTCGAAATCGCGCTCGCGCTGGCGACGAAACCAAAGGTGCTGCTGCTCGATGAGCCGGCTGCCGGTGTGCCCAAGGACGAAAGCGCGGAACTGTTCCAGGCGATCGCGGCGCTGCCATCCGACATAACCGTGCTGTTCATCGAGCACGACATGGACCTGGTGTTCCGCTTTGCTTCCCGCATCATCGTGCTCGTAGCTGGCGCCGTGCTCGTCGAGGGCACCCCGGCCGAGATCGGCGCGGACCCACGCGTGCGTGAGGTCTATCTCGGGAGGGGGCATCGTCATGTGTAAGCGGCTAAATTCCCCTCCCCCTCGTGGGGAGGGGTTAGGGGTGGGGGGCATTCGGTGCAACGAACTTCCCGCCAACACCACACTGGGCTCCACCCCACCCCCGGCCCCTCCCCATCGAGGGGAGGGGGGATATCACCGCCAGGGTGCGGACCATGTCTGAGCCCTTGCTCGTTCTGGAGGACGTTCGCGCGGGATACGGCGAGGCGACGACGCTCGACGGCGTTTCGCTGGAGGTGCCGGTGAAGGGGAGCCTCGCCGTGCTCGGGCGCAACGGCGTCGGCAAGACGACGCTGCTGCTGACGATCATGGGGCTCACGCGGCAGACGCGCGGGCGCATTCTATGGCAAGGCCGCGACATCACGCGGCTGGCGCCGCATCTGCGGGCGCGGGCGGGCCTGGGCTGGGTCGCACAGGAGCGCGAGATATTTCCTTCGCTGTCGCTCGAGGAGAACCTGACGATCGCCGCCCGGCCCGGCCGCTGGGATCTGCCATCGGTCTATGCCCTGTTTCCGCGCCTGTCCGAGCGGCGGCGCAATATGGGCAATCAGCTCTCCGGCGGCGAGCAGCAGATGCTGGCGCTCGCGCGGGCGCTGATGACTAATCCGAGCCTGCTCCTCCTCGACGAGCCCCTGGAGGGACTCGCGCCGATCATCGTCGAGGAGTTGACCGCGGCGCTGCAGCGCATGATCGCCGACGAGGGCACCGCCGTGATGCTCATCGAGCAGCACGCGGAAGTCGCACTTACCCTGACGCAGAACGCGATCATCATCGAGCGGGGGCAAATCGCGCATCGGGCGACATCGGCGGATCTGTTGCACGACGCCGCGACGCTCGACAGATTGATCGGGCTCAAGCTCGAGTGATGGACTTGAATTCGGGGCAATTGCCAATGTCGACGTATCGGCTGCACGCGTTCTGCCAGTCCGGCAACGCCTACAAGGTCGCGCTGTATCTCGCGTGCTCCAACATTCCGTGGGAGCCGGTCGAAGTGGATTTCTTCGGCGGGCAGAACCGCAAGGAGGACTGGCGCGACACCGTAAACGCGATGGGCGAGGTGCCGGTGCTCGAAGCCGACGGCCGTCGGTTGACGCAGTCGGGCGCGATCCTCACCTGGCTCGCCGACAAGCACGGCAACTTCGCGCCGGCGAACGGCGACGAGCGCTACGAGACCACGCGGTGGCTGCTGTTCGACAATCACAAGTTCACGAGCTACTACGGCACACGACGTTTCCTGAAGTGCTTCGCCCCGCACGCGCCCGATCCCGCTGTGTTGGCATTCCTGCAGGCGCGCGTCGATGCGACGTTCGCCATCGTCGACAAGCATCTGGCGGGGCAGCCGTTCATGATCGGCAAGCGCCCGACGATCGCGGACTTCTCGCTGGCCGGCTACATCTACTATCCCGCCGACGAGACAGACGTGGACATCGCGACGTCCTATCCGAACATCCACGCCTGGTCGGAGCGCATAAAGACGCTGCCCGGCTGGAAGCATCCGTATGACCTGCTGCCGGGCAAATACATCAAGCCGATCGTGCGGTGAACGGAGGCTGGTCCTGCGGCGGACCGCCGGGCATAGCCAGACAAGTCGCGGAACAGCGCGAATGCCCATCGACGTCATCGCCGCGGTTCTGATCGCAGCCCTTCTTCACGCCGGGTGGAACGCGGCGGCGAAATCCGCTGGTGCGGTCGATCCGATGGTTTCGACGTCAGCGATCGCGGTCGGCGGCGGGGTGGTGGCCCTGCCGCTGCTGGCGCTATCGGGGCTGCCCGCACCCGCGAGCTATCCATATGTGATCGCATCCGGCGTGATCCACGTGCTCTACTTCGTGCTCGTCGGCCTCGCTTATCGCGCCGCGGACTACTCCGCCGTCTATCCGATCACGCGGGGCAGTGCGCCGCTGGTGACGTCGGTGCTGGCAGCCGCCGTGCTCGGCGAGACGATGTCGCCGCTCGCATGGGCCGGTGTGGTGTTGCTCAGCACAGGTATCCTCGGGCTGGGTTCGGACGCGCTCCGGCGCGGCGGATTGAGCGCACGGGCGCTGTCGATCGCAGCGCTGAACGTCGCCGTGATCGTCGCCTACACACTGCTCGACGGGGCGGGAACGCGGGCGTCGCAGAACCCTGCCGGTTACGTCCTGGCGATGATGGCCATCACCGGTGCGCTGCTGTTGCCGGTGGTCGTGACGTGGCTCGGTCGCGGCGTCGTTTCTGCGATGATGGCGCGATGGCGCATCGGGTTGCTGGGCGGATCGATGGTGTCGCTCTCCTACGGCACGGCGCTGTGGGCGATGACAAAAGCGCCGATCGGGATGGTTGCGGCGATGCGCGAAACGTCGGTGCTGTTTGCCGCGATCATCGCGGCGTTCGTGCTACGCGAGAGATTCGGACCGGCGCGGTGGATCTCGGCGGTCGTCATCCTCGCGGGGCTGGCGGCGATGCGGTTGGGCTAGCTAGAGCGACGCACTCGGAACCATCGACACCTCGCGGGGTTTACAAGGGCCTCCTAAGTTGGCGGATTGCCCAGATGCAGAAGAAGCGCGCGACGAAGCTCAACAAGTATCGCGAAGGCGGAACGCAGGGACCGGCGGATGGCGAAGAGCCGATGCCCGACACTCCACCGGACCGGAGCTGGCTTCCCGGCCGCAAGGGTCAAGGTGGCGAAGGCCTCAGCGATGGCTATGGCGGCAGCAGAGGTTACGGCACCGGGGCTTCCGGGCCGCAGACTCCCGCCAAGGACCGAAGGAAGGCAGATTTGGATGCCATTGCACGAGATCGTCGATCGCGGCGATCCGAGTGAGTCTTGTCGCTCGCTTTGGCCACCCGGCACCTCTTTTACCGGAAAGGCGGTTCTTCGAAGGAGCGGAGCTTGCGGGAGTGCAGGCTTTCGCGGCGCAATTTCAGGAGTTCGATGGCGGCGAGGCCGATCTCGAGATGCTGGGCGACGGCTGTCTCGTAGAATGCATTCGCGGCGCCGGGCAGCTTGATCTCGCCGTGCAGCGGCTTGTCGGAGACGCACAGCAGCGTGCCGTAGGGAACGCGCAGACGGAAGCCTTGCGCTGCGATGGTGCCGCTCTCCATATCGACGGCGATCGCGCGTGACAGATTGATCCGCCGCCGCTCCTGGGCGAAGCGAAGCTCCCAATTGCGATCGTCGTTGGTCACGACCGTACCGGTGCGCAGCCGCGCCTTCAATGCATCGCCGCGTGCGCCGGTAACCTGGGCCGCGGCGTCCTGCAGCGCGACCTGAACTTCGGCCAACGCGGGAATCGGGACTTCCGGCGGCACGAGAGCATCGAGGATCCGATCCTGCCGGAGATACGCGTGCGCCAGCACGTAATCGCCGATCGACTGGCTTTCGCGCAGTCCGCCGCAATGGCCGACCATCAACCAGCAATTGGGCCGCAGCACAGCGAGATGGTCGGTGATGTTCTTGGCGTTCGACGGGCCCACGCCGATGTTGACCAGCGTGACGCCCTCGCCGTTCGGCTTGACGAGGTGGTAGGCCGGCATCTGATAGCGGTGCCACATCGACGAGGCGGCCAGCGCTTCGGCTTCGGCCTGCGTGATGCCGCGCTCGACGACGACGTTGCCGGGCAGCACCATGCGCTCCCACGGGCTGCCCTCGGCCCGGAGACGCGCGAGGCCGATGCGGATGAACTGGTCGATATAGCGATGATAGTTGGTGAGCAGCACCCAATGCTGCACGTGGCGCCAGTCGCTGCCGGTGTAGTGCACGAGCCGGCGCAGCGAATAGTCCACGCGCGCGCCATCGAACAACGCCAACGGCAGGGCACGGCTGTCGTCGAGATCGACGAGGCCGTCGGCAATCTCGTCGCCGACGGCTGCGAGATTGGGCGTGGGAAAATGGCGTGCGAGCTCGGCCGGCGTCACGCCCGCGCGGGTCAGATCGGCGGCGCGTTCCAGCACGTAAGGGTAGGGTATCTCCTGGTCGCTCACCGCCACCTCGATCTCCGCGCCATATTCGGCGACGAGCGGTTCGAGCTGCTCCAGCAGGTAGCTGCGGAAAACGTCCGGGTGGGTGATCGTGGTCTCGTAGATGCCGAAGCGCTGCAGCTTGGCGAACGCGCGGCTGCTCAGGGGGTGAGGCTGGGCCGTGTCGCGATAATGAACGCGAAGGAGCGGGTAGCGGAACGACGCGCGAACGGCCGCAGAGGGCACGGTTCGCTTCGCGAGGTAGGCGTCCAGCGCGTGGTCGAGCGCCTCGGTCGCCGTGCGATAGATCGCCTGGAGCCGGTCGATGGCGGCGGCTGGCGCGAGACGACGGCCATCGGCGGACTTCGACGAGGATGACTTTTGTGGCGAGGACTTCGGCATATTGGGAGCGACCATGGCTGGATAGAGGGCGAGTTGGGACGAGGCTCCGGACAATGCCTCATGAATGCGGCAAGGGTAATGGCAGGGGAAATCTGATGTGGGAAACCCCTCAGGCCCGCATTCCCGGCCGGCGGACCGCATCTACAGTGGCAGTTCCGCAACAGGCGTGCTCGGTCGCCGTGCTGCCGCTGAACAAATCCAGCCCCCGCCCCCTTTAAAAGGCTACACGGTAGGCTCGTGCAGTTCCGGTCACCTCGTCATGTCGCTTCGTGCCATAGTTGCGCTGTGTTTGTCGGCGCTCGGCCTCGCACTCGCGGGCTGCTCCGCTCGTCCGACGAGCGAAGTGCTCGTGCCTGTCGCGCAGACGCCGAGCTACACGGCCAAAGTCCGCCTTCTCGTCGCGACGACGCGGGCACGGGGTACGCCGGCCGATCCCGAAGCGTTCAGCGCCGTGCGGTCCGAAACGGTCAATCACGCGGCATTGACGATCTCGATTCCACGACATCACAAGCCCGGCCAGATCGAGTGGCCCGATCAAGTGCCCGCCGATCCCGCGTTCCACTTCCTGACCACCGAACGAAGCTCCCTCAGCCCGCAGGCGTTCGGCGACGAAGTGCGGCGAAGCGTTCAAGCGGGCCGTGGCGAACGCGGCTCGGTGCTGGTGTTCGTGCACGGCTACAACACGCTCTACGAAGAGGCAGTCTATCGTTACGCGCAGATCGTCCACGATTCCGGTTTCTCCGGCACGGCGATCCTGTTCGCATGGCCATCGCGCGGCAAAGCTCCGCTCTATCTCGCAGACCGCGACGCCAGCACCTACTCTCGGGACTATTTCGAGAAGACACTGCGTCAGATCGCGAGCGTTTCCGGCGTCCGGGAAATCAACATTCTCGCCCATAGCATGGGCAGTTGGATCACCGTCGAGGCGTTGCGGCAGGCGCGCATGAAGGGGAACGGATCGTTCAACGGCAAGCTCGGCGACGTGATCCTGGCGTCTCCCGATCTCGATGTCGGCGTGCTGCGCACACAGCTCGACGTGATCGGCGCGCTGAAGCGGCCGATGGTCATCCTGGCGTCCAAGGACGACAACGTGCTGGCGCTTTCATCGTTCCTCTCGGGCGGCGTGGAGCGGGCCGGTAACATCTCCACCGACAATCGGGACGTGATCGAAGCGGCGCAACGCTACAACGTCCGGATCGTCGATCTTTCGCAGGTCGACGACGGCACGAGCGCGCACCATGCGAAGTTCGCCGAGTCCGGCGCCGTCATCGCCGCGATCGGTCGAGGGCTCAAGGCGGACGCCGCCGCCAAGTCCTCGCAGTCCGTGGTCAATGCCGTGACCAACGTCGGCTCGAGCATTCTGGCGCTGCCCGCTGCCATCGTCGGAGCCGGCGCTCCGGCCCAATGACGGGACCTCTGCACCGCCCGCGATCACTGACCGGATCGGAAAGCAATTGGGGCGGCATTTGAACTCCCGTTGCCCAAGTGCCAATGTGGCCGCCGAACAGAACCATCTGGGGCCACCGATGTCTCGCGCCAACCTGCCGCTTTCCCGCTTCACGGTGCTCGATCTCACGCGCGTGCGCTCGGGGCCGACCGCGATGCGCCAGCTTGCCGACTGGGGCGCGCGGGTCATCAAGATCGAGATGCCGCCCGACCGCGCCGTAGAAGACAACTTCACCGGCGACCGGCATTCCTCCGACTTCCAGAACCTGCACCGCAACAAGGAGAGCCTCACGCTCGACCTCAAGGCGCCGGAAGCCCGGGAGATCATCCGGCGCCTCGTGCTGAAGGCGGACGTCGTGGCCGAGAACTTCCGGCCGGACGTCAAGAACCGGTTGAAGCTCGACTACGAGACCCTGTCGGCGATCAACCCGCGGATCGTGTACGGCTCGATCTCCGGCTTCGGGCAGGCCGGACCTTATGCGCGCCGGCCCGGCGTCGATCAGATCGCGCAGGGCATGAGCGGGATCATGTCGGTGACGGGGCAGCCGGGGCAGGGGCCGATGCGCGTCGGCGCGGCGATCGGCGACGTGTCCTCCGGTCTCTACCTGTCGTTCGGCATTCTGGCGGCGCTGCTCGAGCGGGAGACGTCCGGCCGTGGCCAGTGGGTCGATACCTCACTGATGGAATCGCTGATCGCGATGATGGATTTCCAGTCGGCGACATGGCTCGTCGACAAGAAGGTTCCGCAGCAGCAGGGCAACGACCATCCAAAATCGATGCCGACGAGCGCGTTCGCGACGACCGACGGGTTCGTCAATATCGGCTGCGGCGACCAGACGCGATGGGAGAGGGTAGCGCGTGCGCTCGGCTTGGCCGAACTGATCGAGCGGCCAGAGTATCGGACGGGAACCGATCGCAGCGTCAATCGTGAGAAGCTCAAAGCCGAGCTCGGCGCCGTGTTCAAGACCAACACGATGAACCACTGGGTCGAGATGCTGAACGAGCAGGGCGTGCCGTGCGGCCCGATCTACTCGGTGGACAGAGTTTTCGCCGATCCGCAGGTCAAACATCAGGGCATGGCGGCGGCGGTGAGGCACCCCGTGCTCGGCGAGATCGAGCTGGTCGGCCAGCCGATTCATATGTCGCGCACGCCCTGGCAGATGCGGTCGGCAGCACCGGAGGCCGGTGAGCAAACGAGCGCAATTCTCGCCGAGATCGGGTATTCGGAAGCGGAGATCACCGCGCTGATCGAAGCGAAGGTGGTGTGAGTGCGATCTGCCCCCTCCTCTCCATGGGGAGGCGCCGGGGGTGGGGTGCGCAAAGATCAAATCCAATTTGTAGAGAGAGTCCTCCCCCACCCCTATCCCCTCCCCACAAGGGGGAGGGGAACAGGTGTCCCCATGCAGGAAGCCAATTCAATGAACCTCGCCACCGACAAGATGCTCGCACGCAAAGATGGCGCGATCGGCTGGATGACCTTCAACAATCCGGCTCGGCACAATGCGCTGTCCTACGAGATGCGGCTCGCCGCCCTCCAGATCCTCGAAGAGTTCGAGAAGGACGACGCCATCCGCGTGATCGTGATGACCGGGGCGGGCGAGAAGTCGTTCGTGTCGGGCGCCGACATCTCGCAGTTCGACAAGATGCGCGACACCGCCGAGCAGCAGGCGGAATACGACCGCGTCTCGCAGGCGATGCAGGCGAAGCTCACCACACTCGGCAAGCCGCTGATCGCGATGATCCGCGGCTACTGCATCGGCGGGGGACTGCAGACGGCGCTGACCGCGGATCTTCGCATCGCCTCCGACGACTCGCAGTTCGCGGTGCCGGCCGGCAAGCTCGGCATCGCCTACGCCTGGAACAGCGTCGCCAAGCTCGTCGAGACGGTCGGCCCTTCGACAGCCAAGCACATCCTGTTCACCGCCAAGCGCTTTCCGGCGGCCGACGCGCTGCGCTGGGGCCTCGTCAATCAGGTGGTGCCTGCCGCCGAGCTGGAAGCGGCCGTTCGCGACCTCGCCAACACCATCGCGGGCAACGCGCCCTTGAGCCTCGTCGCGGCCAAACGCGCCGTCAACGAACTAGTGCGGGACCCCGCCGACCGCGACGAGGCCGGCGCCAAGGCCGCCGCAGCCCGCGCCATGGCGAGCGAGGACTTCAAGGAAGGCCGCACCGCCTTCATGGAAAAACGCAAGCCGGTGTGGAAGGGGCGCTGAGGGCGCCGTTCATCCAAGTGGTGCATCGCAGTTGCGGACCAACCGCGCCTCGGCCAAGAATTGGGGAAACCGTTAACCGAATTCATCCCTGACGCATACCAACCGGTGTCCCAATGATCTCCGTCGCATCGAAGCTCAAGACCTCCAGCATGTTCTCGCGGATCGGCGAGGCGGCGCTGAAAAGCCTGCTAGAGAACGCGATCCAGGAAAGCGGCGAGGCGGGAGCCCCCATTGCGGCCCGTCCTGCCGATGTGGTGATCGTGCTCGACGGCGGCATCGAGATGAAAAGCCGGGAGGGCAAGCTGCTCGCCCGCGTCAACGCCGACCGCGGGGCCGGTGAACCCGGGATCCTGCACGCGGTTCCGCCCGGCGCACATCTCACGCTAACCCGCAAGAGCGACGTGCTCGTGGTCGATGGCGCAGTGCTCGACGACGTGCTCAGCCAGGCCCATCAGAGCGACAGCATCGCCTCGCTCGAGGATGGCGTCGGGAGCCGCGTTGCCAGCCTCATCCATACGCAGCCGTTCACGCAGATGACGCTCGACCAGATCTGCCGCTGCGCCGAGGCGATGTCGCGACGCACCGTATCTGCAGGCGAGGACGTGATCCGATACGCCGGCTCGGGCGATGCCTTCTACGTTCTGGAGCAGGGCGAGGCCGAGGTGTGGCGGCCGGACCCGCGCAATGGCCAGCCCGTCAAGGTGGCGACGCTCTCTGCGGGCGCGAGCTTCGGCGAAGAGGCACTGCTGCGCGGTGGCTTGCGGAACGCGACCGTCCGCATCTCCAAGCCGGGCAGCCTGCTGGTGCTGGCCGTGCCGGACTTCGATCAGTTGATCGCCAGCCATTTCGTGCACGAGGTCTCGCCGGACATCGCCAACAGCATGGTCTCGCGCCGCCAAGCCGAGCTGATCGACTGCCGCTACGACGACGAGCACGCGGCGTGGCGCATTCCCGGCAGCCGTTCGATGCCGCTCGAAAGCCTGCGCACCAATGCCCTGCAGCTCGACAAGAGCCGCAGCTACATCGTCTATTGCCGGACAGGCAAGCGCAGCCGCGCCGCCGCGTTCCTGATGCGCCAGCTCGGCCTCACCGCGACCGTTCTGCGCGGCGGGATGGCGGCTTGGCACCACGATATCGAAGGCGTGCCCGACGACGAGCACGGCGTGCCGCCGGTCTGAACCGCGCAACGGTCTCGGCGCGCGGTCGGGGCACATGCGGGACGACAGTCGGGGAGAGGGGGAGGGATTTCATGCGGGCCGGTCGATATCGACGCGTTGCGGTGCTCGGAGCGGTGGTCTGCTCCTGCGTGGTGAGTGCTTCCATCCGGGTCCACGCGCAGGAATATCCAACGAAGCCGATCCGCTTCATCATCCCGTTTCCGCCGGGCGGCGGCACCGATCTGATGTCGCGTGTTCTGGCGGCCCGCATCACCGAGCAGGTGCGCTGGAATTTCCTGCTGGAGAACAAACCGGGCGTCGGCGGCTCGATCGGCGTCGAACAGGCCACGCGTGCGGCGCCCGACGGCTACACGATCGTGATGGGGCAGACCAGCAATCTGGCGCTCAATCCTTCGCTCAATTCCAAGCTCGCCTATGACCCGTTGAGGGATCTGCAGCCCGTCTCGATGGTGGCGAGCGGACCGCTGATGCTGGTTGGCTCGGCCGGCAGCCGGATCACGTCGCTCGCTGGCCTGTTGGCGGAAGCCAAGGCCAATCCCGGACGGGTGATGTTCGGCTCGCCGGGGAACGGCACGCTGGGGCATCTGGGCGGCGCGTTGTTCAACCGGTCGGCCGGCGTCAAGATCGAGCACATTCCCTATCGCGGGGCGGCGCAGGCTCTGACCGACGTGCTGGGCGGGCGGCTCGATCTCTACGTCTCGACGGTGCCGGCGGCGCTGGGGCAGATCAAGGCCGGCAAGCTGCGTGGTGTCGCCGTGATGGGGCTCGAGCGGCATCCGGACCTCCCCGACGTGCCGACCGTGGCCGAGGGCGTCGCGCCGGGCTTCGAGGTGGCGAATTGGTACGGCGTGCTGGTTCCGGCAGCGACGCCCGCGCCGATCGTCGCGCGGCTCGGCACCGAGGTCCGCACAGCGTTGGAGAGCCGGCAAGTGCGGGACAGGCTGGCGGCCGAAGGCGTAACCGCGCGGGGCAGTACGCCGGAGGCGATGCTCGCCCACATGAAGGCGGAGATCGCCAAATGGGGGCCGGTCATCAGAGAAAGTGGCGTCAAGCTGGAGTAAGCGATCTGGCGCCGAAGCGGGCCGGTGCCCCCCCCTGTGGCGCGGTGGCTCGTGGGAACGCTTTGCAAACTCGCGTTCACGTACTACTAGGGGCGCTTACAAACAGAGGATAGTTCCATGCCGACGATGACCAACACGCGCCGCAAGCAGATCCAGGCCAAGCAGCGCAAAGCCGAGAATGCGAACAAGCGGGCGGCCAAGATCGCCAAGAAGGATCGCAACAAGAAGGCTGCCTGACCGGCCCGAGTTGGACGGTTGTCGGCCGGTTCGTCGGTGCAGCCGCTACAGCAGCCCGCGTGACAGCATCGTCGCGCCGAGGCAGGCGAGCCCGATCAGCACCCAGCGCCGGAAGGTCTCGACCGAGAGGCCCGAGCGCACCACCTGACCCAGGCCCATGCCGGCAAAGGCTGCGACGACCGCGGTTGCCGCCGGCAGGGCTGCGTCTGCGCGCAGTGCGCCGTGCACGCCCAGGCCCAGCGCCAGGGCGAAGGCCGAGGTGAAGGCCGTAATGCCGATCGCCTGGACCATCTCGTCCTTGTCGAGCTCCAGCGCTTGCAGGAACGGCACGGTGGGCACGACGAACACGCCCGTAGTTCCTGAAATGATGCCGTTGGCGAGGCCCGCCGCGGCGCCGATCAAGCCCTCCCATCGCGGCGGCACGCGCAGCTTCGTGCCGTAGAGCGCGTGCAGCGAATACGCGATCAGGGCCGCGCCGAGAGCTGCCACCGTGAAGCGGACATCGGCCCTCGCGACCACGCCAGCCGTCGCGACCGTGCCCACGACGACCGCAGCCAGCATCGGCCAGAGGCGACGAAGCATCATCAGGAAGCCCGGACCGATCAGCATCTGCCAGATGTTGGTCAGCACCGCCGGCAGCACGACGATCGAGGCCGCCTGCACCGGGGGCATGAACAGGCCGAGCAGTCCCGTCGCGATAGTCGGCAGGCCGAGCCCGATGACGCCCTTGATCCAGCCCGCGAACGTGAAGATGACCGCGACGATCGCGAGCACTGGCCAATCGAATTGCATCCACAGGCTCCGCCGAGGTGCCGCCCCCTACAGCCACACCTCGATCAGGCGCGGGCCCTTCTCGCGGCAGCCGTCGGCGAAGGCTTTGCAGAACTCCTCGGTGGTGGAGACGCGGGTCGCGGGCACGCCCATACCCTTGGCGAGCGAGGTGAAGTCGAGTTCCGGCTGGTCGATGCGCAGCATCGCTGTCGCGCGTGGTCCCGGCGTGCCGGCCAGCACGCCCGCGAACTCGTTGCGCAGGATCTGATAGGCGCGGTTGGCGAAGATCACGGTGAGCACGTCGAGGTTCTCGCGCGCCTGCGTCCACAGGGCCTGGATCGTGTACATCGCGCTGCCGTCACCCGTCAGGCAGATCACCTTGCGGTCGGGGCAGGCCACGGCGCAGCCGGTCGCAACCGGCGGGGAGTAGCCGATCGATCCGCCCATGTTCTGGATCATGTCGTGCGGGGCGGCGCCTGCAGTGACGCCCATCGTCTCGCGTCCGGTCGTGACGGATTCGTCGACCACAATGGCGTTCTCGGGCGTCAGCACGGCGAGCGCTTGCGCGATCGACGCCGAATTGAGCGGCCCCGTCGGCATCAGAGATTCGACCTTGGCCTGCAGCTTCGCGTCGCCGGCCTTCGCTCCGACGGCAGTGGCCAGCGCTTCGAGCGCGGCCTTGCCGTCGCCGCCGGGGCTGACGAGATCGTGAACCCGGCAGCCTTCCGGCTTCATCAGGCTCGGCTTCCCCGGGTAAGCGAAGAACGCCACCGGCTCGCCCGTCTCGATCGCGATGATGTGCTTGAAGCCCTCGAGGGCGGCCAATGCCTGATCGACGGCGTAGGGAATGCGGAACAGCGGCACCCGGCCCGCGCCACGCTCGATGCGCGGCGAGAAGAACTGTGCTCCAACCACGCATCCGGTTCGCGCGGCGATCCGGCCGGCGTATTCCAGCGCATCGGCGCGCAGGGCACGGCCACCGAGCACGAGCAGCGTCGGCTCGTCCTTGGCGCGGGCGAGCACCTTGGCGACCGCGTCGATGGCTGATGAGGACACACGTGCCCTTGGCTGCTGGCCCAAGCGCTCGGCGACGGGCGACGTGCATTCGTTCCAGGCGGTGTCGCCGGGCAGGATCAGGGTCGCGATCTGTGCGGGACTCGAATTGGCGGCAGCGACGGCGGCGGCCGCATCGGCGCCGACCGTGTTCGAGCTCGCCGACGTGCGCACCCAGTGCGATACGGGCCGCGCAAGACCTTCGATGTCGGCCTTCAGCGGCGCATCGAATTCGAGATGCCAGCTCGCGTGCTCGCCGACGATGTTGACGATACCGGAGCCCGCCTTCTTGGCGTTGTGAAGGTTCGCGATCCCGTTGGCGAGCCCCGGGCCCAGGTGGAGAAGCGTCGAGGCCGGCTTGTCGGCCATCCGGTAGTAGCCGTCGGCGGCGCCCGTGACGACACCTTCGAACAACCCCAGGATCGAGCGCATCCCGGGCACGCGGTCGAGCGCTGCCACGAAATGCATCTCGGAGGTGCCGGGATTGGTGAAGCAGACATCCACATCACTCGCCAGCAGCGACCTGACCAGACTTTCCGCGCCGTTCATTGTGAGAGGTCTCCTTGATCTGAACCTGTTGATCTGAACCTGTTGATCTGAACCTGGGGCTCGATAACGCAAGCCTCACTGTTGTTGACGATGGCGATCGCGTCGAGCGGCTATCAGCGGCGTGATCTCGCTCACCCAAGCGCCAATCCAACTCGGTAGTGGGCGGATCAGTCGAACCGAGGCCTGCTCGCCGGTCCATACGATCTGTGCGACGGCGCGCATGCTCGAGCCGGAGTTATCGAACATTACAGCCTCGTCAACCAGCAGGCATGCTTCGGGCAGGTGGCTCATGGTACGGCGGTAGCGAGCAATGATCTTGTCCTCGGGCACCGCATGACCACCTTCGGCGACCCGCTTGCGTACACGGGCGACGTTGAGCATCGGATTTTCGGTGCTGACGAAGTAGAGCTTGACGATGAAGCCCGCGGCCTTCGCGCGAGCGATCAGTTCGAGCTTGCTGGGATGCGAGAACACCGTTTCGAAGGCGAAGTCCGCGTGACGGTCGACGCATTCCTGCCGCCGCCGCTCGGCTTCCCAGAAAGCGGGGACCTCGAAATCGGATCGGGAGACTTGTTCACCGCGCGCCCGAGCGGCGGCGAATAATTCCGAGGCGATGTCATCGGCATTGATGTAAGTGCCCAGGCTGAAGCCATAGGTCTTGATTTGACGCGTCAGGGTGCTCTTACCGGAGCCGTTCGGCCCAGCAAAGATGGTAAGGACAGGCGCCTCAGGCATCGACCGTCAGCGTGGCCTGCTGCTCCAGCGCGCCGCCGAGGCGCTCGATGTCGGTGTCGCCATCGGTCGGCCGAGTGGCTCCTGTCAGCGGATCGACCATGACCACCTCGCCATGCTTCCAGACCGGCAGCATGGTGCCGGATTGCATCGCCTCCTCGCGCACACCGTCAGTTGCGGCTTCCGCCAGCTTTGCCAGCGCCGCGAAATCCAGGGTCCGAACATCCTTGTTTGCAATCTCGCTCATCAGGTAAAACTAGCACATTCGACCGTAACCTACCACCGTTGAGCAAACTGCCCCTGAAGGCGCTGCCGGACCGGCCGGCAACATGCCTCATTGCCCACTGCCAACTGCCTGATGCCTACTGCCCCCCATGAAACTCGTCATTTTCGATTGCGACGGCACTCTGGTCGACAGCCAGAACGCCATATGCGCCGCCATGGACCTTGCGTTCAGCGGACTGGATCTCGTTCCGCCGCGGCGCATCCAGGTGCTGAGCGTCGTCGGACTGTCACTGCCGGAAGCGTTCGAGGTGCTGGCGCCGGATCAGCCCGCCCCCGTCCGCGCGGCGCTCGCGGACGCCTACAAGGCGGCGTTTCCGCGTCTTGCGCCGAGCCCGCTCCCGCGCGATCCGCTGTTCGACGGTGCGAAGGCTGCGATCGAGGCGCTTGCCCGACGCGACGACGTCGTGCTCGGGATCGCCACCGGCAAATCGCGCCGGGGTGTCAACCGCCTGCTCGATCAGGAAGGATGGCACGGCCTGTTTCGCACGATCCAGACCGCCGACGACCACCCGTCCAAGCCGCATCCCTCGATGATCGCCACGGCGATGCGCGAGGCCGAAATCGGCCAAGATCGTACCGTGATCGTCGGGGACACGACATTCGACATCACGATGGGGCTCAACGCCCGCGTGACGACGATCGGCGTCGGCTGGGGCTATCACGATGTCGTTGCGCTGGAGCAGGCGGGCGCACACGCGATCGTGTCGGCGTTCGATGCGGTGGAGGCGGCGGTCGACCGCCTGCTCGCGGCGCGCAGCCCAGAATAGCATCCAGGGGTAGCAACATGACACTTCCGGGCGGCAGCGGCTCCGGCGGCCGCAAACGGTTCTACAAGGACGTAACCGTTGCGAAGTCGGAGGCGGATGCCAAAGCGTTCAAGGTTCTCCTCGATGGACGCGGCATCCGCACGCCGGCAAAGCGCGAGCTCGTGCTGCCGAACAGTCGCCTCACCGAAGCCGTGGCGGAAGAATGGCGCGCGCAGGACACCGTCATCGATCCCGCAACGATGCCTCTGACGCGGCTCGTCAACAGCGCGATCGACGGGGTCGCGGATCGTACCGCCGAGGTTCGGGAAGGAATTCTCGCCTACGGCGGCAGCGACCTGATCTGCTATCTCGCCGATGGACAGCCTGAGCTTGTCGAGCGGCAATCGCGCCCCTGGGGCGAGGTGCACGCCTGGATCAAGCAGGCCTTCGGCGTAGAGTTGGCGCTGGCCGTCGGGGTGATGCCGGTCACGCAACCGGCCGACATGCTGGCGCGGCTCGATACGGCAATGGGCGAGCGCACGCCGCTCGAGCTTGCCGCGTTGCATGTAATGACGGCATCGATGGGATCGCTGCTGCTCGCGCTCGCGGTGCTGCACGGCCGGCTGTCGCCTGCGGAAGCGTGGGGGCTCGCGCACATCGACGAAGATTTCCAGATCGAGAAGTGGGGGCGGGACGCGGAGGCGGAAGCGCGCCGTGAACGGCGCTGGATCGAGATGGAGGCGGCGTGCTTCGTGCTCGATTGCTGCAGAGCACGCGAAGAAACTTAAGTTCGGACCGAGATCGCGATCGATAAAATCGTACGGGTCGCGAATGCAGGGCTTAAATCACTCCGTGCGATAGTCTCGGCATGGAAACGATCATCAACGAGTTCCTGGAATCGCTTTCCCTGGTGGACATGGCCGGGATCATCGCAGTGCTGGGCCTGGCGATCTACGGTTTCACCGGCATCGGAAGCGACGACGGCTTCGGCAGTGAAGGCGATAGCGGCGGCGGAGACGGCGGCGACTGAGCCCGGCTGATCTCCGGCGTCGAGCGGGATTTGCGTTTCACATCGCCACTGGAAAAATTGTTTGTATCGGCACGCCTGCCACTGATCCGGTCGGCGCCTCCATGTTAGGCTCTTCTTCGCTTGGGGAAGCAGGGGGTGCCGATGCTGGACTGGTGGTCGTCGATCGGAGAAACGAGCGTTGCCGTGGGCTCGGCACTCGGATTTGCCTGGGCCGCCGTCAGCACCGCCAACCGCAGACGCAAATTTCTGAAGGCGACCCTCACGCCATTCGGCCAGCTCCGATGGTTCCTGCTGAACTTGCTGGGAATGGGTTGCTTCATCACCTCGAGCGCAGCCCTCGGCCTCGCCTCACTGCACGAGTTGATCCCGCAAGGTCTGTTCTGGTTCCTGCTCGGGCTCGGCGTCGCCGCCTTCGCCATGGCGCTGATGCTCCCGTCGATGGAGACGCCCCGCCTTTCCCCTGCCGAGCGAAGCTCTCTGGAGCCGCCGGCCGCCCCGCCGATCCTGCCGGTTCGCGAATCCGCCCGAGCGTAGTTCTCCCGACGAAGCCCTGATGCCTCACGGCTCATCACAAGGTCGATTTTGCGTGCCCTGACGCGCTCGTGGTACGCACCTTGAACCATCCGGGACGACCAAGGTACGGGACTGACCCATGAAGCATGTGATCGAGGAGCTCGAGCGGCGCCGGGCCGAGGCTCGTCTCGGCGGCGGCCAGCCCCGCATCGACGCCCAGCACAAGCGGGGCAAGCTCACCGCTCGTGAGCGAGTCGAATTGCTGATGGACGAAGGCAGCTTCGAGGAACTCGACATGTACGTCGAGCACCGTTCGACCGACTTCGGCATGGAGAAGACCCGGATTCCCGGCGATGGCGTGGTGACGGGCTGGGGCACCATCAATGGCCGCGTCGTCTACGTGTTCGCCAAGGACTTCACGGTGTTCGGCGGCTCGCTGTCCGAAACGCACGCGAAGAAGATCACCAAGATCCAGGACATGGCGTTGAAGAACCGCGCGCCGATCATCGGTCTGTTCGATGCAGGCGGGGCGCGCATCCAGGAGGGCGTGGCGGCCCTCGGCGGCTACGGCGACGTGTTCCTGCGCAATACGCTCGCGTCGGGCGTGATCCCGCAGATCAGTGTCATCATGGGGCCGTGCGCGGGCGGCGATGTCTACTCGCCTGCGATGACCGACTTCATCTTCATGGTGCGCGACACCAGCTATATGTTCGTCACCGGGCCAGAGGTCGTGAAGACCGTCACCAACGAGACCGTCACATCGGAGGAACTCGGCGGGGCGAGGGTTCACACGTCGCGCTCGTCCGTCGCCGATCGCGCCTACGACAACGACGTCGAAGCGCTGCTGCAGATGCGGCGCCTGATGGATTTCCTGCCCGCGCACAACGCTGCCGGCGTTCCCGTCCTGGCGACGCGCGACAGCGCCGACCGGATCGACATGAGCCTCGACACGCTGATCCCGGACAATCCCAACAAGCCCTACGACATCAAGGAGCTGATAACCAAGGTCGTGGACGAGGGCGACTTCTTCGAGATCCAGGAAGCGTTCGCCAAGAACATCGTCGTCGGCTTCGCGCGCATGGAAGGGCGAACCGTCGGCATCGTGGCGAACCAGCCGATGGTGCTCGCCGGCGTGCTCGACAGCGACGCTTCGCGCAAAGCCGCCCGCTTCGTGCGGTTCTGCGATTGCTTCGAGATTCCGATCATCACGTTCGTCGACGTGCCGGGCTTCCTGCCGGGCACCGCGCAGGAGTACGGCGGCCTGATCAAGCACGGCGCGAAATTGCTGTTCGCCTACGCGGAAGCGACCGTGCCGAAGATCACCCTGATCACCCGCAAGGCCTACGGCGGCGCCTACGACGTGATGAGTTCCAAGCACATCCGGGGCGACATGAACTATGCTTGGCCCACCGCCGAGATCGCGGTGATGGGCGCCAAGGGGGCGGTCGAGATCCTCTACAGGTCGGAACTGGGCGATCCCGCCAAAATCCAGGCGCGCATCGACGAGTACCAGAAGCGCTTCGCAAATCCGTTCGTCGCCGCCGAGCGCGGCTACATCGACGAGGTGATCCGTCCCCACAGCACCCGCCGCCGGATCTGCCGCGCGCTCAACATGCTACGCGGCAAGAAGCTCGAGAACCCCTGGAAAAAGCACGATAATATACCGTTGTGAGCGCTCACGGGCCGCACCGGACGAACCGGCGAAGTGGCCGGATCGTCCTGGCCCAGTTTTCCCGCTCAGGCGCGTAAACGCGCTACGCTGGGGACGGCGCTCGCGCCGGGCCGCTTGCGGCCTCGGCCCTGCGGGCCGGGAAGGTGTTATATATGGTTGTGTGTCGCGCTGCGCTTGCATCTGATGCATTGATGCGTTAGCATCAAACACATGAGGACGACGCTCGACATCGACGAGGACATTCTGGCCGCTGCGAAGGACCTCGCGAAAGCGGAGGGCAAGACCATGGGACAGGTGGTTTCAGAATTGGCGCGAAAGGCCCTGACGACGCCTGCCGGCGGTGGCTTCGCCGAGGCCCAGGCAGCGTTCGGCCTCGAAGATGAACTGTTTCCCCGTCTTCCACGCACCAGTGGGCCGCCGATCACCAACGAACTGATCCGGCGCATCCAGGACGAACTCGACCAGGAGGACATGGTTCCCTGGGACCATGAGCGAGATCAGCCGCGCATTTTCGATGAAGAGGCCAAGCAGAAGCCCCGGCACAAATAGTCGGGGATTGCCTCATGCGTGCACTCTTCGACATCAGTGTGCTGCTGGCACTCCTCGACCAGGATCACTTGCGACACGAGCACGCCAGGGCTTGGTATGCGAGTGAGCGCGAGCATGGGTGGGCGAGTTGTCCGCTGTCGCAGAACGGCTTCATCCGAATCATGTCGCAGCGTTCCTACTCGAGCACACGCACGATCGGGGACGCGCTGACCATACTGCGAGCGGCGACGATCCGCGCAGAGCACGCGTTCTGGCCCGACGACGTCTCGATCCTCGATGCGGGGCTGATCGACCACACGCGACTGCTCGGGCCGAAGCAGATCACCGACGTGTACCTCCTCGCGCTCGCCGTGAAGCACGGCGGACGGTTGGTGACGCTCGACACGGGGATTTCGGTGCTGGCGGTGCGTGGTGCGCAAGCAGAGCACTTGGTAGTAGTCTAAGTGCACGCCACTCAGCGCTCGAGGCAGCCCCCCCATGATCGTCGCCATCGTCACATTCCAGCTCGCGAAACCAGCCACGGTCGCGGAGATGTCCGCGACGTTTCAGTCGACGGCGCCGAAGTACCAGGGGATGCCGGGGCTGTTGCGCAAGAACTACTTCGTCAGCGAGGACGGACGGCGCGCAGGTGGCATATACGTGTGGGCGACACGCGCGGACGCTGACCGGCTCTATACCGACGAATGGAAGGCGTTCGTCGCGGACAAATACGGCGCGCCACCGCAAATCGAATATCTCGCGTCGCCGGTGATGGTCGACAACGCGCAAGGCACGATCGTGGTGGCGTGAGAGGCCGGGCCTGCTGCTCGGCATTTTGCTCGCCACCGCAGTGACGAGGATTCCTCCTGCTTGCCCATTGGGCGCATGTGCGCAACTCTGCTGCGACTGAAACCGTGTTTCAATCGTGGAGGACAAATGCGGACGCCAGTCTTGTTCACGTCGATGCTTATGGTCCTCGCCGCCGCCGACGTGCGCGCCGATCCGGTCGCCGACTTCTACCGGGGGCGGCAAATCGAGGTTCTGATCGGGCTCACACAAGGGGCCGCATACGACGTCGATGCGCGGCTCGTCGCGCGGTTCATGCCGAAATACATTCCCGGCAATCCGGTGATGATCCCCAAGCAGATGACGGGCGCGGGCAGCGTGCGAGCTACGCTGTTCGTCGCCTCCGCGGCGCCGCGCGACGGCACGGTGATCCTCGCGCCGCATCAAGGCCTGCCGCTGCAGCAGGCCCTGAAGGACCCGACGCTCAAAGCGGACATGCGCGAGTTCCACTGGATCGGCACGCCGGTGCAGGAGACGAATATCCTGTTCGCGTGGGCCGCGAGCGGCATTCGCACACTCGACGACGCGAAGAAGCGGGACGTGACCATCGGCGCCTCGGGCGCGACGTCGGCATCCGCGCAGTATCCCGCCATCCTCAACAAGCTCGTCGGCACGAGGTTCAAAGTCATCGCGGGCTATCAGGGCGGCGCGGAGATCGATCTCGCGATGGAGCGCCGCGAGGTCGATGCGCGCGGCAGCGCGAACTGGGAGGCGATCCGTGAGCGGCCGGGCTGGCTTGCCCAGAAGAAGATCAACGTGCTCGTGCAGATCGGCCTGTCGAAGCCGAAGGATCTTCAGGGACCGCCGATGCTGACCGAACTCGCGCGAAATGCGGAGGAGCGCGCGGCGCTGCATCTGCTTTCCGCGCCCGCTGCCATCGGGCACCCGCTGCTGTTCGGGCCGGGCGTGCCCGCAGATCGCGTGGCCGCCGTTCGCAAGGCGTTCGATGCGACGGTGAAAGATCCGGAATTCCTGCGTGAAGCCGCGCGGATCAATCGCGAGATTTCTCCTGCATCCGGCATCGAATTGCAAAAGCTGTCCGACGGCATCATCAACGCGGACGCCAAGGTCATCGCGACGTTGAACGCGCTGATCGGGGAATTGGGGAAGTAGGGCCGCACCGATGATCCGACCGCCCGGATGAACCGGCGGCCGGATATCGAAGGCGCCGTCAAACGCGGAACGTGCCGCGCTTCTTGCCTTCGCTGACGTCGAGGAACATCTCGTCGACGGACAAGCGGCGCTTGATCAGGCCCTGCTCGTGGCTGTAGCCGATCATGTTGTCGAGCGTTTTGTGGTTCTGCTCGCTCAGCCCGTACTCCCAAGGGTCGTTGCCGAGCAGATCCCGCTCCTCTTCCCAGTACTCCGTGTACCAGGCCAGCGGCACGACCCGCGGGTTGAACATCCGCTTCATGCCGGCGGCTTTCGACTCGTTGAACGCCTTGTAGAGGTTGATCGGCAGCCACGGATACTGCTTCACGAGATGACGGCGAATGGCGACCACGTGCATGATCGGGAACATGCCGGTCTTCTTGTAGAAGGCTTTTTCCTCCGCGTGATGGTCGGTGAAGAGGCGCGCCACGCGCGGATCCTTGTTGATGACCGGCTCGATCAAGTCGGTGTGCAGCACGGCGTCGAGCCGGCCCTCGACCAACTCTTTCTCGACCGACGTCGTGTCGGGCAGGCGCGTCAGCTTCAGCCCCTTCGGCTTCTCGAACTCGATGTCCTCGTCGAGGTCGGAGAACCATTCGATGTCGCGGTGCGGCACGCCGTATTCGTGCTCCAGGATGCCCTTCATCCAGAGGATCGCGGTCGCCTGGAACGACTTCACGCCGACGCGCTTGCCGATAAGATCCTTCGGGCTCTTGATGCCCTTGCCCGTGTTGACGAAGACGAAGCCATGCCGGAACCGGCGATGCGGGAACACCGGGATCGCGTCGATCTCCATGCCCTGATCACGCGTCATCATGTAGGACGAGCAGGACAACTCGCAGACGTCGAATTCGCCGTTGCGCAGGAAGCGCCAATGGCGGGTCGTCGAGTCCATGTTCTTGAGGATCGTGAGATCCACGCCCTCGGGCGTCGTGGTGCCGTCGATCAGACCGCGCAGGATCTCGTAGTCGCCGCAAGCGAGCGTGAGGTGGACGTTCTTGGGCATGTTGGGGCGTCTTCCGTTGGTGGATGTCGGTGGGCATCCTCACCGCATGAGCGTGTATGTCAAGTAGACGGGGTATCGCTCGCGGCAGGCAGGTCCTGAATGAAGCGATGCCGCTGCGACGGCGCCGGCATGAAGCAGGTGTCGCGGCGGCCGAACAGGCGGTAGCGGCGGCGGGCGACGGCCGAATACGCAAGGTCGCGCAGTGCGCGGGGAACAAAGCGAAGCAAGGCAAGCCAACGCCGGTGCCCGCAGGTGGCGGGCGACACGGAGGGCGGCATCCGACCGCGTCCATGCCCTGCCGTCCTCGACGAGCACAAAGGTCAGGTCGAGATCCGCGACTGAAATGCCGTTTCGTTCCGCGATCGCGCGACCGGCAGCCGATTGCGTCGTGGCGAAGCGGATCGCATCGTCACGCTCGTGACCCAGCACGAACTGCACCGTATGGCTGCACAGCACGCATTCGCCATCGAAGATCATGATGTTGGTCATCGGAAGGCCGTAGGGAGTGGGGAGTGGGGACCTCGCAGGCGTCGAACTCGATCCCGGCGAACTGTGCCAAACTACAATTCGAGTTCCGGCTGGTCGTCACGTTCCTCGCGGGCGGCTGCTTTGAAGCCGCGCTCCATGAGCGGGATCTGCGTTTTCTTTCCCGCGAAAAGTTCTTCGATCGTGAAGAGCTGGATCTTGGGAACCTTGCCGGTCGGGCCGTCGTAGAGGCCTGCGCCGGCTGCTTCTTTCTTCATGGGTTCGGTGTGCGGTTCGAGCGAGATGTAGACGCCGATCTTCGCGCGCTCGCGATCAACGACGGCGATCAATTCGCGGATGTCCTTCACGCCGACACCGCCGCCCTTGACCGATACGATCGCCTTCTCGACGGTCTTGGCGCCGGAGCGGAAGAAGATGTGGCCGTCGATGCCGCCGTCCGCGCCTTTCTTCTTGCCGCCGAATGGCACCGCATCGACCAGAGACACGGCCCACCACTGGAACTGGTACTTGTCGCGGTTGGAGAGGTCGCGCGCGCCTTCGAGGTCCTTCGGTGTGCCGTGAACATTGAACTGAATGCCGGGGAAGGCGTCCTTGAGGCGCTTCTCGATCAGCGAGATCGACAAGTGCGTGATATCGATGCCGATCCATTGGCGGTCGAGTTTTTGCGCGGCGTGAACGGTCGTGCCGCAACCGCAGAAGGGATCGAGGACGACATCGCCGGGCTTTGAAGACGCAGAGAGGATGCGTTCGAGCAGGGCGACGGGCTTTTGTGTGGGGTAGCCGAGGCGTTCTTGGGCCTGGGAATTTATGGGGGGAATATCCGTCCAGACGTTGCCTAACGGCATACCCTTTCGCTCATCCAAATATCTACGGAGTTGGATCCGGCCTTCTGGCGATTTCGGGAATTCAAGCCGGCTCTGACGATCAAGTTCTTCCATCTTTTCTCGCGAAACGGCCCACCCATTTGGATGAGGTCGATATCCCTTATAGTCGTAAGTCAGGTTTGGCCGCGGCTGCGGACTGCGCAAATTGTCGAGCCGGTAGATTCGTCCTGCCTCGTCTCTATGCGTGTATTTGTCTTTCAAATATTCCTCATCGTAGGGACCGTACTGCGTGGAATAGTTGAACGTGTCTGACTTCGAGTAGAAGAATACTTTATCTGCAACATCCCCAAACCGATTTTTGGCATCGTTGTGCGATGTGGTTCTTTTCCAAACAATTTCATTTTGGAACTGGCGAACACCAAACACCGCGTCCATCAGCACCTTGAGATAGTGGCTCGCAGTGGGGTCGCAGTGCAGGTAGATCGAGCCGGTGGGCTTCAGGACGCGGTGCAGTTCGATCATCCTGACGGCCATGTGCGTCAGATAGGCCATCATGTCGTTGTCACGCAGGAACGAACGCATCGCGCGCAGCATGTCGCCGACATCCGGGTTCGGCCCCTGCATCACCTCGTCGAAGGCTTTTTCCGCCTGATTGTTCCAGTGCCAGGTGTCCTCGAAAGCCTCGATCTGCGCCTGGCTCGAATCACCGGACGGCCCGCGAAACAGCACGTTGTAGGTGGCGTTCGAGTTGAACGGCGGGTCGAGGTAGATCAGGTCCACGCTCTCCGACTTGATCTGCTGGCGCAGCACGTCGAGGTTGTCGCCGTAGTACAGGTGATTCGCCATTGGCATGTTCCCCGACGCATGGCTGCGGAAGAAAAGGACTTCCGGATCGCCCATGCGCATCATTTTCCGGCGAATGCTGAGTTCCAATCCGCCCATGCGAAGACAACCGTAGAAGGTGCACAATCGCTGCTTGACCCGGGGAACGCAAGTCGGTCATCGTGGGCCGATACGGAGGCTGAGACTGGTGCGGATCAAGACCTACAACGAGGCTGTGCGGTTGGCGCGATGCGCGGGCGAGGACGCCGCGAATCGGCGTATGCGCAAGGCTGGCCGGAAGGCATGGTCGGCTGCCGATCATGACCACGCCGCGCGCGTGACCGAGGAAATCCTCGGCGATCTCGGTTTCGACGTGGCCGGTTGGACGGCGACCGCGGGGTTGAAGCGTAACGAGCCGGACGAGCCGCCCGCGCGGAAGAAGTCCAAGCGGCGTTCCAAGCAGCAAGCGCCCGTACAGCTCAGCTTCGCTTTTGCCTGAACTGTTGGAAAACTGGGAAGCGCTGCGCTAACCCGATCTACAGCGCCGCTTTGATCTTCGCGGCGTTGGCGGCGAGCACGGCCGCGTCTTCCATCTTTCCCGTATGCGGCTGCAGGGCGATGCCTTCGTGGCGCGGCATCACGTGGAAGTGGATGTGGAACACCACCTGACCGCCGGCCGGCTCGTTGAACTGCTGGATGGTGATGCCGCCTGCGCCGAACGCCTTCATCTGCGCCTTGGCGATCTTCTGCACGGTCGCCATGCAGGCCGCGAGTTGCGCCGGGCTCGCATCGAGCACGTTGCGGGCGGGCGTCTTGGGGATGACGAGCGTGTGGCCCTCGCAGCGGGGCATGATGTCCATGAAGGCGAGCGTGTCGGCGTCCTCATAGACCTTCGTGCACGGAATCTCGCCGAGCAGAATTTTCGCGAAGATGTTGTTGGGATCGTAGGTCATATGGGGTTTTCGGGAGTGGGTATTGGGTTTCGGGGAAGACCTTCATCCAGCGACGAGACGCTGCCTCAGCACATTGAGCTGCCGACCAAGACTTTCGGCGAGTTTCATTGAGCACGAGGCCTCCTCTTCAGGCAAGATGCGGGCGCGAACAGCAAGCCGCAAGAACGTCTCTGCTTCAGCCAATGCGCCGCGGGCAATGCTGATGTAGTGCGCATATTCTTTCCTGGTGCCACGCGTGTGTCCCTCGGCAAGATTCGCAGGTACCGAGGCGCATGCGCGAAGAAGCTGACTGGCCAGCCGGTATTCTTCTGCCTTCGGCATCAGCTTCACAAGGCGGTAAGCCTCTGTCGCCAGGTCCATGCCTTTCTGCCAGACCTCCAGATCCCGGTAAGAATTGATCATTGGTGCAACTCCCCAATCCCCAACCCCAAGTCCCCAAAACCTAGTCTTGTTCTTCCGGCGCATCGACCTGCTGCAAGGGGCCTCGACGAAAGGGCGTCGCGCCAGCCAGGACCTCGCGGATCTCCTCCATCTGCCGGCGTTCGTCGACGAGGAAGCGGTCGACGGCGCGGCGGAAGCCGGGATCGACGATGTAGTGTGCGGAATAGACGGGGACCGGCGCGTAACCGCGCGCGAGCTTGTGATCGCCCTGGGCGCCGGCCTCGACTCGGGCGAGCTTGTGGGCGATCGCGTAGTCGATCGCCTGATGATAGCAGACCTCGAAATGCAGGCTCGGGTGGTTCTCCGTGCAGCCCCAGTAGCGGCCGTAGATGCAATCACCGCCGACCATGTTGAGCGCGCCCGCGATCGTGTTGCCTGCACGCTTGGCCATCACCAGCAGGCATCGGTCGGGCATGGTCTCGCCGAGCAGCGAGAAGAACCGGCGGTTCAGATAGGGGCGGCCCCATTTGCGGGAGCCCGTATCCATGTAGAACGCGAAGAAGGCGTCCCAGTGAGCCTCGGTGATGTCTTTGCCCGTGATCCATTCAATTTCGATGCCGGCCGATAGCGCCTGGGTGCGCTCCTTGCGCAGCGCCTTGCGCTTGCGCGATGCCAGCGTGCCGAGGAAGTCGTCGTAGGTCGAGTATCCGGCATTCGCCCAGTGGTACTGCTTGCCGGTGCGCTGCAGATAACCGAGTTTGGCCAATCGCTGCCATTCGCCCTCGGACATGAAGGTGACGTGGGCGGAGGACCAGCCCTGGCGGCGGGTCAACTCGGCGGCACCGCTCGCCAGCACGGCTTCATGGTGCTCTGCGTTCGGACCTGGAGGCACCAGGAGGCGGCGGCCGGGCACCGGGGTGAAGGGCACGGCGAGCTGGAGTTTCGGGTAGTAGTTTCCGCCCGCGCGTTCGAAAGCATCGGCCCAGCCGTGGTCGAAGATGTACTCGCCCTGGCTGTGGGTCTTGGCATAGGCGGGGGCGACACCCAACACATCTCCGGCCGGGTTCTGGAGGACGAGATGCTGCGGGTGCCAGCCGGAACGGCCACCGACCGAGCCCGACGTCTCGAGCGCCGTCAGGAAAGCATGCAGCAGGAACGGGTCGAGCGTCGCAGAATCGGGGGCCGCACAGGCATCCCAGGCGGCGGCCGGCACGTCCGAAATCGTGGGCACCACCTTGATGTGGGCTTCGGCGTCCGCCCCGCTACCGCTGCGTGTCCTGCTCATTTCCCACGCCCGCCTGAATTCCTGGCCAAACTTCATGGCCTAAATTTCTCGCCGGTGCCCCCGACCGACATCCCCGCGATGACCTGCCACATGCGCGGCCGATTGCGCGACGTTGCATGTACGTGCCGCGTTTTGCCATGGATCGGCAGCCTGCGGCAGAGTAAATTGATCGAACTGCATATCGAATACCACCACGGGGCCTATTCCATGTCGAGCAAGCAGAACGTCTTGGCAGCCGCCTGGATTGCGCTCTCCCTGTCGCTCGGTCTCTCGCTGGGTCTGGCGCTCGCCACGCCGCAGCCGGCCGTCGCTCGCGAGCCGAACGCCGGCGTCAAAGTCGGGAACATGTCGTTCGTGCGCCGGCTCGTGTCGGCGGAATCGGTCGAGCAGATGGGCGAGCAGCAATATCGGCAGCTCTTGCAGAAAGCCAATCAGCAGGGTGCGCTTCTGCTCGACACTTCCCCCGTCGTGCAGAAAGTCCGCAAGATCGCCGAGGATCTGCTGCCGCACTCCGTCACCTGGAACGAGCGTGCGAAGGGCTGGCGCTGGGAGGTCAACGTGTTCCGCTCACCGACCATCAACGCGTTCTGCATGCCGGGCGGCAAGATCGCTTTCTTCACGGGCATCATCGACAGACTGCAATTGACCGACGACGAAATCGCCATGATCATGGGGCACGAGATCGCACACGCGCTACGTGAACACGCCCGCGAACGCGTGGCGAAGTCCAACATCACGAAGTACGGCGCGGTCGCCGTCAGCATCTTTCTGGGTGACGCGGCGGGTCAACTCGCGCAGGTCGGCGGCGGCCTCTATGGCCTGAAATTCGGGCGCAACGACGAGACGGAAGCCGATCTCGTCGGCATGGAGATCGCGGCACGCGCCGGCTACGATCCGCGCGCGGGCATCAGCCTGTGGGAAAAGATGAGCTCGGTGAACAAGAAGCAGCCGCCGCAGTGGATGTCGACGCACCCTTCCCACACCTCGCGGATCGATACGATCCGGGCGAACCTGCCCAAGGTCATGCCGCTCTATGAGTTTGCGGCCAGGCGCTGAAACCGCGGCGCGGTGTCGGCTGCCGCGTCTCGGCTTCATCCGATGCGGACGATCTCGGAGCGGGACAGGCGATTGTAGAAGTTCTCCCGCGGCTCCTTTTGCTCGGTCGAATTCCAGGCATCGAGCTTGGCGGAAAGCGACTGGCGGTCGAACGGCTTGATCAGCAGGTCGGTGGCGCCGGCAGCATGGGCACGCTGCAGCTCGAGAATATCGAACTGCGTCGTGCAGTAGAGGATCTGGACCCGGCCCGAGCCCAGTTTGCGCATCTGGCGCAATACGTCGAGGGCGGGCATGTCGGCCAGACCGGCATCGACGATGGCGAGGCGGGGGATGCGCCGCTGGAAGGCGGCGATGCCGTCACGGCCGGTCGCAGCTTCCTCGACCTCGAACCCGAAGCCGGACAGGATCGATATGGTCACCCGGCGGATTACCGCAGAGGTTTCGACGATGAGGCAGCGTGACATCTCTCTCCGCCAAAATTGCAACCAAAAGTTGTTTTATATTCGCCCTGAACGTCTAATTGCATTCTGGCCAACAGGGATTAATTTTGTGTTGACGAGACCCCCGGATCTTCCGTGCACCCTTCAATTTCCTACTCAAGAGGGGCCGGCGGGGAAACAGGTCGGTCGGATGAGGCAAGCTGCAGCAGGCACGCGGGTCGCGCGCGCGGACATTAACGGTTGGTGTGGCGTCGCGCCTTGATCGACCGATGGTCGCAGCAAGGGAGGTGTCAATCAAGGCGCGATAAACGTCATACTAAGCCTATGATTTACTTGGTGGCTCTTGTGTCGCGCCAAAATCGAACTCGGTCGCGGCTATGCTGCGATTTTGGCGCGACGGGCCACTAGACTCGTCACCACCCCTCCTCCTCGCCAATGGATCCCGAACAGTGACCACAACCCGCGCATACCCGTTCTCTCCGCCGTTCCGCGCCGATGTCGTCGGCAGCCTGCTTCGCCCGGCCGCGATCAAGGACGCACGTGCTGCCCTGCGCGAAGGCAAGGTCGAACAGGCCGAGCTGGCTCGGATCGAGGACGCCGCGGTACGCGAGGCCGTGGCGCTGCAGGAGGCGGTGGGTCTGAAGGTCGCCACCGACGGCGAGATGCGCCGTGGGACGTACTCGGAGAATTTCACCACATCGGGTCTCCACGGCGTGGTTTCGGAGCACTCGGGCACGGGACGCTGGGCATACTCCGACGGCAAGGGCGGCACGCGCAACGCGCGCGAAATCCGCGTCGTCGATCGCATCAGGTGGAGCGGCGGCTCGGGCAACGTCGAGGCGTTCCGGTTTCTCGCGGGTGCCGTGAAAACCGCGATGCCGAAGATCACGCTGCCGGGCCCATGCTACATGTATCAACGGGCGGGGCGCGAAGGCATCAGCCGCGACGCCTATCCCGATCTCGACCAGTTCTGGAGCGATCTCGCGGTCGCCTATCACGAGGAACTCGCAGCACTGCGGGCCGTGGGATGCCGGTACGTTCAGCTCGACGACACCGCGATGGCGAAGCTGGGCGATCCCAAGATTCAATCTGCCCTGGGTGAGCGGGGCGACGACTGGCAGCGTCTGCTCGGCGTCTATTCCGATGCGATCAACGCCGTCGTCGCGGGCGCGCCCAAGGACATGACGATCGCGCTGCATCTGTGCCGTGGCAACCAGGCCGGCCACTGGCAGGCCGAGGGCGGCTACGATCCCGTCGCCGAGCATCTGTTCAAGCGGGTGAACGTCGGCACATATTTCCTCGAATTCGACAGCCCGCGCGCGGGCACGTTCGCGCCGCTCGCCTCGCTGCCTGACGACAAGGTCGTGGTGCTCGGTCTCGTGTCGACGAAGGTCGGCACGCTGGAGGCGGCGAGCCAGATCGAGGAGCGTGTGGGCGAGGCTGCGAAGCTCGTGCCGATGGAGCGGCTGTGCCTGTCGGCGCAGTGCGGGTTCGCGAGTTCGGTGACGGGCAATCCGCTGAGCGAAGCCGAGCAGCGGGCGAAGCTCGAACGCGTCGTCGCCGTAGCGAGAAAGATGTGGGGGGATGTGTAAGTCGCGTCTTCAGGCTGGGCCGAACCGGACGCGTGAAGCGTCGGCCGCGTGTGGCCCTGCCCTTGCCCGAGCCTATGGCTACAACTTCACTTTGCCCCGAACAGGTTTCGACGGGGCGCGTTGAGGGGTGCGCGAGCGCTGCTGGCCGGCGGCGGCGGCCTTGTCCTTGGCGGCAGATTCCTCGAACAGCTCGACGAGCTTGTCGGTCATCGCGCCGGCGAGCTCGGTCGGATCGTTGATGGTGACGGCGCGGCGGTAGTAGCGCGTGACGTCGTGGCCGATGCCGATGGCGATCAGCTCCACCGGGCTCTTGGTCTCGATCTCCTCGATCACCTGACGCAGATGCTGTTCGAGGTAGGAGCCGGAGTTGACCGACAGTGTGCTGTCGTCGACCGGCGCGCCGTCCGAGATCACCATGAGAATGCGGCGGTTCTCCTGACGACCGAGCAGCCGCTGGTGCGCCCAGGCGACAGCTTCGCCGTCGATGTTCTCCTTGAGCAGGCCCTCGCGCATCATCAGCGCGAGGTTGCGCTTGGCCCGGCGCCAGGGCGCATCGGCGGTCTTGTAGATGATGTGGCGGAGATCGTTGAGGCGACCCGGACCTTGCGGTTTGCCCGCGGCGAGCCAGCCCTCGCGGGCCTGTCCGCCCTTCCAGGCCTTGGTCGTAAAGCCGAGGATCTCGACCTTCACACCGCAGCGCTCGAGGGTGCGCGCGAGAATGTCGGCGCAGCAGGCCGCGACCATGATCGGGCGACCGCGCATCGAGCCGGAATTGTCGAGCAGCAACGTGACGACCGTGTCGCGGAAGTTCGTGTCACGCTCGTGCTTGAACGACAGCGCATGCATCGGATCGATGATGATCCGGGGCAGGCGCGCGGCATCGAGCTGGCCTTCCTCGAGATCGAAATCCCAGGCGCGGTTCTGTTGCGCCATCAGGCGGCGCTGAAGCTTGTTGGCGAGGCGGGCGACAGCACTCGACAGCGCGCGCAACTCCTTGTCGAGGAACGAGCGCAGCCGCTCCAGCTCGTCGGGCGTGGACAGCTCCTCGGCCGTGATCTCCTCGTCGTGGGCGCGCGAGAAAATCTTGTAACCGAAGGCTTCCGGGTTATCGAGCACGTTGTAGTTCGGGCGCCAGGGCTCGTTGGCGTCGAAGTCTTCCTCGCCGTCGGCGTCGAACTGTTCGCTATCCATGCTGTCGGCGGATTCCTCGAACTCGCCGTCCTGGGCTTCCGCCATCCGCTCTTCGGACTGCTCGGTGTCGCCCTCGCCGCCTTCTTCCTGAGCGTCCGATTCTTCCTGGCCCGCCTCGGACTGATCCTCGCTGTCCTCTTCGCCTTCCTCGGCTTCGCCCTCCGACAGCTCGTCGGCGAGTTCGAGCTGCTTCAGGAGATCGCGCATGGTGCGGCCGAACGCGGCTTGATCGTCGACCAGCGATTCAAGCCGTTTGAACGCCTCACCCGAACGCTCCTCGACGAACGGACGCCAGAGATCGACGAGGCGCTTGGCGTTGTCGGGCGGCTCAAGACCGGTCAGCTTCTCGCGTACCAGAAGGGCGAGCGCATCCTCGAGCGGCGCGTCCGAACGCTCCTTGATCGCGGTGAAGCGGGCGTGGCTGTATTGCTCCTCGACCTTCGCCGTGAGGTTCTTGGCCATGCCGGGCATGCGGCGGGCGCCGATCGACTCGATGCGCGCCTTCTCGACCGCCTCGAATACGTTGCGGGCCGCGCCTGCCTCGGGCGCGATCCTGCGGTGCAGCTTCTTGTCGTGCATCGCCGCGTGCAGCGACAGGCTGTCGGCCCAGCCGCGGATGACAGAGATTTCGCGCTGCGAGGGCAGCCGCGATGGCTCGGGCAACTGCATCAGCTTGCCGTCGACATCGGGCTTGCCCGCGCCGAACCCGACCTGCATTTCCTTGTCGCCGGCGATGGCGCGGCACGCCATGCCGAGCGCCCGCTTGAACGGCTCGGCCGGTGCTTCTTTGCGTTTCGGGGTAGATGGAGGGGGCATCGCGTGGGCCTCGGCAGTCCGAAGGGTATCAACTATCGATATTCAAGGCATCTGTCTTGGCGCAGATCGTGCTCTCTCGCGGCTGGACGTTCGCATCGGCTCGTCACTTACGATCAGGGCGACGCCAAAACGATTTCCCGCGTCATCATCTCCTCGAAGGAATAGGGACAAGCAACCGGGAAAGTCTCGTAGGGCAAGCTCGTTTCCGTCGAGGCTCGATCCCTGCCGTCCTCATAAGCGTCAGCGATCGCCTCTTCGAGATCAGACTTCAATCCGGGGTTCTTCTTGAGAAGCTTCGAAATACGGCGGCGCTGCTCGCGGACTGTGCTTTCCCAGCTGCGCAATCTCAAGGCCGGCTGATGGTCCCATTTCAGAAGGTGCATGGTCAGGACGGCAATGGCGCTTTCCAGTCTGTAGTACTGTTCTCGCCCCACGTCAGCGAGTTCCTCCGCAATGTTCGACGCGTCGATCTCGTCGAGGCGGCCGGCACGAAGCAGTGTCACCTGCTCCTGAACCCACGTATAGAGATCGTCCTCGTAGCTGGTGCCGGTACCGGAACCGATCTTGGGGCGGTCCTTAGACTTGGTCGCCATCGGATGCCTTTCTGCGCCGCGTCTCAGCTCAGCGCTACGTTGGCCGCGCTCTCGGGCAGTTCCTCGCCGAAGCAGCGCTGGTAGAACTCGGCCACCATCGGCCGCTCGAGCTCGTCGCACTTGTTGAGGAACGTCAGGCGGAAACCGAAACCGACATCGTTGAAAATGTCGGCGTTCTCGGCCCAGGTCATTACGGTGCGCGGGCTCATCACGGTCGACAAGTCGCCGTTGATGAAGGCGTTGCGCGTGAGATCGGCAACGCGGACCATGTTGGAGACCTGCTTACGCTTGGCGTCGTTCTTGTTGTACGACTTGACCTTCGACAGGACGATCTTGGCTTCCTCGTCGTGCGGCAGATAGTTGAGCGTGACGACCAGCGACCAGCGGTCCATCTGGCCCTGGTTGATCTGCTGCGTGCCGTGATAGAGGCCCGACGTATCACCCAGGCCGATCGTGTTGGTCGTCGCGAACAGCCGGAAGGCCGGGTGCGGCCGGATCACCTTGGACTGATCGAGCAGCGTCAGCTTGCCCGATACCTCGAGCACGCGCTGGATCACGAACATCACGTCGGGGCGGCCGGCGTCGTACTCGTCGAAGCAGAGCGCGACGTTGTTCTGCAGCGCCCAGGGCAGGATGCCCTCACGGAACTCGGTGACCTGCTTGCCGTCCTTCAGGACGATAGCGTCCTTGCCGACGAGGTCGATGCGGCTGACGTGGCTGTCGAGGTTGACGCGCACGCACGGCCAGTTGAGGCGCGCTGCCACCTGCTCGATGTGGGTCGACTTGCCGGTGCCGTGGTAGCCCTGAACCATCACGCGGCGGTTGTGCTTGAAGCCCGCGAGGATCGCCAGCGTCACGTCGCGGTTGAAAAGATAGTCTGGATCGAAATCGGGAACATGCTCGTTCGGTTTCGAATAGGCCGGCACCTCCATATCGCTGTCGATGCCAAAAACCTTGCGCACGGAGACTTTGGTATCCGGGAGTGGGGCAGCGTCGGCCATGTCAGGTCGGTTCCGATGATAGGGGTGAGTATGAGACTACGTGAGACCAAGCCGTCCGGACCCGTTGCCGCAAGCACAAATCCGGCTCACCGACGCAAGGAGCTGCGATCGGCCGGCCGCGTACTTCGGCCGGTTGTCGTCAGACGAGCCCCGCCTGCTTCAAATAGTTATAGGCTTGGATGATCTCGCGCAACTTTTCCTCCGCAGCACGGTCACCGCCGTTGCTGTCGGGATGGTGGCGTTTGACCAGCTCCTTGAACCGGGTCTTGATGGCCACCTTGTCGGCGGTGCCGTCGAGGCGAAGCGTATCGAGCGCCTTGGCCTCCAGCGGCTTCAGCTTGCGGCCGGGCCGGACTGGCGCTTCGTCCTCCGGATTGGCGCGCCAACTCGCAAAGCGCGCCGCGCGGGCCTTTTTCTCGTCGGCAAGCCGGTCTGCAGCGGCCGCAGGCTGATCCGCACGGGTGCCGTGCGCCCAGGCATTGGCGCCGACTTTCCAGGTCGGGCGGTGACCGGTCAGAGCATCCTTCTGGAAAGCCGCGACCTCGCTGTCCTTCATCCCGTCGAAATAGTTGTAGGAGGAATTGTATTGCCGGACGTGCTCCGGACAGAAGTGATAGAACTGCCCCTCGGCCCCGCGACCCTTGGGCGCACGGTGCTCGCCCTTGGCGTTGCAGCCCTTCCATTCGCACATGCCGCGCGCCGGCGCTTCGGCCCGCGAAGCTCCTCGCGCCGACCGAATGCGGATCATGTCGAAGTATTTGGACTCTAGCTTCATGGGTCGCGGAGTATGATTGCGCCGGGGCGCGTGCACAAGGGCGATCGAGCCCCGAGTGGCATGCAGGCTATACGTCAATCGATAAGATTGCATTTGTGCGGCTGCACCTTAAATGCAAGCTGGGGCTGCTACGCCGAGACGACGCGTCTGGAAAAGCGGCCGGCATGGCGATTGGCATCGCGAAGTGGAGCTTGGACTCATGTCGATCGAGATGCGGATCCGCGAGAAGCTCGCCACTCGGTTCACGCCGGTAGCGCTCGAGGTGGTGAACGAGAGCCACCACCACGCCGGCCATTCGGGCGACAACGGCACCGGCGAGAGCCATTTCGCCGTCGGCATCGTTTCGGCGGCGTTCACCGGCAAGAGCCGCCTCGAGCGGCACCGGATGGTCAACGCGGCGCTCGCCGAGGAGCTTGCCGGCGGCGTACACGCGCTCGCGATAAAGGCGTTCGCGCCGGGCGAGGCGAAGTAACGGCACATCACCCGCGGCGCGCGCTCTGCACCAACGCCCACACCTTGGGCGGCGACAACGGCAGCTCGTTGGGCTCGACACCGAGGCTCGACAGGGCATTCGCGACGGCGTTCGCCAGCAGGCCGCCGACGGGTACGATCTCGCCTTCTCCGGCGCCCTTTGCACCCAGCGGATTGTTCGGCGAGGGCTTCAGCTCGATGACCGACGCCCGCAGCCCCGGGAAGCAACTCGCGGTGGGCAGCAGATAGTCGGCGAACGAGCCAGTCAGGATCTGGCCTTCCGCGTTGTACACGAGGTCTTCGAGGAACGTGCCGCCGAGCCCCTGCACCATCGATCCGATGGCCTGGCCCTTGAGGGTCAGGGGGTTTATCATCCGGCCGCAATCCTTGATCGAGGCGATCTCGACCACGGCGACGCGGCCCGTTCCCGCATCGACGGTCACGTGGGCGGCCTGGGTCCCGTAGGAATAGGTGTGCTTGTGATTGTGGAAGGTGCCTTCCGCTTCGATCGGCGCAACTGCGGCGAGATCGGCGAACTTCAACGACTTGCCGGCGCCGCGCACCTGCTCGCCATCGAGCGTGACGTCGGCCGCGGCGCATCCGAGCCTCGCTGCGGCTGCCGCGCGGATCTTCTCCTTCAGCTTCTCGGCGGCAGCGAGAATGGCGTTGCCGCCCATGACGGTCGATCGTGAATGATAGGAGCCGAAGCCGTTGGTGACGAACGAGGTCGAACCGTGCAGCACGGTGATGCGCTCGAACGGCACTTCCAGCGCGTCGCCGGCGATCTGCGCCATGATGGTCTCGATGCCCTGACCGACGGCAGCCGAGCCCATGTAGAGCGAGATCCGGCCGTCGGTTTCGAGCACGAAGCGGGCGTCTTCCGAGGGGCCGGCCCCGCCACCTTCGATGAAGCAGCCGATGCCGATGCCGTGGTAGACGCCGTCGATCAGCTTGCCCGCCAGCTTCGCCTTCTCGGCCCAGCCGAAGTCGGCGAGGCAGCGGTCGAGCAGCTCGGGATTGTCGCCGCTGTCGAGTTCGTCGGAGTGGTCGTAGGGAGTGATATCGGCGAGGCGGTATGGCATCTCGGCGTCGGTGACGAGATTGCGGCGGCGGATCTCGACGCGGTCGATGCCGAGGTCCTTCGCCATGATGTCGAGCAGGCGCTCGCGGAAGAAGTCGCCCTCGAAACGGCCGGGGCCGCGATAGGTGCCGCTCGGCGTCTTGTTGGAGACGATCATCGTCGCGGTCACGTCGACATGGTCGATGCGATAGGGACCGGACGAGAACTGCGCAATATTGCGCGGGGCGACGGAGCCATTGGTGCGGATGTAGGCGCCGTGATTGGTGTAAGCCGCGCCGCGCATCGCCAGGATCCTGCCGTCGCGGGTCGCTGCGATCTCCAGCTCGCACTCGGCCTCGCGGGCGTGGTTCGCCGTCATCAGATGCTCGCGGCGGTCCTCGATCCAGCGCACGGGGCGGCCGACGTGGCGCGCGGCGAACGGGATCAGGAAGTCCTCCGGGTAGAATTCGCCACGGCTGCCGAAACCGCCGCCGACATCGACCTCGATCATCTCGATCTGTGCCGGTTCGATGCCCAGCGCGCCTGCCAGGATGCGCCGATTGGCCCACGCGACCTTGGCGACACCCCAGACGGTCATCCTGGACGCCGCCGCATCCCATTCGGCGACGAAGCCGCGCGGCTCCATGAACATCGCGGCGTGGCGCTGAACGAAGAAGCGCTCCTTGCGCTTATAGGGAGCCTCTGCGAACGCCTTCGCGGCGTCACCCTTTTTCGCGGACCAGGTGAGCGCGGCGTTCGACTTGTGCTCATCGAAGAGGAGCGCGGCCGGGGCTTCGGCACTGGCGCGGTCGGTGACGGCGGGGAGAGCTTCGATATCGAGGTGCACGAGGTCGTGGGCATCCTCGGCGACGGCGGCGCTGTCGGCGACGACCACGGCGATGGGCTCGCCGACATAGCGGACTTTGCTGGTCGCCAGCATCGGCTGATGGAAGGGCTCGAGCTGCAGCAAGGGTTGCAGGCGCAGCGGGACGCGCGGCGTGGCGCCGCCGAAATCCGCCGACGTGATGACCGCGTGGACGCCCGGCAATGAGAGAGCGGCACTGATGTCGATCCCCTTGATGCGACCGTGGGCGACCTGACTGCGCACGATGACGGCGTGCAGCATGCCTTCGCGCACGATATCGCCGACGTAGGTTCCCTTGCCGCGCAACAGCCGCAGATCCTCGACCCGCTCCATCGGCTGGCCGATCAGGGTGTTCTTAGGTTTCATGCGAACCTCCGTAGTTGCACTGAGTCACTTTGACATGGGCCATTCCCGCTGGGAATCAGCGAAT
>CAZNMY010000027.1:41770-57034 GCA_964574325.1 uncultured Devosia sp. | reverse complement strand
TGACCGACGTGCTGACCAAGCTCGTCAACCTCTGGCCCGCATCCCGCATCGAAGATCTGATGCCCTGGTCCTACGTCAAAAAGCCGGCATGAGACCACGTCCAGGTGGGGCGGCTGGCCCGCTTACAGTGGAACAGCAGGCGGCCGGTCGGGCTGCCGGTATCGATGGCTTGATCGAGGACGACGAGGTCGACCTTCTTGGCGGCGATCTCCGCCGTGATCTGGGAGAGGTCGAGGACAGAGCGGGCGAGGCGGTCCAGCCTCGTGATGACGAGTTGGTCGCCTTCGCGGATGAACGTGAGGGCTTGGGCGAGCGCCTCGCGCTCGTGGCGGCTGCCGCCGCTCTTCTTCTCCTCGAAGATCCTGTCGCAGCCGTGGCGGGTCAGCTTGTCGAGCTGGATGTCCAGGCTCTGCCCGACGGTGGAGACGCGGGCGTATCAGATTTTCATGTGTCTAGAATGTGTTAGGGGGTATCGAGACCGCGTCGCGAGACGCGATCCGAGACACAGTCTATGCACGATCGGCAGGAAGGCAAGTCGGTGTTTCGCAATCCCTCCATTCTTCAACACATGAAGCATACCACTACCGTCCGGAATCCGTAGTCTGACGATATTTGCAGTGTATTGAGATACAACGGATAACCCATTCTCGCGGGGGTGTCATCGACTTGAACTTCCCGTTGGCCCGCTCCCAGCCTTCCTGCGCGACGCCCGAGTCGCGGCGGGGGTGGGGACATGTTCGAGGGCAAGCTGGTGTTCGCGCAGTTGATGGATCAGCTGCCGATGCACACCTTCCGGCGATCGGTGGCGCGTTTCGGCGGCGATCACTCCGTCAAGAGCTTCACGTGCCAGGACCAGTTCCGGGCGATGGCGTTCGCGCAACTGACGTATCGGGAGAGCCTGCGCGACATCGAGGTATGTCTGTCGGCGCAGACGTCGAAGCTCTACCACATGGGCTTTCGCGATGCCGTCCGGCGCTCGACGTTGGCCGATGCGAACGAGACGCGCGACTGGCGCATCTATGCCGATTTCGCCCAGCGGCTGATCGCGAGTGCGAGGAAGCTCTATGCCAGCACGGACCTCGGGCTCGAGCTGGCGAACAGCGTCTATGCGCTGGACTCGACGACCATCGACCTGTGCCTGTCGGTGTTTCCCTGGGCGCATTTTCGCACCACCAAATCGGCGGTGAAGATGCACACCCTGCTCGACTTGCGCGGCAATATCCCGAGCTTCATCCACATCTCGGATGGCATGCTGCACGACGTGAACGCCCTCGACATGCTGGCTGCCGAGCCCGGCGCCATCTACGTCATGGACCTCGGATACGTCGACTTCAGGCGGCTCCATCGGCTGCATCAGTCTGGCGCCTTCTTCTCCGAACCTGTCGCTGCATCGGACGCGCGCCGTCTCGGGACACTGTTGCTGACGTTGACGATGAACCGGCGGCCAGAGATCGGCTTCAAGTCCTACGATCGGCTGTTTCCGAGCCAGGACTCGATGCCGAGCGGCGGCTTTGGTAACTTGATCGCGCTGCCATTGCAGCGCCACGCGCGGGAACATGGGAACAGCATGTTCGTCGATGATGATCTGCGGCCCCATGATGACCAGTGGGCGTTTCTCTCACTCCTGCGCCGGATGACGTTGTCGGAGGTTTTCTCCGTGATCGCAAAGATCGAAGCGGAAATGCCGGGCGGTGCCACGGGCGTCAGACTGCCCGTCGATGACGAGAACGCGGACGAGCCGTGGAAGATGACGCCGTCGCGACGACGCCAGGCGCAATCCTCCAAGGAGCCGATGCCCGCGCATGTCGACGTCGTGCTCGGCGATCAAATCTATGTCGACCGTTCCGGCCTGCCGTCGTCGATGGTCGCACAGCTCGTCCGGGTCGCGGCCTTTCAGAACCCCGAGTTCTATCGCGCCCAGGCCATCCGGCTACCAACGTTCGGCAAGCCGCGCATCATCTCGTGTGCCGAGCTTCATCCGCGCCACGTCGGCCTGCCGCGTGGCTGCCTCGATGAAGCTGTCGAATTGCTCAAGTTGAACGGAGCCACGGCGCAGTTCAAAGACGAACGCAATGCGGGTCGGCCACTGAATCTCAAATTTCTGGGCACCCTGCATGATACACAGGCTGCCGCCGTCGCCGCGATTGAACCCCACGACTACGGCGTGCTCGCCGCTACGACTGCGTTCGGAAAGACCGTCGTCGGCGCGCGCATGATCGCCGCGCGTTGCGTCAACACATTGGTTCTCGTCCATCGCCGCCAGCTCGTCGACCAATGGCGCGAGCGCCTTCAGTCGTTTCTGTCCGTGAAGGACGGCGACATCGGCACGATCGGCGGTGGAAAGCGCAAACCGACGGGACGGATCGACATCGCGTTGATCCAGAGCCTCGTTCGCAACGGCGAGGTCAGCGACGTTGTCGCCGATTACGGCCACTTGATCGTCGACGAGTGCCATCATCTCTCTGCCGTCAGCTTCGAGCTTGTCGCCCGCCGCACCAAGGCACGTTACGTGCTCGGGCTGTCGGCCACGGTTGCCCGCAAGGATGGCCATCACCCCATCATCTTCATGCAATGCGGGCCGGTGCGTTACCGGGTGGATGCGAAATCGCAGGCCGCGATCCGGTCGTTCACCCACAAGGTCCGCTTGCGCGAGACAGGATTTCAGTACCGGCCAGATCAGGAGGCGCAGGGGCCATCGCTGATGACGGCGCTCTATGCGGCGCTGGCGCAGGACGAGAAGCGCAATGATCTGATTTTCGACGACGTCCTGCTCATCCTGGAGGCAGGACGCCGCCCGGTGATCTTGACGGAGCGCCGCGACCACCTCGAATACTTCCGCAGGCGGCTGGAAAAGTTCACGCGAAATCTCGTCGTCCTCTATGGCGGCATGAACGCGACTGAGCGGCGCACGGCCGACGAAGGGCTCAAACGACCCGACACCGAAGAACGTCTCGTGCTGGCGACCGGCCGCTACCTCGGCGAGGGCTTCGACGACGCCTCCCTCGACACGCTGTTTCTGACGATGCCGATTTCGTGGAAAGGCACGCTCGCCCAATACGTCGGCCGACTGCATCGCGAGCACCACGCCAAGCGCGAGGTCGTCGTCTACGACTACGTCGATTCAGGCGTGCCGATGCTGGCGCGCATGGCGCTGAAGCGGCAGTCGGGTTATCGAAGCCTCGGATACGAGGTGGCGGCAAAGTGATCGCACAGATGACATGGTCGGCGATCGGGGGCGTATGATGGCGATCACTCAAAAACTGGCCGAAGTCCTCGGCGACGTTGACAGGCCCGGCGATTTTTTCGTCTCGGGTCGCGCCGAATTTCTGGCGCCGCGTATCGAGGTGGCAGGCGTCGGACCGATCGCGCTGCCACTGCTGACGGCGCAGGCCAAGCAGTTGATCAAGGCGGCGACGCGCGCGCCCTTCGGGCGTGGCGCCGATACCGTCGTCGACACGAAAGTGCGCCGCACATGGCAGATCGAAGCGAGCCGCGTCGGCATTGTAGGCAAGCACTGGTCGAAGACGCTCGCTGGCATCGTCGAGCGCGCCGCCGAAGGGCTGGGCGTCGCCGGGCCCGTATCCGTCGAACTGAACAAGTTGCTGGTCTATGACAAGGGCAGCTTTTTCGTCAGCCATCGCGACACCGAGAAGGCGCAGGGCATGTTCGCGACGCTGGTACTGGCGTTGCCATCACAATCGAAGGGCGGCGAGTTGGTCGTGCGTCATCAGGACCGCGAAACCCGGCTGGATCTTGCCTGCGAGGAGCCGTCCGAGATCGCGTTCGCGGCGTTCTATGCGGACTGCGTGCACGAAGTCCTGCCGGTGACATCAGGCTGCCGCGCGACGCTCGTGTTCAACCTCGTGCGCGAGGCGAAAGGAAAAGCGCTGCAACCGCCGAGCTACCAGGCAGAGGCGGACAAAGTCACACAGCTGTTGCGCGACTGGGTGGATGAAAAGGCCTCCGCCAGCATCGACGCGGCAGCGGCCGAATGCACGGAGAACGCGGCTCCAGAAAAGCTGATCATTCCACTGGAGCATGCCTACACGCCGGCGGAGTTGGCGTTCGACAAGCTGAAGGGTGCGGATGCGGCGGTCGCCCGTTTGCTCGCGACGGCCGCACCGCAAGCCGGCTGCGACGTGCATTTGGCGCTTCTGACGATCTGGGAGAGCGGCTCGGCGGAGTACAACGGCCGAGAAAACTGGCACTATCGGCGTGGTCGGCGGGACTCCGGCGTGGAGGAAAACGCCAGCGAGTTCGAAGTCGTCGAGGTTCACGACAGCAGAAGGACGCTGTCGGATTGGCACCGGCCGGACGGTGTTGCCACGAGGCTCGGAACGTTACCGATCGAGGACGACGAGGTGTCGCCGCCCGATGCGCTCGACGACATGGATCCGGACGAGGAGCATTTCCACGAGGCGACCGGCAACGAGGGTGCCTCGTTCGACCGAACCTACGCGCGCGCCGCGCTGGTTGTCTGGCCGAGCAGTCGTATCCTAGCAGTCCTCAACCAAGGTGGTCTCGCAGCAACGCTGCCGTTTCTGGGAGAGCTGATCGACAAATGGCAAGCCGGTGGCGCGACGAAGGGCTTGCCGCACAAGCGGCAAGCCGAGGAACTCGCCGGCCACATGATTTCAACGTGGCCGGGGAACACGTGGCACGCACGGGAACGCTCCGAGCCGAGCGATCTCGGCCGCATGCTGAGCTTGCTTGCCCGTCTGGGCGATCCAACGCTGACTGAGCGGATGCTCGACAAGCTGATGAGCCGGCAGGGCCACGACAAGGCGGACAATCCCGCGATTCTCCAAGCCCTGGCGCACTTCGAGTCCGCAATCGCTGCCGGATGGCTGAAAAAGATGATGACGGCGAACGCGGTCGAAGCACTCGGTTCTTGTGCCGCGCTGCTGGCCGGCGCAGCCAGAGGCGCCTTCGCGAAGACGCCAGCGCAGCTGTCCGGCGCGGTGCAATCACTGATGGATCAGCTCCCGGGCGATCCCGCTTCCGCTCCGAAGGATCAATGGGGCCGACAGAGAGGCGCGAAACCCGATGCCGCCTTCGTCGTCGATCTCACGACTGTGGTCGACGGGGTCGATGCCGGTCTTGCCAAGAGGGTCGCGGCTCACGTTTGCGCGTGGCCAAGCCACTTCGATCTCGACCGCATTCTGGTTCCGGCGGCGAAGGTTCTGGTCAAGAAGCGGGGGCGAAGTGGGGTCGCGTTCGTCGCCCTGCATGCCGCCGCGGTCGTGCACCTCAAAGCGCGCATCGCGCAAACGCTGGAGCCACCACGGGATTGGACCCGGCTGAGCGCCATTGGTTGCCAATGCCAGCATTGCAGCGAACTGTCCCGCTTTCTCGCCGCCGCAGGAAGCCAGACCTGGACGCTGCGCGCCGCCCAGCAGATCCGCACTCATGTCGAAAACGAGATCAACCGCGCCCGCGCCGACGTCGACATCCGCACCGAGCGTCGCGGCTCCCCTCACAGCCTGATCGCGGTCAAAAACCAGTCGAGCTATCAGCGCCGCGTCGCCCAACGCAAACAAGACCTCGCCGACCTCGCTGCGCTCCAGCGATGAGCCCAACGGAGCAGGTTTTGCCAATGCTGGTTGGTTGCGGGATCGAGGGGGACCCGATTTGAACCAAAGACCAAGTAATTGATTTTGTCGAGTCAGAGGCTGAGCAGCATCGCCGGGGACGGCATTAGTCCGAAGTTCCCCGGCTCGGAATGGGGCTGAGTGCGAGGAAGTGCTGATGTAGAGCGGGTGAGTGTATCGCCTCGAAGCATCACGGCCACGTCGCGGCCGTCACCACGTCGATGCGGCGGCTCCGCTTCGACAAGCTCATCGACGCGAAACCGAGCCGTGAGCGCGATCTCGTGGTGGCGATGGTGGCGGGGCGCATCATCGCACCGGAGGCGAGCAAGCTCGGCATGATCGGCGCGTGGGCCGACACGACGCTGGCAGATGACTTGCGGCTTGCCGACGCGCAGGAGGACGAGCTCTACGCCGCGATGGATTGGCTGATCGCGCGCCAGGACAAGATCGAGCAGCGGCTTGCGAAGCGTCACCTGAAGACCGGCGGTCTCGTGCTGTTCGATCTGACGTCGAGCTGGTTCGAAGGCGTGACGTGCCCGCTGGCCAAGCTCGGCTACAGCCGCGACGGCAGGCCCGGCACGCTGCAGGTCAACTACGGTCTGATGACGGATCAGCGCGGCTGCCCCGTCTCGGTGTCGGTGTTCGACGTCAACGTCGGCGATCCCAAAACGCTGCTGCCGCAGGTCGAGAAGGCGCGCAAGAACTTCGGGCTGGAACGGCTCGTCATGGCCGGCGATCGCGGCATGATCTCGAATGTGCAGGTCGATGCGATGGCCAAGCTCGACGGCATCGACTGGATCACGGCACTCGAGAGCGGCGCCATCGCCAAGCTTGCGGATGCCGGTCACCTGCAGCTCGACCTGTTCGACGAGCGCAATCTGATCAGCCTTCGCCATGACGACTATCCAGGCGAGCGGCTGGTCGCGTGCCGCAATCCCGCGCTCGCCAAGTTACGTGCGGAAAAGGCGCAAGGACCTGATCGCGGCCACCACGGCCGAGCTGGACAAAGTCAAGGCGATGGTGATCGGCGGCCGGCTCGAAGGCGCCGCCAGGATCGGCGTGCGCGTCGGCAAGGTGATCGGCAAGTACAAGGTCGGCAAGCACTTCGATCTCGACATCGGGGATGGCGCATTGGGCTTCGCGGTCAACGAGACGCGCGTGGCGGCGGAAGCAGCCCTCGACGGGCTCTACGTGATCCGCACCAGCGTCGAGGAAGCCGACATGACGGCCGAACAGGCGGTGCTCAACTACAAGCGCCTCGCCGAGGTGGAGCGCGCGTTCCGCACACTGAAAGGTGTCGACCTGCACGTGCGCCCGATCCGGCATCGGCTGGAAGCCAGAGTGAAGGCGCACATCTTCCTCAGCATGCTGGCCTACTATGTGCAGTGGCACATGATGCAGGCATGGGCCTCGTTGACCTTTGCGGACGAGGCCGGCGCAGATGCCGCACGCGAACGCAATCCGGTGGCGCCGGCGAAGCGCTCGCAGACCGCGCTCGACAAGGTGCACACGCGCACGCTGCCCGACGGCACGCCGGCGATGAGCTTCACGCGCCTGCTGGCGCATCTGGCGACCATCGTGCGCAACACGCTGCGGCCGAAAGGTGCGTGCGCGGGCGAGGCGAACTTCACCCTCACGACGCGGCCCAACCCGAAGCAACAGCAGGCTCTCGACCTGATCGGCGCCATCACCATGTAGCCAGTAACGCTCGCCCCGCTTCGAACTCAACCGATTGAAGCGTATGGGAGATCGTCATCGGTGGCCGGGGAACTTCGGACTAGCCCTCGAGCAGGCGCTTCGCTTCGGAGCATCGCTCCGCCTGCACCGTCGCCGTCTTCGCGAAATCTTTCCCTCTGTTTCCCCTTTGTCCCTCCTGCTGGGCTGATGGCCCGTCATCGCACGCAGGAGAGCACCCATGTCCAAGCCGGCGACCAACGGCACCCACAAATCTGACGCTACCCTCCCCTTCACGCTGCGGCTCGCTGCCCGTGACATCGAGCAGTTGCAGGCGCGCGCCCACGTCGTCTCCGGCACGGTCACGTCGGTCGCGCGCGGGCCCTGCCAGCGTTCGACGGTGATGGATCATTGCTCCGGCCCGCCGATGGAAAATTACTTCGGGGGCGACGGACGAGATCGAGAAGGAAGAGGACATAGACTTCAGCTCAGCAAAGAAGTGCCACCCAGAAGCGCGGGTCACAGTTGCGCAGCCCTCGTCCTACTCACGTTGCCTTGCGAACGTCGGAAGGGGTCGCTCCGTAGCAGCGCTTGAAGCTGCGATTGAAATAGGACAGATCGCCGAACCCGCTTTCGTGCGCGATCTCTAGAATGCTGCGCCCCAACCACCGAGGATCGCTGAGCTGGCGATGAGCACGGGTCAACCGTCGTTTGAGAACGAACTCGGAGAACGTCGTGCCCTCGCCCTCGAACAGCTTGCGGATGTAACTGTCTGAGATGTGCTGCCGCTGCGCAACCGCTACAGGAGATAACTCAGCATCAGAAAGGTGGATCTCGATGTCGTCCTTGATCGCACGGAGCCGGGCGGCGCGCACACCTCGACCCGCGGCAACAGCCATTGCATCGCGCGAGGCGCCGAGCGTAACCGCGACCAGATCGCCAAGCTGGCTCGAGATGACGCGGCGCACATCTCGCGCCTCGAGCACAGGATCGTAGATTACGCTCCCGACGTAGGCTGCAAGAAGATTGAGCGGACGCAGGAAAGCAAGGCTCGAGACCGCGACGATCGTGTCTGAAAGAAATAACACGCTAGTGTTTGCCAGCATTGCGCCTCTGGGACGATTGTTGAGCAGCGGATTCTCGAAGCAGGCGCGAATTCCAGCGCAATTGACGTCGATCGTCTTCGTCTGCGTGCCCGTGAACAATGCAAGCTGCGCGTGCAGTTCGACGATCGCATCAACGTCGGAATCGGAGAACGCTTTCGCCCATCTATCGAGAAGCGCGAGCGCATCCTCCTTGGGGCTGGCGATAGCCGGAGTTGTAAGCGAGAGGGCAAAACGAGTGCCATTCTCGACAAGATGAAGGATGCGATTACGGTTCGCGACCCGATCGCCGATAGACGCCTTCCCTGCGGCTCAGCTTGCAGTCCGCCTTCGGCCGGACTTGCGCTCGTTCATCTCGATGCTGGCGAGAAGCATGGCACAGCGGGCGTAGCGCACGCCGAGACGCCGCGGATTGCTGGCGAGCCGCCATGCCCATTCGAGGCCGGCGGTCTGAAGGGCGAGAGGTGCGCGGACCTGATGACCGGCCACGAAGTCGGCCGACGCTCCGAGACATACGAAGCCGCATTGCACGCCGCGCTCGACGGCACGAGCGGCGAAAAGTTCCTGCTTGGGAGCACCCAGAAGCACAAGGCAAAGGCGTGCGCCCGACGCCGCTATGCGGTCCATGCACGCATCGGCTGCCGGGCTTTCCGGATCGAAGCCATAGGGTGGGGCCTCATAGCCGGCGATGCGAAGTTTGCCGCCTGTGATCTCTCCGAGGCGGGCGATGGTCGTTTCGAGGACGTGGGTCGAGGTTCCGAACAGATAGACGGGAAGATCGCTTTCAGCGGCGGCTTCGCACAGCGGCAGCATCATGTCGGCCCCGGTCGTGCGGCGGACAGACGGCCATTGCCGTCGTGCAATCCGTGCGACGGGCTCGCCGTCGGCGGTGACGAAGCGGGCTGCGCGGTAAGCGCGCTGAAACCGGGCGTCCTCGCGGAGCTTCACGAGGTGATCGAGGTTGAGCGTGAAGCAACTGAAGCTTTCGGCGGCGCGGGCTGCGCCGATCACCTGTGAGATGGCGACATCGAGGGTCGGGATGTTCACGGTCCAACCGTCGACGGAGGCATCGATCAGGTCAGAATGCGCAGTTTCATTCGGATCTGTTTCACTCGGAGTTGGGGAAGCCGCTGCGGTTCCAGAAGTCGGTGCTTTCGTCATGACGCCGGGCCGGTCTCGAGGTGGATGGGACGCTGCGCTGCACCTTAGGTCGCCCGTTAACGCTTCATAAATGATTTCATCAATCTGAATTAACGTGCCGAAATGAATGAGCATCGACCGTCTTGTCAGGTTCGCGTCTGAGGGTGTGTCATGCCCGAACCGTTCGTTCCTGATCGGGACGACACGGCGTGAACATCGGCAGCGAGGCGCTGCACTTCACACATCGTGCCGACGAGGCCGGCCTGGGTCTGGGCCTGGGCCTGGAATTGCGATCGGCGCGACGCGAGGCGAACTGCCGTCGCGCGCCGGTTGCCGCTGAGAGCAGGGCGACTGGGAAGGGGGCTGCGCCCGGCGGCGAAAGCGGGATATCGTGCATCGTCGGCTTCGTGCCGGAGATTGCCTGCGCATTCGACGCATGGTGCAAACCGATCTGCGATCTGGTCGAATGCGGTGGTAACGTGCCGAAGCTTCCCGGCAGTCCGGAACCGTTTCCAATTCGAGGAGTGCCGACATGGCGAGCAATCTTTCCTCGATCGGATTTTCCTTCGAGAGCGCCGAGGATTTCCAGAAGACGATGATCGAACTCGCGGCCGGGGCGATCGAGCGGGTCGGCTGCGACGCCGGCGACTATTCGATCTGGCGCTCGCGCACCGGGGCTGAGATCTGGTTCCACCTCCCGTTTCTGGGCACAGAGGACGCCGCCCGGGACATTGCGGGATTGACGCCGTTTCATGAGGGCGCGAGTACGATCGACGTGGAAGTCATCGAGCGCGTTCATCGATCCGACGACAACGACTTCGAAGGCGCGTTGACCGCGCAGACGAGCGATCCGGACGGCAGCAACGACGGTTACCCGTTGACATTCGACGCCGTCGATTTCGCCGTGCACCGGACGCGCGAATTGCCGTTTCGCGCCCAAGCGAGGATCACGGGGTTCGCACGCCAGGTGCGTGCGTTCGCCGACGAGGCCGCTTACGCTGCCGACAGGTCCGGGCCGCTCGGCGAGATCGCACTGGCGCCGCGTGCTTTCATTCCCGTCGGTCAATTCAGCGAGACGAGCGAGAGCGACGCGCCTGAAGCGGCGGCATCGACAGCGCTGATCACGGGCTCCGTCAGCGAGCATCGAAGATACGTCAACGAGGTCACGGGGCGCGCATTCGATTGGATGCTCGTCGAGAGCCTGGCGGCGACCTTCGACGTCGTGGCGGATCCCGACATCGTGACGGGGGACATCGTCGAAGGGGGGACCGTCGAGGTCGGCTGCGTTCTCATCGGGCGGCTCGTCGATGAGCCTTCGGACGATCCACCGTCCTGATCGGTTCTAACCCTTGCCCTTCGTCTCCGTTGCCCCGTGCCGGGCATGGGCTTCGAGGAAGGTGATGATCTCCGTCGCGATGTCGACGCCGGTCGCCTTCTCGATACCTTCGAGGCCCGGCGACGAGTTCACCTCCATCACCAACGGGCCGCGCTTGGAGCGGAGCATATCGACACCGCAGACATTGAGGCCGAGCGCGTCGGCGGCACGGACCGCGGTGTCTGCCTCATCGGCGGATATCTCGGCCTTCTCGGCCTTGCCGCCGCGATGGAGATTGGAGCGGAAGTCGCCCTTGCGGCCGGTGCGCTTCATGGCGCCGACGACCCTGCCGCCGACCACCATGGCGCGAATATCGGATGCTCCGGCTTCGGCGATGAATTCCTGCACGAGGATGTTCACGTTGGCAGCGCTGAAAGCCTCGATGATCGAGACGGCGGAGGGATCGGTTTCGGCAAGGATCACCCCCATGCCTTGCGTGCCCTCGAGAAGCTTGATCACCACCGGCGCGCCGCCGACTTCCCTGATGACGGCCTCGGCGGTCTTGGGCCCGTGGGCGAACGCGGTGACGGGCAGGCCGATGCCGCGCCGGGCCAGCAATTGAAGTGCGCGCAACTTGTCGCGGGATCGGCCGATGGCGACGCTTTCGTTGAGGGGATAGACGCCCTGGATTTCGAACTGGCGCAACACGGCAAGGCCGAAGCCGGTGATCGATGCGCCAATGCGGGGAATGACTGCATCGTACAAGGGAACCGTCTTGCCGCCGTAGCGCAGGGTGGGACGGTTCGACGTGATGTTCATGTGGACGTGCAGCGTATTGATCACATCGAGCGAGTGATCGCGGGCGCGGGCTGCCTCGATCAGCCGCTTGTGCGAGTAGAGTGTGGGGTTTCGAGCCAGCATTGCGAGGCGCATGTTGGGTTCCGGCTGAGGTTCGCTCAGTTGCCCGGTGCAGCCGGTGCCGGCGGCCGGACGATGAGTTGATAGATGAAGATGCTAGAGCAGTATCCGATCAGATGCGAACGCCACGGGCGTTCGGCTGATCGGATAAAACTGCTCTGATCTTTTGAAGCTAGAGCATGTTCCAACCAGAAGGGAATCGCGTTCGTGTTACTCCGGCCGCACGAGGATGCTCCGGATGCGGCATTTCCAAGCGGCACGTTCCGACCACCCGACCACGAGAGCGTGCGATCCCGTTCGAGCATGAGGCGATGTAGTGGGTGTCGAAGGAGATGGCGAGACATCGCGGGCTATCGACGACCCTGAAAGCTTGGGATATTAATATCTTCGTATGTTGGAATATGAACGCGCAGCAGCCGCAGGGAGGAACTGATCTCATGGCCGACAAGACGATCGATACGAAGGGTGCCAACTGTCCGATTCCGATCCTGAAGGCCAAGAAGGCGATCGGCGATGTGCCGGTCGGCGGCACGCTCGAAGTGCTCGCGACCGATCCGGGGGCGGTGGCGGATTTTCAGGCGTTCTCCAGGCAGACGGGGCATGAACTCGTCGAGCACAGCGAGAGTGGCGGCGTGTATCGCTTCATCATCAAGCGCGGCGCTTAGTTCCCATGCACTGAAGCGAGAGTTTCGCCTTGCTTTTCGAGGCTGAACTTTCGCAGCGGGCGCCTTCGCCGAAGCTTTTTCGCTGGGCGGTGCACGGCGGGAGCAGGCCCGGAGCAGAATAAGAAATCAATGGCCGCCGCTGCCGATCGAGTAGAGTTCGCCGGGGTGGGCGACAAGCTGATAAGCCATGCGGATGGCGACGAGCAGCACGAGCCCCGCCATCAGGAATCGGAGCTGCTCTCCTTTGAGTTTCGCGCCGGCTGCCGCTCCGAGTTGTGCGCCGATGACGCCGCCGACCATCAGGATGATCGCCAGCACGATGTCGACGGTGAAGTTCCACCACGCCTGCATAATGGTCGTTGCGGCGGTGACGAACATGATCTGGTAGAGTGATGTGCCGACGACGACGTTGGTCGGCATCTTCAGCAGATAGATCATGGCGGGGACCAGGATGAACCCGCCGCCGACGCCCATGATGCCCGACAGAAAGCCTATGAAAAGGCCGATGAGCACCGGCGGGATGACGCTGATGTAGAGTTTGGACCGCGGAAAGCGCGTCTTGAAAGGCAGCCCGTGGATCCAATTGTGCTGGCCCGATTTGCGCACCGGCGCCGGCTTGCCGCTCTGGGTCTTGCGGATCGTGCCGATGCTTTCGATCATCATCAGCGCGCCGACGATGCCCAGAAGTGTAACATAACAGAGGGTCACGACGAGATCGAACTGGCCGGTCCGGCGCAGAACCTTGACGACCTGCACGCCGGCAACCGAACCCACGAGGCCGCCTGCGAGCAGCACCGTCCCCATCCTGATGTCGATGTTCTTGCGGCGCCACTGCGCCAGCGCACCGGAGACCGAAGAGGCGACGATCTGGGCTGCCTCGGTTCCGACGGCGATCGCCGAGGGGATGCCGGCGAGGATCAGCAGCGGGGTCATCAGGAAGCCGCCACCGACGCCGAACATGCCCGACAGAAAGCCGACGGCCCCGCCCATCCCCATGAAGAGGAAGACGGAAACGGACATTTCGGCGATCGGCAGGTAGATGTTCATCGCTGCGTGTCAGCATCCATGACGAGAGTGCCAGTTCTTCACCTTGCGGCGCGCGACCTCGGGATCACGCGGCTTCGGCACCGTAATACAACGTCACGACGTGCTGTGCTTCCGCGAAAAACAACCAGCGCTCGAGAATCACGCCGAAGGCAACGGTGACGAGACCGGCGATGGTCAAAGGTAGCACCAGCGCTCCGCCCACCGTCAGCGTAAGTACAAGGGCGATCACGGGCAACACGAAGCCGGCGAGTTGAACGATCAGTCTCAATTCAGCGGCGTGCTTGCGGCCAATGGCGTAGCCCATCTCGCGCATCACGAAGTTCGCCTGGGTGTGAGGTGCTTCGAGCGGCCGGACGCGGCCGAAGCGGCCCAGGCCGGTCGCAGATCCGCTGGTTCGGTCGCGCGGGGCTGCATCGACGAAGGACCAGTATATCCGCTTCAGCAGGAGGGCCGCCGCGAGCACGGTGACGACGAACCAGCCGAAGTCTTCGCTCTCGTGCCCGAACACGCGGAGCAGCGTCAGGGCGAGGACGCCGCCGGTCGCCAGCGACAGGGCGATGTAGATGGGCGTGACCATCGGCTGATGCCAGGAGCGGATCGTCGGCAGCGACTGATAGATCATGCCGGTGCACCATACGGTGACCATGCACATCGCGGCTGTGACGAGGCCGATGAAGCCGAAGACGCCCTGATTCTGGCCGAGCACGACCCAGCCGTAAGTGAACAGAGCGAAGGGAAGGAAGGTCGCAATCGCGGCGACGCCTTCACGAGAGAGCCACGACGTGCGCCATTGCGATAAGGCGCGCCATGCGCGCTCCGGGCGTCCGAGATGCGCGGTCGAAGACAGCAAGCCGCCTGAGATCAGGGCGAAGGCAAGCCCCAATCCCGTCAAACCGAGCATGCGGTCTGCCGGCAGGTTGTCGAACACGGACAACAAGGCGAGCCAGAACAACAGGCCGTAGCCGGCGCCGGAAGCTGTCGTAAAGAGGATGACGGAATAAGCTGGATGCATCGTGAACCTAGCGGGAAAGCAGCTTGTCCGCCCAGGCGAACAGCTTTTCGGTGGCGGAGCCGTCAGTCTTCATCGGTGCGGCGGTCGAGGATGAGGCCGGTGTCGTCGCTGCGTCACGGCGGGGGCGGGGGGGCAGGTACTTGTTGACGGGTTTGTAGCCCATCTCGGGCAGGAGATCGTAGCCTTCGCGCGCCTTGACGAGTTGCGAAACCGCGCTCGTCTCGTCGCCGAGATCGCCGAAGTGGCGCGCGCCGGTGGGGCAGGCTTTGACGCACGCGGGGACGCGATCGGCGGGATCGAGGGTCTCGTTGTAAATGCGGTCGACGCAAAGCGTGCACTTCTTCATCACGCCGTCCGCGTAGTCGTACTCACGGGCGCCGTAGGCACAGGCCCACGAGCACAACTTGCAGCCGATGCAGGTGTCCGGATCGACGAGCACGATGCCGTCCTCCGCGCGCTTGTAGCTGGCGCCGGTCGGGCAGACGGTGACGCAGGCGGGCGTCTCGCAATGCAGGCACGAGCGCGGGAAATGCACGGTGCGGCTCGTCGCGCCTTCGCCGACATCGTAGGCGTGAATGCGGTTGAGCCAGGCGCCGTGAGGATCGGCGCCGTAGGGATCGTGGTCGGAGAGGGGCGCGGAATAGCCGGAGGTGTTCCACTCCTTGCAGGAGGTGGCACACGCGTGGCAGCCGACGCAGGTGTCGAGATCGATGACCAGTCCCAGCTTCTTCTGGCCGGGCTTTGACGTGTCGGGGAGCGAGGTCATATGCGTCTCCCTTCTCCCCAGCGGGAGACTATC
>CAZNMY010000027.1:0-41760 GCA_964574325.1 uncultured Devosia sp. | reverse complement strand
AGCCGACGCAGGTGTCGAGGTCGATGACGAGGCCGAGTTTTTTGGCTGTCGGGGGCGGGAGGGCGGTCATGCCTTACCTCCTTTGAACTCTCGGCCGTAGCTCAGCGACGTGGGGGCTTTCACGCCGGGCGGAGATGCCAGCGCCTCGAACCTCGGCCATGTCTCGTGGGCTTCCGCTGGTGGCGCCTTGGAGACAGATACGCGCAGGTCGTACCAGGCGGCCTGGCCGGTGACGGGATCGGAGTTCGAGTAGCGATAGCCGCCGTCGCGCGGAGGTAGCAATTCCGCGATGAGATGGTTGAGCAGGAAGCCCTGAGTCGCTTCCGGTGCGTCCTTGTCGAGCGCCCACGAGCCGGAGCGCTTACCGATAGCATTCCAGGTCCAGACGGTGTCGTCGTTGACGCCCTCCATCAGCTTAACCTGCGCTTTCACGCGGCCGATGTGGCTCGATATCCATACCCAGTCGTCATCGTCGATGCCGAGGGTCCGGCCTCGGGCGCGGCTCATGTAGAGGCGGTTCGCGTTGGTGATCTGGCGTAGCCAGGCGTTCTGCGAGCCCCATGAGTGATACATATGCATCGGGCGCTGTGTGATCGCGTGCATGGGGAAGGCGCGGTCGTCGATCATGGTGCCTTCGAACGGCGGGTACCAGAACGGGAGGGGATCGAAGAAGCGCTCGATGCGCTGCTTGTGCTGAGCGGGCGGCTGAACGGGGCCATGGCCGCGGGCGGCGAGGCGGAACTTCTGCAGGGGCTCCGAATACAGCTGGAAGACGATCGGGTCGGTCGAGCCGATGAATCCGCTCGACTTCGCGAACTCGAGGTAGCCCTTGTTGGCGTGCTTCATCCAGCGATGGCCGGGCTCCAGGTGATGGACGTGGAACGCGCCGTTCTCGATGTAGCGCTCCAACTGCTTGGGGTTGGGCTTGCCGACGCCGAAGCTGTTGCCGTCCTCGCCGCGCCAGCCGATCAACGGCCCTATGCCGGGCGAGCGCTCGTGGTTGACGATGTAATCGGGATAGCCGCCGGGATAGCGCGGCGTGCCGTCTTCCTTGGTGAAGCCGGGCAGTTTCAGGCGTGATCCCAGATCGATCAGGACGTCCTGGAAGCCGCGGACGTTGCGGTCGGGTTTCACCACGGGGTGGCGGATCGCGTCTGCCGGTGCGTCGGCGTCCGAGATCGGACGGTCGAGCATCGAGATGCAATCGTAGCGCTCGAGATAGGTCGTATCGGGCAGGATCAGGTCGGCGTAGGCCACCATTTCGGAGGCGTAGGCATCCGAGTAGATGATCTTGGGGATCTTGTAGCTGCCGTCGTCGTTCTTGGCCGTCAGGTAATTGAGCGTCGCGCCGATGTTCATCGACGAGTTCCAGCTCATGTTGGCCATGTAGAGGAACAGTACGTCGACGGGATAGGGATCAGCCAGCGCGGCGTTCGTGATGACCATGTGCATGAGGCCGTGGGCAGCGATCGGCGCGTCCCACGAATAGGCCTTGTCGATGCGGGTCGGTGTGCCGTCCGCCTCCATCAGGAGGTCCTCGGGGCCGGCGACGAATCCTAAGTGCATGCCGGGCAGCGGCTTGCCGGCGACGATCTGCGAGGGCTTGCCGACAGGCTTGTTGGGGGGCGGTGCTGGACGCGGGAACGGCGCCTTGTAACGGAAGCCGCCGGGCACATCGATGGTGCCGAGGAGGATCTGGAGAATGTGGATAAGGCGGCAGGTATGAAAACCGTTGGAATGCGCTGAAATCCCGCGCATGGCGTGCATCGAGACGGGACGGCCGGTGATGCTGTCGTGCTCGCGGCCGGCCCAGTCGGTCCATTTGATCGGCAGCGTGACCGTCTGCTTGAAGGCGACGTCCGCGATCTCGGCGGCGATGCGGCGGATAGTGTCGGCGGGGATGCCGGTTTCCTTGGCGACGGCGTCGGGCGCATATTCGTGGCCCAGGTAGCGCTCCGCGATCATGCGGAACACCGGCACGGCCTTGCGGCCATCGGCCAATGTGAACTCGCCGACCAGCGCTGGCGAGATGTCGACGCGAGAGCCGGCAGCCAGCGCGTTCGTGCGCTTGTCGAAGACGAGGGGCTTGGCATCGGCGTCGCGGGCGATGAGGCCATCATCGGGGCTGCCGGGATCGCGGATGACGAGCCAGGGTGCGTTCGTGTAGCGCACGAGATAGTCGAGGTCGACGTTCTCGGTGCGCAACATTTCATGGATCAGGGCGCCGACCAGAAGGCCGTCGGTGCCGGGCTTGATGCCGAGCCATTCGTCCGCGATGGCGTTGTAGCCGGTACGCACGGGATTGATGGACACGACTTTGGCGCCACGCCCCTTGAGCTTGCCGAGAGCCGTCTTGATCGGGTTCGAGCCATGGTCCTCGGCGACGCCGAACAGCAGGAAATACTTGGTGTGCTCCCAGTCCGGCTCACCGAATTCCCAGAACGAGCCACCGAAGGTGTAGAGGCCGCCGGCTGCCATGTTGACGGAACAGAAACCGCCGTGGGCTGCGAAGTTCGGCGTGCCGTACTGCATCGCCCACCAGCCGGTGAGTGATTGGGACTGATCGCGCCCGGTGAAGAACGCGAGCTTCCTGGGATCTTTCTCGCGGACGTCTCCCAGCCACGTGGTGGCGAGCCCGAGTGCTTCGTCCCAGGAGATTTCCTTGAATTCGCCCGAGCCGCGCTCGCCGACGCGCAGCAGCGGATTGCGCAGCCGCGCGGGGGAATAGTGCTGCATGATGCCGGCGGAACCCTTGCCGCACAGAACGCCCTTGTTCACGGGATGGTCGCGATTGCCCTCGATGTAACGGACCTTGCCGTTCTTGAGGTAGACCTTGATCCCGCACCGGCAGGCGCACATGTAGCAAGTCGTCGTCTTGATCTCGTCTGCGGGCGAAACCGACAGCGCTATCTGGGGCTCTGCTGCGGCTGAAGCTGCTGTCCGTGCCGTTGCGGAAGTGTACTCGACGGGTTTCTGCATCAGTTGAGCGTTTCCTGAGATCGTTTCATCGGCCTTCACCGATAGGTGATCCGATAGCTGAACCGGTGCAGGGCGCGAGCTTGCTGGTTCCTATCGGCCGGGCGGTTTGCCGGAGTTGGTTCTCCGGCTGTCGAGAAATCCAGTCCCGCTATTGCGGGGAGTTGTCCTTTCGCGAACCAAGTTTGCTTGTTCGGGAGGTCCCTGCCAAGAGCGGGGAGAGGCGAGGGGGGTGAATTTTACCGGGTGCGGGGCTCGGTCGCAGGCGGAGGAGCGCGGGACGAGGGCTGGGTGAAGGTTTGTGACAGGAGAACTCCGGCAATCATCGCCATGACGAACAGAGCGACGTTGCCGACCTGATCTCCAATCGGGGCGAGAGCCGTCATGGCAGGACCCGGGCAGACGCCGGCAAGGCCCCAGCCGATGCCGAAGATCGCGCTTCCCGCGATCAGGCGCGTGTCGATCGGGCTCGCGGTAGGCACGAGAAAAATCGGAGAGGCCAAGGGGCGTCGCATCCGGCGCTGGACGATGTATGCCAGAAACATCGTCGGCAACGCGCCGATGAAGACCATGAGCAAAGTGGGGTCCCAGCCGCCTTTGCCGATCGCGGCGACATCGAGGAAGTCGAGGACCTTTTCGGGGTTCGTCATCTGGGCAACGGTCAGGCCGGCGCCGAAAAGGAGGCCAGAAATGAATGCAGCGACGATGTGCATGCTCAGCCTCCCACGACATGGCGGACGACGAACACGGTAACGGCTGCCGTCGCCATGAACGTCAGAGTTGCCGCCAGCGAGCGTACCGAGAACCGTGGCAGTCCGCATACGCCGTGGCCCGAGGTGCAACCGCTGCCGATGCGAGAGCCGAAGCCGACCAGCAGGCCGGCAGCAACGATCGTCACCGTGCCGCCACCCAAACTGATCTGTGGTAAGAGTTGTGGCGCCAGGAGCCAGACCAGCGTCGCTCCGATCGGAAGGCCGACGAGGAACGACAGTTCGAGCATGAAGCTCGGCGAGGCCGGTTTCAAGGCGCCTTCGAGGATGCCGCTTATGCCGGCCATCCTGCCGACGGACAGGAGATAGAAGCCGGCCGCAAGCCCGATCAGGGCGCCGCCCGCCAGCCCGTGCCACGGCATGAAGTTCTGCATGTCGGTTCCTCCGTCACGATCGTCGTCGAAGTCTTCTTGCGGCCTGCCGAGCCTGTTCCATCGCCGCCGCTGAGGGCAATGTCCACGTAACGCACGTACCCGGCATCGACCCGCACTATGCCGTGTGTGTGGAATCGGAACAATGGATATGCGAATGTATTGATATTTGCCAGAGGATCGTGGAGGTTCAGGTCTCATGCGCGACACAGCGCATATTCGATAGGGGGAGACGATCACGTGACAGCGCTGCGCGACATCATTTCCAACAATCCGGGGGCTTGGCTGGCGATAGGCGGCCTCGTAATCGGTGCCGTGTTCGGAGCCATCGTGTTCCGGACCAACTTCTGCACGATGGGCTCGATCTCCGATATCATGTCGTTCGGCGATTATCGCCGGTTTCGTGCGTGGATACTGGCGGCCGTCACGGCTATGATCGGTGCGCAACTGCTCGACGCCTTCGGGATCGTGGCGCTGCAGAAGTCGATGTATCTGGGCTCTACCCTGAATTGGGTGGGGAATATTCTCGGCGGATTGCTGTTCGGCTACGGCATGGTGTTCGCCGGGGGATGCGCGAGCAAGAACCTCGCGCGGGTCGGTGGTGGCGATCTGAGGTCGCTGATCACGCTGATCGTGATGGGGCTGGTCGCCTACATGGCGATGGGCGGCATTCTCGGTCCGATTCGCGCGTGGCTCGATCAGGCGACGAGCTTCAACCTGCAGAGCATCAAGATCGGGTCTCAGGGGCTCGGGGCGGTGCTGGGCCTCGCGGGTTCGCAGGGCAATCTGATCGTAACGGCAGCGATTGCGCTCGCAGGGCTCGCCTACTGCTTTCGCGATCCCGCGTTCCGTGGCTCGGGCAGTCACATCCTGTCGGGCGTCGGCATCGGATTGTGTGTCGTGGCGGGATGGGCGCTGACGGGGCTCGCGTTCGACGAGTTGGCGGATCGGCCGACGTCTCCGATCTCGCTGACCTACGTGCGGCCGACGGCGGATACGATCGAGTGGTTGCAGCGATTCACGGCGGCGCGCGTGCCCAACTTCGGCGTGACGACGGTGCTCGGCGCGATCCTCGGTTCCTTCATTGCGGCAAAGGCGATGGGAAGGTTTCGTTTCACGACCTTCACCGATGTCGCGGATACACGGCGTAATCTCTACGGCGCGACGCTGATGGGCATCGGCGGCGTGCTGGCGCTGGGCTGCACGGTCGGGCAGGCGATCACGGGTGTCTCGACGCTGGCGCTGGGATCGTTCCTGACGTTCGCTGCGATCGTGGCGGGCGGCGTCTATGGCATGAAGCGGATGGAAGCGATCCTGATGGCGGAGATTTGAGGGTTCGGCGAGGGTGTGGACGGTGTCAGACCCGATGGGTCTGACTCCGGCAGATCACGGGCAACCGGCGAAACCGTCGGCGGCCATCTTGGCTTCGTATTTCGGGGTGACGGCCGAGCCCAGCGTCAGCGTCGGCTTCACTTGGTCCCAGTTGTTCGGCTTCAGGATGATGAACCAGCCTTTCTCGTAGGGATCGGTGTTGGCAATTTGCGGATTGGCGACGAGATCGGCGTTGACGGCGACGACGTCACCGGCTGCTGCGGACTTGGCCGGGCCGACCCACTTGCCGCTTTCCACCGTGGCGCAGCTCTTGCCGGCGTCGACCGAGCGGCCGGCCTTCTTCGGCGTGAAGGCGACGAGTTGTCCCGCCATCGCGGTTGCGACTGTGGTCATGCCGAGCTTCACGGTGCCGTCGCCCTGCTCCTTGAACCAGATGTGGTTCTCCACGTCATAGAGGAGATCGTCGGGGATGTTGCAGTTGTTGACGACGGGCATGGGGCGCTCCGTTGCTGGTGGTGAGTGGTGAGTGGTGAGTGTGCATCGGTTCGGGCGGTATGCAACTGTCTAATTCGTCGTCTCTGTTGCCCGGATCGGTTTGGCTGCGCAACAGAAGTCGCCTAGGCCGGCCACCTCCATTTTGCCGCCGACGAAGAGTGCCAAGTGCTTCGCAACCATGGCGGCCAGACGGATGCGCTTGGCGGTGTCGGGATGCTGGGGGGCCAGGCTGACGAGGTTGTAGTGATAGACGAGTTCGCGCGCGGTTTCGCGACAGGCGTTGAACGAAGGATCGCCCTTGGCGCCCTGGCGATGGAGGGCCAACAGGCGGAAGCCTTCCTTGGATTCGTTCGTGGGTGTTTCGCCGCGGGCGATGATCCAGCGCTCGAGGACGGTCTCCCCGAGAGTGAGGAGTTCTTGTACGAGTTGGGGCAGGCCCGCAGGGTCTGACCCCGGGCACGCAAATTGCGCGATCTCGTCGATGCGCGTTTCGATCTCGGTGAAGGTCGTCATCGTCCGTTCATGCCTCGCCGGGATCAAGTCAGCCCCTTTTCGTGGATGAAGTCGAGGCTGTCGGAAATGTTGGTCTGGATGCCGAGCTTGCGTGGCTTGATGCCGAGGGCGAGGCCCAGAAGCTGGGTGAAGTAGAGGATCTTGACGTTCGTCTTCTTGCCGTAGCGCTTCTCCGCCCGGATCTGATGCATCTCCAGCCCCGAATGACACGTCGGGCATTCCGTGGCGATGACCTCGGCGCCGGAGGCTTCAGCGGCCTGCAGGATGTTGAGCACGAGCTTGGTCGAGGTGTCGCTGTCGGACAAGGTGTGCGCGCCGCCGCAGCAGGCCGTCTTCAGTGGGAACTCGACGTTCTCGGCGCCGGCTGCGGCCAACAGATCGTCCATGAAATGCGGCTTCGACGTGCTCTCGCTGCCCGGTCCCTTGTCCTTCTCGGGGAAGATGTGGCGGGGGCGGACGTACATGCAGCCGTAGTAGTTGGCGATCTTCATGCCGGCGAGGCGGCCCTTGGTGCGCTGGCGGAGGCCCTCCTCGCCGATCGTGTCCTTGATCCAGTCGAGCGCGTGGATGGTTTCGGCTTGTCCAGCCTCGTAGGTCTTGTGGCCGGCCTTGGTCGAAAGCTGGGCAACGACCTCGCGTGATTTCTCATCGTGCGCGAGATCGTATTCAGCTTTCTTCAGGTTGTGATAGCAGCCGTTGCACGGGGCCATGACGACCGGGTTCCGGTTCGCGTTCACAGCCTGGGAGAGCACGCGCGACGACAGGTAGGTCTGGATCTTGGGGTCGATATTCTTGACCTCCATCGCGCCGCAGCAGTTCCAGTCCTTCACGTCGCGAAGTTTCAGGCCGAGCTCATATGCGATGGCTCGCGTCGAGACATCGTAGCCGTTGCCCGAGCCTTCCAGCGCGCAACCGGGATAGTACGCGACCTCGCGCAGCTTTCTGGCCCGTTCGGTTATGTCGACCATTGTTCTCTCCCTCTCCCCACTCTTCAGTGGGGAGAGGGTCGGGGAGAGGGGCGGCAACTTGCGCTGCCAAGAACCTCGCCCGGACCCTCTTGCAAATTCCAACGAGGTGCGGATGCCGCCCCTCACCCTATCCCTCTCCCCGTGAAGAACGGGGAGAGGGGATTCAACGCTTCACACCCAGCGCCTTCTTGTGCTCGGCTTCCTTTTCGATGATGTAATCACTGATCGCCGTGCGGGCTTTGCTCCAGCGTCGTGCCTTGGGATGGAACACCATCGACCAGGCGCTCTTGAGGCCCCACTTGACCGGCAGCCGCATGCCGATATTCCAGACGATCTGCTTGAGCCAATCCTGCAGCAGCGGCTGTTTCGTCTTCTGCAGGAACTTCACGAGGACCTTGGTGTCCTCGATGCGGCCATGCTGGACGATCTCGTCGGTGAAGATCTTGTCGAAGGTCGTCGACGGGCTTTCGGGCGTGTGCCCCTTGAGCTCCAGCCAGTGCGACGTCGCCTTCATCACGCCTTCCGGGAAGACGTCGCGCGGGCAGGCGTAGGTGCACTTGTTGCACGATACGCACTGCCAGATGAGGTCCTTGTCGCGCAGAAGCTCCTGCTCCATGCCCGTGCGGATCAGGTAGATCCAGTAACGCGGATTGAAGCGTGGCTCGATCGCGTTGACGGTGCACGAATTGGTGCAGGAGCCGCACTGCCAGCAGCGATGGATGTGCTCGCCACCGGGGAGTGCGGCGATCTCGTCCTCCATGGCCTCGTTGTAGTCGGTGATGACGCGCGAGGTAATGAAGGTCGACCAATGTCCGGAGACATCGACGCCGTCGATGGTCAGGTTGTCGTGGGTCCGGATGTTCTCCGGCCGGATCAGTGATTTTTCGTGGATGGGCATGTTGGCCGCTGTTTCCTACGAGAGCAGTTTGGCTGGCGGAGCGTCTGGCGGCTGAGTTGCCTCGCCGTCGATGAAATGTCTCGTCCGAAGCCGCTTTCCGGCGACGCGGTCGAGACCGAGGATGCGGCGCGTGTGCTCGAGCGGATCGCCTTCGGAGACGAAATCGGCTTTCAGGTAGGCTCCACCCTGAGCGCTGATATAGTCGCCATAGATCTGCGCGCAGAGAAGGTCGACATGCCAGAGCATGTCGCGGAAAACGCCATTCTCCGCCAGGAACTGCGACAGCTCCTCTCGCAACACCAGGTGCGTCTCGTAGCCGTCGGCGACATCGATGACGACGTGATCGACGTCGTCGCCGCCGCCGTTGGGATCGTGCCAGATCTGGCGGACCACGCCGGAGTTCGCCTTGCTGTCCCAGATCCAGCGATGCATCATCGGATAGTGCTCGGGGTAAGTGTTGTGCAGGATTTCGGCGGCGAGGTCGCGGAGGAAGCGGGGACTTATTCTTCCCCCCTCCCCTCGATGGGGAGGGGCTGGGGGTGGGGTGACCGCCGGAACGTCGGCCGACGCAAGACCCCCACCCCTTTCCCCTCCCCACAAGGGGGAGGGGGAGAGCAAGCCGGAGAGGGTGGAGCAGAACGCGGCAATGCGGCTGTCGGTGACCGTGGTGTCGTGGGCGTTGTCGATCAGGGCCAGGATTGCGGCGTGTGTCTGTTCCCACGAGCGGCCGTCGAGGAGCGGTCCGATGCGGCGGCGGACCGTGGACATCAGTGGCACGATCTCGTCGAAGGAGGCGCGGCAGAAGGATGCGGCTTTGCCGTCCAAGAGGCGCTCCTGGAACACGGTGCTCTTGAGGCGAACGGCGTCGGCGAAGCGTTCGATGCCGCCGAGAGGCTCGGATGCTCCGATCAGGCGCTCGAGCGCGATGCGCAGTTTGTTGCCGGACAGGTGAAGCACAGGACGCGGCGCTGTCAGCCCTTCCTGGGCCGGCAGTTTGCTCAACGTCGATTGGCGGTTCGTGCTCATCGAGTTCCGAATTCTTGTAGCTCGAGGGTAGCGAAAGGGTGTCAGACCCGGAGGGGCTGACATCCCGGTTATTCGGCTGCCTGGAGATTGACGCCGGCTGCGGCGGCGATGGCGTTCAACGCTGCCGCGTTGGCTTGCGCGATGCTGTCGTCGATGGTCTCGGGGCCGATCGCGGCGCCGGCGACGAACACGCCGGCTCGCGACGTAGCGCCCATCGTGCCGTAGGTGTCTTTGCGCGCGATGTAGCCGTGCTTGTGCAGGTCGACGCCGAACACGGCAGAGAGCGTCATGTTGTCGACGTTGGGGTCCATGCCGATAGCATGCACGACCATGTCGAAGGGGATCGTGATCGGGCGCTTCACGAGCGTGTCCTCGCCTTTCACGATCAGCTTGTTGCCGTCGCTCGTCACCTCGGCGATGCGGGCCTTGATGTACTTGACCTTGAACTCCTCCTGGCTGCGCCAGTAGTAGTCGGTCTCGTAGAGGCCGAACGTGCGGATATCCATGTAGTAGATGTAGACGTGGCAATCAGGGAGCTCCTCGCGTATCTCCATGGCCATGTTCGCCGATACCGTGCAGCAGATCTTGGAGCACCACTCGCGGCCGATCTGACGGTCGCGCGAGCCGACGCACAAGAGGATCGCGACGCGCTTGGGCTTGCGGTTGTCGGACGGGCAGCGGACGCCCTTGCCAGATGAAATCATCTGCTCGACCTGCGTGGTCGTGACGACGTCGGGGAAGGTGCCGAAGCCCCACTCGGGCTTGTTGACGCTGTCGAAGTGCGTGAAGCCGGTGGTGAGGATCGCCGCACCCGCTTCGATCGTCGTCCCATCCGACAGTGCGGCGACAAATGCGCCGGGCTGACCGTTGAAGGATTTGACGACCGTGCCGAGTTTCTTGTCGACGTTCGCGTTCAATTCGATCCGGCGCACCATGCCGCCGATCGCGTCCTTGGCCCACAGGCCCGACGGTACGAGCTTGGCATAGCCCGACTGGATCGGCGCGCCGCCGAGTATCGCGGTCTTTTCGACCAGCACGGCGCGATGGCCGACACTGGCGACTGCATGGGCGGCTGCGAGGCCTGCAGGTCCGCCGCCGACGATGAGGATTGGTTTGGTCATTGAATTTCCGTTGGGGTCCGACCCTGCGGGTCTGACCCCGCAAGTCATGTCGTCGTTGCATCTCGGGGTCAGACCCGCAGGGTCTGACCCCAGCGAGATCAACCCGGCGGCGGCGGGATGACTTCGCGCTTGATCGGCTTGAAGCCGGGGCCGCTCGTCAGGCGCAGGCGCGGATCGTAGAGCTGGTCGGCAGCGCCGGTCTGGATCTGCTTCAGATAGGCTTCGAACTCGACCTTCTTCGCGCGCCAGTCGATGCCGAGTTTTTCCAGGAGCGTCTCGATCGGGCTCGCGTGCCAATGGGTCTGCACGATCTTGTAGGGATCGGCGCCGCACACGAGGGCGGCGAACTGGCAGTCGGCCATGACGGGCAGCTCGACGGCCTTGTCGTCGCCGCCGGCCTTGGAGATCCACTGGTTCTTGTCGAGGGTGGTGATGCAGCCGGTATCGTGACCGATCATCACGTCGGATTTCGCCTCCTCGACGGCGACGCGGATCTTGCGGTCGATGGCGAACGAACGTGTGAACTCGCGCTCCGAGATGATGTGGCGGAAACCGAAGCCGCAGCAGTCGTACCACGTCTTGTAGTCGATGACGTTGGTGCCGAGTGCCTGCATGATGCCCGTCGAAACGGCGACGCGGTTTCCTTCGAGGATCTGATCGTCGTAGATCGCGTCTTCCGGCACCATCTTGTAGACGTGGCAGGCTGGATGGATCGTCGCCCGGATGGCGGATGCGTCGACGACCTGATGCTTTTTGATCTCGTGGCGCATCACGTGCACCCACTCCGAGTAGTGCACGATCTCCTCGGGGATGAGCAGCTTTCCGTCTACGAGGCGGCCGAGCTTGGCCAGGATCTTCGTCACGCTCTCGCGCAGCTTGGCGGAGTGCAGGAGATAGCCGCGAACTTCCTTGTAGTTGCCGAACGACGTGCCGCAGTGGACGAGTGGATAATAGTAGCCTTCGGGCAGTCCCTGCGCTTTCGCGGCGACGTAGGCCTGGTGGAAGTTGCGAAGGAAAACCGCGGCGAGGCTTTCCAGATTGCCGATGCCGGAGCCGTGGTAGTTCCAGGCGGTGCAACTGGTCTGGTCGGTCTCGTCGAGATATTTGATGTCCATCTTGTTCATCAGCCAGAGCAGCGACACCGGATAGCCCGGTATGTTGCCGCATTGGCCGCAGCTCTTGTGATGCCAGAGCTGGTTGGTGGGCACACGCTTGGTCCAGCCGTAGAGGGTCTTCACCTCGATCGGAGCGTGCTGCTCGGTGATGCGATGGACCTTGATCTGGCCATCCTTTTCGAGCTGCCACATGGCATCGCGCACATCCTCGACGCGATCCTTGTTGGTCAGCATCGAGCGCTTGTCGATGCGCTGCTCGACCCATTGGGTGGCGAGCTGAGCATCGGCCGGGGCAAGGTTGGCGGGTTTCCATTCCAGGCCGTGGCCGGTGAAGCGTTCACCGCAATTGTCTTTTGTCATGGGGTCACCTTTTGCTCTTGCGAGCGGATGGTTTCGTAGTGGTGGCGGATTTTCCGGACTGCTCGGCGGTCGGCTGCGCCATCAGCGCATCCAGCCGCTTCTGCATCTGCTTGGGCGAGACCTTCTCGATCAGGGTTTGGATCATCCAGACCTGGCTGAAAGGGTCTTCGAGTTGACCCGAGCGATAGCCGTAGAATTCGTCGGTCAAGGGACGCTTTATGGTAGCGCCAGCCGCGACAGCACGCGCGAAAACAGCGTCGGCGTCGGCGACGTGAAGGCACAAAAGGCTCGATACGCCGCCGAGTTTCCGGGGGCCGACGATCTTCATCTCGGGGAATTCGTCGGAGAGCATGATGCGCGTGGATCCGAAGTCGAGTTCAGCGTGGCCGATTCGATTTCCCATGGTCAGGCGATATTTTTCCGAGGCGCCGAACGCGGCGACGTAGAAGTCGATCGCGGCGGCGGCGCCGTCGACACGCAAGTAGATGTTGGCGTCGGCGTAGCCCTTCGGTGCTTTGTACTTGACCTTCACCATTTGTCTTCGCGCCCCCGGCTGATTGCGCAATACCATCGAGCGCGTCATGGTCAGGCCACGACGCAGCCAACGAGTGTGCTTCAATCGTCCTCGGCGTCCTCCTGCTCCTCCAGATAGTCTTTCCAGTCGTCGCGCTTCTCGTCCATGATGTCGGTGATCACGTCGAACAGGTTCTGGTCGATGCCTTCGAGCTGATCGAGAACGCCTGTCATCTCCCAGATCGTGTAGAGTTCGACCGAGGTTTTCAAGTTCACTTCCCAGGCCGTCTCCGTCGTATTCAGCGTCGCCATCGGGATCGCCTTGCGCAGCAATTTCAGCGGGGCGTCGACCTTGGAAATGTTGGGACCCCAGTCGGCGAAGTGACTGGGGTTGATCATGTCGGGGGCGAGCTGATTGCCGGTCGAGACGAGCTTCAGCATCACGCGACTGAACGGCCGCAGCACGTCCTTGGCCGACTGCATCTGGTGCTTGATCGCGACTTCGCGCATCAGCATGACGAGGCCGCCGGGTGAATTCTTGAACGGACAGCGCGCCGCGCAGGTATAGCACTGCGCACACGACCAGATCTTCTCCTGCATGGCATCGTAGATGCCTTCGAGGTTCTCGGTCCACAGAAGCTGGACGATCTCGCGCGGGGAGAAGTCGTAGTAGTGCGCAGCCGGGCACGTAGCCGTGCAGATTCCGCAGTTCAGACATCCGTTCAATTCGTGGTCGAAACGCAGATCGTCCTGGATGTCCTGGAAGATCTGCTCGAGCTTGGCGCGCGGAACCTGCGGCTGATCGCTCACGGGATCGCCGATGAAGTCCTGAACGCGCGAGATGGTGTGTCCGTCGGCCATTGGTTTCCGAGGCGTCAGGCACTCGAGCAGCAAGCAGCGGCAGAAAACGCCATCAGTCCTGCGCTCGAAACACCTTCCGCCCGCTGCCTCCCAACATGTTGGTCACTATTGCAGCCCGAGTTCCTGCTGTCTGCTGGCTCCTAGTAGGTCAGAACCTTGCAGTCGCCCTCCATGACCTCCTCGATCATGTAAGCGCCGCCGACGATGCCGGAGCACTCGGGGATGAGGTCGTCCTTGGTCATGTTGAACAGGTCGAGGTTGGGCGAGCAGCAGTAGAATTTGACGCCGGCCTCGTGTGCGTCCTTGATGAAATCGTAAACCGATTTCGGGCTGCCGGGCTTGACCACCAGGCTTTCGGCAACGCCCTTCTTCATCAGTGCGCCAGATGTCGCGGTGCAGATGACTTCGACGTCGTAGTCCATGGCAGCGGCGACCGATGCCTGGAACAAAGGAGCACCCAGCTCCTCGCCATTGCGCGGGTCCGTATTCGCCATGACGATCAATAGCTTCTTGGCCATGCTGCCTCCCAGCGATAGCGTTGTGGACAAGGTCTTTGCGTTGCGGGGGATTGCGGTGCGATCCGACTACGCCGCGGCCCGGTGCACAACATTATCCGTTGCGCCAAGCTAATCGCGCCACCTGTAGATTACAAGCGAATATTCGCATCTTTGAATTTAAGGGCGCGCGATGAGGATACGGCTGATCCGTCAGCCGTTTTCCATCCATGCACAGGCTTTCACGAGGCCGGTCATGATCCCGACCAGTGCGTCTTCGACCGCGCGGGCCTGAGCGCGGACCTGTGGGAGCTTCTCGCTGCAATCGCCGGGGGACTCGTCGAACTCCATGACAAGATCCTCGATCATGGCGGGACGCAAGCCGGGATGGCCGTTGAAGCCGAAGGCATTGGCGCCGATCTGGAACACGGCAGGGTGGCCGGTCGGGTCGCTGGCGAGAATATGGGCGTACGTGGGCGGGGCCGGGCGGTCGCGCATATAGACCACGCTGGGATAGCTCGGTGGCAGGAAGCCGCCGAGAGCGGTTTCAGACTTACGGCTCACCGTCTCGACGACGAGACGAAGGGGGGCGGGCTCGATGCCACCGTCAGCGGCCAAAGCGAGGATCTGGCTGCCGAGGCCGAAGCCGACGACGGATTTTCCCATCATCAGGCAGGCGCGGACAAGGCGCACCTCAGCATCGAGAGTAGGAAGCCGGCGGTCGTGTTCTGCGGCTCCCCAGGGACCGCCGCCGAGCAGGATCAGGCCGTCGCCGAGCGTCATCACGTTGGGCAGGCTGCCGCCGGTTGTGAACGGGCGGAAATAGCTGAAGCGGATGCCGCGGCCTTCGAGGTGATCCTCGATGGCGCCGAGCCATTCGGATTGCGTGTGCTGAATGATCGAGAGGTGTTTCATGGGGCCTTTGGTGCATCCAAGGCAATTGCGCTTTCGACGACGCCACGGAAATCGGCCGGCGAGATTGTGAGCAAGTCGGGCTTACGGGCCGCGAAGAAGCCGTCGATGGCGGGGCCGACATCGGCGAGGAAGAGGCCGCGCAGCGAGGCTTCGAGATCGTAGACGATGCGCGGTGGCGTGACGAAGAAATCTCCGGTCAGCAGCACTTCGCGGATGCGGCGTGCGCCGTCTGATCCTTCTGTTCGAACGAAGGCGGAGACCGTGCCGCCGGGCGAGGTTCGCGATGCTTCGAGGACGTCCGCACCGCGAGGATCGTCGATCGAAAAGACGAACTCGTCGGTGCCGATCTCGCTGTCGAGGTGGTGGCGGGCGAGCGCTTCTTCCTCGCTGGATGGTGCCGCGTGGTCGAAACTCAAGCCGAGGTTGCGTGCGAGGCCGTCGAGAAGCGCTGCGTGGACTTCTTCCGTCTCCGGCGCGCGGCCGAGCAGCGCCTTCAGCGTCACGACGCGGCTTTCGGCCTTGTCGAGATCGCGTTTTTCCAGCTTGGCGCGGGGCACGTTGAGGCACGCCATCATCGCTGTCGGGTCGACGTCGACGAGGACGGTGCCCTGGTAGATCAGCGTGTCGCCGTCGAAGAAGCCGCCGGTTCCGGAGAGCTTGCGGCCGTCGACCTCGATGTCGTTGCGCGGACGGAAACGGGCATCGATGCCGAATGAGGTCGAAAGGCCGTCGGCGACGGCCTTGCATATCGCGCTGGTGTAGTCGCCGAGGGCGGGCATCGGCAGGCGCTTGCGCGACAGCACCAGCTCCCAGCCGACCTGATTGGGATCGAGGTAGATCGCGCCGCCGCCGGTGATACGGCGGACGATGCCGATGCTATTTGCGCGGATGTGATCGAGGCGCAGTTCGTGGCTGACGGCCTGGTGGCGGCCGACGAGTGCGGTCGGCGGGAAGCGGAGGAAGCGAACGGTGTCGGGAACGCGCCCGGCCCGATGCAGCTCGATCAACGCTTCGTCGAACGCGATCTGCAGTCGACCTTCGCGGACGCCGGTGTCGATGACGCGGAACGGGGTGGACATGAGCGCTCTTGTAGGGCGGGTTAGCGCAGCGTAACCCGCCGTTTCCTTCGCCATGCTCGGCGGAATACGCTGCGCTATTCCGCCCTACGGCTCAGATTCCCAGCACGTCCGACATCGAGAAGATGCCGGGGCCTTTGCCGCGGCCCCATTGGGCGGCCTTGACGGCGCCGCGGGCGAAGATGCCGCGATCGGTCGCCTTGTGGGACAGCTCGATGCGCTCGCCGTCGGCCGCGAAGACGACGGTGTGCTCGCCTACGACGTTGCCGCCGCGCAGCGTGGCGAAGCCGATGTCGCCGCGGCGGCGCGCGCCGGTTATGCCGTCGCGGGTGCTGACCCGCTTATCCTTCAATTCGACCTTGCGGCCGATGGCGGCTGCTTCGCCGAGCATGAGGGCGGTGCCCGAGGGGGCGTCGACCTTGTGCCGGTGATGCATCTCCATGACCTCGATGTCGAAGTCGGCGTCGAGTGCTGCGGCGACACGGCGCGTCAGCGCGACGAGCAGGTTCACACCGAGGCTCATGTTGCCCGACTTGATGATCGTGGCATGTCGGGCGGCGGCGGCGATGGCAGCTTCGTGGCGCTCTTCGAGGCCCGTGGTGCCGATCACGTGGACGATGCGCGCGTTGGCGGCGAGGCCCGCGAATTCGACCGTCGCTGCGGGTACGGTGAAGTCGAGGATCGCGTCGCAGTTGGCGATGACTTCGAGGGCGTCTGCAGAGACCTTGATGCCGAGGTCACCGAGGCCTGCGAGCTGGCCGACGTCGTGTCCGACGAATTTGGAATTCGCCGGTTCCGTGCCGCCGGCGACGCGGCAGCCTTCGGTAGCAGCGATGGTGCGAACCAGCTCGCGCCCCATGCGGCCGGCCGCGCCCATCACTGCGATCTTGATCTCGCTCATCGATTCCGCCTCGAATTTGGTCGAACCAGCGTTCTACAGCACTTGGGCCTGACTACTTCGTATTGAGGTACTGCGCCAGATCGATCGGGGGATAGGCGACCTTGATCGGGCTCTTGCTCGAGGATGCGGGCAGGGTGGCGTCGATGATGACCTTGCATTGCACGCCGTGCTCGTCGGAGGTCGGATCGAGCTCGTTGCCATGTGCGCCGGGGATCGGCAGCAGGTCCTCGTGCCAACGGACACGAGTGCCGAGCGCCCACATCACGTCGGCTGGATCGTAGACGTCGACATCCTTGCCCACGACGATCACGGTTTTGATGTTGACGTGGGCTGCCAGCGCGGCGATGGCGACGTTGCGGACCTCGCCGGGGGCCGGATCATCGAGACTGATGATCGCTGTGAAACCGGCGGCGTAGGGCGGCAGATGCACCGCGCGTAGCTTCTTCGTGATGTGGCGGATGAAGCGTGCCAGAAGCGGCTCGCGGGTGATCGTGTTGCCGATGTAGACGTGCTCGTAGCCGCCACCGTTCATGGTCTGGAAAATCGGCTGCTTGCGGTGGGTGATGCGGGTGATGCGGGCGACGTGCTTTTCATCGCGCGCGGAGTAGTGACCGGTGAACTCGGCCATCGGTCCTTCGAGGTGGCGTTCGCCGGCGATCACTTCGCCCTCGATGATGAACTCGGCGAAGGCGGGCACCATCACGTCGCAAGTTTGTGCGCGCACCACAGGCACAGGTGCGCCGCGCAGGGCGCCCGCGATCTCGTATTCGTCGCCGTCGTAGCGGCAGGCGGCGGCGATCATCAGGGTAGGATCAGGGCCGATCGCGACGCAGAACGGAAGGTTGCGGCCCGTTTTCTCGCCCTTGTCGTAGAACGCCTTCATGTGGCGCCAGATGTTCATGCTGATGCCGGACCGGTCGGGGCCGTAGATCTGCATGCGGTTGTAAGACAGGTTGTGCTGGCCGGTTTCGTGGTCGCGCGAGATGACGACGCCCGCGGTGATGAAGGCACCAGCGTCGAGCGGTGAGTGGGTCGGGATCGGCAGCTTCGTGAGATCGGGCTTCTCGATCACGACTTCCTGGCTGGCGGCGGCGCTCTTCTGCAGCTCGGGCTTGATCGGCTTTTCGGTCGCCATCGCCATGCGGTCGCCGACTTCTGCTGACGGGCACTCGAGCGCGCGGCCTACCCAGCGCTGAGAGCTGAGGAGGCCACCGACGACGGGGAACTCCGAGCCCTCGACCTTGTGGAAGTAGACGGCCTTGTCGATGCGCTCGCAGGCTTTCAGCACGTTGCCCAGTTCGTGCATGGGGCTCACGGATTTGTGGATCTCGTTCACTTCGCCGGCGGCGCGGGCGGCGGCGATGAACGTGCGGAGGTCGTGGATCGGCATGCGGTATGCTCCGGCGAGGCTATGGGACTATCGACGTCAGATAGCACGGACGCACAAATGGGGTCAGCCTTGCTTGCGCGGATCGGCGGCGTCGTCGATCATCAGCTCGATCTTTTCGCGACCGCCCCAGCTATCGCGGCGCAAAGTGCCGGCGACGTGGATCGGCATGCCGCCCGTGCCGAGCAGCGTTTCGCCGAGTGGTTGGCCGACGGCGCGGAAGGCGATGCCGTCGATCTTGGAGGCGTCGCCGGCTTCGAGCGTGACGCGGACGTGGGCCTCGCCCATCACCTTGGCGAACTTGACGCGATGGGCCGGGAAGGCGAAGCGCGGCTGCGGGTTGCCCTGGCCGTAGGGTCCGGCCTGCTCGATCAGGTCGATGAGCTTGTCGTTGACGCCCGAGGGTGTGATGGCGCCGTCGATTTCGAGCGTAGCAGTGGAGCGCGCGGCACCGGCTTCGGCGCGGACGTGCTCGACGAGGAAAGCGCGGGCGGCTTCGAGACGCGACCTCTCGACGGTGAGGCCGGCGGCCATCGCGTGTCCACCGCCCTTCACGAGCAACCCTGCGGTTGCCGCGGCACGGACGGCCTTACCGATGTCGACGCCGGTGATGGAGCGGAGCGAGCCCGTGCCTTGTCCTTTGCCGCTGCCTGCGCCGTCCTTCTCCCAGGCGATGACGCAACTCGGCCGGCGGAAACGCTCGGTGAGGCGGCTCGAGACGAGGCCGACGACGCCCTTGTGCCACGTCTCCGAGCCCAGAATTATGAGGGGCAGCGTCGGGTCGGCGTCGATCATGACTTCGGCTTCGGCGAGGGCTGCCGCCAGCATTTCGGTTTCGATCGACTTGCGCTCGCGGTTGAGCTTGTCGAGCTGGACGGCGATGCGCGCGGCTTCCGTCTCGTCCTCGAAGGTCAACAGGCGCGCACCGAGCGCGGCGTCGCCGATGCGGCCGCCTGCGTTGATTCGAGGGCCGAGCACGAAGCCCAGCGAGTAGGTCGTCGGCGGCTGGTTCAGGCCGGCGGCGTCGATCAGGGCGCGCAGGCCGATGTTCTCGCGCTGGCGCATCACGGTGAGACCGCGCGTGACGTAGGCGCGGTTGAGGCCCTGGAGGGGCACGACATCGCAGACGGTGGCGAGGGCGACGAGATCGAGCATCGAGAGAAGAGGCGGTTCGGCGGTGCCGTTGCCGTAGGCGCCACGGCGGCGCAGTTCGCGCGTGGCTGCGACGATCGTCAGGAACGTCACGCCCGCCGCGCAGAGGTGACCGAGGCCGGAGATGTCGTCCTGGCGGTTGGGGTTCACGACGGCGGCCACGTCCGGCAGCGTCTCGTCGGCCTGATGGTGGTCGATGACGATGACGTCGGTGCCGAGCTTCCTGGCGACGGCGAGCGGCTCGAAGCTGGTGGTGCCGCAGTCGACCGTGACGATCAGGCCCGCGCCTTCCTTGACGAGTGTCTCGATGGCGGCGGGGTTGGGGCCGTAGCCCTCGAAAATGCGGTCGGGGATGTAGATGCGGGCGGCCACGCCGTGATGACCGAGCCAGCGCGCCATCAACGCGGACGAGCAGGCGCCATCGACGTCGTAGTCGCCGAAAACCGCGACGTTCTGGCCCTTCTGTACGGCGTCGGCGAGGCGGGCGGCGGCGACATCCATATCCTGGAGGATGCTGGGGTCCGGCATCATGGCCTTGATCGTCGGCTCGAGGACGAGCGGCACTTCGTCGATGCCGACGCCGCGGGCGGCGAGCACGCGTCCGAGCAATTCGGGAATGCCGTGGCGCTGGCTGATGGCGAGGGCCGTGTTGCGCTGGCCGGGCGCCAAGCGCTCGCGCCACTGAAAGCCGCGCGCGGAATTAGCGACGCCGAGATAGGCCGCCGTGTCTTCCATGCCGATGGCTGCTTTTCTACCTGCTGCGCTGCGTTGGGCCGGTGCCGACATCTCGATCCCCCTCAGAACTGGCAAGTGTAGGGCGAGTCAGGCGGGCGAGGCGACCTCCATGCCGGTTGCAGGCGCATTGAGTTGGGGAAAACCCAGCGCGTGGCATGGATTTCGCTGCCGCGGCCGGTTCGGCGGGCGGTGAATGACAAACCGACGCGCGCGTGCTTGTTTCTGCACCGGTCAATTCAACGAACGGAGCGTGTGATGGCGACGCTTTCGGGCAAGACGCTGCTGATCACCGGGGCGAGCCGTGGCATCGGCCTCGCGATCGCGCTCAGGGCGGCGCGGGATGGGGCGAACGTGGCGGTGCTCGCGAAGACGGCTCTGGACAATCCGAAGCTGCCGGGCACGATCCATTCGGCGGCGGCCGAGATCGAGAAGGCAGGCGGCAAGGCGCTGGCGATCCAGTGCGATATCCGGTTCGAGGACCAGATCGAGGCGGCAGTCGCGGCTACGGTTGCCAAGTTCGGCGGCATCGACATCTGCGTCAACAATGCGTCTGCGATCTCGCTTTCCACGCTCGACAAGACGGATTTCAAGCGCGTCGATTTGATGTTCCAGATCAACGCGAGGGGAACGCTGGCAACGACGAAGGCGTGCCTGCCGCATCTGAAAAAAGCGGCTAACCCGCATGTGCTGATGCTGTCGCCGCCGCTCGACATGAACCCGCGGTGGTTTTCCGGAAACGTCGCCTATTCGATCGCGAAGTACGGCATGAGCCTCGCGGTGCTGGGGCTCGCCGATGAACTCGCGACGGACGGTGTCGCGGTCAATGCGCTGTGGCCGCGGACGACGATCGCGACATCGGCGATCAACAATCTACTCGGCGGCGACATCGTGATGCGGATGAGCCGCACGCCGGAGATCCTGGCGGATGCGGCGCATCTGATCTTCACGCAGCCGTCGCGCGCGTTCACTGGGCGGTTCGTGATCGATGATACGTTTCTGCACGAGGTCGGCGGCGTGGCCGATTTCGAGGGCTATCGCGTGGACAAGAGCATGGAGCTTGCGCCGGACTTCTTCGTTCCCGCGGGTATTCCAGTGCCGCCGGGCGTTGTGGTGGCGAAGCGTGGGTTGAGATGAGTGTGTAGGTCGGGTCTAGCCCTGCGCGACCCGACATTGCACGGCATGTGTCGAATTGTCGGGTCGCGCGGCAAGGGCCGCTTGACCCGACCTACGAAGGAACTTGATGCAATGAAAATCCGTGCAGCAGTGCTGGAAGAGATGCAGCGTCCGCGGCCTTATGCGACGTCGCGGCCGATGGTGGTGGGGGAAGTCGATCTCGACCCGCCCGGCGAGGGCGAGTTGCTGATCAAGATCCACGCGGCGGGGCTGTGCCATTCGGATCTTTCTACCATCAACGGCGACCGTCCGCGGCAGATGCCGATGGTGCTGGGGCACGAAGCGGCGGCCGAAGTGATGGAGGCTGGTAAGGGTGTCGCTGACATCAAGGCTGGCGATCATGTCGTGCTCGTTTTCATGCCGAGTTGCGGCCATTGCCTGCCGTGTGCCGAAGGGCGGCCGGCATTGTGCGAGCCCGGCGCGAAGGCGAACGGCGCGGGCACGCTGCTATCGGGAGGGATGCGGCTCACACGCAAGGGGCAAACGCTCTATCACCACATCGGCGTGTCGGCTTACGCGGAGTACGCCGTTGTTTCGCGGCGGTCGGTGATCAAGGTCGATCGCACGCTGCCTTACGAAGAAGCGGCGCTGTTCGGTTGCGCGGTCGTGACAGGGGCCGGTGCCGTCATCAACACGGCGAAGGTGCCGGCGGGATCGTCGGTCGCGGTGGTCGGGCTCGGCGGCGTCGGGCTGATGGCCGTGATGGCGGCGAAGCTCGCGGGATGCCGGCAGATCGTGGCGGTCGACATGCTCGCAGCCAAGCTCGACCTCGCGATGGAGTGCGGTGCGACGCATGCGGTCGAGGTGAAGCCGGGTGTGGACGCGGTCGAGGCGGTGAAGGACGTGACCGGCGGCGGCGTCGATTTCGGGTTCGAGATGGCGGGATCGGCGAAAGCGCTGGAACTCGCCTACAAGATCACGAGGCGCGGCGGGACGACGATCACGGCCAGTCTGCCGCATCCGACGCATACGGTGCCCATTCCGGTGACGAACCTCGTCGCCGAGGAGCGGACGCTGAAGGGCAGCTATGTCGGCAGTTGCGTGCCGGAGCGCGATATTCCGCGCTTCATCGCGCTCTACCAGCAGGGTCTGTTGCCGGTCGACAAGCTGATGAGCGAGCGGATCGGGCTCGACGACATCAACGTAGGCTTCGACCGCCTGGCCGACGGCGCCAGCGTGCGTCAGATCTTGTTGCCGGCCGGCAAGGGCGCGTCGTCGTCCGGCGTCGGTTGAGGCTCGGCTGCGGGCGGGCCGAGGCGCGCGCGGTCGTTGCGCGCGAGGTAGCGCTGGGCGAGATCGGCGGACTGCCGATGGCCGATGGCGGAGCGATTGCGTTCGAGCCAGCGGTGCGTTTCGGTGCGGCCGGCGCGGAACAACTGCGCGAGCATGTTCTTCTCGGGCGTGGCTTTGCTGTCGGCACCGAGGCTTGCGGTGTGACGGCCGGCCTCGACGATGTGGAAGCGATGGCGGCCGAGGCGGGCGAGGCGGCCCGTGCGTGGGCTGAACCAGCCGCTGCGGCCGATCTCCTGCTGGGCAGCGACGATCATGTCGATGTCCTTCAGCAGCGGCTGGTTGAAGGTGATGTTGTTCACCTGCGCTGCGATATCGCGGGCGGTGCGTGGGCTCGTCGGCCGGTCGAGCGCATTGAGCTGCACGATCAGGGTATCTTCGACCGGGCTCTCGACGGCGAGCGTTACGACATCGGGGTTGGCAGAGAAGCCGCCATCCCAATAGGCGCGGCCGTCGATCTCGACGGCGTGGTGGATCTGCGGCAGGCAGGCGGAGGCCAGGACGGCCTCGACCGACATTTCACTGCGGCGAAACAGGCGGGCGCGGCCGGTGCCGACGTCGGTCGCCGCGATCAGCAGTTCGACGCCGCTGGCTGTATCCGCGCGGAGTTTCGTAAAGTCGATGTTGGCTTCGAGCAGCTTGCGGAAGGGATCGAAGCCCATCGGATTGAAATCGTAGGGCGAGAGCATGCCGCCCATCGAGGAGAAGCTCGTCTTGGTCAGGCCCCAGAGGAACGGGTTCATGCGGACGAGGTCGGATACGCCTGCGGCTTCGACGGCTTCCCAGACGCGGCGGAGGGAATCGCGGGCTTGTCGGCGGCCGGCTTCACCTTGGCCGCCGACCGCGAGGCCCGCGGCCATCGCGACGGCGTTGACTGCGCCGGCGCTGGTGCCGCTGACCCAGCCGAGCTCGAGTTCTTCGTCCTCCAGCAGCCGGTCGAGCACGCCCCAGGTGAAGGCGCCATGCGCGCCCCCGCCCTGCAGGGCGAGATTCAGCCGCTGCTTTCGCTTGAAGAACTGCATCGATGCTTCGGTGGCCCCGTTACGCTCGGAGAATTCGACGCCTCGATGGACGCCGGGTCTGTTTGATCCTCATATCACGGGCGCGTGGCGATTGCGCGGGGTAGCGGCCTCACAAAATTGCGCCCAGTTGCCAGCCTGACGCCGAGGCCACATGATGGAGGGGAAGGCTTGCTTTCGACGACATGCGACTGAAGTCCGGCGTCGACCGGGCGGACGCAACGAGGGAACCCGGACAATGGCGACGAAGACTTTGAAGAACGTGACGGTGGCGGATGCGTATCTGGCGCTGATGGCGGATCGCGGCGTCGATTTCCTGTTCGCCAACGCGGGCACCGATTTCGCACCGTTGATCGAGGCGCTGGCCAAGGCGCAGGCGCTGGGCACGCCGCACCCCAAGCCGGTGACGTGCCCGCACGAGAACACCGCGCAGCACATGGCGATCGGGCACTATCTCGTGTCGGGCCGGCCGCAGCTTACGATGCATCATGTCAACGTCGGCACGGCGAACGCACTCAACGGATTTCTCAACGCGGCGCGCGGTCAGGTTCCGATGCTGTTCACAGCGGGGCGCACGCCGACCAACGAGGAAGGGCTCAAAGGGCATCGCTCGCTCGACATCCACTGGACGCAGGAGATGTTCGACCAGGGCGGGATGACACGCGAGGCGGCGAAGTGGGATTACGAGCTGCGCAACGCCGAACAGCTCGAGACGATCGTCGACCGCATGGTGACGCTGACGATGTCGGACCCCAAGGGGCCGGTGTATCTGTCGCTGCCGCGCGAGGTGTTGTCACTCGAAATTCCGGAGTTCACGTATTCGAGCCCGAGCCGGATGCGGCCGGCCGCGCCTTCCGCGCCGGCGCCGGAGTCGCTGGAAGAGGCGGCCGATATTCTCGGCAAGGCGCAGCATCCCGTCATCATCACCAACTGGGGCGGGCGTAATCCCGGCGTGATGCCGGCGCTGACGTCGCTGGCCGAGCGCTATGGAATACCGGTCGTGGAGTATCGCAACCGCTACAATGCGATGCCCACGCATCATCCGATGATGGCGGGTGGCAATCCCGACATCTACGTGAAGGGCGCGGATGCGATCCTCGTGATCGACTGCGCGGTGCCGTGGCTGCCCTCGAAGGTGAAGCCGCGCGAGGACTGCAAGGTGATCCACATGGCGGTGGACCCGATGTACGGCTACATCCCCGTGCGCGGTTTCCCGGCGCATCTGTCGCTCGCGTGCGCGTCCGATGTGGGCCTGCGGATGCTGGATGTCGCGATGGCGGGGCCGGCAAAGGCGAACGCGGCGCGGATCGAGAAGCGTCGTGCTGAAGTCGCGGCGCATCACGCCAAGCTCGAAGACAACTGGGCGAAGAAGCTCGCGGGCTCGAAGGATCAGAGCCCGATCGCGCCAGCGTGGATCTCGCATTGCATCAACCAGGTGCGCACCAAGGATGCGCTGATCGTCAAGGAAGGTCCGGTGCAGACGCAGTATCTCGATATCGACCGTCCGTGCCAGGTGCTGAACGCGGGCGCTGCTTCAGGGCTCGGTCACGGCATGGGCGTGGCGCTGGGTGCCAAGCTCGCGGCGCCGGATCGTCTGGTGATCGCGTGTGAGGGCGATGGTGCGTACATGTTCAACGTGCCGGTGTCGGCTCACTACGTGTCGGCCGAGCAGGAGCTGCCGATCCTGTGGATCGTGTTCAACAACCAGCGCTGGCAGGCGGTGCGCGGCTCGACGCTGGGGCTCAATCCCGACGGATACGCGGCGAAGTCGAACAATGCGCCGCTGACGTATTTCAACGTCGATCAACGCTACGACAAGCTGGTCGAGGTGTCGGGCGGCTACGGCGAGCAGGTGACGGATGCGGGCCAGATGCTGCCGGCGCTGGAGCGTGCGATGAAGGCCGTGACGGTCGACAAGCGGCAGGCGCTGCTGAATGTGGTGTGCGCGGTGGATACGGCGGGCGGCGGGGATTGAGGTGCATCTCGCTTCGGGTTCTTCTCCCCTCCCCTCGATGGGGAGGGGACGGGGGTGGGGTGCGAGGCGGTGCCGTCGTGCAGTGTCCCCCCACCCCTAACCCCTCCCCACGAGGGGGAGGGGGACATGTCGTGCGTTTTGATATGGAATGTATTCGATGGTGAGCGCCGAACGCAGACACAAATCCGTCTACTCGTGGCGGGCGAAGATCGGGTTGATCGTGCCGCCGACGAATACGGTCAACGAGGCGGAGTGGGGCCGCGTGCTGCCGGAGGGCGTGACGCATCACACGGTGCGGATGCCGATCCATTTGAACCACGGGACGGTGGAGGGGAAGCGTGCGCTCGTCGCCGATGTCGCCGGAAAAGTGCGGGAGTTGGGCGAGGCGCGGGTCGATATCGTCGCCTATGCTTGCACGGCGGGGTCGATGGTTTCACCGCGGCATTCGCTGGGCGCGGAGGTGACGGCCGCGACGGGCATTCCGCTGGTGACGACGGCGGCGTCGATCGTCGATGCCTTGGAGGCGCTGGGCGCGCGGCGTGTGTCGGTGGCGACGCCGTATCACGATGCGCTCAACAACCACGAGGTCGCGTTTCTCGCGGAGAACGGGATCGAGACGCTGGCGATCGCCGGGCTCGGGCTCGGCGCGAACGGGCCGGCCGACTATCCGCTGATCGCGCAGACGCCGCTCGACCGGATCGAAGCGCACGTGGAGGCGGCGTTCGTGATGGGTTCTGATGCGATGCTCGTCACCTGCACGGATTTCCCGACGCTGCTTCTGCACGAGCGGCTCGAGCAGAAACTCGGCGTGCCGGTCGTCACGTCCAATCAGGCGACCTTGTGGGCAGCGCTCAGGCGTGCTGGCATAGATGACAGGATTCCGCGCCTCGGCGCATTGTTTCAACGGAGCTGACGATGAGTGAGACGGTGACGAGCTTCATGATCGGCGATATCCGCGTGCGCGCGGTCGTCGATTTCGATCCCTACGAGATGGATGTGAACTTCATCTTTCCGGATGTCTCGATGGAAGAGGTGGAGAAGCACCGGAGCTGGCTGCAGCCGACGTACCTGACCGCCGAAAACAAGATCCGACTCGTCGTGCGCACGATGGTGATGGAGGTCGACGGCCGCAATATCCTGGTCGATGCGTGCGTGGGTGAGGACAAGGAACGGCCGACGCGACCGTTCTTCAACAAGCGTTCGGGCACCGACTTCATCGGGCAACTGGCCAAGCTGGGGCTGAAGCCGGAGGACATCGACGTGGTGTTCTGCACGCATCTGCACGTCGATCACGTCGGCTGGAATACGCGGCTCGCGAACGGCAAGTGGGTGCCGACGTTCCCGAAGGCGCGGTACCTGTTCGGGCGCAAGGAACTCGATTTCTGGATGGGGCAGCCGAACCGGCACGAGGTCGGTGGTGGCTCGTTCGTCGACAGCGTGATCCCGATCGTGGAGGCGAAGGCGTGCGATCTCGTTGATGACGGACACGATCTCGGCAAGGGGCTGTCGCTGCATCTGCTGCCGGGGCACACGCCGGGGCAGCTCGGGCTCGATGTCGTGCGCGGCAAGGATCGCGCGTATTTCGTCGGCGATGCGATCCATTCGCCGCTGCAGGTGGTGCTGCCGGATCTCTCGACCGGGTTCGACGTCGACAAGCAACAGGCTGCCGCGACGCGCAGGACGTTTCTCGACGCGTGCGCGAGCGACGGGCGCTGGCTGGTGCCGTGTCATTTCCGCGGGCCGATCGCGCACAAGATCAAGCGCGCGGGCGGCAGTTTCATGATCGGGTAGGGACTGCTCGAATGGAGGCATCAACCTCTCCACTTGCGTCCCCGGCCGTAGCGCGGTAGCGCGAGGAGCCGGGGCCTTTCCCAGAAATCCAGGGGTAAAGACCCCGGATCAGCGAGTTCCGAGCCTGTGGCTCGGAACTCTCGTCCGGGGACGCAAGTCGATCTGTAGTGCGCTACAGGGGGCGCTTGCTCTTGCTGCGTAGATCCGAGACTTAGACATGGCGCATCCTGATCGATTTCTGCTTGCCGGCGTGATGGGCTGGCCGGTGATGCATTCGCGGTCGCCGCATCTGCACAACTACTGGTTCAAGCAGCATGATCTCGCGGGCACCTATGTGCCGCTGGCGATCGAGCCGGGAAAGCTCGGGCCGGCGTTGCGCGCGCTCGCGCCGCTGGGGTTCGCGGGATGCAACCTCACGATTCCGCACAAGGAAGCCGCGCTGGCGATCGTCGACGAGATTGCTCCCACGGCCAGGAAGATGGGCGCGATCAGTTGCGTGACCGTGCGCAAGGACGGCTCGCTGATGGGCTCGAACAACGACGGTTACGGTTTCATCCATTCGCTGCTGGAAGCTCAGCCGTCGTTCAAGGCGGACGCCGGGCCGGTACTGGTGGTCGGGTCCGGTGGCGGAGCGCGTGCGGTCGTGATGGCGCTGGCCGAGCGCGGAGCGAAGGAGATCCGTCTCGTCAATCGCACGATCGCGCGGGCGGAGACGCTGGCGCGGGATCTCGGCGGGCCGATCAAGCCGCTGGCATGGGACAGCCGGCACGATGCCGTCGATGGCGTCAACCTCGTCGTCAACACGACGAGCCAGGGGATGGTCGGGCAGGGGACGCTGGACCTGCGCCTCGACAAGTTGCCGAAGTCGGCGGTCGTGTCCGATATCGTCTACATCCCGAAGGAGACGCAGCTATTGGAGGCCGCGCGCAAGCGGGGCAACCCGACCGTCAACGGGCTCGGCATGCTGCTGCATCAGGCGCGGCCGGCGTGGGAGGCGTGGTTCGGGATCACGCCCGAGGTGACGCCGGAATTGCGCGCGCTGATCGAGGCGACGCTGTAGAGGTGGATGCTGGATCGGGCAAGCCTCGACCCAGTCTATGAGGTCAAGCGCGGACGAGGCGCTCTATTTTGGGCGGGGGCGAAGTGGACTTGCTCGAAATCGGCGCGCGCGGGAGCTTGGGTTCGCCCGCGTCGAGATCGAACGTGAACGACATCGAGTACCACGGGCCCTTCACGTCGCCGTAGGGCGCGGGCTCGTTCTCGTGCAGCACGTATTGCGCGATCAGGCGCTCGGTTACACCGAACTGGCTGTCCGTTTCGAGGTTGGGATCGTCGCTCGAATAGACTTGGCTGATCTGCGCCTTGAAGCCGTCCTTCACGATCAGGAAGTGCAGATGCGCGGGGCGCATGTTGTGGCGCTTCAGCATGCGCAGGAGATCGCCGGTCGGGCCGTCCAGCGGGATCGGATAGCCGATCGGCTTGATCGAGCGGAACCAGATTTTGCCAGCGGCGTCGGTCGTGAACTTGCCGCGCAGGTTCATGTCGGCCTGGCTCGGATCCTGGTTCTCGTAGTAGCCCTCGTCGTTGCAGTGCCAGACATCGATCTCGGCGCCGGCGACGGGACGCCCCGCATGGTCCTGCACGAGCGCTTCGACGAACAGCGGCATGCCCGGCGTCGGCGAGCGCAGGAGGCAGCCGCCGTTCTCCGTGCGCGGGCTCTCGGTGCGCCAGAACGGGCCGAGGAGGTTGGCGGTCGTTTCGGTCGAGCCGTTGTCGCCGTTGTTGAGGAGGCAGACGAGCGAGGAGACGCCGAGCGAGCCCGACATGAGCACGGCTTCGTTGTGGCTGTCGTTCGATTTCTGGCCGACGCGGTTGATGATGGCGCAGGCCTGCTGGAACTCGGCTTCCGACAGCTTCGTCTCGCGGATGAAGCCGTGCAGATGCTTGATGAGCGAAGTCAGGATTTCGCGCGTGCGCGGGTCTTCGGCTCGGGCCATCTCGGCGAGCACTGCGGTCGTCACGTCGGCCTGGGTCTTGATAATCATGGGGCGTCCTTTTTTCCCCCTCTCCCCCGCTCCTCAGCGGGGGAGAGGGTTGGGGAGAGGGGCAGCTCCAATGTCATTGGGCAGCTTGCCTTCGATGAAAGCCAGGAGTGTTTCGAGCACACCGTCCATGCTCTCGTAAAGCTCCGTATTGTGTACCCTGAAAACCCGGTAGCCGCGGGCTTTTAGATATTCAGATCGTTGGGCGTCGGCCCGCAACTCGTCCTCAGTGCTGTGCGTGCCGCCATCGACCTCGACGACGATGCCATTTTCCCGGCAAACGAAGTCCGCAAAGTATGGACCGACAGGCAGTTGTCGTACGAACTTCAGCCCCATGAAACGCTTGGCGCGCAACTCGGACCACAGGAGGTCTTCCGCCCGCGTCTGATTGCTGCGCAGTACACGCGCGCGATTCACTTTCCAGGGTTGCTCGCCTCGCCTTTTCATTGTGTTTCGGTTCCGAAGCTGCCCCTCTCCCCGACCCTCTCCCCTGCGAAGTCGCAGGGGAGAGGGAGAACAATTCGCGTCTCTCGCGCTCTCAAGGCTTGATGCCGATGAACTTCATCTGGCTCATTTCTTCGATGGCGTAACGGATGCCTTCGCGGCCGACGCCGGAGGACTTCACGCCGCCGAACGGGTAGACATCGACACGGAAGCGCGAGGGCTCGTTGACCCACAGGCAGCCGACTTCGAAATCGTCGGCGAAGCGGAACGCGGTCTTCAAGTTCGAGGTGAACAGCGCGCCCTGCAAACCGAACTCGCTGTCGTTGGCGAGCTTCAACCCTTCCTCGATGCCGGAGAACGGGGTGACAATGGCTATGGGGCCGAAGACTTCCTCGCACCACAGCCGCGCGGCGTTCGGCACTTCGACGAGGATGCCGGGCGACACCGTCGCGCCGTCGCGCTGTGGCTTCAGGGCGTAGGTCGCGCCGCGCTTTATCGCATCCTCGCACATGCCCATCACGCGGTCCGCGGCGGCGGCGCTGACCATCGGGCCGACATCGACGGCGGGATCATCAGCGCGGCCGACTTTCAGCGCTTTCGCGGCAGTGACGAACGCTTCGGTGAACTTGTCGAGGATCGCCTTGTCGACGAGAACGCGCTGGGCGGAGATGCACTGCTGGCCGCTGGCCTCGAAGGCAGCGCCGGCGATCTTCTTGGCGGCGTCGGCGATATCGGCATCGGCCATTACGATGTTGGCGGCGTTGGAGCCGAGCTCGGCAACGAACTTCTTCGCGCCTGCGAGGCGGGCCAGAGCGTCGCCGCCGGCCGTGCCGCCGGTGAAGGAGACGCAGCGGACATCGGGGTGGGCGACGAGGGCCGCGGCAGACGCCTTGTCGCCGGTGAGGACCGTGAATAGGCCCTTGGGCCAGCCGGCAGCCTGGAACAACTCGGCGAGCTTGAGGGCGGTGCGTGTTCCGGCCGGATGAGGCTTCGTCACGATGGCATTGCCTGCAGCGATCGCGGGGGCGACCTTCTGCACGAGCAGGTTGATCGGCCCATTGAAGGGAATGATGCCGGCGACGACGCCGTAGGGGATGCGGCGGGTGAAGCCGAAGTGCCCGTCGCCCGGGGCGGTCGCATCGAGCGGCAGGACCTCGCCGTTCATCTGCGGCAGGCAGGCGGCGACGGCTTCCATGAACTCCGCGCCGCGCGCGATCTCGCCACGGCAGACGCGGATCGGCTTGCCGACGTCCCGGCTGATGAGGGGGGCGATTTCGTCGACGGCCTTGCGCAGTGCGGCGGCGCCGTCGCGCAGCCATTTCACGCGCTGGTGGACGGGGGATTTGCGGTGCGCTGCGTAGGCGGATTTCGCGAGCTTCACGGCGGCGTCGACGCCGGCTTCGCCTGCCTCGACGATGGCGCCGATGGGCTTGCAGGTCTGGGGATCGACGAGGTCGAAGGTTCCTGCGCCCGCGGGGACTGCGTCGCCTCCGATAAAGGAATTGATGCGGGGAAGTTCAGCCATTTCGTGCCTCTGATGCCGTGCCTGGAAAGGTGATGTGCGATGGGGCACTCTGCCTCGCAGGCGGGAGGCGGGCAAGGCCTCGGTAGCCGCTCAATTCAACCCACAAGGGCCGTCGCGCCGGTTCTGATCGGGCCGTCGGCGGTCAGCACCCAATCGAGGGGCTGGTCGTGGGGGCCGGATGGCACCACCGCGATTTCCTGTTCCCTGTAGGCGAGGCCGACCGCCGTGATCGGTTTCAGGGCGCGGAGGCGTTCGAGGGTCCGGTCGTAGTAGCCGCCGCCGTATCCCAGGCGCATGCCGCGACGGTCGAAGGCGAGGAGCGGGACCAGCAGGATATCAGGGGCGACCTCGGGGGCGTCGTCGGCGGGTTCGCGGATGCCCCAGGTACGCGTAACGAGCGGCTCGCCGGGGTGCCATGCCCGAAACTTCAGCGGATTGCCCAGTGGCTGGATCACGGGCAGGCAAGTGCGGAAGCCGGCTGCGGCGAGGCGCTCGGCCAGCGGGGCGGGATCGATTTCGGAGCCCATCGCGGAGTAGGCGGAAACGGCGATGTTTTTCAGCGGCTTGGTGAAATCGAGGCCGATATCGGCAATGTGGGCGGCGGCCGCCATACGATAGGCCGGCGAAAGCTGCTCTCGACGTTCTGCGCAGGTTTTGCGAAGGGCGCGCTTGGCTGCGTCCAGTTCGGCGATCTCGAAGGAAGGATCCGTCATCGCCCTTGAGTATCGCGTATCGCGTATCGGGGGCAATTCGCCCGGAATTTAGTGCCGCGGTGGCCGTTGGAACTGTAGATCCCGCCAGGTCCCTTCATAGAAGGTGGGAACCATGTGATCCGGACCACGGTCCGGACCAGGGACAGCTCCCTAGCAGATCTTATAGGCCCAGGGGATAAAGTGTTCCTGACGGGCCCCGCAGCATCGCGAATGTACGCATGACAAGTGAAGAATCCAAGACCTTGTGAGCCGTGTTGCCGACAGGTTTGTGCAAAAGGCTGATCGACCCCCTGCCTTCGAAGCTCAATTCGAGAACCAGGGCCATGTGTATCGGATCGCGGCGCCTGCGATAGCGAGCCAGAGAACGGCAATGACGGCGGCTGCTGCTCGGCTCGGCGCAAGGCGCTGGCTGTCGGCGCGTTCCCTCGCCGCCGTCATGGCGTCGGCTGGAATCATCCGGACGGCCAGATAGAGGGCGGCGGGAAGGAGCAGGAGATCGTCGAGAAGCCCGAGGACTGGGATGAAGTCGGGGATCAGGTCGATGGGGGAGACCGCGTAGGCGACGATCGCCAGGACGAGCAGGCGGGCGGCCCAGGGTGTGCGCGGATCACGGGCCGCCAGAGCGATCGCCACGACCTCGCGCTTCAAGGTTTCTACTCTCGCGCGCCAGTTTTTCAGCACTGGTGTCGAGCCTCCGTGGGCGCTGAGAATGCGTCGTGGATCAATGAGCGCTGCGGCGGAACAGGGTCGTGGCGGCGAGGCCCATCGCGACCGAGATGAGCACTGTAGCGAGGCCGTAGATCAGGGGCTGGCCGAATGCGAACGTGTGCAGGAAGTGCTCGAGACCCTCACGTCGGAGTGTCACGCGAGAGGTGAACGTGTGCAGCAAGCGACCCTCGCGGAAGAGATGGACGCGCGCGACGAGAGGCCCGACAGGCACGTTCGCGGGGAGATCGAGAGAGGCGCGGAACAAGCTGCGACCGATGAATACGACGCCGCCTACGGTTCGCTCGATGTACAGCCTCTCGCGCTGCTTGATGCGGACGACGGCACTCTTGAAATCCTCCAGCTCGCCCGTGGTGACGCCGGTTTCCCAGCCGCTGATCGGCGTCATGCGGACGTGCTCGAAGCCGATGTCGTTGTCGCGCAGGATGATCGGGTCGGCGATTTCGTCGAGGGGGCGGGTCGATATGATCGCGTAGTAGCTCGGTACACTCTGGAACGTGATCGACGCCGTGTTGAGCCAGATGCCGACGTTGGACTTCTTGCGCGCGACGAGGCGCGTCGGTGTTCCCTCGACCACGATGACGACGTCGTAGAAGCCGGATTCCGGGCTCGACTGGCGGCTGTTGTCGACAGCGCCGAAGACGATGATCTCGGTGCCCGTGAAGCTGGACGTAACAGCGACGCTGCGTGAAGATACGTCGGCCTGGACGGTCTCACGGGCTTCGGAGACCGGCGCTTTCGCAGCTACCGACTGCTGCGGCGAAGGTGCGGTTTCCGCTGGTTTTTGCGGTTGCTGCTGGGGTGTCTGCTGCTGGGGCTGCTGCGGTCGGCGCTGGGCGAAGGCTTGCGAGCCGGTGAGATCGGGGATCGCCGCGACACCCAATGCCGACAAGCCGGCGACGAGCAGCCCCAGGGCGAGGCGCAAAGTGCCTCGCGGCGACAGGGCGGTGAAGGCGCGGCTGAGCATCGGTATCCAGTTCCATCGCTTCGGATCGATCGCGCCCGTCGCTGCCGGAACTTCGGCGATCGGACTGCGACTACTTTCGCGGGGAAAAGCCGCCGACGCGACGTGGCATCGGTGGAGGTAATTCGTCGAGATGGGAATAAGCCTGCTGTGTTCCCCTAGGTCAATCGGAAAGTCCGGTCTGTGAAAAACAGAAAGGCTCCGGCGCTTGCCGGAGCCTCTCCTGCCCATTCGAGACCTGTGGTCCGAACCTGTTTCGAGATCGTCAGCGTGTGCTCTTCTTCCAGCTTTCGCCGGCCAGGCGGGGATCGTTGACGTTCTGGTCGGCGGACTTCGGGCGCCAGTTCGTCAACTCGGCCTCGACGATCGCCACCTCATTGGGCTGCAGCTTCTGGCGCAGGCTTTCGCGGCGGCGGGCGGCTTCCTCGTCGCCGGCGCGGGCGGCAAGCGAGAACCACTTGAACGCTTCCCTCGCGTCCCGCTCCATGCCCAAGCCGCTGTCGTGCATGATGGCGAGGTTGAACTGGCTGTCGGTCAGGCCGAAGTCGGCGGCAGCGCGGAACCACTTGCCGGCGGTGGCGTAGTCGGTCATGGCGGCATCGCGGCCGGCCGTGAGGACCGCGAGGTTGTGCATTGCCTTGACGATGCCCTGCTCGGCGGCGCGCTGATACCAGACGCGGGCCCTCGCAAGGTCGGTCTTCACACCCAGTCCACGCTCGAACATGCTGCCGAGGCGATATTGTGCGGGAGCAAAACCCTGGGCGGCGGCGCGCTGATACCAACTGACGGCCATCTGCAGATCCTGGGGAACACCGCGTCCTTCCGCGAAGCGCGCGCCGACCTCGAACTCAGCGGACGGATCGCCCTTCGCGGCGGCCGTGCGCAGCGAGTTCGGCCCGATCGAGAGCGGCGGCAACTCGGTTGTGCGTGGCGCGGCGTTGTCTACGGCCGCGTGCTTGGTGAGTGCGGCGGGAACCGTCGTGAAGCCGGGCTGCTGTGGCATCATGCCGCCATTCGCCGGCTGTCCGTTCAGCTCGCGGCCGGTCCCATTCTCGACGTCGCTGCGACGTTGAGGCGCTGGGCTCGCGCCGTCGGCGTCCTCGAGATTCTGGATGCGCTTGTCGGTTTCACTCAGCGGTGGCGCAGACTTGGGCGCGGCCGACTGAGCGGCCGGCTGCGGCGCCTTGGGGGCGAGGATTGTCATTTTGACGCCGACGAAGCTGGCGCCGACCAGGACGAGGCAGAGCAAGGCCATCGAGACGGTGGTCAGTTTGCGTCCGCCTGCCGCTGGAGCAGCAGCGCGTGTCTTGGCGGGGGCCGCAGGGGCCTCGGCGGACACTTCCTGCTCGGGGGGAGCTTCGGCTGCCATCCGGGCCGCGCGCCGGGCGGCGGCGACGAAGCTTTCGCGATTGTTGGCGTTACCCTGCTGAGCGACGGGCTCGTCGGCATGCCGTCCTTCATGGCCGGGCTCGGCCGGCTGGCTCTGCTGAACGCTGGCACGCAGACCACTGGCGCTGATCGGGGCTGCCGGTAAGCGAGGCTCGGCGACCGGCAACTCGAGATCGGACTGCCGCTGCTCACGGGCGACCGGCTGCTGGTATGGATCGGGCTGTTGATAGGCCGGGAGCGAGGGGACCGGCAGCGCGGGATCGTGGAACTCGTGCCGGTGGTTCTGCTCAGGCGCCGCATGCGCGTGCTGCGGCTCGCGCTCGGCGTAGGCATGATCGTAGGCTTGGCCACGAGCCGGCTGGCCGTGGTCCAACTCCTCGGCGTCGGCCGGGCCATAGCCGGATTGCTCGATGGCATCCATGCGATCGAGGAGGCGGATCATCGCCTGCTGCATCGTGTCGAGCATGGTGTTCGTCTGCTCGTCACCGTGGCGGCGCTCGGCGACGAATGCCTCGAGCGTCGCCTTCAGCGCTTCGAGTCGGTCGGACGGGTCGGCGTGGGGCGCGGACGACGCCGGCATGCGCTGGCTGATCTCATCCGCGACCATCCGGGCGATGGCGCTCGTGTCGGGTGACGAAGGGCGTGACTGCGCGACGAGGCCGGCGATCCTCTCGGTGGAGAGTTGCGCCGCGATCGACTGCAGGGTCTGCTCGATGCGCGGCAACTGTTGCGCCATGCCGCTGGCGACCTCGCCGGCGATCAGGTCCTTGTCCGACATCTTCGGCGCGTTGCTCTGGATGAGCTTCGAAAGCTCTTCCGTCGAGAGGCGGTCGGCGAGGCTGCGCAGCTCGAGCTCGATGGTGTCGAGGCGGCTGAAGTGGGTCTGTACCGCAACGAGCTGGGCGTTGAGGTCTTCGACATGGGATTCGATCGACTTCAGGCTCGAGAAATCGGCACCGGTGGATGCTTGGCTCATGGCTTGCGTCAGGCGTTGCTCGAGCGTCGTGAAGCGCTCTTCGAAAGCATTCAGGGAATCGTGGCCGCGAATGCCGGAAAGCGAATGCTCGAGCTTTGCTGCGACATCGGCAAAGCGTTCTTCGAGCCAGACGCGGTCGTCGTCCGAGGACTTCGCGAGGCTCTGTGGCTGTCTAGACTGGGCCTCGGGTGTCTCGATCACGATTGCGACATCGGATTTCGCGGCCGGGGGCGCGGGCGAGAACTCGGGGCCGGCGGCGCTGGCGTCCACCAGGTCCGAGGCTGGCGCGCGAATGTCGGCAGAGGCAGAAACGGCGTCGAGCGGCGGGATGCCGGCAGCATCCGATCCGCCTTCGTAGAGGCGGGCAAGGGCATCGGCGGCGGCGAGGTCGATCATGTCGTCGTCGGCATGAGGAGAGCTGTCCACCATGTCGAAGTTGTCGACGACCTCGCTGCGGCTCGGGCGAGTGGCGCCGGAGCTGCGGGAAATGGCATCGAGGGCGCTGGCGGCCAGTGCGGAACGGAGTGCGGGCGCTGCTTCGGGTGTGGGGGCCGTAACTTTTCCAGCCTCGACTTTGCCCGACCCTCCTTTGCCGGCCTCGTCCGCGGCATGTCGAAGCGATTGCGTCCTGGAAGCCGGAGAGCGGAGTTGCGCGTCCGTGTCGGCCAGCCGGTTCGATAATTCTGACATGCTTCCCTCAATGCGGTCGAGCACGCTGGAAGATTCGCGCGGCAATTGCTCGCGCAGTTCCTGCGTCGTGTTGGTGAGTGCGCCGAGACGCTGCTGCATCATCGACAAAGCTTCACTGTGACGGCGGTCGGCATCGGCTATCTGATTTGCCAGATCGGTCATGATGCGCTTCAGCGAGCGCGCCTCGCAGGCCGGCTCAGGCAAGTGGTGCCTGCCCGTCAGCGGTTCCAAGCCAGCATTTTCTTTGACGTCAGCCGTCGACATGTTTTCCTCGAGCCCCAAGCGCGAAATGCGTTCCGCAGACGTGCGACCAGCTCGAGGGCAGGAAATGCCGATTCGGCGCGATTGCGCCCTTCCAATCTCGTGCTGCAGCAGCAGTCGTCCACGGTGTCCGACGCAGCACGAAACGAATCCACCTGAGTGCAAGGTCTCAGTGTGTAGTAAATCTTGTGTTAAACAAAGGCTTAGGCGAAAATCTTCCGAGCGCGAATGATTTTTGTCACGCGATTCGTCGCGCGGGCGACACTGTCAATATCAAGACGGGTCTCGTTTGCGTGCGATGCCGGCTTATTTCGGCCTATGCCAGTGCTGCCTCATGCTGCCTTACGGTGGCCCCAGAGCGTATCGTAATATCGCGGCAGCGTTCAGCGTGAACTGCAACACGAATCACTTCCACTTTTCGCTCAGGGAGAAGGCTCCCCATGCCGCATCCGTCATCGCTTCCGTCGTCGCACTGTTCGTTGCAGCAGTTGGTCGGGCTCGTCGGAGCCCGACGCATTGCGATAGGTGCCGCCGCGATCACGCTCGGGCTCGCGGGGCTGGCTCATGTGAGCGGGGCGCACGCCGCCGGAGAGCGTGCGGCGCGCTACTCGATGAGCCCAGCGGAAGGCGGCGGCTTCGTGCGGCTCGATTCCGAAAGCGGCCAGATGGCGCTGTGCCAGAGGCAGGGCGGCGATTGGAGTTGCCGTGAGATCGCCGAGCCCGAGCGTGGACTCAATTCGGAGATCGAGCGGCTGCGCGAGGAGAACAAGCGCCTCAAGGGCGAGATTCGCCAGATGGAAGACATCCTGCTCAGCGAAAAGCGTGGTGGCGCGGACGGGAAGTCGCTCGAGTTCAAGCTGCCGACGGAACAGGATCTCGACAGCGCTCTGAGCTACGCGCAGCGGATGCTGCGGAAGTTCCGGGAGAAGATGAAGGAGTTCGAGAGCGATACGAGGAGCACCCCGCTGTGACAGGGGCTGCCGCCACCGGGATCGCCCAGTCGCTCGGCCGGATCGTGGTCGACTACATCGTGGAGCACCGCGCCCGGGGGCATCGCCGAGAGCTGGCGCTGCATTTCATCGGCGCAACAAGCTGTTGAAACAAAAGCGCGTTTTTTCATGCTCTGGTTGTGGGGTGCCGGGGCGGGATGACCGGGGCGCGAGGTGGCATTGTCTGAGGCGGGGCAATCATGGCAGTATAGGTAAATGCCGAACCGCACAAAGCGACGCTCGTTCGAGGAAGGCCATGTCCGCAAGATGCTCGTCATCATGGATGACAGCACCGAAGTGGAATCGGCCCTCTATTTCTGCGCCAGCCGCATCGCGCACTCCTCCGGTGTGATCGTGATGCTGCACATCATCGAGCCGCAGGACTTTCAGACGTGGATGGGCGTGAAGCAACTCCATATCGAGGAAGAGACGAACAAGGCGAAGGCGCGATTCCGCTTGTTCCGCCGCAAGTTGAACCAGTCCGGGTTCGAGCATGTGACGACGGAGGAGGTGATTCGCGAGGGCGTGGTGGTCGACGAGATCACCAAGCTGATCGACGAGGATCAGGACATCGGCATCATGGTGCTCGGAGCGGCGGTCGATTCGAAAGGGCCGGGGCCGCTGGTGTCGTCATTCGCAGCCGGCTCCCGGGCTGGCACGTTCCCGATTCCCATCACGATCGTGCCCGGTGATCTGACGCTGGATGAACTACAGGCGCTGGCCTGACATCGATCGGGACGGCAATATCGGCGCTGCCATCGGTTTCGACCTCGATTTTGCCCTCTGGTTGCTGTCCCCTCCTGGGCGCTCAAGGTTTCGTCAGATGATGCTTCGCCAGGAAGGCGTGCAGGATCTGAGCGCAGGCGTCGGGTCGTTCGATCTGCTGGAGGTGGCCGGTGTTCGGGACGGCCTCGTAGTCGTAGCCCATCTCGGTTCCGAGCGCCCGGTTCGCCATGCCGGTGGCGGGTGCGCCCTTCATGTCGGGATCGCAGCCGACGAGCTTGACTGGGCCGCCGTAGTCCGTCGCCTTGGGCCACAGGTTGAGCTTCAGCGCTTCGGCGTAGATCGCGGTTTCGATCTCGGGGGCGCAAACGAGGGACCACGTATCAGCGCCTTCGTCCTGGCGCAGGATCGAGCGGGCCATCAGGGCGTGCATGCCCTCGACCCAGCGCGTGGTGGCGCGCGATTCCTTCAGCTCCTGGGTCAGTTCGTCGACCGAGTTGAACGTGCGACGCCGACCGCCTGCGAACTGGACCAGTCGATTCTCGAACACTTCCATCGCGGGGTAGACGGGATGGGACGGCGGCGGCACGTTCGGGGGATCGTAGAGCACGAGGCCGGCCCATCGCCAGCCGATCTCGATGGCGTGCTTCATCGCGGTGCGTGACGAAAACGAATGCATCACCGCGACGGTGGTGCGGCTGCCGAGCTCGGCTTCCACGCCATCCGCGACGCGGTCGAGATCGCGGGCGAGTTGTGCGTAGACGTGGTGCTCCTTGGCCGAGCGGTCGGACTGGCCGTGGTTTCGGAAGTCGAAGATCACGACATCGTAGTCGGCCAGGAACTGCTGCCAGAACGGCACGTAGGCATCGACGGCGAAGCCGTTGCCGTGGCCGACGAGCAGGCGCGTGCCGTTCGGATTGCCGTAGCGGCGAAGGCGGACCTTCGGGCCATCTTCCATGGCGATTTCGAAGCGGGCGGCAGGGGCAGGCACGGTCAGTCGCGAAGGCTGGGGCATGTTCGGCAATTCCATCGCATCGGAGATCGGGATCGAACCCTGCCGCCGACAGGGCGCATGAGCATTGGCCGGGGCAGGAGGTGCGATGGTAGTGGAGCGAGGCCGAGGTGCCAACCATGTGCGCCGACACCTCGCGCCTGGCGCGGTCTTGCCGGCGGCAACGGTGATTTCGCGGATCACGTGTCGTAGCGTGGCCAGCAAGGGAACAGCGATGGTGTCGAACGAGGTGTCTAGATGGCCGGAAAAATCGAGACATCGTCGATGAGCGGCGGCATGGCGATCGTGGAAGCACTGATCGCTAGGGGTGTCGATCGGGTCTATGGCTTGCCGGGCGCGCAGCTCTATTCGCTGTTCGATGCGCTGGCTCAGCGATCCGAGCGCATCAGGACCTATGGCGCGCGACACGAGCAGACGTGCGGCTACATGGCGTTCGGCGCGGCGCGTTCTACGGGGCGGCCGGGGGTATTCACGGTGGTGCCCGGACCGGGCGTGCTGAATGCCGGAGCGGCGCTTGCGACGGCGCTCGGCTGCTGTGCGCCGGTGCTGTGCATCACGGGGCAGGTGCCGTCTGCGTTCATGGGCCGCGGGCGCGGGCATCTACACGAGCTGCCCGATCAGCTCGCGACGCTGCGTTCTATCACGAAGTGGGCGGCGCGGATCGAAAGGCCGGCGGACGTGCCCGACGTGATGGCCGAGGCGTGGCGGCAGATGACTTCCGGGCGGCCTGGGCCAGTCGCGGTAGAGATGGCGTGGGACCAGATGGCGGCGACTGGAGAGGTCGCGGCGCCGCGCCCGGTTGCGGTGCCGGTCGCGGCTGTGCCCGATCCTCGTGAGATCGCGGCAGCGGTGGCGTTGATCGAGCGTGCGCGTCGGCCGATGATCATGACGGGTAGCGGCGCGCAAGGAGCGGCGGCTTCGGTGCGGGAGCTTGCGGAACTGCTCGACGCGCCGGTTGCCGCGTTTCGTGGCGGTCGTGGCGTCGTCGCGGAGGACCACCCGCTCGGTGTGTCGTCCTATGCCGCGTTCAAGCTGTGGCCGGAGACGGACGTACTGATCGGCATCGGGTCGCGCCTCGAAATGCCGTACATGCGGTGGGCCGGGATGATGCAGCTCATCGACAAGCCGGAGCCGCCGCCGCATCTCGTGCGGATAGACATCGACGGCGAGGAGATGGCCCGGCTCGTGCCGCATGCGGGGATCGTCGCGGATGCGGAAGTGGCGACGCGCGCGTTGATCGATGCGCTGCGCGCGAGCAAGCGGGTGCGAACGTCCGGTGTCGTGGCCGATATCGCGAAGGCGAAGCGAAGTGCGCGCGCGGATATCGAGAAGATCCAGCCGCAGCTCGCCTATCTCGACGTGATCCGCGAGGTTCTTCCGCGCGATGCGTTCCTGGTGCCGGAGTTGAGCCAGGCCGGCTTCACGTCGTACTTCGGCTTCGATGTCCGTGAGCCGCGCACGTATATCTCGGAAGGCTATCAGGGCACGTTGGGGTTCGGCTTTCCGACGTCGCTCGGCGTGAAGGCGGCCAATCCGGCGCGTGTGGTGGTGTCGATGTGCGGCGACGGCGGATTCATGTTCGGCGTGCAGGAATTGGCGACGGCGGCGCAGGAAGGTTTAGGTGTCGTCGCGATCGTGTTCAACAATCGCGCGTTCGGCAACGTGCTGCGCGATCAGAAGACGAGCTTCGGCAACCGCACGCTCGGTTCGACGTTGAGCAATCCCGACTTCATGACGCTGGCGAAGGCGTTCGGCATCGAGGGACATCGCGTTGGATCGCCGGAGGCGTTGCGGCCGGTGCTGGCGAGAGCGATTGCTGGTGACGCGCCAGTCTTGATCGAGGTCGAGATCGTCCAAGGGAGCGAGGTCTCGCCGTGGGAATTCATACATCTGAAGCGTTAGCGTAAGTTCTGCAGGGCTAGTATTGCGTCACTGACGCTTGGTCCCCGGTTGCTGCGAGGTGCCCCACCAAGCGTCAGTGACAAAAGCAACACTAGAATCATTGGGTTGCTAGTGTTCCTCTCGTCTCAGACATTTGCTCGGAACCTAGCCGCAACGGGAAGCAAATGTCTGAGACGG
>CAZNMY010000026.1:0-57097 GCA_964574325.1 uncultured Devosia sp. | reverse complement strand
CGGTTCGGATCAAATCCGGTCGTGGCGGCCTGAGCTAAAGGGATAGGCCTGGATGACGCTCCCTGGGCTTAGTGGCAATGGAGCGCAGTGGTAAAGTTCCAATCTCATGACCGTGAATAGTGATGGTTCGCTCTTTCCTTGCAGTGTTTGTCTTTCAGATATTGATATATATGCGGTCCAGGATGCGATTTGAATTTGTCTAACAGATCGAAATGGGAACAAAATCAACGGGTCCAGGGCTCGCCCCCATTGGCGCTAACATAGCCGGACGATACGCAAAATCTTCTCCTTGCGTCCCCGGACGAGCGTTCCGACCGCGAGGTTGGAACGCGAAGAGCCGGGGTCTTTACACAATTCAGAAGTGTAAAGGTCCCGGATAGCCTCGCTTCACTCGGCTTCCGGGAACGCAGAAAGTTCCATGTTAGGATACCTGCAACGACAAGTGAAGCATGATCCGTGCACGCGCATCGATCGACGTAGGCTGAGTCAAGCGCAGCGCGACCCAGCATCCACGGCAATTCGTTCATTGCTGGGTCGCGGCCCGCCGAAAAAGGCGGACCTTGACCCAGCCTACGACGTAGCGGTTTTCGTTTCAGGTATCCTCAGCGCTTAATGGGCCGCGGCCCTGGTCGGGGTTTCAAGGGGCGAGGCCCCTTGAATGGCCGTTAGGCCATCTTTGCACTTACCTCCCGAACGCCACCTTGGTCCCGCCGGCCATCGTCAGCTCGATCCGTTCGGTCACCATCGAGCCGGTGCCCCAGGCCGTCGGCACGGTCACCGAATAGGGAATGTGCGCCGTCGTCCCAGGCACGCGCCGCATCACGACCTCGACGTTGCTGTTCGACGCGTAGGTCTTCGTCGCCGCGTTGTCGCGATGCCCGGCGACCGGCACGTACATCGCGCGGCACACGTCGGCGGTCTCGCCCGCGCTGCCGCCTTTCACGTCCTCCAGTTTCGTCTTCTGCTTGAACGACAGCACGATCTCGTAGCGCTGTTTGCCATCGAAGATCGGCACACGCCGCTCGCACGGAGGCCGTCCGTCCGCCCGCGTCAGCATCAGGAGCGCGGAGACGGGATCGAACGCGCCTGCTTTGTGCTGAGGCAGCAAGGGTACGTCGTCCTTGTGCCACTGCGGCGGCGGCGTGACCGAAACATCCGTCGCGACCCGGTCCTTGAACCCGAGCCTGATCGCCCCGCCCTTGCGGTTGTTCTTCCAGTCGAAGGAGTATTTGACGGGCTGAGGCGTGTTCGCAGCGACGACGCCCGACACGTTCGACGACCCGGCCCACGTAACCGCGCCGAACAGCACGGACACCTTGCCCGAGCCGGACATCGTGTAGGTTTTGTCGGACCGGGTCGACGTGACGTTGAGTTGTCCGACCTCGATCCCGTTGTAGCGCAGCTTGTAGTGCGCATGAACGGCAGCAGGCCAGGCATCCGAAGCCGATTGCGCACGCGAATGTGCCGGCGCCAAAGTTGCCCCTGTCGCAAACATGGCCAAGGCGAGCCCGTGCATGCCGCGACCGCGCTCGCGACCTGCAGCACCGCACGCGCGGCGGCGAAGTTCGTTACCCTCGTTCATGATCCCGTCGCTACCCATCGATTCCGGCGCCACTGCGGCAACCGGCAGGTGCAGAACCGAAAGTCGCCGCTCAGCGCTATTTCCGCTTGCGCCCGCCTGACGCCAGCCCCAATCCTCCCGCATATCGCGCACCTGCATCTCGCCTTCACCTCACGGAGCCGCCAGGCGATGGAACTCACCTACACGCAGAACCTCGAGGACTATCATCTCTGGCAGGCGCTCGGCGGCAAGTCCAAGGGCTTCTACATCGACGTCGGCGCGGGCCACCCGATCGCCGACAACGTCTCGTTCTGGTTCTACGAGCGCGGCTGGAATGGCATTTGCATAGAGCCGCAGCCCGATCTGGCAGCCCTCTATGCCGATATCCGCCCGCGCGACATGGTGTTCGAAGGTCTCGTCGGGCGTCAGAGCGGCGTCACGGATTTCCACATCGTCGATCGCCTGCACGGTTTCTCGACGATCGTGAAGACCCACGCCGAAGGCGCGAGTAAGTTCGGCGCGAGCCACCGCACCGTGCGCATGCCGATCCTGACCATGGCCGCCCTGTGCGAGAAGCACGGCGTGACCGAGATCGATTTCCTCAAGATCGATGTCGAAGGCGCCGAGGCCGACGTGCTGATGGGCAACGACTGGAAGCGGTTCCGCCCCAAGGTGATCGTTGCCGAAGCGATCCTTCCCGGCAGCGGCGAGCCGGCGTGGGGCGAGTGGGAGCCCTATATTCTGGCCCAGGGCTACGAGTTCACGCTGTTCGACACGCTGAACCGCTTCTATGTCGCAAAAGAAGCCACGGACGTTCTCGCCGCCGCCCCGCGCGAGCGGGCCGACTGGGATGTCGTGAAGCATCTCTATCAGGTCGGTCGCGCTCCAGAATGCGCGCAGCATCCCGATCACGCCTTCGCCAAGGAGATCACGCGTGGCTTCTGGGCGAGCCTGCCCGGCATGGACAAACAGCAGTTGGCAGCACTTCTCGCGCGCGGTCGCGGCATCTCGGACGATGCGCAGATCGCGGCGCTCGCAAAGGACCTCGATACCGATCGGATGCGGGCCACGCTCGGCCGCATCGCCTGCGGCTATGATGGGGGCCAGATCTTCGACGAGTGAGATCTTCGACGAGTGAGAACTTCGACGACCGATGTTGTCGAACAAGTAAGCGACGCGAAACGCAGGGTTGAACTTTTCTTTCTGAATCACTTCCGTGGCTTCGCCGGACCGCTTCACACTCACACTGCGCTGCGGTCGTTTTCACCCCTGGGTGCGCCTACAAAACGAGTGGCGAATCGCGTAGGGTTTCCACAGCAAAGTTTGTCGCTGTAAAGGCGGCGAGGCACTTCCCTCACAGCTGTCGGCCAAAGCTGTCGGCATGAGGAAGGCAGCGTCGCGCGTGGGAGAAGAAACCCCTCGGAGCCAACCATGATCGCGACCATTGTGCGGACGCTCGTCCGCTCGCTGCCCCTCTCCCGTCTGGCAAGCATCGCTGCCGTAATCCTCGGCCTCGGTGTCCTGCTTCCCGCGCCCGCATCGGCCGTCAGCTCCAATGTGCGCAACGCCTGCATGGGCGACTACTTCAACTTCTGCGCCGGCATGGAAGTCGGCAGCCAGGAGTTGCGCCGCTGCTTCAACAAGAATGGTTCGAAGCTGTCGTCGCCGTGCGTTGCCGCTCTGGTTTCCGCAGGCGAGGTATCGAAAGCCGAGGTCGACCGCCGCTCCGCCAAATCGAAGGTGGCGTCGAAGGTGGCTTCCAGGAAATCTCGCAAGGCGACGCGAACGGCCTCCCGGCAATGCGTCCAGGGTCCCGCGCGTCCGGGTGCCGCCGCTTCGAATAGCTGCCGTTCAGTCGCTTCTCGCGGCTACAAGGCCAAGCGCCAGTTCGCCACGCTTCGCTGATCGACTGCCTCCTGGAGTTCTCTCGGAGGTCGAGGCCTTCCAATGGTGCCGTCCTGGTCCGCGAAGGCGGACCACGCACGACAAGGAGCAGCAGTTGCTCGGTGTCGTGGATGACCCGGCCAAGCCGGGTCATGACGCTCATGGGATGTTGGTCGCGGTGAACAATCCCTCAGTAAAACGTCAACACCTCGATGCCCGCCCCGCCGTCATAGGCGGCGACGGGCTTTTTGCTTTCCAGATCGATCCGGGTGAGCAGCCCGCTGTCGTGGCTCGTCACGATCACGCTTTTCCCGTCGGGCGGGAACGCGATGCCCATCGGCCCCTTGGCAACCGGCACGAGCGTCTGGCGGCGAAAGTCGCCTGCGTCGATCAGCCAGCAATTGCCGCTGGTGTACCCTGTGACGACGAGGTGCCGCCCATCCGGCGAGAACGTCAGCTTGTGCAGCCGCGACCGTTTCACGTTCGACAGCGCTTGCGAAACCAGCGGCACCCGGTCGATCTCACGCAAGGTCTCGGTGTCGATCACCCGCAGATCGTTGCGGTCGTTGTCGATCGTCACGATCCACTTGCCGTCCGGTGTCGGCGAAATGCCCTCGGTGCCGCTGCCATTGCCGCTTTCCACGCCGGCCGCAGCCACGCAAACGCTGCCGATGAACGCGCGTTTGCCGGTGTCGAAGACGGTGACATCGCCTTCCTTCGCGGAAATATAAACCCTGCCGCCATCCACGCTCGAGCAGATCAGATGCGGCCCCTTCACCGGCACGTCGTAGTCGGCCTCGACCTCGCGCTTTCTCGGATCGAGCAGCAGCAGCTTGCGCGGGATGTCGCACACCACCCAAAGCTTCCCCTCGGCCGTGGCTACCATCCCGTGCGGCGCGACGAGCTCCGCCGGCAGCGCGATCACGTCGACGATCGCCTGCGCCGCGAGATCGAGCACGACGATCTTGTTGTTCGGGTTCTTGTTGCCGCCATAGATGCCGTCACCATAAAGCGGCACGTAGGCGAAGCCGTGGTCGTGGCTCAGCGCGAGCTCGTGCACGCACGGCTCAGGCCCGTCGATGACCTTGGTCTCGGCCAGCGTCGCGGGATCGTAGAACCGGATCTTGTTGCCGACCTTGTCGACCGCCACGATGCCGCGCGTGCCCGTCGTGTTCGATCCGGTCGTGGGAATGGGATGCACTCGCTTGTTCTCCTGAATATCAACCGATCCGGCCGAAGCCGCGCGGCAATCCATGCATGCGCTCGATGCCCGTCTCCGTCACGCGGACCATCTCGCCCGTCTGCACGCCGGCGCGCTTGTCCGGTGTCACCACGTTGGGCTGGATCACGAGTACCATGTCCGTTTCGAAAGGCTCTTCCGGAACAGGGTGTGCGCCATCGGTTCGGCTGATCGACGACAGGATCGGCGAGAGGTAGCCCCCACCGTATCCGTGCACGATGTCGTCGATGGTCGTGAAGCCGCGTTCCTCGATGATCGCCGATGCAGCGATGACGTCGGCCGGCTTCGATCCGTTGCGAATGACCGCCGCCATCGCATCGAACGCCGCGTCGGCCGTGTCGTGCAGATCGCGATAGAGCTGCGTCGGCGGCTCGTCCACTGTGAACGAGCGCAGCACTTGCCCCCCGTAGTCCCAGAAAGTCGCGGTGATCTCGGCGGTCACGCAATCGCCCCTCGCGAGCCGGCGGTTGGAGGCCCATTGCGTCGGCACGGCCACCTGTGGATCGTGCATCGACGTCATTCCGAGATAGTGGATCCCGTGGCCACCGCCGTGTGCGACGTAGCCTCGCTCGATGACATCCCAGAGTTGACGCTCGCTCATGCCGGGCCGGGCATTGTCCCGCAGCGCTGCCATGCCGAGGTCCGACAGCCAGGCCCCGATCCGGAGCCAGTCGAGTTCCTCGGCCGATTTGACACGCCGCAGGGTCACGAATTGCCGGTTGAGGCTCGTGATCCGCCCGAACGCCGTCGTCAACGCCGCATGCTGCTCGGCCGACACCGGCCCGATGACCGCCACGCGGTCCTTCGCTGCCCCGCGCCGCTTCAGTTCGGCGACCGCATTGGCGATGGCCGATGCCCCTCCCCACTGCACGTCGGCCTCGGCCGCGAGCCGCCGGGCCAGCGGCAGATGGTTGTAATAGTGGACGAACATGGCATCGCGTTCGCCCGGGGAATGCACGCCCACCGCCTCCTGCGTCACCGGCCACTGGGTCAGCCAGTTCACGATCGCTCCGAACCGGTTGGCCCCGAGGAATACGAGATGGTCGCATCCGGCGTCCGCCAGCAGCCGCGATATGGAATGCCGTCGGCGGGTCATCTCGGCGGGGCTGAAGCGGGGGTATTCTGCTTCCGTAATGGACTTCAGGCGTTCGGGCGGGTTGAGAGGCATCGATTTCTCGTCTACTTGGATCGCGTACCGGTCTGCCGCCGTCGGCTGCCGGCAGTCAATTGCTGCGTCAGGGCGACAAGCCCGGCCGAGCCCAGGGAGGATAGCATATGTCCATGATTGCAAAACTGATGTCGGCGGTGGCCGTTGCGGCCTTGGTCGCGTCGCCCGCGGCAGCCCAGCAGGACTATCCGAACCGGCAGGTCAAGATCATCGTACCGTTCGGCGTCGGCGGCCCGGCCGACGTGTTCGCCCGCGTGGTGGCCCAGTATCTGAGCGAGCAGACCAAGCAATCCTTCATCGTCGAGCCGCGCCCTGGCGCCGGTTCCGTCACGGGCACCGACGCCGCTGCCAAGTCGGCGCCGGACGGCTACACGCTCCTCATGATGTCGAACACGCACACGACCAACGAGTCGCTGATCCCCAACAAGCCGTTCCAGTTGATGCGCGACTTCGCACCCGTCGCGCCGGTCAACTATTCGGACCTGATCATGGTGATTCACCCCTCGGTGCCGGCGAAGGACTTGAAGGAGTTCATCGCCTACGCCAAGACCAACAGCGGCAAGCTCAACTATGCGTCGTCGGGACCCGGTACGCCCTATCACATGGCCGGCGAGCTGTTCAAAGCGATGAGCGGCACGCAGATCGCGCACGTTCCCCACAAGGCTTCCGGCGATGCCCGCTCGAGCATCATGGGCGGCCACGTCCAGATGATGTTCGATGCCATCACCACGATGTCCGCGGCCGCCAAGGCCGGTCAGGTCCGCGCGCTGGCATCTACCGGCTCGAAGCGCTCGTCCGTGACGCCCGACCTGCCGACGGTGTCCGAGGCCGGCGTGCCCGGCTACGAGGCGACGATCTGGCTCGGCCTTATGGCGCCCAAGGCGACCCCGAAGCCCATCGTCGACAAGCTCAACGCCGAGATCAGCAAGGTCGTCAGCCGCGACGACGTGAAGGCGAACTGGGCGAAGCAGGGCGCATTCCCGCTCGTCATGACACCCGCCGAATTCGAGGGCTATCTGAAGAAAGACATCGAGAAGTGGGCCGACGTCGTCAAGAAGTCCGGCGCCACGGTGAAATAAGTTCTCACGCATTCTCAAATAAAATATGCGGCGTCACGGCCGCGAAGGCGGCCGTCCACGACACGTCTGTGTTTTTGCGCCGCGCATCATGGCACTCTGCTGCCTAGTGTGGCGTCGCGCTTTGATTGACCTGTTCGTGCGGCACGGTTGGAGTCAATTGAAGCGCGATGAACGCCACACTAAGCTCATGATTTCTCTAGTGGCCCTTGTGTCGCGCCTAAATCGTCAACGGTTCCGGCCAGGACAGCGATTTAGGCGCGACGGGCCACTAGAGCCGTGGATGGTCCGCCTTCGCGGACCATGACGAAGTTGATAATGGTAACGGTCGAACACTACGGAACAGGCACTCGGAAAACCGGAATGTCTCCTTCGACGGGGCTTGTGGAGGGGCACCGAAGCACGCGGTCGAGGATGACGACGATTCAGTTGGAGGAAACTGGGTAGACATGAGCCAACCCGATCATCAGCGCACCAAGCTCACCGTGAACGGCAAGTCCGTCGAGGTCGCCGCCGATCCCGACACGCCGCTTCTGTTCGTATTGCGCGAGAGCCTCGGCCTCACCGCCACGCATCTGGGCTGCGGCGGCAATCAGTGTGGGGCTTGCCACGTCGTCGTCGACGGCTTCGCCGTTGCTTCCTGCGATGCGCCGTTGTGGTCGGCCGCCGGCAAGTCGGTCACCACGCTCGAAGGTCTCGGATCGCCCGAGGCCCCGCATGCATTGCAGAAAGCCTTCATCGCCGAGCAGGCGATGCAGTGCGGCTATTGCATCTCCGGCATCATGATGACGGCAGCGGCGTTCCTCGAGCAGAAGCCGAACCCTACCGAAGCCGAGGTCCGCACGGCACTCGACCGCAACCTGTGCCGCTGCGGCGCACATAACCGCATCGTCCGCGCCGTGCTGCGGGCTGCCCGGGAGATGGCACCAGCATGAGCACGCCAGCAGCGACCGCGACACCGGCGAAATTGCCGGGCAGCCTCGAGACCAATAAGCGCATTTCGCAGTGGATCAGGTTCACGGCCGACGGCACGGTCGAGGTCTCGCCCGGCAAGGTCGAGATCGGCCAGGGTATCATCACCGCCCTCACACAGATCGCCGCCGACGAGCTCGGCGTGCAGCCAGAGCGCATCCGTATGATCCGCGCGTCGACTGCATTCAGCCCCGACGAGGGCGTCACGTCGGGCAGCCAGTCGATCCAGGAGAGCGGCACCGCCATCCGTTGGGTGTGCGCCGAGGTCCGCGCGATCTTTCTCGCAGCCGCGGCCGAAAAGCTCGGCGTGCCCGCCGACAAGCTGTCTGTCGAGGACGGTTCTTTCCTCGGCGAAGGCAACCTCGCCACGAGCTATTGGGAGCTGGCCGATCCGAGTCTTCTCGACCGGAACGCGACCGCGAGCGCGAAGCCGCTGCCGTCCGCTGCGCGCCGGAATGCGGGAAGCTCGTTGCAGCGCGTCGACATTCCCGACAAGGTGTTCGGCCGCCGCCGCTTCATCCACGACCAGAACCTCGAAGGCGTGCTGCACGGCCGCGTGGTGCGGCCCGCCCGCCCCGGCGCGAAGCTGAAGACGCTCGACGAAGCGAAAACCAAGGCGATGCCGGGCGTCGTTGCCATCGTCCGTGATGGCGACTTCCTCGGCGTCGTCGCCGAGACGGAGCACACCGCGATCAAGGCCGGCGAGCGTCTTGCCAGGGATGTTCAGTGGGAAGGTGGCTTCGCGCTGCCGGGTAATCACGACCTGAAAAACTGGCTGATGAGCCAACCGGCCGAGACGACGATCTCGGCCCGGCAGGAAGGCAAAGCCGCGGCGACCAAGCTGAAGACCATCCGCCGCGAGTACACCAAGCCCTATATCGCTCACGCCTCGATCGGCCCCTCGACGGCCATAGCCGTCTGGACCGGCACCGATCGTGTCGAGGTCGTCTCGCACAGCCAGGGCATCTACAATCTGCGTGGCGACATGGCGCGCGTGCTGCGATTGCCGCTGGAGAACGTCGTCGTCGCCCACGGCGAAGGTGCCGGCTGCTACGGCCACAACGCAGCCGACGACGTCGCGCTCGACGCGGCCTTGCTCGCGCGCGCCGTGCCGGGCAAGTCCGTGCGCGTGTTGTGGACGCGCGCCGACGAGCTTGCCTGGGGACCGGTCGCCGCTGCACAGACGGTCGCGATCGAAGCCGATCTCGACGCCAGCGGCGAGGTCGTCGCCTGGCGGCATGAAATATTCTCGAACGGCCACACCTCGCGCCCCGGCCGCTCTCCCGTGCCGAAGCTGCTCGCCGGCTATCACATCGCCGACGGCTTCCCGATGGAGCCGTCGACGAACCCGCCCATCGCGGGCGGCGGCGGCTCGGATCGTAATTCGATCCCCGCCTACGACTTCCCCAACTGGGTGGTCACCAATCATCGGCTGCTCAACATGCCGGTCCGCACCTCGGCGATGCGCTCGCTCGGCGGCTACGCCAACGTGTTCGCCATCGAAAGCTTCGTCGACGAGCTTGCCGTCGAGTGGGGCGAGGACCCGATCGCGTGGCGGCTGCGCCATCTGCCCGACCCGCGCGCCCGCGCGGTGATCGAGGCGGCGGCACGGCGCGCAGGCTGGAAAGACTGGCAGAAGAAGGACGGCTTCGGCCACGGCGTCGGGTATGGCCGCTACAAGCACGACAAGGCGTATTGCGCCGTCATCGCCGAGGTCGAGGTGGACGCGGCCGTGAAGGTGCTTCGGCTTGTCGCGGCCGTCGATGTCGGCGAGGCGATCAACCCCGACGGCGTGATCAATCAGACCGAAGGCGGCTGCATCCAGGCAGCGAGTTGGACGCTGCTCGAGCAAGTCGGGTTCGAGGACGGCCGCGTGTCGTCCGACAGCTGGGAATCCTATCCGATCCTGAAGTTCTCCGAGGTCCCGCAGATCGAGGTCGAGGTCATCAATCGCCCGGACGCCCCTCCGATGGGCGGCGGCGAGCACACCATGGGCCCCGTCGCCGCCGCGATCGCCAACGCCGTGCACGATGCTCTCGGCGTCCGCGTCCGCGAACTCCCCATCACCCCCGACCGCATCGTCGCCGCGATGGGCTGACCAATCTTGCCTCGGTGAGGTCGGGGTCAGACCCTGCGGGTCTGACCCCATTGCACGACAGCAACTCCCGGTCGTTGTCGGCACCCTATACCGGCGCGACCGCGACCGCGGCAATTGCGGCTCCCAGTCGACGTGTGCACTCTACTAACGGCCCTCCGGGCCGAGGCCGCGACCGCGGCCCGGTGCCAGTGCGCCGTACTCTTCTAAAAGACTCTCCCGTACTATTCCAAAATAGTGTTCAGGTCGCCGATCTTCTCGACCCAGGCGCGCACCTTGTCGCCGGACTTCAGGAACTCGCCCTTGCCGGCGCCGACGCCGGCCGGCGTACCCGTCAGGATCACGTCGCCGGGGTAGAGCGTGATGCGCGCCGAGATATCGACGATCTGCTCCTTCATGTTGAAGATCAGCTCCTTGGTATTGGAGTCCTGCTTCTTCACGCCGTTGACGTCGAGACCGAGCTTGAGGTTGTGAGCGTCGCCGATATCGCGCGACAGCGTGATCCACGGACCCATCGGGCACGAGCCGTCGAAGCACTTGTGGCTGACCCAGTCGGCGCGGAAGTTCGAATTGTCCGGCAGACCAGCGCGCGTTCCCATGTCGCGTGCCGACAGATCGTTTGCGACCGTATAGCCCATCACGAAATCCAGCGCGTTGGCTTCCGTCGCGTTGCGGCAGGTCTTGCCGATGACCAGCGCGAGCTCGACTTCCCAGTCGAGCTTCTTGGTCTTGACGGGGATCTTCACCGTCTGGTCCGGGCCGACCACGCAATGGCCGACCTTCAGGAAGTGCCACGAGTGCAGCCCGAGCGTATGCGGGTCGACCGGATCGGGCTTGCCCTGCACGCGCGCCATTTCGTTGGCATGGTCGCGATAGTTCGCGCCTGCGCAGTAGATGGCGACCGGCCGCTGGATCGGCGCGAGCAATTTGACCGACGACAGCGCCTTCGCGGAAGCCGCCCCTTTGGCAGCAGCGGCATCGAGCCGCTTCAGGCTGGCGTCCCAGGTCTCCAGCAGGTTCATGACGGAGACATCCCCGGCGTTGCCGGTCGCCTCCGCCGCGTCGATGATCTTGTCGCCGACGACGAGACCGGCGCGCGGCCCCTGCGCCGACTGATAGGTTGCCAGATGGAACGAGGACATGGCGGTTACTCCCTGCAGCTTCTTGGATGTGCGGTGTTGATGGCCTGATCTCTATTCTGCCCCAACAGCGAGCGCAACTGAAGGCCACAGAAGGGCACGCGCGGGGAGCAAAGCCAGCGGCCGGCCGCGAGCGCAAACGTCACGTCGACGCCCCGCCTCCGAGTTCGATTTTACTTGGGAGTGTGGCTGATACGGCCGTGCCTCTGCGTTCAGCGCATGGCACAATGCTGAACGCCAGAACTGAACCGCTCGAGAGGGGCCTTATCATGAGAAAATCGATTGCATTGGCAGCCGGCATTGCTGCCGCAGCTATGTTCGCCGCGGGCAGCGCCCAGGCCCAGTGCGTGAGCAAGGGCGCCAACGCGACCGCCGGCAGTGAAGCCGCCGCCAAGTGGTACGTGATGGAGACGATGGTTCAATCGGTGAGCTGGGGCCTGTGGCCGGGTTTCCTGTCGGCCAATCCGCAGCACACCAGCAACTACAAGGTCGCGGGCTACAAGATCAGCAAAGAGCGCTATGACTGCAAGCCGCAGGGCGGACAGGTGTTCTGCCGTGGCCGCGCGACGTTCTGCAAGAGCTGATCGGCGATCGATATTCCGGGCCGCGCGCGGCGTGACCGTCGTTGCGCGGCCTTCTCACATCTATCACATCTAACGGTGTATGCCGTCAGGGCGTCGGCCCATTGCCGTAGGAACTGAAGCCGAACCCCAGTCCGAACCGGCGTCCCCATGCGGCGCTGGCCATCCTGTGCCAGGGCTGGGCAGCGAGGTATTGCCGCTCCCGGCGGTCGTCTCGGGGGTCGATCGGCGCCAGCCCGACATAGCGCACCCGGATCTCGGTCACGCCTTGCGTGTCGAAGCCGAGCAGTTGCGCCGTTCGTCGCGACAGATCGATGATGCGGCCGGGTTTGTAGGGGCCGCGATCGTTCACGCGAACCAGCATCGTCCGCCCGTTCCGGAGATTGGTCACATGCACGTAGGACGGCATCGGCAGCGTCGGGTGCGCGGCTGAAATGGCGTCCATGTCGAACCGCTCGCCATTGGCCGTCTGTTTGCCGTGGAAGTCGGTTCCATACCACGAAGCCATTCCGACTTTGTCGTAGCTCGGATCTTCGGCCGGCACGTATGTCACGCCGTTGATCGAATAGGGCTTGCCGACCTTGTAGACGCCCGGCACGCGCGGCACGTGGCCGGGCGGCGTGTAGCTCGCGACCTTCGGCGCGGCCGGGGGCGTGCGGGGCACGTCCGGGGCGGTGCTCATCGGCGCCTGCGGCAGGTGCCGTTCCACGACGGCCGGCTGCCAATTGGAGGTCTGCTGCTTCGCATTCGAGCACGCCGATACTGTCAGCGCAGCGCTCGCGGCGATGAGCGCCGTCCGCCCACCGAAACCAAAACAAAGGATCATCTTACGCATTACTTACCCCGCCCCGTTCTGACCCGAACAGGGCTTACATCGCAGTTCTGTCTTCGACCCACGCCGACGCAGGCCCGGCAGCGCTGTTCGCCGCGGTCCTCAGTGAACCTCTGAATATTGCACCAAGCAGTTAGCAATTCGTTGACCATGCCGTTGACGGGCCGCACCCATCGATCCGGGCGCCTCGCCCGGGTTGGGGAGCGATCACGCTCCGACCACCCTCGATCCAGCCTGGATCGGTGATTCGCCATGCACTGCGCAATGCCGAGTCGGCCCCGCATCCCGCACAGGTGATATATCGTTTCCAGCGGCAGTGAGCCGCCACCCCGGTGCAACACCCGGCCCGAGAAGTGCCGAAGTGATGGGTCCATCGTTGATCTGGTTGGTAATTTCGGCCGGCCGACGAGGGAATCCGCCGCGTTGACCTTACGCAAAACCGCTCGATACTGGCCGGCCGATACTCCGTCACGGTTGAAGCACACGGTGGGGCGCATGACGAACAGGAGAGTGATCATCGCAGGCGCGGGGCCGGTCGGCCTGGTCGCTGCCGCCTCGCTGGCCGCCGATGGAATTCCGGTCACCGTCGTCGAGTCCCAGATCGAGGTGGTGGACGATCTCCGCGCCTCGACCTTCCATCCTCCGACGCTGACCTACCTCGATCGGTTCGGCGTCACGCCCAAGCTGATCGAGCAGGGGCTGCACGCGCACCACTGGCAGTTCCGCGACCGCAAGCAAGGCGAGATCGCGACCTTCGATCTGTCGGTGCTGGCCAATGACACGCCGCATCCCTATCGCCTGCAGTGCGAGCAATGGAAGCTCACCCGACTGCTGCGTGACCGCCTCGATGCGAGCCCGGACACGAAGATCATCTACGGTCTTCGCGCCCTCGGAGTGGAGCAGACGGCCGACGATGCAACGCTGATCGCCGAACGTGAGGATGGAACGCAGGAACGGCTCACCGGCAGCTATATTATCGGCGCGGACGGTGCGCGGTCCAATATCCGCAAGTCGATCGGCGTGAGCTTCGACGGCATCACGCACCCCGAGCTCTATCTGACCCTGTCGACGACGTTCCCCTACGAGGAGCACGTCCCCAATCTGTCGAAGATCGCCTACATCTCCGATCCCGACGAATGGCTGGTCCTGTTGCGCACGCCGAACGTCTGGCGCGTGCTCTTCCCGACCGACCCCGCGATTGGCGACGACGTGATGCTGGCGCCCGAAACCGTCGAGAAGCGGCTGCAGGCGGTCGTGCCGGCGAAGATGCGCTACGACATCGTCCACAAGACCGCCTATCGCGTGTTCGAGCGCGTCGTCGATCGCTACTATTCCGGCCGCGTTCTGCTGGCGGGAGACGCTGCACATCTCAACAATCCGCTCGGCGGCATGGGCATGAACGGCGGTATCCACGACGCGATGAACCTCGCCGAAAAGCTCACGCAGGTCTGGCGCGGTGCCGATCCCGCGCTGTTCGGCCGCTACGAGCGCCAGCGCCGCAAAGTCGCGCTCGAAACCGTCCAAGCCACATCGATGCGCAACCGCCAGATCATGAACACGCGCGATCCCGTCGCCCGCGAAGCCTATTTCGACGAGATGCGGCGAACAGCGGCCGACCCCGTCAAGGCACGTGAATACCTGCTGCGCTCCTCGATGATCCAGTCCCTCCGCGACCTGGAGCAGGTTGCCTGAGCCCGATGTCGGGACGGTGTGGATTGGCGCGTCCTTGGTGACGAACCCCGCACGCCCTGCCTGTGCAGCCGGCAGGTTCGACCCACAGCGCGCTCCACCAACGAGGCACACGATGAGAATTACCGTCGAAACCAACGTCGCAGCGCCGATTGCGCAAGTCTGGCACGCCTATACGTCACCTGCCGACATCATGCGGTGGAACGCTGCTTCACCTGACTGGCACACGACGGCCGCGACCGTGGACTTGCGCGAAGGCGGTGCTTTCTCCTCGCGCATGGAGGCCAAGGACGGCAGCGTGGGCTTCGATTTCGCCGGCACCTACACCAAAATCGTCGAAGGCAAGCTGATCGAATATTCTTTCGGCGACCGCCGGGCCTGCGTCGAATTCATCGAAGGGCCACAGAACGTGCGCGTCGTCGTCACGTTCGACAGCGAGGATATGCACTCGGTCGAGCAGCAAAAGCACGGCTGGCAGTCGATCCTCGACAACTTTGCCCGCCACGTCGAAGCGAAGCGTGCGGTCTGACCGACACACGCGCACACCCATCCCATCTTCAGTTCGTCATGGCCGCGCAGGCGGCCATCCACGGCTCACCGAGCGCAGAGGACCTCACCCCTCGAACGCCCGCCGCCGCTCGACGAACATCTTGCTGACGAGCGAGAACACGAGCTCGCCGTGCTGGTTGAAGCCTTCGTTCTGAAACAACACGAGACCGACCTGCGGCTTCGATTTCGAATCCCGCTTCTCGATGATCCGCGTCGTGTAGCGGATGGTGTCGTCGACGAACACCGGCTTCAGCCATTTGAGCTTTTCGAACCCGGGCGACGGCCCGTACTTCGCCGGCCGCTCGCCGCGATAGCGCATCATGTCCGCCTCGCGATTGCGCTCGTCGATCAGCATCCGCAGCCACACTGAAGTGGTCTGCCAGCCGCTCGCCGTCATCGCGCCGTAGATCGATTTCCGCCCGGCCTCCTCGTCGAGGTGGAACACCTGCGGATCGTACTCCGTCGCAAAGGCGATGATCGCCTCTTTCGTGAACGTGTAGCAGCCCAGCTCGTGCACCTCGTCCGGCACGATGTCCTCGAAATAAAGGCTCATGTCGCGCCTCCGCCGGCTTTGGTGCCCTCGATCCGACGGAACGCCGTCATGTCCCAGCTCATCACGATCTCGCCGCGCTGGTTCTGCAATTCCAGGAAGCACTTGATGAGCCCGACGCCGGGCTTGGATTTCAGTTCCCGCTTCTCGACCACCTTGGCGCGGCCGCGGAGTACGTCGTCCGGCAGAACGGGCTTCAGGAACTTCACTTCCTCGACGCCGGGCGAGCCGAGCGCGTTCGGCCCGCCGATCAGGTCGTCCGCCAGCATCCGCATCATGATGCAGCAGGTGTGATAGCCGGACGCGATGAGCCGCCCGATATTGCTGTCCTTCGCCGCCTCCTCGGACAGATGGAACGGCTGCGGATCGAACGCGCGGGCGTATCGCACGATGTCGGCCGTGGTCACTTTCGTATAGCCGAACTGCACCGTCTCTCCGACGGTGAAGTCTTCATAGTCGAGATGCCTCGAAGGCGCAGGTGGCGGCATTTTCATGGGTCCCGGATCTTGGGTCTCTGAGCTCGCATCGGACGGGGATGCAGCCACATAGCGTCAGCGGAAGGGATTTGTGAAGGGCGCGCCAGCCTGTCGTCAGTGAGCCTGTCGTCAGTGAGCCAGCCGTCGGTGAGCTAGCCGTCGGTGGATCGGGCGACGGTTGGGGCGAAGAGCCGTCAACTCCGTCACGTTGCCCGACTTCGGCCGGGAACCGTCACTTTCGTTCCGCATTCGGCGCATTTGCCCGGACCGTTTCGCTCTATTCGGCATCTTTTAACTATGTGACGTTTGCATGGATCGCGTAGATTTGATGCCTTGTCGGAAACCCGGCCCCGGCCATATGGTGCGCCCGGTCGGCTCCTCCCCAGCTGGCTGCCGATAAGTCTCCGACCTGAAAGGAATATCCATGTCGACCCGCCAGGAGGGAGCGCCAAGCCCGCCCATACGCTCTCGCCGCGACCTGGTGGAGTGGATCGCAGTCGGTGAGAAGCCGCCGTCCAAGTGGCTGATCGGCACCGAGCATGAGAAATTCCCGTTCCGGATCGCCGACCACAGCCCGGTGCACTACGGCGGCACGGATGGCATCCGCGCGCTGATGGAAGAGATGATCCGCCGCTTCGGTTGGGAGCCGATCACCGAAGGCGACAACATCATCGCGCTTCGCCGCCCCGAAGGTGAGGGCATCGCCACCGTGTCGCTCGAGCCCGGCGGCCAGTTCGAGCTGTCAGGCGCACCCCTCGATACGCTGCACGAGACCGCCGCCGAAACCGCGACGCATCTGGCCGAGGTGCGTGAGGCCGGGAATGCGCTGGGCATCGGCTTTCTCGGCCTTGGTTTCGCGCCGACGCTCACCATCGCCGACGCACCGAAAATGCCCAAGCAGCGCTATGGCGTAATGACCCGCTACATGCCGCAGGTCGGCACCCGCGGCCTCGATATGATGTACCGGACCTGCACGATCCAGGTGAACCTCGACTTCGCCGATGAAGCGGACATGGTCGAGAAGTTGCGTGTCTCTCTCGCTTTGCAGCCCATCGCGACGGCGCTGTTCGCATCCTCGCCCTTCACCGAGGGCAAGCTCAACGGTTTCAAATCGGCTCGCTCCGAGGTCTGGCGCCACACCGACGCACGCCGCACCGGCATGTTGCCGTTCGTGTTCGACGCCGGCATGGGCTACGAGCGCTATGTCGACTACGCGCTCGATGTGCCGATGTACTTCGTCTATCGCGACGGCCGCTACATCGATGCCGCCGGCGCGTCGTTCCGCGACTTCATGGCGGGGAAGCTCGCCCAGATGCCCGGAGAATTGCCGACCATCAGTGACTGGTCGGATCACCTGACGACGCTGTTCCCCGAGGTCCGCCTGAAGCGCTTCCTCGAGATGCGCGGCGCCGACGGCGGGCGCGCGCGCCGCATCGTGGCGCTACCGGCGTTCTGGGTCGGCCTGCTCTACGATCGAACGTCCCTTTCCGCCGCCTGGGACCTCGTCAAGGATTGGACCGCCGACGAGCGCCAGATGCTGCGCGACGAAGCGCCCCGTCATGCCCTGGCGACGCCATTCCGCAAGGGAACCCTGCTCGATGTCGCGCGCGAAGCCGTGCAGATCTGTCACGCCGGATTGGCAGCCCGTGCCCGCAGCGATGGAGCCGGCCGCGACGAGCAGATCCACCTCGAGTTCCTCGACGAAACGATAGCATCCGGCCGCACCGCGGCAGACGACTTGATCGCGAGCTACGAAGGCCCGTGGGCCCGCGACATCGATCGTGCTTTCGAAGCGGCAGCTTTCTGAAAGTACGCAGGGGCCGACGCGTTGGGAACAGCATGACCGTGAACATCGAAGCCGTGAAGGACTACTACGGCAAGACGCTGCAGACGTCGGCCGACCTCAAGACGGAAGCCTGTTGCACGCCCGACGACGTGCCGGCCTTCGTCAAGCGGACGCTCGCCAACGTCCACGACGAGGTGCTTGCGAAATACTACGGCTGTGGCCTCGTCACGCCCGAAGCGCTCGAAGGCGCCCGCATCCTCGATCTGGGCTCGGGCTCTGGCCGCGATGTCTACGCCCTGGCCCAACTCGTCGGCGAAAAGGGCGAGGTCGTCGGCATCGACATGACGGCCGAACAGATCACGGTCGCCCGCGCACACACCGAATGGCATCGCGAACGCTTCGGCTTCAAGAAATCCAATGTCCGCTTCCTCGATGGCTATATCGAGAAGCTCGGCGACCTCGGCCTCGAGCCGGGCAGCTTCGACGTCATCGTCTCGAACTGCGTCATCAATCTCTCGACCGACAAGCTCGCGGTCCTGAAGGGCGCATACGACCTGCTGAAACCGGGCGGCGAAATGTACTTCGCCGACGTCTATGCCGACCGCCGCCTCCCCGATGCCGTCCGCAATGATCCGGTACTGTACGGCGAGTGCCTCGGCGGCGCGCTTTACTGGAACGACTTCCACACTCTCGCCAAGCGCGCGGGATTTCTCGATCCGCGACTGGTCACCGACCGCCCGCTCGGCGTCACCGACGTGAAGCTCGCCGCCAAGCTCGGCCCTGCGAAGTTCTTCTCCGCGACCTACCGGCTGTTCAAGCTGGCCGGCCTCGAGCCGATGTGCGAGGACTACGGTCAAGCCGTCGTCTACAAGGGCAGCATCGCGAATGCCGAGGACGTCTTCGTCCTCGACAAGCATCATGTCATCGAGCGCGGCAAGGTGTTCCCCGTCTGCGGCAACACCTGGAGGATGCTGGCCGAAACACGATTTGCGCCGCACTTCGAATTCATCGGCGATTTCTCCCGGCACTACGGCATTTTCGCCGGCTGCGGCACGGCGATACCGTTCGATGGGACTGCTTCCACCCAACCTGCGGGTGTTTCGGCGTCCGGTAGCTGTTGCTGATCGCTTGACGAGCGATGCTTCGATTTCAGCTCGACGCTTCGGCCGGGGAGAATTAGTCGCAAAGGCTGTCTTTTGAGTCTTCGGTGGCCGTAATAGGCTGGCTGCGAAGCGACACCGAAATCTGCTCCGACCGAGGCCACATGGAAACTCTACTGATCGAATGGGCGAGCCTGCTGTTGCGCTGGCTCCATATGATCGCCGGCATGGCCTGGATCGGTTCGTCGTTCTATTTCATGCACATAGACGCTTCCATCAAGCCGACGCCCGATATCCCGAAGGGGGGCGAGTCCTGGGAGGTCCACGGCGGCGGCTTCTATCAGGTCCGCAAGTGGCTCGTAGCACCCGACAAGCTTCCGCCGGACCTGATCTGGCACAAGTGGGAATCCTACGCGACGTGGTTCAGCGGCTTCTTCCTGCTGATGACGATCTACTACGTCGGCGCCGACATCTACCTGATCGACCCGGCTGTGCGGCAGATGTCGCCGCTGGTGGCCGGCGCGATCGGCTGCGGCGCGCTTGCGATCGGCTGGGTCGTCTACGACATCCTCTGCCGTTCGGCCCTGTCGAAGAACGAGGTCGCGCTGGGGGCCGTGCTGTTCGTCCTCGTCGTCGCTTTGGCCTACGGCTTCCAGCAGATCTACTCGGGCCGTGGCGCGCTTCTCCACACCGGCGCTGTGATGGCGACGATCATGTCGGCGAATGTGATGCTGGTCATCATCCCGAACCAGACCAAGGTGATCGAAGACCTCAAGGCCGGTCGCGCTCCCGATCCCAATCTCGGCTACATCGGCAAGGTACGTTCGACACACAACAACTACATCACCTTGCCGGTCGTGTTCCTGATGATCTCGGGGCACTACCCGATGATCTTCGACAACAAGCTCGCATGGGCGATCGTCGGTCTGGTGGTGATCGCCGGCGCGTTGGTTCGCTACTTCTACAACGAGCGCCATTGGGGCCGCGGCGATCCGTGGTGGGCCTGGGGTGTCGCCGCTGCAGCAATACTTGCGATCATCGCGATCACGGCGCTCTCGACGCCGTCAGCCCGCCAGCGCCTCGGCCTGAAGCCGTTGCCGCAGATCGAGCAGACGGTGGCGCTGGCTCGGGCCGAGGTGCCCAAGGAAGTCGACGACATCCTGACCTCGCGCTGCTCGATGTGCCACATGGCCGAGCCGGTGTGGAACGGCATCGTGCACCCGCCGAAGGGCATCAAGCTCGACACGCCGGCCGACATGGCGCGCATGAAGCCGGCCATCAATATTCAATCCGTCATGTCCCACGCGATGCCGCCCAACAACATCACCGACATGACGCTCGAAGAGCGCCGCGTTCTGGCCGCGTGGGTTGCTCGAAAGTAGGACGTGAGAACGTCGGCGGCGTGGGTCGGGTCGAGGCCACTCGCTCGACCCGACCCATACCTCGTCAATTCGCCGCCATCGCCTTCACGCACTTCTGGCCGGTGAACTCGTTGATCTCGGCAACCATGTCGCTGTGGAACAGGCCGAAATAGTCCTCCGCCTGAGCGACGGTCCAGATCGCGCCGCGGATCACGGTCGGCGCCTCGATGTTCTTCACGTTGAGCCACGCCTTCTCGGCCTTACCCGCCTTGAACTGGATCTTGGGCGCGAGCGTCACGTTGACGTCCAGCGTGTCCTTCTCCCGCTCGACCTGGCACTTCACCGTCTGCGGCGAGAGTTCGATCGTATGCGCGGGCTTCGCCATGGCCTCCAGGATATCTGCACGCTTCATCCCGACATCGATAACACAGCGCGCATTGCCGAGGCTCCACGACAGCCGCTTTTTCTCGATGCCTTCCTTGATCTTGTCCTTTGCCCACGTCTTGGTCAGCGTGCACGCGAAGTCGGCCCCGCTGGCCTCCTTCTTGACGACGATCTCGCAGATCTTCTTCTCGCAAGCCTTGAGCACGTCACGCTCGCTCGCTGTTTCCTGGAGCGCCTGCGCGCCGGCTCCGCCTGCTCCCGCCATCAGCGCCATGCTGCACGCCGCCGCGACCAAACCCGTCCTGGACTGAATATTTCTCGTGAACATTCCCGTGGCCCCTCTTGTGCTGCCGCAGGGCGCGGACAGCTTCCCCGAAACGACGCGAGGCAGTTGGGGCAAGATTGCGTCGAATTCGTGCCGAGAGAGTACGTGTGCGGCGCTCTCGCGAACAATCTCCGCGGCTGCTTCCCGCGTGCAACACTTCCGGCAGATCGGAATTGCTTTCGCGTCTCTCCGGGCGGATGAGGCGGGCTCCCGCAGCGCACAGGACGAGTTCACCCCTTCCGGTGTTGCCCCAGGGGGACGCCCGGCTCGCGCTTCACGCTGCGGATCGAGACGAACGTCTTCACGGTCGCGACGTTGGGTGCGGCCGTCAGCTCGCGCGTCACGAATTCCTGGAAGGCGAACAGGTCGGGCGCCACGCAACGCAGCATGAAATCGGTTTCTCCAGCCAGGTAGTCGCACGCGCGGACCATCGGCCACGACAGCACGCGGTTCTCGAACGCCCGCAGATCGGCCTCCGACTGGCTGTAGAGCCCGACCATCGCATAGGCCGTGACGGTGAAACCCAGCCGCACTTCGTCGAGCGCAGCATGGTAACCGCCGATGTAGCCGCCTTCCTCCAGCGCCCGCACGCGCCTCAGGCACGGCGGCGGCGTGATGCCGACGCGCGCGGCGAGCGCCACGTTCGTCAGTCGGCCGTCGGCCTGCAACTCCTTGAGAATGCGCCAGTCGATGGCGTCGAGCTTCGAGATCATGAGGCAGGGCGCTCCGGTCGCGTGATGCTCTGGTTTGATAGGCGGCGTGTTCGCTGATAGCAACGGCGGGGCAGTCAGGGTGCGGCCGTGCGCGTCATCGGCGAACCGCATCACGATGCGCGCCAGGGAATTTGGACGGGATGTCATGGACGGGATCATCGACGACGGCGAGAGACGGGATCGGCCCCTGGCCGGGGCGACCGGGTGGATCATCACCGATGGCAAGGCCGGCATGGATGTGCAGGCGCGCGGCGTCGCCGATGCGCTGGGCCTCGTCTACGAGATGAAGCACGTCGCGCCGAGCGGCATCTGGCGGGTGACGGCGCCTTGGGGACCCGTGTCGCCCAAGGAGAATTTCGGCAGCCCCGGCAGCCCTTTCGCACCGCCTTGGCCCAGGGTCGCGATCGCCACCGGCCGCGCGAGCATTCCCTACATCCGCCGCCTGCGCCGCCTCGCTGGCGCCGGCACCTACACCGTCGTTCTGCAGGATCCGAAAACCGGCCCGAGCACCGCAGACCTGATCTGGGTGCCCGAGCACGACCGTCGCCGCGGGACCAACGTGATGACGACGCTGACGGCGCCCCACAGTTTCACATCGAGCCGTCTTGCCGGCCTGCGCGCGCAAACGCCCCCCGAGATTGCAGCACTTCCAGGACCGCGCGTTGCGGTGATCCTCGGTGGCAAGAACGGCGTCTACCGCTTCAAGGAGAGCGACGACGACCGTTTTCGCGAGGCGCTGCGCTCGATCGGCGCGTTGGGCGCGAGCTTCATGATCACGCCGTCGCGCCGCAGCCATCAGCGGCTCGTTCGCGCCGCCGACGAGGCGACGCGCGACCGCCCCCGCATTCTCTGGGACATGACCGGCGCGAACCCTTATCCACAGTTCCTCGCCAATGCCGATGCACTCGTCGTGACGGCAGACAGCGTCAACATGAACGGCGAGGCTTGCGCCACGGGCCGCCCGGTTTGGGTGTTTCATCCGTCCGGCGGCAGTTCGAAGTTCCGCCGCTTTCACGAGGCATTGCAGAGATATGGCGCGACGCGCCCGCTGCCCGACCGGGTGACGACGCTCGATAGCTGGAACTATGGCGCGATCGACGCGGCCGATCTGATCGCCCGCGAAATCGAGCAGCGCTGGAAAAAGCGTTGTGCTTCGTTGTCGGGCTTGATGGCAGGCACGCGGGAATAGGTTAATAAGAAGCGAGCAGCCGGTCCCCCGCAACACCAGGGCGATCGGAACGGCACCATGAGGTCGAGGCGATGGCGCATCTCAATCTGGACAAGCTCCGCGACGCGAAGCTTGAGACCACCCCTTATGATTTCGTGCTCTTGTCGGGCTTTATCGGTCCCGACACGATCAAGCGCGTCAACGAGACGTTCCCGCCGATCGCTTCGGGCGGTTCCTTCCCGCTCGACAGCTTGAAACCCAACATGGTCATTAAGGAAGTGATCGACGAACTCGACGGCGAGCCCTTCAAGAAGGAGGTCGAGCGCCTGTTCTCTGTCGATCTGACGGACCGTCCGAAGATGTATTCGCTGCGCGGCTACACGCGCGCCAAGGACGGCCAGATCCATACCGACAGCAAGGACAAGATCATAACCATCCTGCTGTACCTGAACGAAAATTGGACCCAGCCTGGCGGTCGCCTGCGCCTGCTTCGCAACGGCCACGACGTCGACGATTTCGCCCGCGAGGTGCCGCCCGACAACGGCACATTGCTGATGTTCCGCCGCTCCGAGACGTCCTGGCACGGCCACCACCCGTTCGAGGGGCCGCGGCGCTCGCTGCAGATGAATTTCATGACCAGCGAAGGCTCGAAAGGCTGGCACCGCGTGCGCCACAAGGTTTCCGCCACGCTCAAGAAACTGACGGCGGCAGAGTAGCGATCGATGGCCTCCCGGGCCGCGCAACCAGCCTCATCCCTCGCCGCGCCCCCGGCTCTGAGCGCGAGAGGTACGCTGCTGCGCGAGCGCGCCATAACGCATCCAGCCCAAGGCCGCCGCATCCGGCTGCTGATCGAGCTGGGGGTGTTCTTCCTGGCCGCCCCCGTGCTGATCCGCGAGGCGATCTTCACTTGGCACATTCCGCTGCCCGTCGTGCTGCAGCCGTTGCTGCTGGGCTTCATCGCCTACATGCTGTGGGATCCGACGTTCAAGTTGCGTCGTGAGCTGTCGCATCGCTATCCGCTGACGACGCTCGCGGCCATACTGGCGACGTTCGCCATCGTCGGCGCTGCCGTCGCCCTGTGGGTTGCGACAGAGCTGCCGCATCGCTTCCTCGCGCTGCCTCGGTCGAATTGGGCGGTGTGGCTGGCGATCATGATTCTCTATCCCCTGCTGTCCGTCATTCCCCAGGAGCTGATCTACCGGACGTTCTTCTTCCACCGCTATGGGCCGCTGTTCGGCTCGTCCCGCTGGCTCGCGATTTTGACCAACGGGCTCCTGTTCGGTTTCGCGCACATCATTTTCGGCAGTTACGTCTCGATCGTGCTGACGACGTTTCTAGGTTTCCTGCTCGCCTGGCGCTACGACGAAACCCGCGCGCTCTGGGCCGTCTGGCTGGAGCACTCGCTCTACGGCTGCCTGATCTTCACCGTCGGGCTCGGCCACTACTTCTTCACCGGCGTCGCGCGACTGGGGTGAACCTGTTGTCGCCTTCACATGAAATGGGCGTCATCTTTCGTCTCGGATCAGTGTCTGGGATAAACTCCGGCGGACCATCCACGACACCTCGGTGTTGAATTCGCACTCAATACCTTCGCGGCTTCGGCCTGGGATGCCGCCGCGACTGCCCACTGCGCCCACCACCTACGTGCCCTTTCGCCAGCACGGACAACCCCTTCCGCCCCTCGGTCACCATCTCGAACCGCAGCGCGCCCGCAGTCGGGATCGCCTCTACCAGCTTGACAGTCACGATGTCGCCGAGCCGGTAGCCGAGCCCAGTTCGCGTGCCGACCAGGGCATGCGCAACCTCGATGTGCGCGAAGTAGTCCGCTCCCAGCGTCGAGATCGGCACGAACCCGTCCGCGCCGGTATCCTTCAACCGCACGAACAGACCCGAGCGCGTCACGCCCGAGATCCGCGCGTCGAACTCCGCGCCGATCCGGTCGGAAAGGTGCGACGCGACGAGGCGGTCGACCGTCTCGCGTTCCGCCGCCATCGCACGCCGCTCGGCCTCGGAGATCTGCTTGCTGATCTTCTCCAGCCCCTTCGCCCCGTCGTCACCGAGGCCGCCGTCTCCCATCTTCAACGCCGAAATCAGCGAGCGATGCACGATCAGGTCTGCATAACGGCGGATCGGCGAGGTGAAGTGCGCATACCGGAACAGGTGCAACCCGAAATGCCCCGCATTGACCGGCCGGTAGTCCGCCTGGCTTTGGCTGCGCAGCACCACCTCGTTGACCAGCTCCGCCACCGGCTGACCCTTGGCCGCGGCGAGAACGCGATTGAAGTCGCTCGGCCGCAATTGCCCCGCCACCGGCACCTTCATCCCGATGGTCCCGAGGAAATCGCGAAGCTGCGTCAGCTTCTCGCGCGACGGCGGCTCGTGCACGCGATAGACCACCGGCGACTTCTGGCTCTCCAGCGTTTCGGCGGCCGCCACGTTCGCCTGGATCATCATTTCTTCGATCAGCCGATGCGCCTCGAGCCGCTCCGGCACGACGATGCGGTCGACGCGGCCTTCCTTGTCGAGCAGCACGCGCCGTTCCGGCAGGTCGAGATCGAGCGGCGAGCGCTCTTCGCGCGCCGACTTCAGCGCCGCATAGGCGAGCCACAGCGGTTTCAGCGCGACATCCATCAGCGGCTCGCACTTGGTAGAAGGGCTCCCGTCGAACGCGCGCTGCGCCTCCTCGTAGGAAAGCTTCGCGGCCGACCGCATCACGCCGCGGACGAACGTGTGCCGCTTCTTCTTGCCTTTCGCGTCGAACACCATCCGCACCGCGAGGCACGGCCGCTCTTCTTTTTCGCGTAGCGAGCACAGATCCGTCGACAGCCGCTCCGGCAGCATCGGCACGACGCGGTCGGGGAAATAGACCGAGTTCGCACGCAGCAATGCCTCGCGGTCGATCTGCGTTCCAGGACGCACGTATTGCGCCACGTCCGCGATCGCGACGGTGACGATGTGCCCCCCCGGATTCGCCGGGTCGGTATCGGGCGTCGCATGCACGGCGTCGTCGTGGTCGCGTGCGTCGATAGGATCGATGGTCAGCAACGGCACACCGGTGAGATCGGTCCGGCCTTTGCGATCGGCCTCCGGCAGTGCGTGTGCTTCCCGTTCGACGGCATCGGGAAATGTCTCGGGCAGGCCGTGCGCATGGATTGCGATCAGGCTGATCTTGCGCTGGTCCTTCGGGTTGCCGAGCGTCTCCACGATCCGGGCCCCCGGTGCCGCATGCCGCCCACGGATCGCGATGTCGAAGCGGACGAGATCGCCGTCCGCCGCGTCACCGGCATCGCTCGCCTCGACCTTCCAGTCGCGCAGTTGCTTGCGATCGACCGGCAGGACATGCCCGCCGCCGCTCTTGCGATCCTTGCGGTAGATCCCGAGCAGGCGCGCTTTTTCTCGCGGCAGCTTCCGGATCGGTTCGGCGATGTATCGAGGCGCGCGATCGTCGGCGTCCTCGGTTTCGTCATCGCCGTCGTCTTCCTCGTCATCCTCGGCCTGGATCGGCGAAATGCGCGCCAGCACGCGATCGCCGATGCCCAGATCGGACGGCAGGACGGTGCGGACCGTATCGTGCGGCTGGATGCGCGCGCGGGGCCGCTCGCCCGGCTCGTTCCAGGTCACCGGCTCCGCGACGAGATCGCCTTCGGCGTCACGCGCGACGACTTCGAGCACGGCGACGGCGGGCAGTCCCCCGCGCTTCTTCAGCGCCTTGCGATTGCCCGAGATCGCCCCTTCACGTGAAAGTTCCGCGAGCAACCGCTTCAGCTCGGTGCGGTCGTCCCCGCGAACACCGAAGGCTCGCGCGATCTCGCGTTTTCCGACCTTGCCGTCGGCCTCCGCCATGAAGCGCAGCAGCTCTTCCCGGCTGGGAAGGCCGCCAGCCCCCACCCCAGCCCCCACCCCAGCTCGAGCAGGCCCGGATTGCTTGCGCATCGACTTCGGCTTTTTGGTCATGGCCAAAGGTTCTAGTCCGTGGCCGGAGGCAAGGCCAGTGTTCCCTTTTGGGATCCTATACTGAACACACGCCGGGCTGACGACAGTGTGATCCGACTTTACTGGATCGGATTTATCAGCCGAGGCATATTCCACCACGCAACACGGTCCGGGGCCGAGCCCATCGGCCCAGAACAACTCGACCAGGAGGATTCCCGTTCATGCTGTCCCGTCGCACCCTGACGATATCTGGTATCGGCGCCCTGATAGCTGGCGGTGGACTTGCCCGTTCCTGGGCGGCAGGGGGCCCCGCCAAGAAGTTCGAGGTCAGCAAAACGCCCGAGGAGTGGAAGAAGATCCTCACGCCGGTTCAGTACAGCGTGCTCCGCGACCACGGAACCGAACGCCCGTTTTCCAGCCCCTACGACAAGCTCTACGAGCCCGGCGTCTACAACTGTGCCGGCTGCGACCTGCCGCTGTTCTCGTCGGATACGAAGTACGACAGCAAGACCGGCTGGCCGAGCTTCTGGAAGCCGCTCGACAACGCCCTCGGCACCAAGGAAGACCGCACATTGTTCATGCTGCGTACCGAGTACCACTGTCGGCGTTGCGGCGGACACCAAGGCCATGTGTTCGAGGATGGCCCGAAGCCGACCGGACTGCGCTACTGCAACAATGGCGTCGCATTGAAGTTCGTTCCCAAGTCCAAGTCCGCGAGCTGATAGCGCGCGGCGCCAGACCAGAACACTCGCTACCGGAGTCCATACGATGCTGTTTCGCTCTCTTTTCGCCGTCTTCGGCCTCGCCGCGATCATGCTGGGCGTCGGCCCCGCCACATCGCAGTCGCAGGGCAAGACGGCCGTCGCCGTATTCGGGTCGGGTTGCTTCTGGTGCACTGAATCCGACTTCGACAAGGTGCCGGGCGTCGTCTCGACGACATCCGGTTTCATGGGCGGCACTGTGCCGAACCCCAGCTACGACATGGTGACCTCCGGCAGAACGGGCCACGTCGAGGTCGTGCAGGTCGCCTACGATCCCGACAAGGTCAGCTACAAGCAATTGCTCGATGTCTACTGGCGCAACGTCGATCCGTTCGATGCAAAAGGCCAGTTCTGCGACAAGGGCAGCCACTACAGGCCGGTGATATTCGCCTTCGGCGCGGAGCAGAAGAAGCTCGCTGAGGAAAGCAAGGCCGAGAAGGCGAAGGAACTGGCAGCGAAATTCAAGTTCCCCGTCGTTGTTTCGATCGAGGACGCGAAGACCTTTACCGCCGCCGAGGACTACCACCAGGACTTCTACAAGAAGAACCCAGGCCACTACGGCCGCTATCGCATCGGCTGCGGCCGCGACGCCCGCCTCAAGCAGATCTGGGGCGCCCCCGCGACGAACTGAGAACCGATCTCGGGTTCACACCGCTAGATCCACCATGCACGTCATGGCCCGCGCAGGCGGGCCATCCACGTCTCGTCGATTGGGATGGCTGACTCACCGATCGGCGGCGGCTGAAATACGCAGCACCAACACCAAAAAGTGTCGTGGATGGCCCGCCTTCGCGGGCCATGACGAGTTGTGTTTATAGGCGTGGCGTCGCCCCTTAAAGCTTCTCGACCTCTTCCGCCGAGAAATGCTGCTCGGTGCTGCAGTACTCGCACTTCACTGAGATGCTGCCGTCGGGCTCGCGCATGTCGACCAGCTCGGCGCTGCCGAAAGTCTTCAGCAGTTGCTCCACCCGATGACGCGAGCACCCGCAGTGCGCCCGCACTTCCACCGTGTCGTGCACGATCACGCCCTCGTCGGCGAACAATCTGTAGAGCAGCCGATCCGGCTCGAGCGTGGGATCGAGCAATTCGTGGTCCTCGACCGTGGACGCCAGCATCCGCGCGCGGTTCCAGTCTTCCTCGTAGGCGGCACGCGCCTCGTCGTCCTCCGTCTCGATCACGGCCGTGCGCGGATCGGACCCGCGTTCGGCGGCCTCCCCACCGGCATCGTCGGGCAACTGCTGCACGATCAGCCCGCCGGCCCTCCAGATCCACACCGGCGGCGCGCTGGCGCTCGCCCGCACCTGCAGGCGCGCAACGGCGAGCCGCACGAATGTCGGGATCTGCTCGGACTGCCGGAAATAGGTGTAGGCCGCTTCTGCCAGCGTATTGTTCGACAACGCAACGATGCCTTGCGTGCGCGGCTGGTCCCCGCCCGGATCGATCGTCAACGCGAGATTGCCATTTCCCATGATGTCCGCGGCGCTGCCCCGGCCATCGCGGATCTGGGCGTCGAGCCGTTCGGCGTCGAAGTTGGCAAGGCCGCGCATCAGACCGCCCCGTTCCGAAGGCGAGCTGGTGTAGTTGACCACGACCTGCCGCAGCGGGCCGTCCGTCTGCGTTTGCAGGATCAGCCGGCCGTTGGTTTGCAGCAGCGAGCCCAGCAGCGCCGTCAGCGCGAGCGCCTCACCGAGGACGCGGCTCACGGCCTCGGGATAGTCGTGGCGCGCGAGGATGTCGTCCGCGCTGGCCCCGAGCCGGATCAGCCGGCCTTGAGCACCCGAATTGATCGTACGAAACGGACGCACGCGATCGTCATCGACACCGCGCCCGGCTTCCGGTCTCGGCGGGGCGGGCGGGGTCGTCATCACAACATGCTCCCTTCAGGCATCCAGACACTCAACCACCCAGACACCACGCCAGCACGGCCTTCTGCGCGTGCAAACGGTTTTCGGCCTCGTCCCAGACGCGGGACTGCGGGCCTTCGAGCACTTCCGCCGTGACTTCGTGACCGCGATAGGCCGGCAGGCAGTGCAGGAAGATCGCGCCCTTCGCGGCTTTGCTCATCAGCCGATCGTCGACGACGTAAGGCCCGAGCAGCTTCTTTCGCCGCGCCGCGTCCGTCTGGCCCATCGAGACCCAGGTATCCGTCACGACGCATTGCGCGCCTGCCACCGCCTCGACCGGATCTGTGCCGATCGTGATGTCGCCGCCCTCTAGCCTCGCCCATTCGATGAACTTCGCTTCCGGCTTCAGCGATGGCGGGCACGCGATCCGCAGCGAAAATCCGAGCCGCACCGCCGCATGCATCCACGACACCGCGACGTTGTTGCCGTCGCCGACCCACGCCACCGTCTGCCCCGCGATCGGCCCGACGCTTTCCTCGAACGTCTGCACGTCGGCGAGCACCTGGCACGGATGACTTTCGTCGGTCAGGCCGTTGATGATCGGAATCGAGGCGTTCTCGGCGAGCTCCATGAGCGTCGAATGCTTGTTCGCACGGATCATCACCGCGTCGGCATACCGCGACAGCACGCGCGCCGTGTCCGAGATCGTCTCGCCCCGGCCGAGCTGAAGATCGGTATGATTGAGTGCGATCGTCTGTCCGCCGAGCTGACGCATGGCGATGTCGAACGAGACGCGCGTCCGGGTCGACGGCTTCTCGAAGATCATCACCAGGACGGCGTCGTCGATACCGGCTGGCCGCATCGCGGCAGGAACCCGCTTGCCGGCGCGCTTCATCGCATGCGCGTCGTCGACGATGCGGCGCACTGTGGCCGCATCGAGCAGGTGCAGGTCGAGCAGATGACGAGGACCCGCCGCGGTCACGGAGGACTTCGGTGGACGGGACTTAGGCGGACGCCTTTGCAACATGGGAAAGTGCCTTCGAAAGTCTGCTGGCTGCCTCGCTGAGCTCGGCATCGGTGACGTTGAGTGGCGGCAGCAGACGCAGGACGTTTTCGCCCGCGCCGACTGTCAGAAGTTTCTCGGCCATGCACGCCTTCACGACATCGCCGACCGGCGGAGCGAGGCGTACGCCCGTGAGCAGGCCCATCCCGCGCACGTCGAGGATCAGATCCGGGTGCTCGTCCTTGACGCTTGCCAGCGCCTGGTTGAAGCGCGCCGACTTCGCGTGCACCTCGTCGAGGAAGCCGGGTTCCAGCATCACGTCGAGCACGGCATTGGCCACAGCCGTTGCGAGCGGATTGCCGCCGAACGTCGAGCCGTGCGTCCCCGCGGTCATGCCTTTCGCGGCTTCTGCGGTAGCAAGCACGGCGCCGATCGGGAACCCGCCGCCGAGGCCCTTGGCGACGGCCATCACGTCGGGCGTGATCCCGGCCCATTCGTGGGCGAACAGCTTGCCTGTGCGCCCCATGCCGGTCTGCACCTCGTCGAGCAGCAGCAGCAGCCCGTGCTTCCTGGTGATCTCCCGCAGCCAGCGGAGGTCGTCGGCCGGGATCGTGCGGACGCCGCCTTCACCCTGCACCGGCTCGATCATGATCGCAGCCGTCGTCGGACCGATCGCGGCTTCGACGGCGGCCCTGTCTCCGGTCGGCAGCACGATGAAGCCCGGCATGTCCGGCCCGAAGCCTTCGAGGTACTTGGTGTTGCCGGCAGCTGCCAGCGTCGCCAGCGTCCGCCCGTGGAACGAGCCCTGGAACGTGATGATCTCGCGGCGTTCGGGATGGCCGGACACGAACTGATAGCGGCGCGCGGTCTTGATCACACCCTCGCAGGCTTCCGCGCCGGAGTTGCAGAAGAACACCCGTTCCGCGAACGTCACCTCGGCGAGACGCGCTGCGAGCGTCTCCTGCCCGGCGACCCGATAGAGGTTGGAGGTGTGCCAGACCTTGTGGGACTGATCTGTCAGGGCGGCGATCAGGCGGGGATGGGCATGACCCAGCGCGTTCACGGCGACGCCGCTGCCGAAATCGAGATAGCGGCCGCCATCTGTCGCGACCAGCCAGCTCCCCTCGCCGCGCTCGAACACCACGTCCTGGCGCGCGTAGGTGGCCATGACCGCAGCTGCAGGGCCGCCCGAAGTCCCGGAAGCCTGTGACACGTCCGACTTGATTGACATGACGAACCTCTCGCCGAAAATCAAAAAAGCCGCCCGTTGCGGCGGCTCACGTCATCGAATGCTTGCGCGCTCTGACCCTCGAGGTCGCCAGAACGCCGTCTTCAGCCGGCTTCGCGCCCGAAAGGACTGCTGAAGACCAGCGGATTAACCGATACGCACAGGCGAACCGGCTGTCAACGCGCTGAAAACCGTCGAGAAAAGCCGGATTCGCTCTCACATATCCAGAGGCAGGCGGCCGTTTTCCTCAAACATACAGCGAACGCAGGGCAGAAGTCGTGACCGATTCGCAACAGCACGGTGTCAATACCTTGTAAAGATTCTCGTGCGCCTTGTGTGCCGAAAACCGTATGTAGTAGTGTCTGGGTGTCGGGGCTCGAAATGTTGCGGGTCTTGGCAGGTTGTACTTCCTGTCGACCGGCGTGTACGTGGTCGTTGCTTGGTATCACTGTTCGCAACGAATATACGAGCGCTTGTGCCCCGAGTGTAAGTCCAGAGTGTAAGTTCCTGTAACCCGAGTAGTCGCAGTTCAGTCGCGTCGGGTTTTCCTGCCGAGCGTATGGCAGGGCGTTGGTCTGCTTTCCCCAGTTTTCAGTCTCGTAGCCGGTAGGTCGGTTTGCGTGTGGACGTTTGCGTCATGGCCCCTTCGGTCGTGCCGCTGGCGGTTCGCCGTTCGCAGCTGTCGCTCCGGTTGTCGCAGGTCGCGCGCGTCTCGTCGCGAGCACTCTGCTGTGATTCTCAAGGAGCGACAAGAAATGTCGTGGAACGATGAGCGCGTGGAGACACTGAAGAAGCTCTGGTCCGAAGGGCTGAGCGCCAGTCAGATCGCCAGCCGGATCGGCGGCGTGACCCGCAATGCAGTTATCGGAAAGGTTCACCGTCTCGGCCTGTCGGGACGCGCGCCGACGTCGCGTACGTCGGTTTCCCGCCCCAGGCCGCGCATTGCAGCGCCTCGCCGCCCCGCCAAGCAACGCTTCACGCAAGTCGGATCGGTGGCCCTGCGGCCGGCGTTCCATCTCGATGCCGAGCCCTATGTTTCGACGTACGAGGAGCTCGATATCCCCGTGTCGGAGCGCAAGTCGCTTCTGGACCTCGTGGAATCGAGCTGCCGCTGGCCGATCGGCGATCCTCAGACCCAAGAGTTTCACTTTTGCAACCGCGGCAAGGTGGCCGGTCTGCCATACTGCGAATTCCATGCCCGGCGCGCGTTCCAACCGGCCCAGCCGCGCCGTCGCGATCGTGCCGTCGATCCCGCGATCGCATTCGCGCCACGCGCTGTCGTGGTGACGCCGCCTCAGCCGGAGCGCGCTCCGGAAGGCGAAGCCGTAGAGGAATCGGTCGAGGCCTGATCGGCACCGACTGTGAGCGGGGGACTGAGGGCAGCACCCGGAACCGGCGACGGTTTCGGGTGTTCCTGTCGAGGGGCCCCATCATCCCGCAGTGATATTCCGCGTGCGCGATCCACCTTACCCGCGCCGCCGTCTGCTGCTATCATTTGTCGCAACGAAGAATGAAAGCAGCGGAGGAAGGTCGATGCCCGGATGGTCCGTCGCGTGGAGCGCGCAGCGTGCGAAGGCGCGCAGAGCCTCATGGCAGGTTATGCCGGCCGTGCTGTTCATGGGCATGCCGGCGGTTTCGCTCGCTGATCCGGTCGCCGACTTCTACAAGGGCAAACAGGTTCAGATCGTCGTTCGCACGACCGTCGGTGGCGGCTACGATACGCTCTCCCGCCTGATCGGCCGCCACATCGGCAAGCATATTCCCGGTCAGCCCTCGACCGTCGTGATCAACATGCCGGGCGGCGGCGGATTGCAGGCCGCGAATTTCATGGGCACCCGTGCCCAGCAGGACGGCTCGATCATCTCGATCATCGGCCAGGGTATCCCGATCGATCAGGCGTTGGGTTTGAACAAGAGCTTGGCGGTGGACCTGCGCAAGCTCGAGTGGATCGCCAACATGGGCGGCTCCAACCAGGTTATGGCGGTCTGGCACACGTCCCCGACCAAGACGCTGGAGGATGCGCGCCGCCGTGAGACGCTGATCGGCACGTCCGGCACCGGCTCGATCTCCGTGCAGCTTCCATCGCTCTACAACAATGTGCTCGGCACCAAGCTCAAGCTGGTGATCGGCTACCCCGGTGGTGTGGAGATCGATCTGGCGATGGAGCGTGGCGAGGTCGAAGGTCGCGGCACGAACCCATGGGCGGATTACGTTGCCGCCGCGCCCCGCCTCGTCAAAGAGAAGCTGATCAACATCATCGTTCAGGTCGGCCTCACCCGCGAGCCCGGCTTGCCGCATGTGCCGACGCTTCTCGAAGAAGCGAAGGGGCCTGAAAATCGCGCCATAGCCGAGTTCATGACGAAGGCCGTCGCTGTCGGCCGTCCGCTCGCGACGACGCCGAATGTCCCAGCCGACCGCGTTGCCGCGTTGCGTCGAGCCGCGAAAGCGATGGTCTCGGACCCCGAGTTCAAGAAGGACGCGGAGCGGTCGAGCCACGATATCCGCTACATGACCGGCGAGGATCTGGGCAAACTCGTGAGAGACGTCATCGAGGCTCCGGCCGATCTGCGCGAGAAGGTCAAGCAGGCGATGCAGCCGCCCAGCGACGCAAAGAAGATCGAAGCGAAGAAGGCGGAGGCGAAGAAGTAGCTCGCGAGCTGGCGCGACCGCATGAAATCACCGCACGAAATCCATGCCGCTCCCGCGCCGGTGGAGAACCGGAACTATTGATTTGCGCGCTGCCTTCCACGGCATCCATCATCGGCCTTCTCGACCTGCGGCAATTCCACAGCGACAAGGCGCCCATCGATGTTCCCTCTCACCAAGCTGCTCACGCATCTCGTGCAACTGGGCACGCTGACCGTGACCGACGCGGATGGGGCGCGCCACGTCTTCGGCGGCAAGGCCGAAGGGCCGTCGGCCACGATGAAGCTCTCCGATCCGGCCCTCTACAAGTCGCTGTTCTTCAATCCCGAGTTGGCTGCCGGCGAAGCCTACATGAACGGCACGCTGTCGTTTCCGGGCTCCTCGCTCCGCGAGTTCCTGACGCTCGTCTCGACGAACCAGAACCGCCCCATCGGCCAGCCGACGGCCCTGCATCGCGCGATCGGCGTGGTGTCGCGCAAGCTGAAGCGTTTCCAGCAGGCGAACCCGATCGGCAAGGCGCAGGAGAACATTGCCCACCACTACGACATCGGCAATGATCTCTACCGCCTGTTTCTCGACGATGGGCTGTTCTATTCCTGCGCCTACTTCGAGAACGACGACGACACGCTGGAAGCCGCCCAACGCGCCAAGTGCCGCCTGATCGCCGCCAAGATGAGCCTGAAGCCCGGACAGAAGATCCTCGACATCGGCTGCGGCTGGGGCGGCCTCGCGATCTATCTGGCGAAGATGGAGGACGTCCATGTCACCGGCGTCACGCTGTCGAGAGAGCAGCATGCGCTGGCGATGGAGCGCGTGAAGTCGGCCGGCGTCGAGGACCGCGTTCGCATCGAATTGCGCGACTATCGCCAACTCGACCAGAAGTTCGACCGCATCGTGTCCGTCGGCATGTTCGAGCACGTCGGCGTGCCGCGCTATGGCGAGTTCTTCGCCAAGGTCAACGACCTCATGCCCGACGACGGCGTCATGCTGCTGCACTCGATCGGCCACATGAGCCCGCCGAGCACCGCCAGCCCGTGGATGCGCAAGTACATCTTCCCCGGCGCCTACTCGCCCGCGCTGTCCGAGGTCTTCCCCGTGGTCGAGCGCAATCGGCTCTGGGTCACGGATTGCGAGTTCCTGCGCCTCCACTACGCGATGACGCTCAATCACTGGCACGCCCGCTTCGAGAAGAACCGCGCGAAGATCGCCGAAATGTACGACGAGCGCTTCTGCCGCATGTGGGAGTTCTATCTCGTCAGCGCCGAGATGATGTTCCGCACCGGCGCGCAGGAGGTGTTCCACATGCAGCTCTCCCGCCGCCGCGACGCCAGCCCCATCCGCCGCGACTATATCTTCGAAACACAGCGCGAGCTGAAACGGCGGGAGGCCGAGCGGTTGCCGGCGTTGGCAGCATAGCCGTAGGTCGGGTCAAGGGCCGCCCTTCGCGGTCCGCGACCCGACATTCCACGTCCGACCACTGAATGTCGGGTCGCGCTCCGCTTGACCCGACCTACGCGCCCGATACCCCTTCCGCCTCATCCCGGAGCGGCATAGACTTGACCCTATCCAATTTTGCCGCCGCCTCGGCCCGATCCATCGGCCGAGACCAATGGAGTCCGCCATGACCGACCAACCCGACACCATCCGCCCCGCCCGCGCGCATGACATCCTCGCCTCCGCCCGCGAATGGATCGAGCGCGACGGCAAGGTCGCCATCGCGACCGTCGTCGATACCTGGGGCTCGGCCCCGGTCCCGGTCGGCGGCCAGATGGCGATCGCCGCGGACGGCCAGTTCGAGGGCTCGGTGTCCGGCGGCTGCATCGAGGGCGAAGTGCTCACCGAAGCCGAGGAGATCCTCGGCCACGGAAAGGTCAAGACGCTCGAATTCGGCGTCGCCGACGAAACCGCCTGGAGTGTCGGCCTGCCCTGCGGTGGCCGCGTGAAGGTGTTCGTCGAGCGTCTGGAGAAGGACAAGGGCGGCCTCGCCCTGCTCGACAAGGCCGTAGAAGCGCGCCGCGGCCGCACGGGCCTCGTCGTCGCGACCAACCTCGCCGACGGCACCCGCCAGGTCTACGACCGCACCACCAGGAACCTCCCCGACGATATTGCGTCCCGATTCTGGACCGGCAAGAACACGTTGCAACCCGGCCCCACCGGCGACGTGTTCGTGCACGCCATCGTGCCGCCCGCGCGTATCATCGCCATCGGCGCGACGCACATCACGCAGCTCCTCGCGCAATACGCCAAGGTCGCCGGCTACGAGGTCATCGTCATCGACCCGCGCACCGCGTTTGCTACGCAGGAGCGCTTTCCCGGCGTGCAGGTCGTCGCCGAATGGCCGCAGGACGCGATCCCAAAACTCGGCCTCGATCCCTACACGGCGCTTGCCGTGCTGGCCCACGTCGCCCACATCGACGACGAGGCGTTGAAGGTCGCGTTGCGGGCGGACTGCCTCTACATCGGCGCGCTGGGCTCATCGCGAAACCACGCCAAGCGCCGCGAGCGCCTGAAGGCGGCCGGCTTCACCGACGCCGAGATGACCCGCATCAAGTCGCCCATCGGCTTGTCGATCAACGCCCAGTCACCCGCCGAGATCGCCCTCTCCGTGATGGCCGAAGTCGTCTCCTACGTCCGCGGCCCCAAGGCCGTGCCCCAGTCGCAAGCGGCCGCTGAATAGGACTCGCCACTGCCCACTCTGATTTTTTGCTTCCCCGGTCGAGCGAATAGCGAGAGCCGGGGCCTTCCCCAGAGCTGAACTTGTAACTTTTCACATAGCGGACGCAATTCTGGAAAATTGAACTGCCAACCCCTTCACTTCAACCCCGGTATCGTCGCCGCTTTCCGCTGCCAATCAGCTACGTCCTTCGTCACGTAGTCGGCCGATTGAGTTCGCGTCGCATGCCGCACCGGCTCGAGCGTGATCGGCTCGATGCGCTTCGCCAGCTCGGGCGTCGCAGCCACCGCCTGAATCTCCTTGAACAGAAAATCCGCGATTGCCGCTGGCAGAGCCGCGGGCGCGAACAGGCCGAACCAGATCTTGCCCGTGTCGAGCGGAACCCCCGCTTCCCTCATCGTCGGCACATCGGGCAGCACCTTGCAGCGCGCCTTCGTCGACACCGCCAGCCCGCGCAGCTTGCCCGCCGCGATCTGCGCGGTCGTCTGTCCCGCGGTCGGAAACATCAGCGGAACGTGCCCCGCGATCAGATCGCTCAGGGCCGGCGCCGCGCCGCGATAGATCACGCGCTTCAACTTGATGCCCGCCGCCTGCGCGAACTCCGCCGCCACCGTGTCGGATGGCGTGCCGAGCCCCGACGACGCATACGTGATCGGATCCTTCGCCGCCTTTGCATCAGCGATCAGCCCCTTCAGATCTTTCGCTGCGAACGACGGCGTCACCGCCACCACCGTGCATCCGCCTTCCGCGAACACGCCGAGCGCCATCAGCCCCGACATCGCGCTGTAGGGCTGCGCCGCGAGCGCAGGCACGATCGAGATCGGTCCCTCGCCGGCGGCCAGCAGCGTGTGCCCGTCCGGCTCCGCGCGTGCGACGGCGGATGCGGCAGCCGATCCCCCGCCCCCCGGCCGGTTCTCCACGATCACCGGCTTGCCCAGCCGCGTCTGCAGCCCATCGGCCAGCGCACGTCCAGCGATATCAGCTGGCCCGCCTGGCGGAAATCCCACGACGACGATCACGCGCTGGTTCGGATAGGCCGGGCTCTGCGCCATTGCCGCGCCACTCGACGTTGCCAGGAGAGCAATGCCTGCTGCCGTCGCACGCCGCGCTGTGCTCGACTTCCAATGTCCCACCGGCGTTTCTCCCATCCCCGGCACGCCATTATCGGCTCTGCTCGATCGTCATTCTCGCAGAATCCTGGCGCACGTCGAGTACCAAGCGCCCGATACGCCCCTCAAGCCCCCACCCGCCGCGCGAAATCCTCGTAGCCGAACTTGCGCACGACTCGGTACGTCCCGTCTTTCTCCAGCACTGCGAGATCGGGCAGCGGCGTGCCGTTGAACGTCGTGCTCTTCACGAACGAGTATTGCGCCATGTCGCCGAACACCACGCGATCACCGACCTTCAGCGGATGATCGAACGAGAATTCGCCGATCACGTCGCCGGTCATGCACGTCTTGCCGCCGAGGATGTAGTCGTGCCGCTTCTCGCCGGGCTTGCCCGCGCCGACGACCGGCGGCGTGTACGGCACTTCCAGCACGTCGGGCATGTGCGTCGACGCCGACGTATCGAGAATCGCGATGTCCTTTTCGTTGCGATGGATGTCGAGCACCGTCGAAACGAGCCAGCCCGCGTTCACCGCGAGCCCGCCGCCCGGCTCCAGGATCACGTCCACGCCGTGCTGCGCGCGGAACGCCTTGATCGCCGCAATCAGCTTGCCGACGTCGTAGCCCGGCTTGTTGATGAAATGCCCGCCGCCGAAGTTCACTGCCTTCACCCGCGAAATGTACTTCGCGAAGTTTCGGCTGACGTGCTCGATCAGGCCGACGGAGCCGTCCGCCATGCTCTCGCACAGCGCGTGCGCGTGCAGGATGTCGATGTCGTCCCACGCCATGCCGTCGAGCGTGTCGGCGGTCGCCCCGAAGCGCGAGCAAGGCGCGCACGGATCATAGAGCGGGCCGCCTAGCGTCGCGTTCGAATATCCCGGATTTATGCGGATGCCGACGTGTTTGCCGCCTGCCGCCTTCACCATCGGCAGGAACCGGGCGAGTTGCGAGGCCGAATTGAAATAGATGTGCTCGGCGAGGCGCAGCAGGTTGCGCACCTCCGGCTCGGAGAACGCCGGCGCGTAGACGTGCACTTCCTTGCCGAACGTCTCACGTCCCAGCCGCGCCTCGTACTCGCCGCTCGCCGTCGTGCCGTCGAGCACCTCGCGCATCATCGGAAACACGGCCGGCAGCGCGAACGCCTTTGTCGCGAGCAGAACCTTGCAACCGGCCTCGCGCTTGATGCGTGCAGCGGTTTCGAGATTGCGTTGCAGAAGCGCTGCGTCGATCACGACCGCGGGCGTCTCGATATCGGGCGGAAGCTTCGGCATCATCGGCGTCACGGCTCCATGTTGGAATCCCGGGCTATATGGCATCCCGCAGCCCCCGTTACTATGGCCCGTTGCCATGGCCGGGAGGCCGAAGGTGCTTCGATTGGTCTACGCAGGCAGCCGCGAGCCTGCTACGCTCTCGCCGACCGACGAGCGAGGAGCGCCATGGCCCGGATCACGACAGTCGAGCAACTTCGCAATCATTATGGCGCCCCGCACGAACGCGCGGTCCTGAAGGAGACGACGCGCCTCCACCGTCACCACATCAGGTTCATCGAACTGTCACCGTTCCTGGCGATCTCCTCGACGGGAACAGATGGCCGCGGCGACGTCTCTCCGCGTGGCGAGAAGCCGGGCTTCGTTCACGTTGTCGACGACGCCACGTTGGCGATCCCGGACCGCCCCGGCAACAATCGGCTCGACACGCTGACCAACATCGTGACGCACCCGAACGTCGGCCTGCTGTTCATGCTGCCCGGGGTGAATGAAATCCTGCGCGTCAACGGCACCGCTGAACTGCGGGACGATTCCGAGCTGCGCCGCCGTTTCGAGGTCAACGGAAGGCTGCCCACACTCGTCATTCAGGTCCACGTCGAGCAGGCCTACCTGCACTGCGCAAAGGCCATGATGCGGTCGGCGTTGTGGGATGAGCGCAGCCGGGTCGAGCGCGGCGTATTGCCGTCTATGGGTGAAATGCTGCGCGATCAGATCGGCCCGCAGATCGAACTCGAGACAGAAGCCGCCGCCGTCGCCCGCTACAAGACGCAACTCTATTGACGTCGCCCGCAACGGCAGCCCGATCTCGAGGCGGGCGCCTTGCTATTGCGGAACGACGAGTTGCTGTCCGACTTTGAGGCTGGTGCGGCTGGTCATCCGGTTGGCCTGCATCAGCGCGGTCACGGTGATGCCGTGCGCATGCGCGATGGACTCCAGCGTGTCGCCCTGACGAACTTTCACTTTTCCAAGGATGCCGATGCCGGAACTCGTCGCCGACGGCTGCGGGGCATTCCTGGCTACCGGCTGAGGCCGCCCGGGAGACGCCAACGGCGCGATCGCGGACGTCTCGACCGGGCTGTTCGGCGACCATTCCTGCGCCTTGCCGGTCACCGGATCGCGACCGCCCCGATAGGTGCCGGTCGGAGGACCGTCGGCGTCGAAATTCGACGGCTGCCGCCACGTCTGTTGTTGACCTTGCTGGGTCGCCTGCTGAGGCGGAGCCCCTCCGGCCTGCCCCAAGCGCGCGTCTTGCGAGCTGCAGCCGGTCAACACGGTGAGCAAAACGACGGCGGAGGCGGCGCAATGCTTCACCGCGGCACGCGAAGCGCCCGTTGACCGTCCTTCCTCGCTGCTGTCTCCCAGCATGACGTCGTCCCGATGTGTCCGCTTCCGTCGCCGAAGATAGAAGATAACGCGCCCGGGACCAACACCCTCGAGCATAGAGAGTCTTACTGCCATCCCGCAGATCATTCACCGCTCGCGCAAGTCTACAGCAGCCGGGAGTTCGAAGCGACCCCCGAACAAGCTGCCGGCACGGGCCTCATTGGCGCCTCTCCGCAAACAGTGTGAATTCAATGAGTTGAGGCCATTCGCCTGGAAAAGATAGTTCGCAGCCGGACCGATATTCGTCGGCTCGATCCCGGTCGGCGCCGAGCCGGCGCGACGAGGTGGACATCTTGACCGCCACACCGGCGGGCACTAGCGGTCGGTCCTGTCGTGCCGCGACTTGCCAGCCAGGAGCCACCATGAAAGTCGTGCTTGTCGGGATGACGGTGAAACCCGAAGTGATCGCTGCGTTTCGCGCGGCCTGCGGCAGTGCCGCGGTTGTCGCCGAAACCGAGGCGGCAGCGATCTCGGCGATGCCCGATGCGGATGCGGTCGTCGTATCGGACAATGCATATACCCCCGCGCTGGCCCAGGCGATCGTCGGCGCGCCCTCGCTCGCTTGGATGCAGATCGTCACCGCCGGTTACGACAACATTACGCGGCTCGGCGCTCCGCCGCGTGCGACGATAACGAGCGTTGGCGATGCATTCTCCCCATCGGTCGCCGTTCATGCCGTGTCGCTCATGCTGGCGCTGCAACGCGGCGTGCACCGCATGGCCGAGCAGAAGGCGCGGCGCACCTGGGACAAGTCGCTGCCCTCGATCATGGTGATGCCTGAGGGAAAGACGGTCGTCGTGCTGGGTTTCGGCAGCATCGGCCACGAGATTGCCCGGCTTGTTGCGCCGTTCGGTATGACGGTGATCGGGTTGACCCGCACCGGCGCTGCCCATCCGCTCGCTGCCGAGGTCCACAAGATCGAAGCGCTGCACCGGGTGCTGCCGCGGGCCGACGCCTTGATCGTGGCGGCGCCTCTCAACCCCTCGACGACCGGGATCATCGGCGCAGCAGAGCTTGCGCTGATGAAGAAGGCGGCGGTGCTCGTCAACATTTCCCGTGGCAAGCTCGTCGACACGATGGCGCTGCTCGCGGCGCTGAACGAAGGCCGTATCGCCGGTGCCGGCCTCGACGTCACCGAGCCCGAACCGCTGCCCCCCGAGCACCCGCTGTGGGAAGCGAGCAACCTCATCGTCTCCCCGCATGTCGCGGGCGCTGCCGGGGCTTACGGCACGGAGCGCCAGATCGAACGGTGCAGCGCCAACATCCGCCGTTTCCTGAACGGCGAGCCGGTGCAACACGTCGTCCAGCCGTGACGGCACGAGCAATTTGTTTATCATTGTAGGTAACGACGTTGCCGCGCGTGTTTTCGGCGTTCTTTCCCCAGCGCTTGGCGAGGTTCCGGCCCGGGATTAACCAGATCCGGCATCCAACTGAATTATCGCCAATTAAGAGAGGATTAGTGTCGCTGGACTATAAACGAGCCTCGCAGAGAAGTTGGTAAGTCCGAGGGATGCGGGGCTAGCGCGTGCTGTTTTGGCGTCGCAAGAACGCGCGGTTCAAGACGCGGTTGACGACGGTCGTGGAGACCGCCGAGAAGACGGCTGTCCAGACCAAGCAGCAGTTTCGCTCCAGGCCCCCGCGGGTCGTCATCGACACGTCTTATCTCCACCAGCTCAACCAGCCGGAAGATCAGTACGAAGACCAGTACGACGAGGGCTACGTCGACGAGAACGGCGTCCCGCTCGCTCATCAGTATGACGAGGAGACGAGCGGCGAGGCCGGTGAGTATGCCGCCGCTGATGAGCCCGCTGAAGCCGCCGAATGCGCGGATCAGGACGCGCCGGCTTATGACGCGCCCACCTCTTTTGCCGAACCGGAGCCCCCATCCGACCAGGCCGCCCCCGAGACCGACGACGCCGACGAGGCCGCGTTGCGTTTCGAAGCCGCCGTGCGTCAGCGCGAGATCGAAGCCGCCGAGCGTGAGCGATCGGCCCGCGACGAAGCGGACGCGCAGCGTCAACTGGCCGAGCGTCTCGAGGCGGAGGCGCAGCGCGAGCAGCAGGCTCGTCGCGAAGTCGAGGCGCAACTCGAGGAGGCCGCGCGCCGCGAAACCGAAGCGCGTCAGGAGCTCGAAGCCCTCCGCGAAGCCACTCGGCTGAAGGATCTCGCGGCTAAGGAGGAGGCGGCCGCGCTCGAGCGTCAGCTCAGCGCCAGGAATGCAGCCGAAGCGCAGCGGGAACTCGCCGAGCGGCGGCGGATGGAAGAGGTCCAGCTTCGCGCAGAGCATGAACGGATCGAACGCGAGGAAGCGGCGCGTCGCGAAGCGCTGGAGCAGCGTCGCGCGGCCGAGGCCCGCGAACGCGAGTTGGCGGCGGAGCGCGAAGAGGCTGCGCGCGAAGCGGCCGCACGCGAAGAAGCTGAACGCGCCGCGGCCGAACGAGACCGCCGCGTGGCCGCTGCACGCCGGCAAGCCGAGGAAGAAGCCGAGCGTGCTGCCCGCGCCGAGGCCGAGCGTCTGCTCGCGATCGCCGCTCGGGAGAAAGCCGAAGCCCGCGAACGCGAATTGGCGGCCCAGGCGGAGCGCGAACGAATCGAGCGCGAAGAAGCCGCCCGCCGAGAAGGCGAAGCCCGTCGCTTGGCGGAGGAAGAAGCAGAGCGCGCCGCCCGCGCCGAGGCCGAACGCGTTCGTGCGATCGCCGCGCAGGCGAAAGCCGAAGCCGAAGCCCGCGAGCTTGCCGCCAGACTGGAAGCCGAGGCGCGCCGCGAAGCGGAAGCCCGTCGCGAAATGGAAGCGCAGCTCGAGCTGGCGGCCCGCCGCGAGGCGGAGGCTCAGGCCGAGTTGGCTGCGTTGCGCGAGGCGACCCGACTGCGCGAGGAAGCAGCGCTCGCCGAAGCCGAGGCTCGCCAGCGTGAGCTCGAGGCCCATCGTGAGGCCGAAGCTCAGCGCGAGCTCGCAGCTCGTCTCGAAGCCGAAGCGCAACGCGAGCAGGCCGCACGCCTCGAGGTAGAGGCGCAACTGGAGCAGGCGGCGCGGCGCGAAGCCGAAGCCCTGCAGGAGCTGGAATCGCTGCGTGAAGCCGCACGTCGGCGCGAGCTTGCCGAGAAGGAAGAAGCGGAAGCTCGCCGCCGCGAGGCCGAAGCGCAGCGCGAAGCCGAGCAGCAGCGTGAGCTGGCCGCGCGTCTCGAAGCCGAGGCCGGTCGCGAGCTGGTCGCGCGCCAGGCATACGAAGAGCGCCTGCAGCAAGCCGCACTTCGCGAGGAAGAGGCGCAACGCGAGCTGGAGTCGCTCCGCGAGGCCGCACGCCGCATGGAGGAAGCGGCTCAGCAGGAAGCCGCCGCGCGCAAGCGTGAGGGCGATGCGCGCCGCGAGGCTGAGGAGTTGCGAGATCAGGCCGCTCAGCGTGAGGCCGAGGCGCAGCGCGAGAGTTCGGCCCGCCGCGAGGCAGAGGTCCAGCGCGAGATCGAAGAACTGCGCGACGCAGCACGTCGGCGTGATGACGCCGCGCCTTCGGTGGCGCCTCCGCTCGCCGCTGCAGCGCCGGTGAATGATGCCTACGACGAGCTCGCCGCTCTTCGCGACGCGACTTCCCGCCCGATACTGCTGGCACCCCGCGAGACGAAGCGCGAACAGGAAGCGGTCCAGCACGCGATAGCTGCAGATCAGGCGAAGACGACGAGCCTTCTGGAGCGCGCGCAGGGCATCGTGCGCACACCGGCCGAACGGGCTGCCGCCGAAGCCGCCGCCAAGGAGTCGGACAAGCGTCACGCGCGCCGCGTCGCCTCCCAGACGCCGGCCACAATCTGGTGCGAAGGCATGAGTCAGCCGATGAACTGCACCATGCGTGATCGCTCACCCAGTGGCGCGCTGCTGGAGTTCCCGCCAGACAGGTTCAATCTCGGCATCTCCGATATCGTAGTGGGCGACCGCGTGACGTTGACGATCTCGTCGTCGCAGGAGCGAACCTCGGTTGCTTGTGTCGTCATGCGGGTCGATGGCCGTCGCTGCGGCGTGAAGTTCGCTGGCCAGTTCAATTCCCAGCCCTTGAAGACGCGCAAGGCGACCAAACCGGCCGCTGTGGTCGAGGCGGGCGCCAAGCCGCGCGCTGCTCCGAAGGCCGAGGCACCGCAGAAGGCAGCAGCACCCAAGGCCAAGGGCGGCTTCAAGCTGTTCCGCTGACGTGCCTACGGAGTGCATGCGCGGCCCGGCTGCGGAAACGAGCCTCAACCTCCCGGCGCCCGATGCCCGCCAAGACCGCGCGGTTTGCGCGTGAGATACAGCGCCGCCTTGCGCATCAGCAGCAGGCGAACGGGATCCCAGGGCTTCTTCGCGACGTGCCGGACGACGGCGGTGAGCATGCCATCGCGTTGCGGAAAACCCGGCAGATCCCACAGTTCCGCGCGCATCTGATAGAGCATCAGATAGCTGTCGAGCGGATAGCGCTCCCCGACGAGCCGCCGGTAGCCCTCGATCGCAGGCGCATAGTCGCCGCCCGGATCGATGCTGTCCACGACCTCGGCGTCGTCGAGCCCGAAGTGTTGCGCGATCGCCGACAGATCACTCAGCAGCGCCGAATAGACTTGTGTGCGCTGGCGCAGACGGCTCTGATTCGCTGCGTGGAAGCGATAGTCGACCAGCACCTCCGGCAGCCGCTCCATCGGGCCGAGCCGCCCGAGCCGCCAGCACAGATCGCGATCTTCCGCCGTCACGAATTTCTCGCGATAACCGCCGGCACGACGCAACGCTTCGGCGCGGATCATCGGTGTCGGTCCGTAGAGCCACTGTTGCTTCGGCGGAAACGCCGCTGGATCGTGCCGCAGTTTCTCGTGCCTGATGCGCGGCGTGCCGATGTAGCTGCCGTCCTCGCGCATCGACTGCATCAGGCACCCGACCGCCACGAACGCCGGATTGGCATCGAGGAACGCGGCTTGCCGTTCGAGCCGCGTCGGCCGCATCACGTCATCATGATCGATCCGCGCGATGTATTGGCCGCGCGCTGCGGCGATGCCGCGGTTGAGCGTGGCGATCAGACCCTCGTTCGGCTTTTCGATCACCCGCATGCGAACGTCGCCTGCCGCGATATAGCGCAGGATTGCCCGCGTGCCATCCGTGCTGCCGTCGTCGATGACGATCAGCTCGAAGTCTGGCAAGGTCTGGCGCAGTATCGCACGCATCGTCTCGGCGACGAAGCGCTCGCCGTTATACGACGCAACGATCACGGATATCTTCGGTGCGGAGTTCATGAGGTCTCTTGCGATGGAGCGAGTGCTCGCGTTGGGGCAGATCGGGCGTCGGTCGCCTTGCACCCGCGTCTTTGCGGAATATCTGATCTTCACCCCGACGCAGGCACCGCAAAGCTTCGCGGCTTCTCGCCGCGCAACGCGATCTCGTGCATCGTCAGGTAAGCTGCCTCGATGTGACGGCGGAAGCGATCCGTATCGAACAATGCCGCCGTCGACAGGTTCTGCGCGAGCTTCGCCTTCGTGGCAGCGAGCCGCGCACGATCCGTGCCGAGCGCGATCGCCAACGCCTCGTAGTCGGCAAGGTTCTCCGCGATGAGTTCCGGTAGCCCCACCGCGTCGAGCAGGCTGGCGCCCACGCGTCCGGCGAAATTGTCTCCCTTGCACGTCACCATAGGCAGTCCGGCCCACAGCGCATCGCTACCGGTCGTGTGTGCGTTGTAGGGCAGCGTATCGAGCGCGAGATCGGCGAGCCGGTGCCGCGCGAGATGCACCGGCAGATCCTTGGGATCGGCAAACACGATGCGCGCGGGATCGATGCCGCTCGAACGAACGTGCGCAACCAGATTTTCCGCTGCCCGCGCATTCGATCGCAGAAGCCACAGCACGCTCCCGTCCACCGCCGCGAGCAGTCGCATCCAGCTCGCGAGGAACGCGGCATTGATCTTGTACGTGCTGTTGAAGCAGCAGAACACGATCGCCCCCTCGGGCAGGCCGTGCTCGCGCCGGCTCAACGGCGCGGAAGATATCGCGCGCTTGCGATCGTTGACCTGATAGCAGTCCGGCAGCTGTACGATCCTCTCGCTGTAGAAAGCCTGATGATCGAACGGCGTCACGTTCGGATCGCCGATCGCGTAGTCGATGAAATCAGCCCCGCTGCTGCCGGGATAGCCGAGGTATGTCGCCTGGACTGGAGCCGGCCGCGATGCCAGCGCGCCGATCCGCGATTGCGCGGTGTGTCCCTTGAGGTCGACGATGATGTCGACTTCGAGTTTGCGGATCAGCGCATCGATCTCGCTGTTGCTCGCCCGCGAGACGTCGTGGAACCGATCGAAGCCCGCGGCGATCCGCTTGCCGATGGCGCTTTTGTCGCCGGGGGCGCCGGACAGCCCGATCAGCTCGAAGCGATCCCGGTCGTGCACTTCGAGCAATTCGGCCATCAGATAGGCCGTCGCATGCGTGCGGAAGTCCGACGAAAGATACGCGAGCTTGAGACGCGACCGCGATCGTGGCGCGACGCGCCCTCCGTCTCGGCTGACCGGCGGGCAGGTGTTTCGCGTGAACGTCTCGGCGCACGTCAGGTGCAGCGCGGGTGACGGCGACAGCATCAGGAAGGCGAACGGATCGATGCCCCGGACGCCGTCGCGCACGGCCTTTTCGATCTGCGGCGTGAGGCGTTCAACCGTCTGCCACTCGCAGCAATGCAGTGCCGAGGATGCCAGGCCCGACATGGCGCGCCCATGCCCCGGCTGCCGGGCGAGCACACGCTCGAAACCAGGAATAGCCTCGCTGTAGCGGCCGAGCGCCCGCAAGGCATCGGCGTGATTGTACGTGGCCACCAGCATGTCAGGTGCCAGCTCTGCCGCGACACGAAAGCTCGCCGCCGCCTGCGCCGTTTCGAACGAGGCGAGCTGTGCGTGTCCGCGGACGTAGTGGGCGACCGGGTTCTTCGGCACGACCGCGATCACCCGATCGATCAGCGCGAGCCCTTCCGCCGCGCGCCCCGCCATGACCAGGGCATGGGCCCGGCCGACGACCGAATCGAGATGCCCAGGAACGAGCGCCAGCACCTGATCGAACGAGGCCAGCGCGTCGGCCGGCCGGGCGAGTTCGAGGAGTGCGAGACCGCGGCCGGAAACGGCGTCGATATTGCGGGGGGCGGTGGCGACAGCCGCTTCGAATGCAGCGAGTGCTTCGGCGTAGCGCTCGAGTGCCATCAGCGCGTTCGCCTTGCCCGTCGTCAGGATGTGCTGCCCGGGCATGGCCGAAAGCGCCTGCTCCATCGCAGCGAGTGCCTCGCCCGCGCGATTTGTCGCGATGAGCTGCCCGCACAGGCTGTAGTGGGCGGCCACCATGTCGGGCGCGAGGTCGACGGCCTTGGCGTAGCTCTCGACCGCTTCGTCTCTACGTTCCATCACCGCGAGCGCATTGCCGCGGTTCAACCACATCAGCGCGACATCGGGCTGCAGCGCGAGCGCCGCCTCGATGAGTCGGCAGCCCTCTGCCGCCTCGCCACGCTGCGCCTTGATCGAGCCGAGCAGGTGCAAGGCGTCGGCGTTGCCCGGATCGAGCGCGACGATCTTCTCGTAGACGGCGGCCGCCTCGTCGACGCGGCCGGACTTGTGCAACTCGAAACCGCGCTTCAGTTCCAAGCTCATATCCGGCGGCTGATGTGATGCCATGGGACTTTCGTGGCCTCGCGGAACGTCGATTGGCGATGATGTCTGCGCGAATTCGCACATTCCGGTGCCCGGCGGAAGCATCTGATCGTTCGCGCGATCGCCCGATGGTGGGCGGGTTTGCACGGTCCAGTTGCGCGACGGCGGCCGAACCGCCAGAACTGGGTGTGAGAACTGGATGTGAGAACTCGCCACACGCTCACTGCCGCCCGGCCCCTCTTCAGCACCTCGACGGAAACCTTCATGGATGAGCCTTCCGCCAACACGGCTTCGACGCCCCCCGGCGATCGGATGCAGCAGGTTTCGCTCGCAACAATTTTCTGGATCTTCTTCCAGATCGGCTCGCTGAGCGTAGGCGGCGGTCTCACCGCTTGGTTGTACCGGGAGGTCGTCGAGAAGCGCCGGCTGATGCCTGCGGCGGATTTCATGGGCGCCCTGACGCTGGCGCAGGTGTTGCCGGGCATCAATATGAGCAACCTGTCGGTCTACGTCGGCCAGCGCCTGCGCGGGGTGCAGGGTGCCCTGGTCGCGATGCTGGGCCTGATCCTCGTGCCGTTCTTCGCGATCATCTTCATCGGGTCGATCTATTCGCGCTTTCAATCCGAGCCCAGCGTGCATCACCTCATGGACGGTCTTGCGGCGACCGCGGTGGCTCTGCTGCTGGCGATGGGGATAAAGTCGATCAAAGTCACCCGCATGCAGCCGCTGCAGTTGGGTCTCGTCGGTCTCGTCGTCGTCCTGGTCGGCATTCTCCGCCTGCCGATGGTGCCGGTGATCGTCGTGCTGGCGCCGCTCAGTGTCTGGCTGGCCTGGAAAGATGTCGCGCGGGATATCGCGAAGCAGCGGTTGGACGCTGCCGGGAAGGATGAGCCGGATGCGTGAGATCCTCGTGATCGTCTACGTGCTGACGCCGCTCTCGCTCCTTTCCTTCGGTGGCGGCGCGAGCATCCTAGCCCCCATGCACGATGCCTTCGTCACGCACTATCAGTGGCTGACCTCACGCGAGTACGTCGACTATTTTGCGATCTCGCGCACTTCGCCGGGACCCGGCGCGATGCTGGTCACGCTGATCGGCTGGAAGCTCGCAGGCTGGACGGGGGCCCTCGTCGCCACGATCTCGATATTTCTGCCCTCGTCCCTGCTCTGCTATCGTGTCGCGAAGGTCTGGAACCGGCACCGCGGCACGCCACTACATCGCGCGCTCGAGCAAGGCCTTCTCCCGATTGGAACAGGGCTCACGATCGCCGGCGCGATCCTTACCCAGCATACCGCTGGCACCGGCGCTCTCGGCTGGTTGATCGTGGCGGCGGCGACCGCGGTCATCATGCTCCGCAACCCCCACCCACTCGTGCTGTTGGCCTGTGGCGGATCGTTGATGCTGTTGATCCGCTTCCTGATGGGCTGATCGCGGCACACCCACCTTGACGCGCGTCGGCTCGCGGTCGCATAGAGACGTCATGGAACGAGCGGTCTCCCGCGGGCTGGCGCTGAGCTTGCCCAATGTGCTGACCTACCTTCGAATTGCGGCCGTGCCGGCGTTCGTCGCCAGCATGACGCTGCTCGAGGGAGACATCGCGCGTTACACCGCCTTTGCACTGTTCGTCGGCGCTTGCCTGACCGACTGGCTCGACGGCTATCTGGCGCGGGCGTGGGAGCAGCAGTCGGCCCTCGGCCGTATGCTGGACCCGATCGCGGACAAGCTGCTGGTTGGTGCGGCCCTGCTGATGCTGGTTCACGATCGCACCATCGATGGGGCATCGATCTGGGCGGCCGTTATCGTGCTGTGCCGTGAGATCCTCGTTTCCGGCCTGCGCGAATATCTGGCCGAGCTCAACGTCAAGGTGCACGTCACCCAGCTCGCCAAGTGGAAGACGACCATGCAGATGGTCGCACTGTCCATTCTGTTGATCGGGCCGACGCTCAACCCATATCACGTGGGGATCACCACGGTCGGCACCGTCTTCCTGTGGCTTGCCGCGCTGCTGACGCTGCTGACCGGCTATGATTATCTCAAAGCAGCGTTGCGCCACGCTGTGGATTGGTGATCCGGCCTCTTGGTGGACACGGCGCAGCGGCATCTCCTGGAACGGAACCCGATGGTCAAGATCGTATACTTCGCCTGGGTGCGCGAGCGCGTCGGCAAGTCCGAGGAGACGCTCGAAATCCCCGCCGGCATCGATACGATTGCCGATCTCGTCGTCTGGCTGCGCTCGCGTGGCCCTGAATATGTTGCAGCTTTCGCCAAGCCGGAAGTCGTCCGAGCCGCTCTCGATCAGTCCCACGTGAAACCCGCGGCCAGGATCGCCGGCGCCCGGGAGATCGCTTTTTTCCCCCCGGTCACGGGAGGTTGAGCATGACCATCCGGGTGCAGCGCGAAGACTTCGACACCGGGGCGGAGATCGAGCGGCTTACAGCGGGCCGCACCGACATCGGCGCCATCGTCACGTTCACCGGTACGGTCCGCGGCGGCGGCGAGCGCTCGATTGCGAGCATGACCCTCGAGCACTACCCCGGCATGACCGAGGCCGAGCTCGCCCGTGTGGAGGCCGAGGCCCGGTCCCGCTGGCCACTTCAGGCGAGTCTGATCGTGCACCGGTTCGGCGAGCTGAAGCCCGGCGACAACATCGTGCTCGTCGTCACCGCTTCGCCCCATCGCAAGGCGGCTTTCGAATCCGCCGAGTTCCTGATGGACTTCCTCAAGACCCGTGCGACCTTCTGGAAGAAGGAAGCGGGCGCGGACGGCGAGGGCGAATGGGTCGACGCCCGCGAAAGCGACGATGCTGCCGTTGCCCGCTGGGGAACAACATCCTGATACCGCGACGAAAAAAAGCCACCGCTCGAGGCGGTGGCTTCTTTCGGGAGTGCGCAGTCCGGGCAGTTTTGGCTGCTGAAAATCAGCGACCGCCGCCCAGCTTGAAGTTGATGCGTGCCGTAACCAGGTGCAGGTCGATGTCGCTGAAACGGCCGCTGTTGGTGGTCGACAGCGGGTCGAACTGGGTGAAGGCAGGGCGGCGCTTCGGGTCGATCTGGACGAAGCTGTAGTCGACGCCCATGGAAACCACGGAATTCACCGCGTACTCGAAGCCCGTGCCGATCGTCCAGCCGTCCTGGCGACGGTTGGTGCCGGTCCTCTGGAAGTCGTTGGCGGTGTTGTAGACGGAGGTGGAAACGTCGGCGTTGGCGTAGCCACCCTTGAGGTAGACCATCCACTTGTCGCTGGCGAAACCGATGCGCGGCGTCAGCGTGAACAGCCAGTCGACATCGACCCGGCGCGTCCGGCCAACCACGAAAGCGGGGTCGAAATCCCTGCGCTGGCTCAGTTCGAATCCGGTGAGGCCCATCTCCAGGCCGAACACCATGGCGCCCATCTGGATCTGATAGCCGCCCTGCACGCCGCCGGCAAAGCTGCTCGGATCGAAGTTCAGCGTAGCGGAATCGTTCGTGGCGGTCGTCGTCGTATGGCTGAGGTCGGCCCAGGCGCCACCGACGTTTCCGCCGACGTAGAAGCCGCTCCAGCTGAACGGCGCAGCCGCCACTGGTGCATCCTTGATCGATCCGCCGCGGCTGGGCATGCCATCGGCCAGAGCGCCTGTCGCCAGGAGCGCGATGGCCGAGCAGCCTGCCAAGGCTGCCCAAGATTGCTTCATCATGTGAGATTTCCCGTAAATCGAGTTGAAAATAGGGGGCTCGGACGGAGCTACTCGATCCCGGCTAAAGTGATTCTACTGCGGCAGGCAACTGATCTCGGTAAGATTGCACAATGCTGGAGCAGCCTATTTTCTGATCAGAGGCACATCTGCAACGCTTGGGTTCGATCAGGCCGGAAATGGGGTTTCGGCCCGATGGAGTGAGAACGATCCCGATCAGCTTTCCCCGAAATCGTGACCAGCGACGCGCTCGCCTTTTTCTGCAGCAGCGATGAACCGGGTGATCGCCTCGATCGATCGATGATCCCTCAGTAACGGAGCGTGTCCCTGCCCGGTGACCGTCAACGAAGTGCAGTTCGGATGGCGCGCCAGCATGTCTTTCAGGGTTGCGGAGCTCAGGATATCGGAGTGCTCGCCCCGCACGACCAGCGTCGGAAGCCTCGCAAGCGCCATGAACTGTGGCCAAAGCGATGGAATGTCGGCCGTAACCGATACCGACTTCGCGATCTTGGGATCGTATCCAGCCGCCGGCCGCCCGTCTTTTTCATTGTACCAGGCGCGCGCGGCTTCCTCCCATTGCTCCATCGGCACCGCCGGGAAATGCCGTCGCGACATATCGGCCATGATCTGCGCTGCATCTTTCCAGGTGCCGGGCAGCGGCATCCGGCCGGCATAGCCCGCAATTCGCGCCAGACCGTCCCGTTCGATGATCGGCCCGATGTCGTTCAGGACGACCGCGCCGATGATCGTCGGCTGCAGCGCCGCGATCAGCATCGCCAGAATGCCGCCGCGGGAGGTGCCGATGATGGTGGCGCCGTGCAGGCCGGTCATGGCCGCGAAATCGATTGCGTCCTGCGCCTCCACGACGACGGAATAGTTCTCCCATTTGGGATCGTGATCCGATAGGCCCCGCCCCCGGCTGTCCAGCGCCCAAACCGTTCTCGCAGCGGGGCCCGTCGAGAGGGCGACCGCCACATCGTGGAAATCGCGGCTGTTGCGCGTCAGGCCGGCGAGACACAATACCGGTGGACGCGAGGAACCCGGAGCATCGTAGCAGCGCGCGTGCAGCATCAGCCCATTCCGCGCCGAAAAGCGGATCGAGCGTGCCACGCGATCGGGATTTGTCACCATGCTCACCGCGTCTCCAGCCACGAATCGTCGATGTCCCTTATACCGTCTGGAGCACCGCTGCGCCGCAACTCGAAAATCAATCCAGTGACCCGCTCTTCCGCCATGCTCAGTCTCGTCGCCGCCATGTCCATGACGGGCGCGAACGTGCCGTTGGTGAAGCTGTTGCTGGCATCGGTGCCGCCGGGCGTGCTCTTGCCGGCGCGCTTTCTGTTGGCCGCGATGCTACTGGCAGTGCTGGCGCGGCACGAGTCGGGGCCGAGCCTCGGCTCGCTCCGTCCCCGGCAGTGGGGTGCGATAGCCGTGCTCGGCGTGGTCGGCTCTGTGCTGTTCACGTGGTTTGTGCTCGAAGGTGTCCGCCGGACGTCCGGGGCGAGCGCCGGTATCATTTTGTCGGCACTTCCCGCCGTTGTCGCCGTCGCCGGCCTCGTGCAGGGCGAACGGCTGCGCAGCGGCGAAATCGCCATGATCGCGCTGGCCGTTGCCGGCGTCGCCTTGATCCAAGGTCAGTCCTCGACGGCGGGCGACCTGGGCTCGACGCTGCTTGGCAATCTGCTGATCGCGTGCGCGGTGTTGTGCGAGGCAGCCTTCGTCATCGTCGCGCGCGGGATCAGCACCGAGATCGGCCCGATGCGGCTGTCACTCGCTGTGGCCCTCGTCAGTCTCCTCGTCTGCGTTCCCATCGGTGCCGCGACAGTATCGAGCTTCGACTTGCGAAGCGTCGACGTGCGCACCGGCGCGCTCTTCGGCTGGTACGCCATGACCGCAAGTGTTCTCTGCACGGTGCTCTGGTATCGCGGGGCGGCGCACGTCGAGACGTGGGCCGCGGGCCTTGCTACGACGGCCGTTCCGGTTGCCGCACTCGCCGTCTCGGTCTTGGTCCTGAACGAACCGCTCTCGGCCGTGCAACTCTCCGGCGCCGGCCTCGTCATCGCCGCGAAGCTCGCCGGCGCGCTGGCGCGCTGAGTCTTGTCCCCAACTCTTGTTGCGCTCCACCCGACAACGAAAGAGGCTTCATGGCCCGACTTGGTCGGGCCATCCACGTCACCTCGACTGCTGAAGCCCGACCAGCGGGCCGAACACCCGCGCCGCCTCCGCGATTGCCGCCGGCACCGCCTGCCCGTCGAGCAGCGGCTGATGCACCGTGACCCAGCCGTCGTAGCCCGAGCGCCTCAGGCACTCGATCAACGGCGCTGCCGGGATGTCGGACGGCGCATTCAGCGGCACGTAGCGGATGTGCACGACGCCGCGCGCGCGCGTTGGAAAGCGATGGCTGCCGGCCGCATCGAGCCGCACGTTCTGATAGTAGAAGTTCACGATGTGCGGCGCGAGACGCTTCACCGCCGCGTTCACGTCGCGCTCTCCGCACGCGAGCAGATTGGCCGGCTCGAACGTGATGCCGAAGTTGCGCCGCCCCACCCGCGCCACCACGTCGAGCGCCTCGTCCGCCGTTTCGCAAACCGATCCCCAGTGCGTCTGCTGCGCGAGGGAAATGCCACGTTCGGCCGCCTCGTCCGCCGCGCGCTGCGCCGCCGCGATGTCGTCCGCGCTCTGCAGCATCACGCGCACGAGCGTGCAGCCGAGGCTGTCAGCCAGATCGAGATGCGGCCCGATGTGGCGCAGCACGTCGGGCGCGTCCGGCGTGTTCGCCGCCAGCGCCACGTTGCCCATCACCATCGATACCGCAAGCCCCGCGGCATCGACCAACCGCTTGACCACTTCGACCCGTTCGGACGGCGTATCGACGGAAAGCTGCGACGCCCGCATCGACAGCCCCGCAAAGCCCACAGCTTTCGCCTCCGGCGCCAGCGTCTCCATCGCCACTTCAGCGCGATCCTTTCGGCTCGACGATTCCGCGATCCGGGTCGAGAGGGATAGTTGCACGGCCGTGGGGCTCCCGGATGCGACGTCTATTGCGGCACGACGCCGGCCGCTTTGAGCAGCGGCAGCCAGCGCGCCGTTTCCGCGGCGAGATGTTTGCGCAGCGCATCTGGCGTCGCCCGCTCGCGCGGCATCACGTCGATACCGACGTTCGTCATCCGCTCCTTGACCATCGGATCGACAGTCGCCGCCTGCAGCGCAGCGGACAGCTTGTCGACGATCGGCTTCGGCGTCCCCTTGGGCGCGTAGAGCCCGAGCCAGATCGTTACGACGAGATTGTCGAACCCGAACGATGTCACGGTCGGCACGTTGGGCAGCGTCGGTTGGCGCTTCGGCGATGTCACCGCCAGCGCCTTGAGGTCGCCCGTGCTCGACGCGCCGATCACGTTGACCGGCTGGTCGCACATGAAGTCGATCTGCCCACTGATCACGTCGTTGAGCGCAGGTCCCGCACCGCGATAGGGCACACCCCGGATCTCGGCTCCGATCGCGCTCGTGAACAGCACGCCGCACAGATGTGCCGCCGAGCCGACGCCCGCATGGCTGAACGTGAGCTTCCCCGCGTTGGCCTTCGCGTAAGCGACGAACGCGCCGAAATCCTGAACGGGCAGCCCCTTCCGTGTGACGAACACCATCGGATTGTCCGCCACGACGCCGATCGGCTCGAAGTCTTTCACCGGATCGAACTTGAGATTTGCGTACATCGCCGGAGCGGTCGCCATGCCGATGTGATGCATCAGGATGGTGTAGCCGTCCGGTTTGGCCGCCGCAGCACGCGTCACGCCTGTCGTGCCCCCCGCACCGCCGACGTTTTCGACGAGGACCTGCTGGCCGAGCGAGGCAGACATGCCCTGTCCGAACACCCGCGCGATCACGTCTCCGGGCCCACCCGCTGCGAACGGCATGATGAGCGTTACTTGCCGGGTTGGGTATTCCTGCGCAACCGTGGCTCCAGCGGACGTGAAGAACGCCGCACAAAGATAGCCGAACGTACTGAGCCGCATTTCGCCTCCCCGATGTCTGCCTCGGGGCACCCGAACATTCATGATGCCGCCGACGCCCGTCGGCACTTTAACACCAGGATGATCGTGCGAGCTACCTCGCGCGAACGCGCATCACGCCTTGCGGGCGGGACGCTGCGTCGGCACCAGCCGGATCACGACGTCGATGTGCGCGATCTCGTAGCCCTCGGGCGGCTTCGGCAGATTGCTCAGGCCGATCTCGTTGTCGGGAATATCGACGACGTCGTGCCGGTCCTCGAAGTAGAAGTGGTTGTGGTTCGACGTGTTCGTGTCGAAGTAGGTCCGCGAGCCTTCGATCGCGAGTTCACGCACGAGCCCGGCCTGCCGGAAATGGTGCAGAGTATTGTAGACGGTCGCGAGCGAAATCCGCGAGCCTGCCGCCGTTGCCTCCATGTGCAGCTCTTCGGCCGTCACGTGGCGATCACCTTTGAACAGCATTTCGGCCAGCACCGCTCGCTGCCGTGTCGGACGCAATCCGGCGCGCAGAAGAAAGCGCCTGAAATCCGGGCGAAGCCGAGAAGCTGTAGTGGTCACGGCGAGGCATCCTTAGAGCTATAAGATATTTCATGATCTTGAAAGGCGCTGAGGCGCTGTGTCAAGCGCTATGTTTTCGAATTGTTCTAAGAGCAATCATGCGGTTGGCGGCATTGCGGCATATCAACGGTCCGTTGGGCGAGCCGGGGCAAGCCCCGATCTCGAGCGGGGCACGCGCGGGGCATTGCAGGGCTTGGGCGGCGCCCGTACCCGGCCGGCGGTCAGCGGGTCGGCCATCGACTTGAAATGGCCTCGAGCCAGGTGCAGTGTCCCCCGCGGCCCGACGGGCCGGACCATCGGGCGCGCATCGAGCGGCCCGCAAATTCCCGAGAGGAACCCCATGTACAAGCTCTATTACGCCCCCGGCGCGTGCTCCCTGTCGCCCCATATCGTGCTGCGCGAAGCCGGCCAGGACTTCAAGATGGTGAAAGTCAACCTCGCCGAGAAGAAGACCGAGGACGGCGGCGACTTCTGGGCGAAGAACCCCGGCGGCTACGTCCCCGCCCTCGAGGCCGCCGACGGCACGATGGTGACCGAAGGTCCCGTGATCGTGCAGTTCATCGCCGACAAAGCCGGCAAGCTCGCCCCCGCCTACGGCACGGCCGAACGCTACAAGCTCATGACATGGCTGAACTACATCACGTCGGAGCTGCACAAGGGTTTCTCGCCGCTCTTCAACGCCAAGGTCCAGGACGAGTCGAAGGCCGTCCTCAAGGATCGCCTGAAGCATCGCCTCGGCGTCGTCGACAAGCA